>NZ_AUAM01000012.1 GCF_000428725.1 Psychromonas aquimarina ATCC BAA-1526
TTTTCCATCGTCAATTGCCCAATTTTAGCGTGCAGTTTGTCGACCTCGGCACTGTCATCTTTAGCGACCGAAGACTTCCCATCAAAAATTGAAGAGGCATTATTAAGTAACTCCTGCTTCCAGGTGGTAATTTGATTGGTGTGAAGATTAAATTGCTGTGCTAACTCAGATAAAGTTTTATCTCCCTTAGCAGCCGCTAATGCAACCTTAGCTTTAAATTCTGGTGAGTGGTTTCTACGTTTTCTAGTCATAATCTGCTCCAGCTGTGATGCTAGTTATTAAAACAGATTAATCACTTAAGATCGTGTCCGATTTTTGGGGACCATTTCTAGGTCAACGACATTTAAATTTGAGCAATTTAAGTATTTAAGATTTGTACAATTAGATACTGCTGATAGCTCTTCAATATCTGATGAACATAAACTCAAATATTCAAGTTCATTACAATTTGATAAAGCAGATATATCGGATACACCAGTGTAATCAAGTTCTAGTTTAACAATATTTAACATATATGAAATAGGCGAGATATCACTTATATCCGTATGAGAACAGTCAAGAAAAGTGATTTTCGTACAACACGAAAGTGGTGATAGATCATTAACAAAAGTAGAATAAAACTCAACTCTCTCAACATTAACAAGATTGATAAATACATCTAAATTAGTAACACTTGTAGCATTAAATTTAATCGTTTTAAGCTCGACTAAATTACATAACGGTGAAATATCTTCAATATAAGTAGAAGAAAAATCGATATGTTTTAATTTTCTCAAACCTGAAACAGCGCTTAAGTTATTTACACATGTATCGTAAATGTCAAGCGCAGTTAAATTATTTAATGTGCTGATAATATTGAGGTGTGTAGTATGCTTACCACGACAAATTATTTTTTTCAAATTCTTACAATTTGGCAAAAACTCTAAGTCATTTAAGTCATCATTATATGCCAAAACTGTCTTTACAGTATTAAAGTCGATCCCGTTTATAGGCTCTAGGCCTAAGGCGACTTGCCAATTTTCGATTGTGACTAAGTCAACATATTGAGATTTGTAATAAAGTTTTTGGCTTTGGCAAATAAATGCTAACACCTCCAATATTTCTTTAGGGTAGCTGTCGACCCCTTCTGAAATAAGTAAATGTTCAAGATTAATTTCCAACGCTAATTCTGGAGCTAATTTCTTCAAACTGTTTGCTAATTTTTCTACATAACTACTACGATTATCTTTCAAATAATCTAAGAGTAATAGGTACGATTCAGAAGTTTCTATTTTAATTAATGCTTGCGCACAATATAGATCATGTTTAACAACTCGTGCTTTCTTAGGTCTTTTTAAGTAAGGTAATGCTAAATTACCAGAATCCCCGATTGCATCTTTAACTTTAGCATTTGGAGGTGGAATAACTTTAGGGATTATTTTCTCTAACCGCATAGAAAATGCTGGAGTTATTTCTCTCATACTTTCTTTACAACGTAATACTATTAGGTACAACGGTATTGCTTCAACATTTTTTTTATCACTCTCAAATTTGTTTGCAAGCTCTAAAATTGAAGTTAAAAAATTCTCATTATCATCTTTTGATTTTGATAAACCAACGGCTAATTGTATTGTTTCATGCCAGTAATCATTCGTTGCATTTTTCTTTAATAACTCCCAATCTTTATTCGATACTATGTATTCAGCAGTAAAGAACTCTTGAAATGACCGATGTGCAAATTGTATTTCAGCATTCCCAACTTTTTGTAATAACCCACTTCTTTCAAGGAAAAATCGTAACAAATCTTCTGCTGATAATTTCCATTTTAAATCAGGTATATCCAAAAGTTTTTGTTCTAAAATTAACCGTAGAGCGCTAGGTGATATCGACGTTTTTTCTTTTTTAGTCATATTTTGTGCAATATCACATAAAAATGTCTGTTTATAACGGTAATCCAATAGATTAAAGTTATTTTCTTCAATTATCTTTCTTTCTCGGTCTCGATTATCAAGAAACATTCTAGAAGTTGATTCATAAAGGTCAGAGCGATCTCTTGGTAAATAACCGCTTCTGTCATGATGTAACATACAAATTACACCACATAATAATGGTGTTTGTGCCAGGTGACGTAATGAGTTCTGTAAAGATAGTTTTTGCTTTAACTCATCTGATTCAACTAATAATGCGTCCGGCTTAGTCTGATCATATTCTAACGCTATTGCATTATGCCAATGTGCAACAAAATCATTTTGTGCCTTCCTATCCATTGGTTGAAGCTCAATAACTTGAAATTTTGATTTATCAAGTGTTGTATCCTCATATGCAGATGGCCGTGATGTCAGCACAAAACGATTACCTTTATATCTTTCACAAAGACTTTCAATCCACAAAACAACTTCCGATCGTCTTGTTTTAGGTACCTCATCAAATCCATCAATCATGAAAATAGCTCGCTTCTCTTCTATTACTTGAGAGGCCCATTCTTGATGCGATAATTCTGATTCAACATTTTCTACCATTAAGTCATAAAAATCAGGTTGTTCAGGTAATTCAGCATCATTCAACACTTTTCTTAGCTGAATTAATACAGGCACTTTCTTGTTCCATTCTTCATCCTGAAATGCTTTCCTTCCACACTGAACTGTCAACCATTGCAATAATGTCGTTTTTCCTTGGCCTGCTTCACCTAAAATAACCAAATGTTCGAAATTAGTTAACGCATCTTCAGTTGACATAATGCAAGTGTCATCAAACTCGTTAAATTCTGTTTCTGTTGTCAAAGAAATATAGGCAACAGTAAGCTGATATTTACGGGCGCGTTTACCAAAATTGACACCAAAAATTCGCAATTCATCAAAACGCCTTACTATGGCACGCCTATATTCACTTTCAATTAATGAACTTTCGTCTTTTTCTTGTTCTTTTGTTTGCTTCCAACTAGCTAGCTCTTCACGTAACTTTTTAAACAGTTCGGAATCATCTTCTAACTGTGTGATTAAATTTGATTCATTCCATGTAGGTAGTGCATTACTGCAATCTATAATAACTTCACATAACTCTTTTAATATCTGATCGAAACTTGGGGATGATACTTCCAGATATTGTACTTTTAACGAGCCATAAAGAGCATGAGGTTCAAAGTTAATTTTATCTAATTGGTTATGATAAATTGGATTATTTTGTAGTATTGTAGCTAATTCATTAATCAGATGAATTTTTGTAGAGTGCTCTGCTTTTATTCCTAATAATCCCAAAGCCAATTCTACAACGTCATCAAGCAAACGTTCAAAAGCATTGCGCCCTTTTATTTTCCCTCTAGTACCTACAATTCTCTGTAATTCCTCCGTATAAGATAAACCAACATCTGAACACAACCATATGTTCGCAATCGCTTTGACAATTTGTGGTGCTAAAGATTCATAAAGTAAATCTTCAATTTCTTGGTTTTCTCTTTCTAGCCTTTCAACTTCGCTTACAGTACTAATCTTTTCATCATTTATAACACGTTCTTCTAATAGCTCTTTTTCCGAACGAGTTATCTCATTCACTAAAGAACTAATTAAATCGGGCAATTCATTAAAGTCTTTATACAACAATGGATTGACTTGTGCTTTTTTATATAACTCTTTAAGGTCGGCAGGTAAATCTCGCCAATCTTGTTCTCGCATTACTGTAATTGAATACTGAAGCTTATTGAGTTTATTTTGTGATTCACATAATTTGTACCACTCAATAACACGAGGATCTAACATTGAACACCCAAAATACACTATTGAACGAGACAATAAATCATTATGGAGTTTTCCAATTAAAAATGGATATTGATCTGAAAATTTTAGGTAACTATCTTCGTCAAATATCCAATTAGAAATATTATGATAACCACCATGTATTTTATATAGAGACAATAAGTTTGATTGCTCTAGTCCAATGTTTTGCTCTAAGGTTACTAGATTGTATCTACAGTTATTTTTGTCTAATGCATTCTCGAGCAATTGATCATAATTTGTTGTATAAATTTTATTCCAAGGTAAGTTAACCAAATCCACATGCATGCTACTAGCATCTTTTGGTAAATTAGTAAAAATACTAGCCAGTGTGGCATTTAGTCGACCGTAGCCATTTTTAAAAGCAAACTCTTGCACCCAATGTGTAAAAGAAAACTTCGGGGAGTTAGTGGCAAGTGTTGAATCCCATGGGGTAAAATCAGGTAAATCCAACAAACTTTTTTCTCTAATTAGCTTTATAAGATCAAGCGTAGTTGGGTAGCCAGATGAAACCGACAATCCTGCACCAGCCCATAGTATGGGACTAAATGACTCTTCCTTTTTGCCTATACGAAATATACTTATTAATGCTTTCCAGGTATCTGACTCTTTAAAACTGTGGCTCATGCACAAATTCCTATTTTTTTTAATGAATTTTATAGATCCAATAAAACTCATGACTCAAGTATTAAATTTTGTTGATTTTTTAACGGCTCTAATTTAATTGAAGTTAGCTCCTGCTTTTACCAACAGGAAAACCAACTCCGCCCAATTTAACTTCAATTCTTAAACGTAATTTCCCGATGATAAGCGAGGTAATCCTGGTGCTCTTTTTTTAAGATAATTCCCATATTTTCACTGAGACCGAGTGCTTTGTAGTCGTCTAAACACTCTGATATGCGAATCTTGCCTTTGTCAGTAAAGGTGATGTAACCGCGGTCAAAGGCTTTATCAATATTTGCCAGCAGCAGGAAACCATTATTAGGATCTAACCTTTCAATATCATTTGATTTTGACCAGGGTTTAATATGTGATGCAATTAAAAAATCTGTGTTGCTGTAACCCGTTAATGCGCATCCCTGCCAGTGATCAATAAGATCTGTTCTAAATTTTCCCTGACCTAGCCGCGTGTTAACTAAAACTGCTTTGTATGTTGCTGTTGTATCACCATCTTTTAGAATTTCTTCTATATCGTTATTGAGACTTGCCTGAGTAAGATCATCTAAAAAGACTTGATAGGATTTAAGGGCGGCACTGTACATGCCCTTGCCTTTTGCATTTTTTACTTTAAATTCTTCTACCAGCATAACTTTTGCGGCGACCATGCTGTACACAGAGTGCGAGCTTATGGTCATTAAGTTTGCTGTCGGAATACCGGCATCTTCAAGCCAGTTAGGAATTGAGCCTTTTAATGCGCCGATATAATTTTTAACGGTTTTATCCGACTTGCCTATGGATAATGCCCAGCGTCTATATTGAATTTCTAGATCACCCAAATTATGCGTTAATGCCTCTTTTAACGACGATCGTGTTATCGGGCTTTTCAGGTAAGTGAATAGTTCATCATCAAGATATGCAAAATTCACACAACGCTGAATAAAGGCACTACTGGCAGATTTTGATTGTTCGAACTCTTTTTGGTGATCGGGTTTGATATCGAGATGCCAGAATTGACTGCTTTGTAAATGGTAAAAAGGTAAGTGCGGCGTGTCTTGATCATTACCCTGTTTCAGCTGTTCAAAATAGGAGGTAAAAGCGGCTTTAAGCTGTTCATTGAATTGAATTCGGTTTTGAGTAATCCCCCCCTGCTCAATCAGATCAATAACAGCAAACATTAAACAGACTTTATGCGGTTTAGCATGGCCGTTAGAGCGGTCTGTACGTAAAGATTGAAACTTATCAAGGTAAAACTGTACTGTCATTAGTCACTTTCCTTGGTAAACACCACCGTCTGCCAGTAAATCGCTTCACGGCCCATGACATCGCTATTTTTTTCAGTCACTAACACAGGTGATAAACCCACAGACCTTCCAAGCAGTACAAGCTGATCGGCGAACACTTCAAACACCTTGCGTTCATCACCGCATGGACCGTGACGTAATGAGATAACCAGTTTGCCGCCCGGTTTCAACAAATCAGAAAGTTTATGAATGGAGGGCTCGCGCTCAGAGTCGGGAATATGCATCCACACTGCACTGAGAAGGATCAAGTCGAAACCGCTCTGCTGCTTTGTTATTATATTTAAGTCCGGCAGCGCATCCTGCAGCCAGTGTACGTTTAATCCCTGAGTGTGTTTTTTACCCAGCTCAGCAAGCATTTGTGCAGGTTCAACAGCAGTGATACAGACGTTATTAAGCGCGCCCTGCTCTGCCATATACTGGCTGTCACGCCCGGCACCGGCCCCAATATCAAGAATGCGCGCATTAGTTTTCTCTAAAATCGGCGCTAACAGATCCAGCCATGGCTCATGTACCTGTTCAAATGATTTTGAAAGATATAAATCAGCAAGGCTAGACGCATTTTTATTGTAAAAATTTTCTGACATTAAAACCTTCCCCCATGCAGGACATTATCTTGACATTAAACTTAAGAGGTTGAAAAACAAACAGGTTCAGTTGATGAAATCAAAATGCATATTACCTCACTCAATCATCAACTTTGTGTTTGAGATCAACATTGTGAAATAAAATATAAACGAGCTAGTCATTTCTGGTTAGAACTTGTGTTTAGTCTGGGAATTCAAACAGGTAACGGTGGTATTAAGCGTCGAGCTAAGTATTACCAGGTGGAGTATGGGCATGAGGTGCGGTGGTATTAATCGCAGAGCTATGCATTCCCACGCGGAGCATGGGAACGAGATGTGCTGCGCATGGGAGCGAGGAGTGCTGCGCATGGGAGCGAGGAGTGCTTCGCATGGGGGTAGTGCAGGAACGAGGTAAGCGAGTGTCATATCCTTAAGCGCTGATATAACAAATGGTCATTTCTCAAATACCAAATTGTCATTAGATTGATATCACCGAAGAGTTAAAATTACACCATAGAAATTCACAGTGTGAATAATTTTAAACACCAGACTAAGCAGATAGGCTTAGTTCAACGAACAATATTCACATAATTCAACAAACTAACTTAAAGGAAACATTACGATGAAAGCCGTCAAACCAGTACTAGCACTAATCTTTATGTTCCTGGTCATGTCTGTATTCGCTACAGCTTAAACCGTGGTAAACAAAGCCAGATGCAGCGGCCGGGTAAAACCGGCGGCTGCACTAGCGGCCTGAAACTAATCAGTCAGCAGAGTTGTAACTTTTGAAAAATAGCGTGCTTATTCCGCCCAGTAAAACTCTAAATATGGAAAAGGCAGGTTGATTGCCTGAATATGATAAAAGGCATTCTTTTTTTGTTTACTGTAATGGTATTCACGCAGCGTTTTTGTGGTGAAATAAAGATTATTACGCACATCAGGCAGAAATAGCGCCTGATGCTGCAAAAAGAAAGGTCTTAAATCAAATAGATACCAGCCGTCTTTATTTTCAGACAACAGCTCAAAACTATTTTTATATAAACTGTAGTCAACTATATGCTCCTGCTTTTCACGTCCTTCATCACCGTAAGTCACCATGGTATTTCTTAACAACATCAAATGAATGCAGTTATTGACCGGATCTTTACTGTGCAGACCAAAGATATCCTCTCTTACTTTGAGGATCACTGAGGCCTGTTTATTTAATAAAGCCAGGTCATTACTGTTATGAAGAACCGGGCTGGTTAACGCGTAGTCAACCCCGTCAACCTGCAGCGAAAAAAGTGTGTCACTATAGATAGTCTGCAGCACCTCATCAGCGGCTATTAAGCTGGTTAATGCATTGCTGTCTTCATATAATTCCGGCGTAATATAACGCGGTTTAACGGTTTCTATCTGATTCTCCTTAAAGCTTTGAATACTGTTTTTGTATTTATAATTCGCGGCATACTGCTTTATGTAGCTCTCTTCATAAGGCGGATAGCGCTCCAGGTTGTCTTTATATAAAGCTTTCTGCAGTAAACAGGTATAGCTCTTAGTCAGCCCGGTCTGCTGACGTACAAATACACAGCCCTGATTACAATAAGGTAAATAGCTGCAGCTGAAACACTCCTGATCAGCCTGCAGGCGGTTTTCAATCGATTCAATAACCTGCCAGCCGTTTGCAATAATGTCCGTAATCGGCTGCTTATATAAATTACCGTAAAAGAACTGCCGTGAAGACTGCCCTCTCGGACATGAATACACATCCCCGTTACTCTGCAGCAGAAAAAATTTATCGCCGCAGTTCACCGCACTGCAGCAGAACTCCGGGGTAAACTCTTTAAACCAGTGCTCTTTTAGACCTTGCTCCAGCTCACTGCCGCTAAACTCAGAGGATAAGCGCTGATAAAAATACAGCTGCTGCTCTTGAGTCAGCATGCAGGCAGGATCATTTTCCTGAGCAAACTTTTCACTGTTTTTATCGCTGTCAAAGGAGAACATAATATTAAACTTACTCATATCCAGACCTATGTCGTAATGAATATGTTTGATATCAGCAATAAATTCATCTAGATGGTCAAGATGTTCCCGGGTAACAACACAGGATATTTTTTTATGGTGCGGGTAATTTGCGAGTAATTTTAAGTTTTTGCGGATCTGCGCCAGTGTTGAGCGCCCTCTTTTATCTGTGCGGTATTTTTCATGCAGAAATAACGGCAAATCAACACTGCCGCTGATTGAAACCTGATAATTCTCACACAGAGAGTAAATGCGGTCAAAATTAAACAAATTGGTTTTAATATGAATAGGGTTTAACGGATAACCCGCTTCTTTTATCTGAGCGCCGAACTTTGCATAATAGTTTTTAGAAAATTCGAACAGTTCAGCCAGCTGCTGCGGTGGAATAGAAGTCGGCTCGCCGCCGTGAAAAGACAGATTAAAGGGAATAACATCCTCATTTAAAAACTGCTGTACGGCATGCTCCAGTGTGCTGACTGTCTGCGAGGCTTTGTTTTTCTGCTCTGTACCTGTGCCTAAGTAACAGTATTTACAGCCCATATTGCAGAAGTTGGTCGGCGCATATAAGAGGTGAATAAATTTTGGGGATGACATAATCAACTTGCCTGCTTAAAAGGATCACTGCTTAAGCGGTGTTTCAAATACAGTGTAAAACCCGCCATTACAACGGCCGATATTATCTGCATCACCAGGTTCGGCAGAACAGGCAGCACAGCGGCGGCGACTGCCGACATAATAATTAACCAGATAAATAATAAAATAGTATCCCGGCGTTTTTTAACCAGCGTTTCCAGCAGTAAGGAGCTGTCGCCATAAAAGACCATAAACCCGCTTTTATCTTTTTTGTTAGCCGTCAGGGTCACACAGTTTTTATTGACGCTGTTCACGGTTCCCCAGACATTAATCCGGGTTGTTTTATCCGCCCATTTTTCTTCTATGGAATAGTGCTGATATTTCGGTTTAGCTAAGGCCTTAACGGCATCACAAGGAGGCTCATTGCTGATAATGGTTGTGCTGTTTAAATTGACAAAGGCTTCAATATTATTGGCAAAACCTAACTGTACCACCTGTTTGCCGTCGCTGATTAACAGCGGCAGATGATCATTACTGTCTTTAAAAATAACCGGAGAATGGGTCTGCATTCCTTTGCCTGGTTTTTTCATTTTAGTGGTAAATACGGCACGGACAACAGCGCCCCAGTAAACACAATTTACCTTATTAAAAGGCGTTTGTGTTTCCGGCAGACTGAACGAACCTTGAAAGCGAATATAATCACCGACTTTTACCTGGTCGTTTAAATATACCGCCCTGTGCATCTTATTTGAGCGTTTCATACCGCGACGGTAAATACCTATAGTTTTATAAAGGTGATAGACAATAAACAAAGCGATAACCAGATATAACATAATTGAATTCCATTTCTTAACGCAATAACTTAGCCGTTATTGTTACCGTTATTATTATTGTTATTATTGTTGTTATTATTATTCGCCGAGTGCATATCCTGAGCAGCGGCAGAACCGACAAACGCACTGCCGATAAAGTACTGCGGGGCAATTCTTGAGACTTTCAGACCGTCAAATGTATATATGCTGTTATCTGCATCACCGCCGCAGGCAATGCTGTTGACGATCTGGTCATGTTCATAAAAATAGATAATAGAACGTTTTACAATGATATGTTTATGGCCAATATCAGTGCTGAAAAAGGTGTCAATAACAGGTTTTAACTGCTCTGACTTATCCGCTAATGATGCCCTGTCTAAAAACAGCTGAGTTTGTTGGGAAGTATTCTGCATAACTTTATTTCTCAATTTTCATATAACCGAACCACCTGCAGGCCGAGTACTCAAACCTGATACTACTCTACAATATTAGCCCAAAGAAAACATCACTCACAACTTAACTAAAAACAAATGTCTGCCGGCACAAAAGGCGCATACAGCCGTAAGTATGCATTCAGACCAGACGCTCCCGACATTAACCACCAGCCTATGCGTTACCACGCAGAGCGTGGGAACGAGGTGTAAACATTGCCCGGCACATAAGACGCCGTATCAATCATGGATCTATGCATTCCCACGCGGAGCATGGGAATTCAGACTCTCGGCAGTAGAATTAACCATCAATCTTTGCGCTGTCTGGCGGCAAGGGACAAGAAATATCACTGCCAATACGATATAGTGACGTGATAACAAATACTTATATTAATACCCTAGAGGGCAGATTATGTTTACCGGAATAGTGCAGAGAAAAGCTGAAATAGTGAGTATCGAAAAAAAAGATCAACTGCATAGATTAGAAGTTGCTTTAGCTAAGGAAGATCAGGACGGTTTAATAACCGGGGCCAGCATTGCTAATAACGGCACCTGTTTAACGGTCGTAAAAATGACCGACACTGCGGTATTTTTTGATGTGATTGAGGAAACACTAAAGGTAACTAACCTGGCAGATCTGCAGGTCGGCAGTGAGGTTAATATTGAACGGGCCGCCCGATTCGGTGATGAAATCGGCGGGCACCTGCTTTCCGGCCATGTGCATACGCAGGCAGAAATTGTCACCATTAAGCGTACCGACACTAACTGCGATATCTGCTTCAAAATTGAAACGCAGTGGCAGAAATATATTCTGCCTAAAGGTTTTATTGCCATTGACGGCATCAGCCTGACCTTAGGTGATGTTGATAACGGTTTATTCTGGGTACACCTGATACCGGAAACATTAGCGGTGACAAACTTAGGCGGCCGCAGGATGGGTGAGCACGTTAATATTGAAATAGACAGCCAGACACAGGCGATTGTTGATACCGTAGAGCGGGTGATACAGGGGAAATCCTAGCTTTATAGGGCTTCGTTAATTAATACCAGTAGTTCCCATGCTCTGTGTGGGAACTCAGACTCGCTGTTTGTGCATAGCGCATCAATCTATGCATTACCACGCGGAGCGTGGGAACGAGGTGTCCTACTCTACACGGGAACGAACAGCCTCACTCTCCCACTAGTTCCCATGCTTTGTGTGGGAACTCAGACTCGCTGTTTGTGCATAGCGCATCAATCTATGCATTACCACGCGGTGGCGTAAGAGCGAGGTGATGCTAAAACCAGCATTGCTTACTAATTTAAAAATACCCCCTGAGTTCGCCCGTTCTCTGTTATCCGATCATACTGTTCACTGAGTTCCTTATAAGTATTCAGCACCATATAAGCTTGCGCATTCAAATCATTTGTAAACAGTTTACAGTTTCCTTCATACGTCATCGCATACAGTGAACTTTCGATTGATTTCGCAGCATTCACTGCATAATCAGCATGGCCTTTTTCATGACGAAACAACGCATCATAATATGACAAATAACTCAGCCAAAGCGTTTCATTCACTGGAAGCGTCAGCGCTTTAGGCATTGTATAGGTCAGATCAACATGGCTCGTTACTTTAGTAACCCAGCACACTCCCCCCTCTTTCTTCCAACGAAAATTCCACTTTACAAACCACTTCGTATGTCCATGAACTTTTTTCCCGTCTTTCGATACTGGCGATGCTTTAGAAAGAATTTTACTCATTTCTCCAGCCGATTCAGCTTGTTTTATATCGACACTGTAATAAGTAAAATTAGTGTTCACTATTGGTTCAGCAGCGGTATTTAGCGCAGCCGAACAGAGCAATAAAAAAAACAATCTGGATAACATAACTTTCCCTGTATAAAAAACATAAACCGCTGAACATTTTAACTGTATATTTCCCCCTAGCCTGAAGCCGGGAATCAATTGGATTCTATGCATTCCCACGCAGAGCATGGGAACGAGGTATGTATTACCACGCGAAGTACGGCTGCAAGGTGTTGTGCGCTATGAATTATTATTTAACATGCCGGACTCGCTCTTTAGCTCTGCTGTGTCCCTGCTCTGCCGCTTTGCGGAACCATTTCTGTGATTCTTCGTCATTTATTGAAACAATTCGACCGTAAGCGTACATAATTCCAAGCTGGAATTGTGCCTGCACGCTGCCTTTTTCAGCACTCTGGTGAAGCCAGATTAATGCATCACGGTTTCTCTGCATAGCGGCTTGTTTATACCAGAAAAATGCACCTTGACTGTTCCTGGTTATCCCCGTTCCACGGTCATACATCCAGCCAATAGCTGTCTGCGCCGAAGCGGCTCCCTGTTCTGCAGCTTTGTAAAACCACTTAAAGGCTTGTTTCTCGCTTTTAGCAACGCCCTTACCATTAAAGTACATGCCGGCAATCCGATGCTGGGCTTCAATACTGCCTTTTTCTGCTGCTTTAAGGATCCATTCTGCAGCTGCTTTATCACTTTTAGGAACGCCTTGTCCATTTCCGTGCATAGCCCCAATAATGTACATTGCTCTAGCGTTTCCATGCTCAGCAGCTTTATCCAGCCAATATAAAGCCTTCTTATCATTTTGATCTACACCTTCACCACTAAAATGCATCTGCCCGATCTCAACATAGCTTTCTACATTTCCCTGCTTAGCGGCTTTATAAAACCACTTTTTCGCTTCGCTATTATTCTTGGTTCCAGCAAGGCCGTACTGATAAATTATACCAAGTCCGACTTGACCTTCGGCATTACCCTGTTCAGCAGCTTTAAGGAAATAACTTTTTGCCAGCCGATGGTTAGAGTCGACAGCACCACGCCCCTTGAGATAAATCCAGCCGAGCGTAACTTGAGCGTCAACACTTCCCTTATCTGCTAAATCATGCAGATTGCTTATAACAACATAATCTTGAACTGAATCCTTTACTAAAGAGGCTTTACTATACCAGTACACGGCTTCTGAATAACTCTGAGCAACGCCCTTTCCATAAACATACATATCCCCAAGTTCAACTTGACTGGAAGCGTGCTCCTGTACGGCGGCTCTGCGATACCACTTTGCGGCTTGTTTATAGTTTTTATCAATGGCGTAATAATGCTCTGCCACCCGGTACTGAGCATCGGCATTGCCCTGCTCAGCAGCTTTTCGATACCATTTCAGAGCATTACTTTTACTCTCAGCAACACCGTCTCCCCAGCTGTACAGTGACCCTAGTCGATATTGCGCTTCCGGCTCGCCCTGTTCAGCAGCTTTGCGGATCCATTTAAGGGCCTGCTTTTCATCATCTGCTTTACTATCCAGGCCGTAATCAGTAGGAAAACGATAGATCAGTCCAAGTTTTGTCTGCGCCTTTGCATGGTTTTGTTTCGCGGCTTTAAGCAGCAGCTCTTTTGCGGCGGCTCCGTCATATTCTAACTCTAGAATCAGTATTGCAAGCTGATACTGAGCTTCGGCATTTCCCTGTACGGCAGCTTCAGTAAATTCCTGATATGCAGCAGCATAATCCTTTGCATCTACTGCCTGCATTCCTTTTTCTACATCAGCAGCAAAACAGCTGCCGGCGAATAGAAGTAGAATTAATATGTATTTATGCATAATTAGAATGTCCCTGTTGTAATTATATTTGCTCTAATCAATAAGAAATAATAATACACAAGGGAAGCTCAAAATGATTTGATCTGACACATTACCAGTTCTATGCATTCCCACGCGGAGCATGGGAACAAGGTTTTTACTCTGCGCGGGAACAAAGACCGGCTGCCGTGCAGTTTTAATTACAGCCACAGCTGTTCAATTTCTGTTATTTCGATATCACGGTTTTCTTCACAAAGGCTGCGGATTCTATCGGTATTTGACGTTAACAGGCGCTTATCGCTGCCGACCAGGCAGACAGCTAAGACTGCCCGCTGCCATTTATCCTGAAAGGCGACCTCCGCCACGGATGCGTTGAATTTTGCGCGGATACGCTCCTTTAAACTGCGCACCACCTGGCGTTTGTCTTTAAGCGACTGCGCATGGGGAATCAGCAGTTCGATAGTAACAAGCGTAACAAAACATGACTGCCCCTGCATAAACACCTCCAGTACTAATACCAATCGCTTTAAGTATATACCACCAGCTTTCATGGTGACGCCGTTATTAAGCGTTAATCTATGTATTCCTGCGCAGAGCATGGTAACGAGGTATGCGCCTCTGTACAGCAGTGTCCAAGGGACTGCTGGTTCCCATGCTCCGCGTGGGAATCCAGACTATACTCTAGGTATTACCGGCGGCGATATTGCAGACCGTTAAGGCGGCTGTCTTTAGTATTTATTTTATAGAAAACCTTGCCATAGGAAAAAAAATGAAACCTTTCAATAGTGCTGTGAAAGTAGACTTAGTTCCATGGGATGAAGAATATAATATTGGCATAGCCTTGATAGATGAGCAGCATAAAAAACTAATGGCAGTCGTCAATGAATTAATTAATGCAGTAAATGAAGATTTAAAAAATGAAGTTATTTTAAGTTGTTTCGATAAACTTTATGACTATACAATTTACCATTTTAAATCCGAAGAACAGTATTTTTTTAGTTTGGATAAAGCTGACACTGAATTACATAAATTACAGCATAAACATTTCATAGAACAACTCGATAATGTAAAACAAAGTCTTAAAACAGATGATGTATCAAATGAACTGCTTTGGTATTTAACTGACTGGTTATTAATACATATCCAGCATGACGACAAAAAATTCCTTAATAAATACCCCAAAAACTCCGTTTAAAACAACTGCCTTACTCTTATTTTCTAGTTCCCACGCTCTGCGCGTGAGAACTCAGGCCTGCAGCTTCCGTCAGCAATAATTAGCCGTTAAAAGTTGGTGCATTAATTTTAATAACGGTATGCACTTGAGCATCACCAGCTGGGACGTTGCGCTTATGTTCTTCTACCTTTGTATAAAAATCAAAATCACGACCAACAGGGAGCATGAATGTATCACCACTGTGTAAACCTTGATTATCACCAACTGAATAAACGATTTTATTTTCAAGACCAGACAGGTTTGGACTAACACGCAAAGTCTCAATAGATAATGACTCTTGAGCGGATGCATTAGACACAACTCTTACCATTGCGGCTCTTTGGCTGTTGAAAGACTCATCACCAAAAGCAATTTCACCGCTGGCATTAGTGATTACAATTGAGCGAACAGGTTCAACAGTACGGTTGAACTCAGCATAAGCCTGATCAGAAGCAGTGGCAGAAGTACAAACAACAGATGCAAGAGCAAGAACTAAAAGTGATTTTTTCATTTTTATTACCTTAATATTATGCATAAAATTATGCGTTTTGGTCACATGACCGGTGTTTAAAACTAACCTTCAACAAAGATTTCTTTGCCGTTTGACTTACCAGCTGTAGCAGCTGCTTTTAGTAAAAGCAGCTCTGCTTCTAATTTTTGAATATGCGTATTACGTGCGCGCAGTTCCAGATCATATAAACGACTAGGATCAGGTTTTGCCTTGTCACCAAACGTAATCGGGATGACAGCCTGTATATAAATAGTGCCTTCATTTCTGTCACGGTCGTTATGTCTTAAATGATCATAATAACGATCATGAGATTTATCCTGGCCGTATGAACCGCCCATCTGCAGAGTCATATCCGGTGCGATAGTAGTATCAATCTCAATACCGCTTTCGCCGCGAACCCGCACACGATCACCCTGGGCCATTGTCGGACTAGGCATATAACCTGCAATACTTGACAGTGTTGTCAGCGCTAAAGCTGCTCCTATAATCAGTTTTTTCACTTGTCTTCACCTTGTTTGATAACTAAACCATAAATGCTGATTAACGACTCAATTTCGCTTCTAGTTGTCTGCCCTTTTCCCGGGATACTGCGGGTGCTGACAATCTTATGATTCCATGCATCTTTTTTATCGACCTTCACATTTAACTGAATCTTTTTTTCTTCATCCGGCACCAGCGTAAACTTACCTAAAACACTGCCGTCAACAATAACCTCGTAGCTTTGCGTATAGCTGTTCAGGTTAGTGACATCAATTGCTACAGTGACTCTGTCTTCTGCAGAGAAAGCACGGATTTCACGCGGACTCTGAGAGTGAGCGGCGGCAAAAAACGGCATAAGCGCTAATACTAGTAATAATTTTTTCATCGGTATTCCCAGCGTGTTAATTTCACGCATAATTTAGTGTTTATTTGACGATATCTCACCGACGTTTAGCCGGGAGAAATATCAGACAGCGTCAGAAATAACTTTCAATCCTTTTAGTAATTACATTTAACATTCAACCTTTGTGGTTAAATTTTTTAGCTTAATCTACAATCCAAAAGCCTAAGCTGCAGGCTTAAATAAACGCTCTGCTGAACAATTGATTTGACGGCAAACATAAGATGTCAAATATTAAAAGCCTCTGTTTATTCAGCCACTCTCTTTTATTAAAAGAGCGGCGTCTAAACTTGTACTCTTCTAACCCTCTCTTTCCTCATCGCGTTTTAACTGATTGGCAATGGCCAGTCTTACGTATGCCTCCAGTGCACCGCTTGCCTTTCCTGTTGTTACTAATTTATCAAAACGCTTTCTTGTATTATCGGGAAGTTTTCTAACCGACATATGAAAGTCATATTTAACAACGCCAACAGAGCAGGCAGTTTTTTTTTCTTCTTTCAGCATGTTTGCCCTTTTCGTTTAACTTGAAACCAATGATAAAAGGTTTGATATCAAACCGCAAGCGTTTTGACAGCATTTTTTGATATTTTTTCTGCCCAGCTGTTATGCCGGTGCGAAAATTCATCTCAGCATCTGTCATATTTATGCAAAATAAGTGTAATCACACTGACATCTTGCTGCTGTTTACTAGCCTCATAAAAAACAACAAGACTGGAGATAAGTAATGACAACCCGTATGAGCCCCTTTGAACGCCGTGAACAAGACCTTGATCCTCGAGAAGAAACTACCCAGCTGACAGAAATGATCACAACGGCTATGTCTCGCCGTAAATTTTTAAGCGCGGCTTCCGTTATGACTGCCGGTGCTTTTATGAGCGGTATGCCTGTTTCTGCAGCGGCCGGCTCAGGCTCTCCAAGCGGCAGCAGACTAATGGGATTCAAGAAAGTAGATGTCAGTACTGCTGATTCCTTTGTTGTACCTGAAGGTTATGAAGCAAATGTATTAATACGCTGGGGTGATCCGCTGTTTGCAGATGCGCCGCAATTTGATCCGACAGGTAATGCCAAAGCAGCCGATCAGGCGCTGCAGTTCGGTGACAATAATGACGGCATGGCCCTGTTTCCGCTCTCACAGGAAAGAGCTGTATTAGCCGTTAATAATGAGTACTGCAATAACGAATATCTGTTTTCACACCAGGGTGAAACGATGACTGCCGATGATGTCAAAAAATCACAAGCGGCACATGGTATCTCTATTTTTGAAGTAAAACGCAGCAGTGCTGATAACTGGAAAATCGTATTAGACTCAAAATATAACCGCCGTATTACGGCAGACAGTGAAATAGAAATCACAGGTTTAGCCGCCGGTCATCCGGATCTGATCACTGCAGCCGATCCTCTGGGAACAAAAGCATTAGGCACCTTTGGCAACTGTGCAAACGGCGTGACTCCCTGGGGAACCTACTTAACCTGCGAAGAAAATTTTAACGGTTACTTCGGCTCAGAAAACGATGTGAGTCTTAATAAAGAGCAGAAACGCTACGGTATTAGTCAGGAAGAAGCAGGCTATCACTGGCATCAGCATGATCCGCGCTTTGATATCGCTCAAAATCCCAACGAAGCAAACCGTCACGGCTGGGTGGTAGAAATTGACCCCATGGATCCGACATCAACACCGAAAAAACGCACCGCAATGGGACGTTTTAAGCATGAAAATGTTGCTGTTATTATTAATAAAGACGGTTTTATTGTTGCTTATATGGGTGATGATGAACGCGGCGAACACTTATACCGCTTTGTTTCTAAAAACAAATACGTTGAAGGTGATGATGCGGCAAACCGCAGACTGTTAGAAGAAGGTACGATTTACGCTGCCAAGTTTAGTGCAGACCGTAATAAGAGCGGCGGTATCGGCCAGTGGGTTGCATTAACACACGGCAAAAACGGCTTAACACGTGAAAACGGTTTCCCGAATCAGGAATACATTAATATCTATACACGTTTAGCCGCCACACAGGTTAATGCAACTACGATGGACCGCCCGGAATGGATTGCTGTGCATCCAAAACAGGATTACGCTTTCTGTACCCTCACCAATAACAAACACCGCGGTATAAAAGAGGGTCAGCCGGTGGGCGGACCAAACCCGCGTAAAGCGAATAACTACGGGCAGATTTTACGCTGGCGCCAGGTTAATGACGACCATACTTACCCGACATTTGCCTGGGATCTGTATGTGGTTGCCGGGAATCCTCAAGTCCATAAAGGCGGAAGTTATGCGGGCAGCAGCAATATTAACAGTGACAATATGTTCAACAGCCCGGACGGTTTAGGCTTTGATCAGGCAGGCCGCTTATGGATTCAAACGGACGGTGCCTATTCAAATAAAGGCGAATATGCAGGCATGGGTAATAATTCAATGTTCTGCGGTGACCCTGACAGCGGTGAAATACGCCGTTTCTTAACCGGCCCGATTGCCTGTGAAATTACCGGACTGACCTTCAGCCCGGATTATAAAACCATGTTTGTCGGTGTACAGCATCCGGGTGAAGATCTGCAGCCGTCGCACTGGCCGGACGGCGGCACCAGTACTCCCCGCTCAGCAGTAATGATGATAAGCAGAAAAGACGGCGGTATTATCGGAAGCTGATACCCTGCGTGCGCAGCAGGTTCCCATGCTCCATACCTTCTAATTCCCATACTCCAGACCCACTAGTTCCCATGCTCCATACCTTCTAATTCCCATACTCCAGACCCACTAGTTCCCATGCTCCGCGTGGGAATTCAGACTCATCGGCGCAGAACTAAGCATCAATCTATGCATTACCACGCAGAGCGTGGTAACGAGATGTAACGGCTAGCTCCCATGCACTAAACCCCGCTAGTTCCCATGCTCTGCGTGGGAATTCATACTCACGACGAAAGCATAACCATCAGTCTATGCACATCTCCTCCCCACTAGTTCCCATGCTCTGCGTGGGAATTCATACTCTCGACTACAGCATAACCATCAGTCTATGCATTACCACGCAGAGCATGGTAACGAGCAATATACACTTACCAGTTTTTACATACCTCAATAAGCCCCGGCTCTCCCTGGTAATTTTTTGCACTAGAATATCGCCAGTGCTCAGCTGACTCAACATAACCACGCTTAACTGGGTTTTGATGAATATACTCAATTTTTTGACGCATCATCGTTTCATTTTGAATCAACTCCGGGTGAATACCTTCCTGCCAGAACTGATAAGCACGATCATCTTTATGTGCTTTTTTATAAAAAGCTAACTGCTCTAAAATTGTTTTTACATTATGCCGCGTAAGATAAGCAATCAACTGCTTGGCTGTATAAGATTTTAAACGTCTTATATCTTTGTCTAACTGCTCACTCTGAACAATCAGATGCAGGTGGTTTTCCAGAATCACATAAGCATGCACTTTCAAACCTTCCCGTATTAAAAAGCGCAGTGAATCAAATATCATTTCAACCGTTTCCGGACGTGTGAATACAGGTATCCAGTGCAATACGGTTAAGGTAATAAAATGCGGTGCATCAACTTGCGTTATTTTGTAACGGCTTCTTCCCATGTGTGCTCCTTTGTTTATCGCCCGTTAGTTCCCATGAGCTACACGGGGCTTAAGACTCGTTATGGCAACACTAAGCATAGACCTATGCATTCCCACGCAGAGCATGGGAACGAGGTATTGTTACACGGAGCGTGGGAATTCAGACTCGCGACGGCAGCACTAAGCATAGACCTATGCATTCCCACGCAGAGCATGGGAACGAGGTGTTCTGCGTAGGAACGAGCTGTTTACCTGAAAAGATATTTCTGCACAGATGTTTTTTCAACTAATTTAACAAAAGCTATTGAAGAGATGATGGTGCCGAAGAATAACAGTGCATCTCTTGCTAATCCGCTTACTGCAAATATCCCGGCAATATTATAAAAAACAATCACAATTGACAGATGACAGACATAGATCGGCAGTATGCTTTTACTTAACCAGTAAGTCAGCGGGTGATCCCCAAGCAGAGGTTTTGCTAATAAAAAGAAAAACAGACCGCTTGCCCACAACGGAGTAAACAGTAAAAGATCGTGACTGGAAAATGCCACCTCTTTAGTAAATAACCAGTAGGCTTCAGCAAAATGCCCAAGCAGACCAGCAGACAGCATCAGTAAGGCAGACTGAGCTGATAATCTGAATTCAAATCTTCTAATTTCAAAACCGATGACCACCATCAGAAAACTGAAAAACGGCCCGTTACGCGTTAAAAAGGGAGAGCCGATTTCAGTAATTGATGCATAGCTTCCGGCTAAAACACCGTATATATACAATAAGGCGGCGGCGGGTAATAACAGTTTCAGCAGTTTAAAGTGAACAAATAAACCTGTCATAACAACGGCGATGATCAGTGCCGGTAAGAACCATAAATGTACTAAACCGCCCTCTAAAAATGAATTAAGCGGCGTATCTAATAAAAAATTCCAGTAAGCCTGGCGCTCACCAAGATAGCCCTGCTCCATCACAGTATTTAATCTCGTCGGCAGTATCAGACAGATGGCAGTCCACACCAGCCACACTTTCAGCAGCGGTGCATTATAGCGGCGCATCACAGACAACGGCGAGTTCATCAGTTTCGGCTGGATTAAAAAACCCGCTAATAAAAAGAAAAACGGTACGGCAAAACGACTGAGCTGATTAACAACATCAGCCAGCCAGGCATGGCCGTTTATAATCGGTGCATCAATAAATAATCGGGTATGAATCGCAATAACCGCAGCCATAGCGATAACGCGCATAAATTCAAGACTGGCAATTCTGGCAGGATAAGTTTTCATTTGTTCTCAACGACAGGTTAGGGAAATGATTTAATTAAACAGCATTCCTTTGCCTGCAGGAAAAATAACAGAAAACAGCACTTCTGATAGCGTTAAAAGATAAAAAACGGCAGTCACTCAAAAAATAATACTTTGAAACAAAATTTTTATTGTAAACAGCAGAATTATCAGTGCAGCTTTGATCCTTTATTATTCACTTTCTCCTAACAGCTGCATTATCTCATTACTGTTTATATTCTTCTGTCCTACAAAAATCACACCAGTATCTAGATACTCTTCAACAGATAAACCACGCATTGCACGATACGCTGTTGTTACCCCCTCATATCCCATACGAAAAGGATTCTGCATAACAAAGCCGTACATCTGTGCATCTTTTACCGAGTTAACCATAATTCGATGGGCATCAAAACCGATATGGATGATATTTTCAGCCCGGTTAATGCGTTTCAGCGCTATAGATACTCCTATACTGGTGGATTCGTTCGGGGTAAAAATGCCGTCGATCTGTTTCTGCAGTCTGAGAATCTGATAGGCAGCCGCTCGTGCATCTCCCACCATGGTGCCGATATACTGATCAACCACAATTTCCAGACCGCCCTGCACTGCACCTTCTATAAAACCATTTTCACGTAAAGTAGTACTTAACACTTCTTTACTTAAGCGCAGTACAGCAATCTGCCCCTGCCCCTGCAGAGCTTTTGCCATTTCTCTGCCCGCCAGCCGCCCGGCAGCATAATTTTCTGTTTTAATAACACTGAGTCTTTCGCCACCCATATCACGATCAATATAAACGGTGGCAATACCTAACTCTTTTAACCGGGCAACATCTTTAATACGATCTGTTGAATTTGGTGCCAGCACTAAGGCGCGGCAGCCTTTATTGATGATCGATTGTATTATCTCCCCTTGTCCCTCTCTATTAACCTCGTCGATTACTCCCCGAGCATAGATATTTATATTCAGTTCCTGTCCCGCCTTAACAGCTCCGCGAATAACTTCTCCCCAAAAGCTTTGCCCTCCGCCGGCAGTAACAACAGCAATACATTTTGCGCTGACTGATAATTCGACAGAAAAAAACAGAACCACGGCAGTCATTAGTTGAGCTAATCTACCTGTCAGTAAATTCATAGTCATTGCCTAACTCCCAGACTTATCCGCCTGCTAATAAGACTTATGAAGGTTTTATATCCAAGTTTAGCCGAAAAATACACAGCGTAAGCTGGCACAACTGCTGTTAAGGGAGCAGGCTTCGATTTTTACTGGTTAATATAACGGCTTTCCAGCAGCTATAGCCGAACAACAAAACAGAAAATTACGACCGCGGCATTTCCCTGCAGATGAAACCTTATTGATTTTTTGATGGCAAAAATTACTCAACACACAGCATCACCACGGGCCCTGTTAAAACTAGAGCTAGCAAAAACAATTCCCAGTTAACTTTAAACAGAGATCTTTTTCGTTTTTGATTTATTAATAACAAAAGCTTGCCAGCAAGTCGATTGTGTCAACCGTACCTGTAAATCTATACTTAAATGGAATTAAGTATAGATTTTACAGGGAGATACGTTTGCTTTTATAAGGATACGAGATTAACAGCAGAATCTGCTGTCTCGCTGCATAAAGTTTAAGGATAAATAAGCAAATGGCGAATACAGTTAATTACACAAAAGCAAACCTGACAAAGAAAAAACGTAAACAAGGCATCGTTTATGTTTCTCTGCTGTTTCTGTTTCTGATTTTAGTGATTACTGTTATTTATGCCTTCATACATGAACAGATTGACCATGACCGCGAAGTAAAACAATATTCTGAACTCTTTAATATCCAAAGCAAGGTGATCGCAGAGTTAAGCTCTGTCGGAGCGGATCTTATCTATTATTCCCACAGCGATCTCGCTATTGCAACTCTTTCATCGCAAGACCAGGCTGCCCAGAACTACCTGACATCCTTGATGTATAAAATCAGCTCGCATCAGAGACGTTATGATCAAATCCGCCTTTTTGATACACAGGGAAATGAGATCATTCGTCTTAATCAAGGCTCGGACTTCTCTCTGATACAAGTCCCGCAGCCTATATTACAAAATAAAAAAGACCGTTACTATTTCAAAAATGCGCTGCGCCTCCAGCCGGGACAAATTTATACCTCGCAGTTTGATCTCAATAAAGAGCAGGGAAAAATCCAGTACCCCGTCAAACCAATGATCCGTTATGCAACACCTGTCCACTCAGAAAATGGTGAGCTACTCGGCGCAGGTGTTATTAATTATAACGGCAGCCAGATTCTGAAAATAATAACGGATCTTAATGTTCATGAAGGTGATCAGGTTTTTCTTATCAATGAGGACGGTTATTACTTAAAAGGCAATGAAGCGAAGAAAGAATGGGGATTTATGTTCCCTGAAGATAAACAGTTTAGATTCTCCGATGAGCATCCGCAGGTATGGCAGGCGATGCAGGAGAAAACAAAGGGTCTGGTCTCTAATGAAAACGGCGAATATTATTTCACTCAGTTCTACTTGTCCCCCTCTGCATCGTTTAATGTAGTTAACAGCGAGCGGGTTTTTCTTATTATGCATGTCCCTGAACATATTCTTCATGATGAACATGCACTGTTGATGAAAGGTATCGCCATAGGCTCCCTGCTGGTTTTCCCTATGCTTTCACTATTGGGCTGGATACTGGCAGGCTCTCAGGTAGAACGGGTATGGTTATTTAAAAAACTAAATTTTGAAGCTCACCATGATGCATTAACCGGGCTGTATAACCGAAAAGCAATTGTTGATTACCTTGAAAAAAATATCAGCATCAGCCGGCGCAGAAATTTTCCTTTAGCAGTCGGCTTTATTGATGTTAATGATTTGAAAAAGACCAATGATCAGCTGGGACATGACGCTGGAGATGCCCTGATAAAAGGTGTTGCTTCAGTCATTACTCAAACAATTCGTGAATCTGATTTTGCGGCGCGTTTAGGAGGCGATGAGTTTCTCATTGTATTTGTGGACTGCAATGCAGGTAATGCCAGCAGCATTATGGAACGCATGCAGTCTAAATGTTCCTCTCTGGGTCTCAAACAAGCAGGTAAAGAATGGAGTATAAGCCACGGTGCTGCTGAACTTCTGGATGCACAGGATAATGCTGAAAAAATAATTGAAAGAGCCGACGGCGCTATGTATATACACAAAGCACAGCAGAAATTTACAGCACAGCAGAAACAAAAAGCACAACAGAAACGCCTGCAGACAGCCTGAGACTTCTTTAAGATAATTTTATCCCCTGTCCTCTAATTCTCATGCTCTGCACAGGAACTCAGCGCAGCGGCATTAACCATCAATCTATGCATTCCCACGCGAAGCATGGAACGAGGTTAAACCTCTCTGTTCAACTCTGCCGCTTGCCACCAAATCGATAACTTATTGATAACTTTATATTAACCTCAAGGCTGGAAATTGCTATAATCAAACTCCATGTACAAGTCTAACTATTTGATGTTATTTACAATATTCAGGGCTAGTTTACTTTCCACTTTATCCGCTTTCTGGAGTATTTCATGTCTACTGAGATCATTATGCTGGGAATGGCCGTATTAGTCGCGGTCGGAATTTTACTGCATCACCCGTCAAGAACCTTCGGCATCCCTTCTCTGCTTATCTTTATGGGTGTGGGACTCGCACTGGGTAACGGCGAGTTCAACTTTGTTTATGACAATCTCACTAAAACAGCCTGGGTAGGCGGCCTGGCACTCAATATTATTGTATTTGTCGGCGGGCTCAATACCTGCAATGATAAGATTAAAGCGGCCTTTAAAGAAGGCGGTGTGCTTGCCTCCTTTGGTGTAGTTTTTACCACCCTGTTTTTTGCACTGATTATTTACCAGCTGCTCGATTTTAACTTTATCACCTGCCTGCTGTTTGCCGCCGTTGTTTCCTCTACCGATGCAGCAGCCGTATTCTCGATACTTGAATCTAAAAAACTTAAATTAAAAGAGCAGACCGACAGCGTATTAGAATTTGAATCAGCAACCAATGATCCGGTCGCGATGCTGCTGGTTATATTCCTGACTGAAATGGCTTTATCATCAACTCAGGAAGTCCTTGCCCACGACATTGCATTAAATTTATTAACACAAATCGGCGTAGCAGTGGTGGTCGGCCTTATGGTTGGTAAAATCACTGTCCGGCTGCTCAATAAAATTCAGCTTGCTGAATACGGGCTGATCCCGGTATTTATTCTTGCCTGTTTTATTATTTCCACCTACGGTGCAGAGATGCTCGGCGGTAATATTCTCCTGGCTTCATATATCTCAGGGGTAGTGATCGGCAACGGTATCAAGCGCGGGCAGCAGGTTAACAAACACTTTTTTAACAGCCTTTCCTGGCTGGCGCAGGCGTTGATGTTTATCGTATTAGGCCTGCAGATTTTCCCGCAGTCATTAATAACAATTTTCTGGGCTTCGGTATTACCCGCACTGCTGCTGATTTTTGCAGCCAGACCTTTAGCGGTGCAGATCTGTTATCTGCCCTTTATTAAATCCAGCTGGCGAAAACGTCTGTTTATCTCCTTAATCGGATTAAAAGGCGCAACCCCCATTGTATTTGCACTTATTCCAGCGGCGGCAGGCGTGCCGGGTGCAGTCGATATTCTGCATATGGTTTTCTTTATTGTCCTGTTTTCGGTTGTACTGCAAGGCGGTGCAATAGCCCCCTTAGCCAACCGTCTGCGCTTAAATAATGATTAACCGTGTTCACTGGCAGGGGGTTAAGCGGATCTGCATAGTACAACTGTAATAATCTGGTACACCGCCTGCACTTTAATAATGTGTTTATATTTGCAGGCCCAGCCTTTTCTGATCCTTACATACAGTCATAACAGGTTGATAACCGTAAATTATTTAAACTTGTAATCCGCTGCTGTTTATTTTGCCAGATTCTTTCCTAATGCAGGTCAACTAACTTAATTTGTTCACTAGTAAATTTACAACTACATTAGTTATAAAGCCTGTAAAGGCTGAACAGCACAGCAAAAACAAAATTCCTGCTCCAGCCTGTAGTTCAGGGATAATTAAAGACCCGGATGTAGAGGTTTTAAAGGATATACATGGAATCAGTTCTGCTTATCATTTTCATCTCCTTAGCTATAGCAAGCACCTTGAATCTCGTGCTGAAAAAGTTTTCGGTATCGCATATTATCGGCTACATAATTATCGGTACAATTATCAGTAATATCTTTGCTTTCGGCAGTGAAAATCTTAAGTCATTAGCATTGATCGGGGAATTCGGCATCGTCTTCCTTATGTTTACCATAGGTTTAGAAATGTCCTTTTCTAAACTGAAAAAAATGAAAGAGATTATCTTTATTAACGGCTTTATACAGGTTGCTTTAAGTTCCGTCGTTATTTACAGCATCTGCTATTATCTGTTTGCTCTCGATCTCACTTCATCAATTATTATTGCGCTGGCCTTCAGCTTATCATCTACGGCCATCATCTTAAGTTATCTGAAACAGTCAAAAGATATTCTTACTCCTTACGGTAAAAAATCCGCCGCTGTTTTAATTTTTCAAGATCTGGCCGTTATCCCGATTTTACTCTTGATCAGTTTTTTATCCCGTAATGATTTGTCGCTCAGCGATGTGCTGCTGAAAACATTTATTTCGGCCGCCGTGGTCATTGTTTTTATGTTCACCCTGGGTAAAAAAATAATAGAAGGGTTACTGCAGTTTTCATCCCGCGCAAAACTGCAGGAATTATTCGTAGCCTCGGTATTAACCATTGTGCTCGGCGCCGCATTATTAGCCCACAAAATGGGCTTTACCTATTCTTTAGGGGCTTTTATTGCAGGAATGATCATTGCAGAAACTACTTTTCATATCAAAGTAGAGTCGGATATTTCTTCCTATAAGGATCTGTTATTAGGCGCTTTTTTCTTTTCAATCGGCACTAAAATTGATGTCTATTATTTTATAACGCACTTATATCAAGTCTTCAGCGTATTAATTTTTGCCATGCTGATAAAAGCACTGATTATCTATTTTCTAATCAGATATAAATCTAATACGAGTGACTCGCTTAAATCTGCTGTTGCACTGTGTCAGATCGGCGAGTTTTCCTTTGCCGTTTTTTCACTTGCCCTCAGCGAGCATTTACTTTCCGAAGAGGTCGGCGGATTCCTGATATTAGTAACGGTTTTATCTATGCTGGTGACGCCTTTTATGGTCAATAATATTTATAAAATAGCGGCCCTGTTTGTGGCTGAGTTTTATGAATCCGATAAGATTAACCCGCTTAAAAACAGCCGCCATACAGTGATCTGCGGCTTTGCAACGGTCGGGCGAATAGCCGCCCGGGAGCTGCAGAAACAGAAAGTTAATTTTGTAATTATTTCCAATAACCTGCAGCACGTATTAATCGCCAGAAAACGCGGTTATAGTGCCTATTTCGGGCATTTCGAAAAACTACCGGTACTGGAGTCTCTCAATATCGAGCAGACATCAAGTATTATTATTACAGTTAACAACATCCGCACTAAAAGAATAATCTGCGAAGCACTGCTCGATTATTACCCGCAGGCAAATCTAGTGGTAAAAATTAATACCCATCAGGAACGGCACGCCTTTGCGGATCTTACCATTAACTCATTTGTTCATTCCGAGCATGAAACCGCACTGTTATTAGTAAAACAAAGCCTTCATAAATAGTCTTTATTACTTTCCTACAGGCAGAACAGATAAACTCTACAGACTGCAGTTAAAACTGCCTGCGGGTCATAATATATTTTCATCCAGAATAATTAGACAGCGCTTAAACAGGCTATTATTTAAAGAGTAATTCTTTCTGTGTTAATCGTATATTGCTACGGATGTATTATGGACTCGCTGTTTAAACTAAAAATGTCTTTCACTCCTTTTTTTCTTGTGCTTCTGTTTTTGAGCAGCCCGGCTTCCTCTGAGCAGCCCACTCTGAAAGCGATCGGCCATCATGACTATGCGCCCTGGAACTGGGAAAAAGATAATCAAATTGTCGGTGCGGCGGCTGAAATAACAGCGGTTCTTTTCAAGAAAGCCGGTGCCAATATAGATTTAACTTATCTAGGGCCGTGGAAAAGAGGGCAGGGTTTTGTTGAACACGGTGTTGCCGATATTAATATCTGCGCATTTATTAACGAACAGAGAAAAGCCTACTCTGTTTTTATAGAAACCCCGATGGGTTTTATCGAACAAGCGCTGTTTGTCAAAAAAGGCAAAGAGTTTCCTTTCAACTCATGGCAGGATTTAAAAAATAAAAAAGTCGCACTGCTCTTTGGTGTCAGCTTAGGCACAAAATTTGATGACTTTTTGAATAACAATGTAAAAGTATTCAGAGCAAACAATTATCAACTGCTGTTCAGACAGTTAAAATCGGAACGAATCGATGCTGTCGTTATCGGGCGAAATTCCGGACAAGCAATACTGGAAGCATATGGATTTGCAGAAGATATCGTCAGTTTACCCAATCCCGTATTAACCGGAAAACTATATATATCAATGTCCAAAAAATCCAACTATCTGCACCTGCTGCCGTTAGTTGAAAAACAGATGCAGCAGCAGGGTTATTATCAATGGGTTGATAAACTGCTCGCTAAATATACCTATATCTACCAGAGTGACTACCAGTCTGAAAACAGCACAGAATAACAGCAGTTCATCATAATAATGAACACCTTAAGAATATTTAAGGCAGGTCACTTATCAATAACCGTCACTTTATGGTCTTTTTCAGCGATATAAAAAACAATAATCTTAGCCGCCTCTGTACCAGTATTCTCTCCATAGTGAGAGGTGTTTACCAGCTCAACCAGACTGTCACCCGCCTGCACCTTTAACACCTTGTCACCACTGTAAACGGTTAGTGTACCGCTTAATAATACACCGGCATTAATAACCGGATGTTGATGCATAGGCAGTTTTTCACCCGGCGCAATAACTATTTCTTTAATGGTCACCTCGGGTTGAGTTAATGACTGAGCAGGAAGGTTTGTACCATCCCATGACTTAGTACTTTTAACTAAATCGACAGAAGTCGCGGCGCTGACATTTAAGACAGCCAGCAGAAGAGCGGTAGGAAGTAGTTTTAACATAAACATCACCTGTTATCGAAGCAGAAGAATTATAAACCTACATAAAATGCTAACAGACAAAAACAGCAAATAATATGCCGCGAAATGAATAATTTCTTTAAAAACATTAAGTTAATGAAATCAACAAAGTGATATTACTGGTAGTGGTCAATAAAAAACTTTAAGGCATCTGTATCAATAACACGGATTTCTGTGCCGTGTTTTTCAACTAAACCTTTCTCAATAAGATCTTTCACCACTCGTCGATAAACCCGGCTTGTGGTACCGAAGCGCTCTGCTTCCATACATACCTTGTCAAAACTGCCGAGCATGACACTGCTTTGACTGCGGTGCCATAAATCATAAGCAATATTGTAAGTGATGGAGTGCAGAAGACGGTGGGTGTAGATATCCAGCGAATCCTGATAATCGGCGGCTAACGCACAGGAAAAAAACAGATGAAACTCCGGTCGTTTCGCCAGTAACTCAGTCAAGGCATTAAGGCAGATAATATCCACCTGCATACCTTCAGCCGCTACCACGTTCCACTGACAGACAGTATCTGTAAAGTACTCCATTTCACCGAAAATATGATAATCACATTCCACTTCACCTAACTGAAAACGCCGCCCGTTGACCGCGGCAATATTCATTGATACCCGGCCGACAGAAACCAGATACAGGTGTTTAAGTACCTGCCCCTGACGCAGGATATCCTCACCCGCCTGAAAATACTGGCTATGGCTCTGGCACAAATAAAAGGCTTCCTTAAACTCAGGATACAGGGTATTCAGATGACTGGAAAAACGACTTTGTGAATAGGGTTTCAACTGCATAATTTATACTTTCGGCAAAATGCTAACGAGAACAATTAAGAAGCCGCATGCTAACCAATCATCAGCAGCAGAGCAATAGTTTAACTGCAAAACTCCGGCATTAAACCTGACCGTGAAAAAGCCCGGTAAAAGAACCGGGCCTGTATCACAAACTATCAGCCGTTACGGCCGGCAGCACAGCGCATGCAGCACAGCGCATGCAGCGCAGCTTCAGCAGCTGTTTTTTCTCCCTGCATCATTGTCTGATCAGCATCCACATACTGATTTATCCCTTCTTGAACATCCTGCTGATATAAAACAACATTATTAAGAATGCTGGCAATGCGCAGGCCCCGCAGCCTGCCCACAGTCAGTAAAGCAGAGGTTTCCATATCCGCACCTAACACCCCTTTCTGACTCCAGTGCTCACATATCTGCGCTTCATTATCGGTATAAAAACTGTCGTTAGAACGTACAATACCGAAATGAGCGGCAGTCTTGTGCATGTTAAGGTACTGCTCAATACCCGCCAGTAAATGCCGATCCGCATAAGCGGGGAATTCAGCTGCAACATAAGCCTTAGAGCCGCCTTCATCACGCACAGCCCCCTCAGCAACAATCAGTTCACCTAATCCGATATTATCCTGCAGAGCGCCAGCAGAGCCCACCCGGACAATATATTGTGCGCCGCATAAATGCAGCTCTTCAAGCGCAATAATTGCCGAAGGCGCACCGATACCTGTGCTGCACACAGTAACCGCTTTGCCCTGATAATAACCGTTGATCAGGCGGTATTCACGGTTATCCGATATAAGCTGTACATCGTCAAGCAGATCAGCGATGCGGTTAACCCTGGCAGGTTCGCCGCAGACAATAACACGCGCGGCAACCTGAGAGGCATTCACGTTAATATGAGGCTGTTTACTCATGCTGTTTTAACCTCTGCGCTGTCCTGAACTTTTGTTTCTGAAGCAGCAGTATTGGCTCCCTGATTATCTTTGGCAGTATTCATCCACTGACGTGTACCGTTAGCCGCAATAATCATCAGAATCGCATACTCAATTGACAGTGCATAAACGCCCTGCGCTGCATAAATGCATACGCTGATAACATTAATAACAACCCACAGGATCCAGTTTTCAACATATTTTCGTGTCATTAGAATCTGCGCCACAACTGACAGCACTGTCATCACAGAATCCCAGAACGGAAATGCATCCGGCGATAACTCCGGACGGGCAAGCCCGGCACCAAAAATATTCATGGTATCAACAGCAACATTTGCCAGCACTAAGAAAACCGGATCGATATATACCGTCATCAGCGCAATACCCAGTACACTCACCGCCACGGTAAATGCAGTTTTCTGTTTACTCATCCAGCGCACTGTCAATTTGTCACCGTCTTCAGAAGCTGGTCTTGTCCATGCGTACCAGCCGTACAGATTGGCACAAAAGAAAAACAGCTGCAGCAGAAGAATACCGTAAAGCTGAATCTGGTAAAATATAACCGCAAACAGCGTGACATTAATCAGACCAAACAGATAGTTGATGGTTTTTTCCTGACTGGCATTCCAGATACACAGTAAACCAAAAACAGTACCAACCGCCTCAATCCACGACATAGCGTAACCGCCGCCGACAGGGATATTCACCAGCGTATTATTGATATCAAACCAGGTTAAGATATCCATTTTTATTCCTTTTATAGATTTTGAAAGTTATATACCCGTTATCAATCAAGATGCAAAAATCAGCAAGTCGTAAGGTGAACAGGTTCTAGGCGTGAAGGTGAAGATCTAACGGGTTAAATCGAGACTTCATAACAACGAAAATGTTTGCCTTACGGCTTGCCCTGCGGGTCGCCAGCTCGAAAACCAATACTGCGTTGCAACATTTGATAAGGACTAGCCATTGTCATCATGTTGCGCCTTGTCTTAGTGTCCGAGCTAGCGACTGATAAATGCATTTTGATTGATAACGGGTATGTCTATGGTAATAAAAAGCACTACTCGGCAATGAGGACTTTTGTCCCCCTGCATTCGATACATATCAAAGTTCAGCAGAGAAAATAGAAAAAACACAATGAGGGAGTAAACAAGGGAAAACTTGCGGGCCCCGAATCTTTAAACTTATAAAGCTCAGGTGCCCTGCTTTTTTATAGGATGCTGCTAAGTCTGCCTAAAACGCAGAACGGCGGGCTTCATAAGCGGCTGAGAAAGCCGTGATGGATTCATGATCATAGGGTTTTAAACCGGCAACAACCATTTTTTTAATACCGCGGCCGATCGACTTTTCACCGTCATTGATGGCAAAATGCAGAAAGTTATTCGCACGCTTCGGCTCTACTTCAAAAAGAGAGTCTTCCAGTTCAACATTTACCGGCGCATTAAGTGCCAGGGCATCAAATTCAAAACTCATGCTGTTGTACATCACTAACGGGCGGGCTGGGTTAAACATCACATTATGCTTTTTCATCAGCGGCATTAATAATGTCGGGAAATTCTGCCCCGAAAAAACTACGTAGTTTTTAATTAAAGACTCGATTAATGCCGGATCATGGCTGGTACTGCCCTTTTTACTAATTTCTAAGACACTTTTTCCCTGTTCATTGGTAATTACGATATGCTCACCGTCTGCTTCAGGAAAAACTAATCCGACATTATCACCCACCATATTGGTAAAAGTGAAGCTCATAGACTCACTTACGCCGTACTCATTTAATGCCAGTGAAAACAGTAAATCCCCCGGTACGCAGAAACGTTTGTTTTCAGGATCATGAATAGGGTTAAAATCACGACATTCTTGTTTAGCAAAGGTGCTTGCCTGAGCAGCTGAAATGCGCACAAGGTTGTCACGTTTCGTGTAATAAGATTCTAATAACATCAGGCTTCTCTTAAATGGTAAATAAATTAAAAAAGCGGATTATAAGGAAATAATATAAAAAAGATATCACTTCGCGTTTTTTTCTGTCATTTTCTAGGAATTTATTACCCGGCAGGACACAGCAAAAACGCTGTTAATCACCAAAGTTATTGTTTTTGTTCACTTCATTTAAAGTGAAATCAACAAAACGTTTATTAGCAACAGACAAATAACCGTCCCTGCGCCAGGCCATAGCCAGATCCAGATGTACAGCCGGCTCAAAAGGGATGCCCTGTATGTCCGGTTCAACATCTGTCACTAACTCTAATAATGCAGTGATCGCAAATTCATTTTTTACAATGTTTAAAATCATCGCTAATAAATTAGTTTCAAAAGAATATTGTGCCGTGCAGTGGTGCTGCTGACATAGGTCGTCAATCACAGCCCGGTGGAAATAACCGGCTTTAAACATCACCAGTTCATGGTCAAAAAAGGTCCGGCAGTTTATATTGTTATGCGCAGCTAAAGGATGATTTTGCCCCACGGCGGCTACCATTTGTGAGGTGATCAGATGCTTTGCCTGCAGTTCATCGGGCACATTTTCATTGATAATTATGCCTAAATCCAGCTCCCCGCTGAGGAGCAGATCTTTAATAGTCTGCGTACCCGACTCCACAATACTAAGATTCAGATGCGGATGCTGAAACTTAAATGCCATTAAGATCTCTGGAAAAAAATAGGTACCCATCATGCTCGGGATACCGATTTTTACTTCGCCCTTTTCCAGACCGCGCAGTTCATCAACCGCAGTCTGAGCATCTGCAATTTTATTAAGGATGCCTTTAGCATGATCTAACAAAACCTGCCCTTCTGTAGTGACCGAGACCCCTTTACGGCTGCGGTACAATAAAGTAACACCAAGCTTTTGTTCAAATTTAGACATAGAAATACTCAGGGCTGACTGAGCAATATTCAAGGATGCAGCTGCTTTTGTATAACTGCCGTGCTCAACAACAGAGACAAAATAGTGTAAGTTCTTAGAATTAAGCATAAGTAAAATATATACCCGGGATAAGTTTAATATATTTTTAATACTACCATTTAACAGCTAACCTCTTGGTAAATTATCAGCTGCGGAACTCAAAAATGATTAAATTACATTCAAGCTCATATAAACGCGTGACTGTCGGCCTCGGATTAGGTTCATTTCTAGTATTTTGCAATCTCTATTACTTTCAGCCGTTACTTCCCCATTTTATGCGTACATTTAATGCCACAGAAATACAGGTAAACTGGCTGTTCTCTGTTACTACCTTAGCTGTAGCCATTGCACTTATTCCCTGGGCAATTCTTTCTGAAACTTACGGCCGCCGTCCGGTAATGTTATGCAGCTTATTGTTAATTCCGGTTATTAATCTGCTGATGTTTTTTAGTCAGGATTTATCAACTCTGCTTGTGCTGCGCTTTTTTCTGGGCATATCTCTAGCTGGTTTTATTGCGGTAGCCGTCGCTTATATGGCTGATGAATTTGAACCGCAGGCTTTACTAACTGCCGTCGGCGGCTATATCAGTGCTAATTCACTGGGCGGTATTCTAGGACGAATATACGGCGGTGTAATGACCGACTTTATAGGGTTAAACTGGACGATATTAAGTATGTCTGCTTTAAGCTTTACTGCACTGTTTTTTATCTTCCCGAGGATCAGCAGGCAAGACCATTTCAGTGCGCATAAAGGCCGTTTTTTTCATCATAACAGACAGCTGCTTACACATATCCGCACACCAAAAATATTACTGGCGACGATTATCGGCGGATTAAATTTTGCAATGTTTATTAATATCTATACGGTAATGGCCTTTAAATTATCATCGCCGCCTTTATCACTGCCCGCGAGCATCACTTCGCTGATATTTTTATGTTATTTAGCCGGCACCCTGTCGGCTAAACTGAGCGGCAGCTGGACAAAAAAGTACAGCACAACTTCGGGCATACTAGCGGCTGCGGCCGTCTGTTTCAGCGCAATAATAATCATGTCGCTGCAGAATTTAGTGTCTATTGTACTAGGTCTGCTGCTGCTCAGCGGCGGCGCTTTTTTTATCCACTCTCTGGCTTATGGTTTTGTCGGGCGAAATGCGCGCCACGGGAAATCTACCGCAACCGCTCTGTATCTGGTGATGTATTACTGCGGAGGCAGCCTGGGCGGCTTTGTTCTGATATCCTGCTGGCAGTCAGGGGGCTGGCCGATGGTATTTACAGCCTGCGTATTCACTTATTTAATCATGGCGGCACTGACGGTTTATTTAAGCCGCAAAAGCATGCCGGCAAATACACAGTGTGCTTAAAGCTCATTAATTAACGACCGTTTGACCGGCTTAGCAACTCTACCTGGTGCTGTTCCTGCTCTGTTAAAGCACCATAAAAGCGCGGATAAGGCCAGCCGTATCCCCAGCGAAAACTGGTTGGCAAAAACGGAGTGCCTCCAACCCGGACGCCCAGGAGCATTAACAAAGCAACTTCGGGTTCTCCAACCTGAGTTACACAGAGTTTCAAAGCTTTATCGGACTCTATCCGCTGCTGGTAAGTGCCGCCTTTCCAGTAGTCATAATCATGCTTCGTACAGCATGAAAGCCATAGCTTGTTCTGCTCTATTGTTCCGTCAGGAAATGCGCTGCAGCCGTCACTAGTAAAAGGCACCAGGGTATCCGCATAAGCACAAGGCGCCCCTAATACAAATAATAGGAGTGGGATTAACTTATTTAATCTTTTCATAACACCTGCTGACAATACGGCAACTTATATTAACTAGGCTTAATTAGCATCATGCATAAACCATGTTTATGCAATAACACTAGTTAAGTGCATTATTCTCTTTCTCCTCTCAGCATAAACTTCTTCTGTGCTTACAACAATCAACAAAACAAATACCCGTTTAAAGTTAAATTATCTAATAAGGTCAAAGATATGAAAAAATTAATTATTGCCGGAACTGCCGCTTTTTCATTTTCTGCAGGTGCCGTGCAGATCCCGGAAAATATTACCACGCCGGATAAAGTTGTCACCAGTGTCGGGACATTCAATTATTTTGACGGTTACCTGGACGAAGCCGGCACGACCCGTGCACTGGAACTGCTGCAGCTGCAGCGTGCATCGCAGGTTTTCCTGGATCATATTCCGACGACATCAATGTATGCCTTTACAGAAGGTCTGACTGCAGCGGGACAAAAACAGCCTAACCAGGTTTTACTGTTTGAAGATATGATGGATGACCAGACACTGCTGCTGACTGCCAATAATGACACCGTTTATTTCCTCGGCCAGTATGATTTAAGCAGAGGCCCGGTTGTTCTGCAGACACCGCCCGATACATTAGGATTTATCGATGATGCTCGATTCCATCATATCGCTGATACCGGCCGCGCGGGTGCAGATAAAGGCCAGGGCGGCACCTTCATTCTTTTACCGCCGGATTATGATAACCACTACGGCAGCGCTGAGCAGCTGAAAAACAAACATAACGCTTTTGTTTATCAGTCTCCTTCATACAATATTATGATGCTTAACCGTGGTTTTCGTGACCAAAACGGTAACTGGGATAAAGCGGTAGCTAATATCAAAGCGAACATGAAAGGTTTCTACTTAGCTGATATCGATAATCCGCCGGCTATGCAGTTTATTAAATACACAGGTAAAGAAACCAATACCATTCACGCAAATAATCAGGATTTCTACCAGGAATTAAACGCGGCGGTTCAGCGTGAGCCGGCACAGTTATACAGTGTTGAAGAGCGCGGCCTGATGGAATCCATCGGAATCGTTAAAGGACAAGATTTTATCCCCAAAGCGGATCTGGTTCAGGCGGCTGCCGTTGCTAATGCACAGGCCCGGGCGGTAACCTTCCGCCCCGATGACAGCTTTAATGTTTATCCGGGCAATCCGCAGTGGACAACCCCCTATGAGCCTAATCCAAGCCATGATTATGTCACTGAAAACGGAGGCCGAAACTTTGATGCGATGATTTATTTCCATTATTATGCAACAGGTGTTTCACCGGCAATGGCGCTTGATTTCTTAGAGAAAGGCAGCAAATATGCAGCTGCTTTTCATGACTCCACGGGCGCTTATTTAGACGGCGGTTTACATTATACAATCACTATTCCGGCAGGTGTTCCGGCAAAGGATTTCTGGTCATTCACTGTTTATGATACACAGACCCGCTCAATGCTGGTTAACGGCAGTAAATCATCTGTTATAGGTTTTGATGCGCAGGCGAACAAGGACGGATCTATACCCTGCACTTTGCACCGCAGCGTCCGCAGGGAGTCAATGAAAGTAACTGGGTTAAAACTCTCAGCGGCAGATCATGGTCCACCATCTTTCGTAACTATGGACCGAAGCAGGCCTGGTTTGATAAAACCTGGCAGCTGGGTAATATTGAAAAAGTTGAATCATAAAAATGATTAAGGCCCGCTGCAGCGGGCCTTTTTTACCTGCACTGTGTGCTATATCAGCCTAACAATCTTTCCATTGATAAATGCACAATGCCGGCTTCCATAAACTCTTCACCAAATGGTGTAAAACCTAGTTTTGTATAAAAATCGACAGCTTGTTTTTGTGCCCCAAGATAAACACGCGAGCAGCCCTTTTCAGCGGCCGCGTCGATTAATGACAGCACAACTTTCGCCCCCAGCCCCTGACCTCTATAATCACGCAGAACTGCAATACGTCCGATATGTCCGTCTTCCAGCATGCGCCCGGTAGCGGCGGCTTTACCCTCAACAAACAGCAGAGCATGCAGCGCAGACTGATCATTACCGTCAAATTCAATCTCGGCATCTATGCCCTGCTCTTTAATAAAAACACTCTCTCGAATGAAACGAATAGACTGTTTATTTTCACTGTCAAAAGCGACATTTTTTACTGCTGACATTATTTCCCCTTGCAATACACATTTAAATTCACAGATGCTGCTTAGGCTGACTTTACTATGTTTAATCCTGTATTCAAACCCGTAAGTTTATTCAGCACTATAAGGAAAGATACTTACCTGAAGGTGTTTAATTCAGGCTCTGCGCAAACGGCTGTAAATTTCGGACTCCACAAAAAATCGTATAACACTTATGTTATACAACATATAGAAATAATACGTTAGTTTAATACCTTTATCCTCTCTAAACTGGCTTTGTATTTACAGATAACCAGTTTAAAGAGAGGATAATAAAATGAAAAAATCAATCATAGCCGCAGCAGTTTTACTCAGCCCGTTTATACTTTCTGCGCATGTTTTACCCGATTTAGAAACGAAAGTTTACCATGATGTGGAGTTTTCTAAGGGTGATAATCCGTACAAAGTAAAACGTTATGTGCCGGAGTATTTCAAAAATCACAGCAGGCATTTTGAAGAAAACTTTTTCCAGCACCCGAGTGCGCCAATCTGGACGATTATTCCAGACAATGCTTTTGCTACCATACATGTGATTGATGCGCCGGAAGGCCTGATTATTGTCGATACCGGTTTAAATGAGCCGTCAATGCGGCCCGTAGTTGAGAAAATAAAAAAATTATCGGACAAACCGATTAAAGCGGTGATTTATACCCATCCACATGCTGACCATACTGGCGGTGTGGGTGCCTTTATCACACAGGAGCAGGTTAACAGCGGCGAAGTGGAAGTGATTGCCGATGCTAAATTTGTTGAAGCATTTATTTCTGAAAATGCGGCAACCGGCCCGGTGATGGCGCAGCGCGCAGTCGCAATGTACGGCGCCTTATTACAGCCTGAAGATCGTGAAGATTATACTATCGGCTGCTGCGGTCATATGACTCAAGGCGCCACTTCATTTATTGCGCCAACCTATACTATTGAAGAGCAGGAAACCCGCAAAGTGGCGGGATTAGAGTTAACCTTTGTTCATTCTGGTGGTGAAAACTCAGCACATATGGTGATCTATGCACCTGAATATAACACCGTGTTTACCGGTGATGAACTGCAGGGCCCGGCGGCGCCGCAGCTGCATTCACCACGCGGTACCAAATTCCGTGATACTAATGCCTGGGTAGCTGCCATTGATAATATTCGAGGTTTAGATCCTGAACATCTACTGCCTGGTCATGGCCGCCCGGAATACGGCCGCGATAAAGTAGAAAAGATCTTAACCGTTTACCGTGATTCAATGCAGTACCAGCATGATCAGGCAATCCGCCTAATTAACCAGGGTAAAGGCCCGGATCAGCTGGCTAATGAGATTAAAATTCCTGATTATTTAACCCTGGATCCGTTTACGGTAGAAACCTACGGTAATGTCGCCACCAATGTACGCTCTTTTTACAGCGGTTATATTTCCTGGTTTGACGGCAATCCGGCGAATTTAGAGCCGCTGCCGGAAGTTGAGTCAGCGAACAAATTAATCACAGCCATGGGCGGCCGCAATCAGGTGGTGAAATTAGCTGAAAAAGCACTGCAGGACGGTGAAATAAAATGGTCGGTTGAGCTTTCAGACAAACTGGTGCGTGTTGATAACAATGACCAGCAGGCGCGTCATCTCAAAGCGGCAGGTTTACGTCATTTAGGTTATGCCTCTATTAACTCTTCTAATCGCGGCTTTTACCTAACGGCAGCCGATGAACTGGACGGACTTTTAGATATGAATATGGTCAAAAATATAGCGCAAAGCATGGTTGCTAATCCTAAGATGATCAGCGGCATGTCAACCAGCAGCTTAATGGACAGCCTGCGTTATAAAGTCAGACCTGAAGTTATCGGCGGCACGGAAACGGTTTATCAGTTTAATTTCAGCGACAGCGGCGAGACTTTTACTGTTCACCTTCGTAACGGCATTGTCGAAGTTATCCAGGGGAAAAGTGAGAGTGATGTAACAGTTCTTACAGCTAGAGCTGAATTTGATAAATTATTCTATCAAGATAACACCATGCTTAACGACCTTGGTAAAGTCATAGGTAAAAAAGGGGATATTCAACGCTTTGATAATGCCTTTGATTTCACTTTTTTCCCATACAGCTACGGGTTGAAATAACGGTCTTTTAATTGAAAAACCTAAAATAGTCAGGAGCCTGCGGGCTCCTTTATTTGGAGTATATATGCCGCAGGTAAACCTTAATCTTTTAGATCTTAATTTATTAAAAGTGTTTAAGGTGTTACTTGAAGAGCGCAGCACAGTAAAAGCCGCCGAACGTTTACATATGGCACAGCCTTCCGTCAGCCGCAGTTTAAAAAGATTAAGAGAGCAGTTTGATGACCAGCTGTTTGTTCCCTCAAGCCAGGGGTTATTACTCACCGCCAGGTGTGAGATTTTAAGCCGCAGCATTCCTTCTTTGTTAAACGATCTGTCACAAGCGATAGAGAGCAGTTATGAGTTTAATCCTGCAGAAAAAATCGATAAGCTGGTATTAGCAGTTAACCCCTTATTAGGACAAAGCCTGCCCGCTGAAATTTTTTTAATGCTGCAGCAGAAAGCACCGAATATAGAGTTTTCAACAGAAATCTGGAATAACCAGACCCTTGACAAATTAAGTACAGGTCAAATCCTGATCGGCATTAATTACAGCCCTCTGCAGACCAAGAAAGAGATAATAAGCACGCTGCTCGCAGTTGATAATTTTAAAGCCTGCATATCTCAATCACATCCGTTAACCCGCCTGGTAAACCCGACCCTCAAAGATATTGCCCGCTACCCGATAGCCACTGCTATTGCCCCTGACTGGAATCAGCATAAAACACTTATTGAAGAGGTCTTTGAGCAGTTCGGACTATCCCTGATACAGGGGTTCCGCTCTGAAATCATCGCCAACATTGCCCAGGTCACTGCATTAAGCGAGCAGATATTTCCTACCTCGGAGCTTTATGACAGCCGGGACCTTGCTCTGGTCGATTTTCGTCTGCATGAATTCGATAAAACATTCGCTAAAGCCATTCATCTTTACGGCCATTACCGACACCGCCATGATCCCTATTATCAGTGGCTGAATAATGAAATTCAGCAGATTGTTAATAACATAATGAAGCGCACTGCAGCGTACAGTTAATTAGTAACAATCAAGAAGATGCAGAGTTATATCCACTTTATCATCATCTAATAATCAATATGTTATATTTTTTATAACTAGAAAATTAAATTCTTCCCAGCCCGAGCGAAAAGCGCTGAATAATGCGCTTTCCGGCATTATTCAGCGTCCATAAATACGCGCCTCAGACACAAGAAGATGCTATTGTTATAGTGTATTTTACTAGTGGTCAGCGTCAGTTTTATCCTGAGCAGTCTCTTCCTATATAACGGCCCTAACATTGGGATATTTATTTTGCCGAAAAATATCTTAACTTTTTGCTTAATAGTGCTGCTGAGTTTTGTCTTTTCCGGGCAGCTGCGCGCAGAGCAGATCTCTATCGGCATTAGTTTTTCAATCCCTCCCTGGGTAATCAAGGAAACTGAGACGGGATTAGAGCTGGACATACTCAAAGAAGCATTTGCAGTTAAAGGACACAGCATAAAAGCACACTACCTGCCCCTGGCCAGAGCTTTCGAGTCATTTGATTCCGGCAAGGTTGAGGCAGTAATTAATGTTAAAAAAGGCATGGTAAACGGCTTTTATTCAGATCTGGTGGTCAGTTTTCAAAATTGTGCAATAAGCTTAGCCGACAACGAATTTGTCATTAATGACATTAATGACCTGCAGGACAAACGTATTGTTGCCTTTCAAAGGGCATCAACAATATTAGGTAAAGACTTCAAAAACATGACCTTGAAAAATACACGTTATAGAGAGATTTCGGATCAGTCGCTGCAGGTAAAACAGCTGTTCAAAAAACGTGTAGATGTGGTTATTTCAGAAAAGAATATTTTCAAGTATTTTCATAATCAGTCTCTGCTGGAATCCTTAAACGGTGAAGCTGTCTTCGGTATTAACGCCTCAGATCTGGATCTGAAAGTTAAATACGATTGTATATTTCCTCCTTCCCATTACCATTATGCATTTACTTCAGAAAAAATTCGCGATGATTTTAATTACGGCTTAAAAACCATACGTGAAAACGGCACGTACAACAAAATTTTCAGTAACTATGCACACACAATAGAAACAACTCCAACCAGCAGCACCCAGCGGCCTTAGATGCCGGAAAATATCGGCTGTTTAAATTGTAAATACAATTTCAGCATTAATCATGCTCTGCTTTACAAGCAGAGCATCTGCCGGCGCGTTATTACCTACCTTTCGGCGGCGCTGTTAAATCTATTTTGTAAATTGCAAAACCGAGATCATCAACAGCCACTTTGTGCATATCTCTCTGCTTAAACTGCTCAATAAATTCAGCTGCTTTTTCCGTATTTTGTGTTTCAAAACGTATATCCAGCGCTGTTTCCGTATCAATCGTTTTAAAACTCCAGTTATGATCCGCTTCTGTCGTCACCTGTCCTTTGGCAGCCGTTTGTGCAGTGATATAGTTTGACAGCACAGTGCGGTTCTCATCCGGCAGTTCAAGCACTACATGGTCAAATCCGGTACCGGCAAAACTGCCTCCGAAGGCACGGTAATTATTCACCCCGACAAGGAATTCCATCGCGGCTAACTTATCACCCGTGTACTTTGTGCCGTCTTCTGCTGTATAGGTTAAACCAGAAATACGCTCTGCGCCTTCATTACCCGGCACCAGCGTACAGCTGCTGTCGAACTTATTCGGCTGAGTAACATCAATCTGATAAGTAACACCGTCGATCACGTCATAATTATAAGTCGGATGACCAGCATAATTAATTAACGCCTGCGGTTTACTGCTGCCAGGATCAATTTGATTAAACTGGTTTGCACTGCATTCCAGCCAGTCTTTAACCTCAGCACCTGTCGCTTTTACAACTACCATGGTATTTGGATAAAGATATAAATCGGCCGCATTTTTATAGGTTAGCTGACCTTTATCAACCTGCACGTACTGATCCGCATCACTCGAGGTACCATGACGGCCGCCGGCTTTAAATGGAGCAGCGGCAGAAAGTACCGGTAAATCTTTAAGTGCAGGCATGTTAGCTATCTGCTCTTTTACTTTATCGATCTGCGCATCAGCCACTATCTGCACCGTAGGATCATCCTGAACCAGTGTCAAGAAGCTGTACATATTGCCCGATGCTTTACCAATAGGCTGGGAGACAAAGTTAAGCGTTTCCTGATGTTCTGTTTTGACCGCATCACGCAGAGCCTGATCGGCTTCAACAAGCGGCTTATCTTTAAAAATCGGGCGCGCTTCTGAGTGCGAATCAACTACTGACCATTTGCCCTCTTTCAGTTCAACTTTAAGATCAACAACGCCGAGGTTATCACCCCAGCGGCCCGGCATAACAGCAGCAACACCGTTTAAGGTACCTTTTTCGATATCAGCATTGGGGACATCAGCATATTTTGGCGCCGGGAAAATAGAGTGGCTGTGACCGAACATAATTGCATCAATACCATCCACCAGACTCAGTGCATAAGTTGCATTTTCTGCATTAATCTCACCCGGGTTTTCCGGCGTTCCGATACCGGAGTGCGGAATAGCAATAATAATATCTGCACCCTGCGCTTTCATCTCAGGTATAAACTTATTAGCACTTGCAATGATGTCATCCGCACGTACTTTGCCCTCTAAATGTTTTTTATCCCACTGAAGAATCTGCGGCGGCACAAAACCGATATAACCGATTTTCATGATGTGCTTATTACCGTCAGTATCAAGCACTTCTTTTTCCTGAATCAGATAAGGGGTAAATAAATTATCACCGCGTTCCAGGCCGTTCCAGCACTGCGAACTGTCACAGTAAACATTTGCGTTGATATAGGGGAACTGTGCACCGGAAAGTGCTTTTTCCAGGAATTCTAAACCGTAGTTGAACTCATGATTACCGATATTACCCACGGCATAGTTAAGTGTATTCATTACCTTGTAGGCTGGATGAGTATCACCTTGAGCAACACCTAAATCTTTATTGTACTGATCAGCAACATAATCCGCCATTGGACTGCCTTGAAGCAGATCGCCGTTGTCCACTAACACAAAGTTATCACTTTCTGCACCAGCCGCACGGATCAGACTCGCAGTACGAGTCAGGCCGATAGTCGGATCTTCTTTGCCGCTGTAATAGTTGAAATCCATAATATTGGCGTGCAGATCCGTGGTTTCTAAAATTCGCAGATCAACCTGCACCGGCTCTTCATCACTGCTCAAGCTGCATGCAGACAGCCCCAGTGTTGATGTAATAACCACTGCTAATACTTTTTTATTAAACATATCAATCATTCTCTTATTAATTAAACTTGAAAAACAATCACTAGCGATCATTTCTCAAACAGCTGATGTACCGATACCAGTTTAAGTCTGCATCTGTTCTGCTTAATGCTTCGTGTGCTAATCCCTTGACCCATTTCAGTACAAAGAGAAATAATCACAAACTCAATCAGTATGGATAATGAAACAACTAAGCCGCTTGGAAATACGTATTACGGTATTTCCAAGTGGCTTAGTACAAACAGCAGTTCATCATTTATTTAAAACATCCAATAGAGAAGCTTTATCCCTCTCTCTGGATCTGAATTTTGATTACATCATACTCGTCAATCTGAAGTCAATTTACTATAAAAAATCATACAAAAATTTCATATGCTGCTGCCTGACAGAATACTTTTTTACAACACAACAGCTGTTTACCATATCAACCGCCATAGTATATGATGACGCGCAACGAAAATAATAAACCAGCGGCTGTTAAGCCTGCGAACGGAGTAAACAATAAGTGAAAATAATTAACGGTCTTAAGGACATCATCGACAGTTTTGATACCTTTATTCTAGATCAATGGGGCGTGCTGCATAACGGCGGCGACGCTTTTGAACAAGCGGTTGAAACACTGGAATTTCTGCACAAACATAATAAGAAAGTAGTGATCCTGTCTAACAGCGGCAATACCCACAATTTTTCTTACGCCCGTTTACAGGACTCTGGCATTCGCCGCGATTTATATATCGACGTATTAACATCCGGGGACCATATGCGTCATAATTTTAACTCCGGAAAATTTAAGCACCTCGGGACAAAGCCCCTGTTTTTCACCTGGGAAGAGAGTACAACTGTGCTTGAAGAGTGCGGGTTAAGCCGTGCATCTGTTGAAAATGCATCCTTTGTACTCTGCTATGGTGTCAGCCGTCCTGAGCTTTCCGACTATATGGATGATCTTAAGGCAGCCCGCGCACGTAATCTTGAATTAGTGGTCAGTAATCCCGATCTGGTGGCTATGACACCTGAGGGTTCATTAAAAATGTGTCCGGGCTCCATTGCTAAAGCTTATCAGGATATGGGCGGCACAGTACACTGGCACGGCAAACCGCAGCCGGATATCTACGCGATGTGCAGAGAACTGGTCGGCGGATGGGAGAACGCCATAGCTGTAGGCGACAGCATGGAACACGATATGGCCGGTGCGGATAACGCAGGAATATCAAGCCTGTTTATTACTAGCGGTATTCATGCACAAGAGATCACGGATCAGCAAAGCATTAGTGATTTAAGTGCTGAGTACGCCGTTAATCCCAGCTTTTATATTGACTGGTTTAAAGTTTAAATAAACAGAGTACAAACAAAGAACGGTGACTAAAGATCACCGTTCTTTCCTGCCTTCGATATATATAATCAAGATTAAAGCGGCTCAAAGATTGCTTTAAATTTCTTTCCGGTTACAATTCACTGTATATTTAATCAGTTATTATAGACACTTGCAGGTGACTAGGAAAACATGTCATTTAATAAACCCATAAAACCCGCCAAAGATATTGACGGCGTACGCAGATCCGCCTTCTGGCATCTGGGTCGGCGCGATCATAGCGAAAAAGAGCTGCGGGAAAAAATCTCCCGCAAAACCGACAATCAGCAGTGGATTGAAACGGTTATCAGCGAGTGTCTTGACAATAATTATTTAAATGATGCCCGTTTTATAGAAAATTTTATCCGCTCAGCACAAAACAGAGGATTCGGCCTTAACCGCATTAAACGGGATCTGCAGAACAAAGGTATTAGTTTAAATGAACTTGCTGATATCTTTGAAAACAGCATTCATGATTATGTAAACTGTGCCGTAAGGCTCTTGTCGGACAAATATAAACAGCGCCTTGCTAATCAGCACCTGAAACAAAAAGCAATGGCTTTTCTACAGGGTAAAGGGCATGATTTCAATGATATATTCAGCGCTATTGAAATACATAATGAAGCATTCCCGGAAGAAGAGTGTGTTGATATAAACGAGGCGGTGCGGCTCCTGTCTCGTAAATTTAAGACAGAAATTATTGAGCGTAAACAGCACGATAAAGCGATGCGTTTTTTAGTATCAAGAGGTTATACATTCAGTGATACCCAGGATGCAGTTAAAGAATTCAATAAACAGATGCATGAAGCTGAGCAGTAAATAGTACAAACAGCAGGATAAGTTAATGGCGAAGGCAAAAACAAAAATCGCATATGTATGCAGTGAATGCGGTGCAGATTATAAAAAATGGCAGGGTCAGTGTGTCGAATGCAAATCGTGGAATACCGTCACTGAGTTTAGAGAAGCATCAGCAGCGACAAAGTCGGTTAATGCGGCAGTAAACCGTGTTAAAAGCGGTGGTTATGCCGGTGTTTCCAGCAGCGGCGTGCAGCGGATTTCCGGTGTACAGGTTGAAAATGCAGCTCGTGTAACAACCGGTCTGTCAGAACTGGACCGTGTTTTAGGCGGCGGTATCACACTGGGCTCAGTAGTGCTGATCAGCGGCGATCCGGGTTCAGGTAAAACTACCCTGCTCACCAAGGTGGCCGAAGTGATGTCGCAGTCTATGCCGACTCTCTATGTGACCGCCGAAGAAAGTCTCAGCCAGTGGGCGAAACGCGGCATTGAACGCTTAAAACTCAACTTTAATGAAGATAACTTTTTATTGTCTGATACCGACAGTGTTGAAGATATTGTTGATCAGTGTGTCGAAAATAATATCAAGTTTCTGATTGCCGATTCAATCCAGGCGTTTGAATCAACTGCCGTAGACGGCTCTGCCGGCGGTGTTACCCAGGTTAAAACCTGTGCCAAAATCTTAAACAGATTATGTAAGCAGCATGGTATTACCCTTATTTTAGTCGGCCAGGTAAATAAAAACTCACAGATGGCCGGCCCGCAGACCTTAAAACATATTATTGATACCGCCGTTCATATTGAAGTAAATGATGCTTCGGTACGTATTTTACGTGCGGATAAGAACCGTTTCGGTGATACCGAGCAGGTAGGCATTTTCCAAATGACCGAAAAAGGCATGCTCTCCGTTGACAACCCGAGCCGCCTCTTCCTTTCCGGCAGTGAAGAGCATTTTGAGGGCTCCGCCATCTCGGTGATTAAAGACGGCGCGCGCAATCTGCTGATTGAGATTCAGGCGTTAGCAACCGAGGTAGAAGGCGAAAAATCTATCCGTAACTGTATCGGCGTTTCCTACAGCCGCTTGTCTCTTATTACTGCGGTATTAAAAAAACACGGCGGCATTCCTACCTATTACGATATTAATATCAGTCTGGTCGGCGGCCTGAAAATGGCCGATTCTGAAACATCAACTGATATGGCTGTGACAGCTGCCCTGCTCAGCTCTATTAACTCCAGACCGCTGCCGGAAGATTCAGTATTTATCGGCGAACTGGCTCTAACCGGCGAGTTACGTCAGATACCGCAGATTGTACCGCGTGTGCGCGAAGCATTAAGCCATGGTAAAAAACAGATCTATATTCCTGCAGTGGCTTATCATAAATCGATGCAGCAGTTCGTAAAAGCTGAGCAGTCCGTGATCCCGCTTAAAAACGTTAAGGACTTAATTGAAGCGCTGAATTAATAACATAGACAAGGCACCATGCCGGTGCCCTTGTTAAGACTCAAGCACATGATTTTAAAAACAATAATCTCTACTGTTTTTTTTGTCGGATTATTTTACAAAAGTAAAAACAAGCTAAGCAATTGATTTATTGAAAAAACATAAGAAAAGCTCGTTAATCTACTGATATCTTAGTGCGTAACTATTTTAAAATTTTACAGTTTTACTCTTTATCGGCGCATCTCACTCGGCCTAACTTCTATTAATTAACTCTAAGGATTTGATCTGTATCAATTTAATAATTATGGCCTAACGATTGCAAAAGTTTACTGATGAGCATTGCAGGGTGTAATGCTTATGCAAACGTAGGAGCTTAACTGATGAATAAAAAACTACATTTAGCAGCAGGTTTAGCATTGTCATTTGCAGTGAGCAATACTCAGGCAGTTGTTATCACAGATATGGTTGGTGATCTCGATTGTTTAGGCGGCGCAATTGTCTGTGGAGCAACCTCATTTTCAGGTCCTTTTGATAACAGGTCCCCGGCAGAGCTTGCAGCCACCGACGGCGCTCAGCATACTGACTATGCAACTCATTCATTTGGCACTTGGTTAGGTAACCCGACTTTTAACCACAGTTATTCAGTTTTCAGCAGCATTGCCTCGGCAACATGGGAAGTGGGTGTCGGCGGTGTACAGAGCCTTAATGACAGACTGTATTTAGACGGAACGCTGTTTGCAAGCGGCGCGCAGATCCCCGATCAAGGACCTAATGGTTATGGTATTTTAAGTTACGCGCTAACCGGCGCTTCACTGACCGCTCTTCTTGACGGCAGCGGCTCGTTCAGATTTAATCTAAACTCCAATACCAGCGGTGAGCCAGTTGTCTTTGACTACAGTAAACTCACTATTACCGGTACCCTTCGTGACGGCAACGTACCAGAGCCTGCAGCGTCCGCACTTTTAGGCTTAGCTTTATTAGGCTTTGTCTTAATAAGACGCAGAAGAACTTAATCTCTTAATGTGGGAGTTTACTCCCACTTTTTCTGCCACAGTTAAAAGAAAACCTCCCGCTCATTAACCTTCTCCCATTATACAGCCGTAAAAACTATATTATGCGCAATGCAGTTTTCATATAGTGCAGCTGCATTACGAAGAATAAATGCAGTTTTTACCGCTTTTTTTAGCCTTATATAAGGCTTCATCTGCTTTTTTAAGCAGCTCCGCACTGTTTAAGTTTTCCTGATAACAGCTGCCGGCAATACCGATACTCATGGTGATGTGTGGAGCTGCGCGGTTTCCTTCATGCGGGATATTCAAAGCATTAACTTCAGCAAGCACCTCCGCCGCCATTTTCTGCGCACCATCGGGTGTTGTATTAGGTAAAATGAACAGAAACTCTTCGCCGCCGTATCGCGCAATAAAATCAGTAGAGCGCCTTTTGCAGCGCAGCAGGGCAGCACTTACCTGCTTCAGACAGTCATCTCCTGCTAAATGACCATAAATATCGTTGTATCTTTTGAAATAATCAATATCCATTATCAGTACCGCCACAGGCAGCTGATTTCTCACGGCACTCTGTAATTCCTGATCCAGCCTCTGATCTAAAGCGCGCCGGTTAAACAACCCCGTTAAACCGTCAGTTAAAGACAGATCCCGTAATATCTTCTTCTGCTCTTCGACTTTAGCAGCAAAAAAATTAAATGCTTCCGCCATATCAGAAATTTCATCGTTACCGCTGACATCAAATTCGACCTTATCGCCTTTGAGGCGGGCAATAACATGGTTATTAAGTAAAACAACACGTTCAACAAAACGCCTTTTAATAAAATAAATAACAGCAAAAAGAACAAATAAAACCAATAACGAAGCTGCATTCATTAGTTTTGTTTCAGCTGAAGCTTTCTCGGTTATCGAATTTGTATCAGCAATCACTGCTTCATTAATCTGATAAGACTTAAATTCGGCCACGCGGGAAAAATCATCAAGCAGATTTTTCACAAAATGCTCTCGTCCGATAACACGCCCGTTAATGCGCAGCTGCTCAATTTTCAGCTGCAGCAGGCCGTTTTCGGCAAACAGCAGCAGACGCAGCTGTGCAGTTAAAGATTCAGCGCTTGTGCGGCTGGACTGCGGCAGAGAAATAATATCTTTCTCAAGTAAAAATATTTTATTTTCTATCTGACGATAAATCTGCCTTACTTCCTGTAATCTAAGCTTTATTAATGTTTTACTGGCTAAAGTTATCATCTCTGAATAAGCCGATGTCCAGGTCGTGCCCGCTGAATTTTTGTTTACCTGCGGTGACAGCCTGAACATTTTTTCATGAAGTACATACATAGTGTTCTGAGCTTCTATTATCTGCTCCTGAACAGCGAGTTTCTGCTTAACCAGCAGTTGTAAACTAGAAAACTCATTACTGATAACATTCAGCTGAGTACCCAAATAAACATTTCCGTCCTGTTCATTTATCTGCTTTTGAATGCTCTGCACCTTATTATCGATGCTTTGTTTTGCCATACGCAGGGTTACATCATTAGCAGCATAAGCCAGACGGCTGCTTAAATGAAGCAGCTCATTGATCTGGTTGTGCAGGTTCCTTGAATAGGTGATTTCTGGAAAAGAGTCTTCTGTAATACCGGTTAAAATAGACTGAAAACCAAGCAGACGGTAATGTGATAAAGTCATTGCGCTTATAAATAAAAAAACAATGCAGATAAATGCACTGCTGATAACGGCGGCCAGGGAGCATCGACGCCCGCGAGATGAACGTGAGAGCGGCTGCAGAGAAGGCTCCTGCTCGACTGGCGGCGGCATTTTTTTTCTGCTGTTCATGGCTGACCCGCCGGCTGTTTCACGATATCTATCATTCTAGATTCTATTTTCGGGAAAATACTGTTGGTTAAACGCAGCTCGTTAATCAGTATGTCTGACAACAGTTTTGACATCTGCTGATTATAGGTAAGCGGGACATTATGCCTAAACCTCTGATAACCGTCTCCGCCTCTGGCAATATAAGATGAAGTAGCCAGTTTATAGCGCTTTAAGGGCTGCAGAGGGCTGTTATTAATCTCGACAGAAATAACGCGGTCACCAGCAGCAGCCTGAGAATCATAAACAACTTTCATACCCGAGATCTGCGGAAAGCGGCCTTTAATATTTTCAATTTGTGAAAAACCATTTTCTAATACCGCTAATAACTGCATTCCAGTAACTTCTAATAAAACCACTGTGTCACGATAAGGAAGCATTTTGACAATATCCCTTCTACTAATTTGACTGTTTTTCGGATAAAAACTGTCGCCTCGAACCGCGCCGCCGTTAAGCAGTGCAATATCAGCGCCGCTATGCTTTTTCATTAAATCGGTCACTAAATTGCCCAGGGCATTTTCTTTAGTGCGCAAACCTACTGTAGATGTATCAATATCTGTTCTGGTAACTCCGATTATTTCATCAAGCAGTAAATCTAAACGGCTGCTGTAATTCTTTATCTGCTGCTGCACAGCTGAATTTTTCGGGTATAAGGCAAGTTTCTCTGCCTGCCACTGCACAGTTAATGTCTGCGGCAGCTTGCTCTGCCAGCTTAATTCAATAACAGCGGCCTGAGCAGTTTCTGCTAAAAATATCTGCTTAGCATGCTTCTGCGCCTTTTCTGCAGTTAATAGGCTGCTGTCATTATTATTTCGTAAAACCAGGTCCACCATGCCGTTTTTTAAAAAATCAATGCAGTTAAGTTCCGTACCTCGATAATGTATAATGATAAGATCCGCTCCCAAGCTGCGTAATTTTTCTGCTTCGGCAGCAACAATCAACTGCGGATCTTTCACACTGATTCGTGTTAAATTGTAGGTTTCAAGTACCCCCTCATCCATTAACGATATAAAGCCCAGCTTATATCGCCCCTGCTGCAGTATTACTGAATTAAGTACTCCGTCGAGATTCTGCCCGGAAGCTGTTTCAATAATATTACTCTGCACAATAGGAAAAGCAGCCTCATAGGTGCGCAGAGACAATTCATCTTCAGAAAACGCAAAATCACCATTGCTGGCCCCCATCACATCGGGCTCTAAGCTGTTGAGCAGATCAATAATATGGGTGCCGTGATCAAAGGAAGATAAAATACTCGGAAAAAGACTGTTGCCGCCGAAAATAAAAAAAACTGCCGTCGGCTTTTTTCTGTGAATTTCTAATAACGATGCTAATTCAGCATAACCGCCTTTATCTTTAACGGCTATTTCCGTAAGCCCGCCGGTAAATATCAGAGTGACTTTTTCTGCACCGGCATAAACACTATTAATATAGAAAAAACTGATAAAGAGAAAAATAAATTTTGTCATGATAATTGATGCCGTTATTCCCTGAACGGTTTACCTGGATTTTTAGCCGGCTGGATCAACATGATTAAATACAGCCGGTAAGTACGCAGACAGCATACCCTTTTGAAAAATAATGACCATTTGATTGGTTATTTATCATTTGAATATAAGCAGGAGATCACTTACAGGGGTAAGTATAGTCATTAAACAGGTAATGCAGGAAGCGGCAGGTATACAAAATACTGTTCTTTCAGATATTAAAAAACCACAAAACAACAACAACAACAACAACAGTGTCCGGAGTTTATCTACCGGACACTGTCGTTTCGACTAGCCTGCGAATTTCCCCTGTCTTCTTATTAACAGACTAAACAGCAGGCACAAGCCGCCAAGCAGATAAGCACCTAAACAGGATAACCAGCCGACCTGAGCAAACACCATTAACGGCTGCTGCGCCGTCAGCAGCGTCAGCGGCATTGACATAATATCGTCGATGAAATCAGCCAGAGCTGTAAAAGAAAAAACATAACTGCAGAGAAATTCAAGCGTATAAGCTCCCACTACCACCACCAGCAAAGGAAAGTTACTTACCTGAGAAACGGCCAGCAGCAGACAGGCCAGCGGCAGCAGCGCTAAACTAACCAGAATCATTTTAGCCATAAACAGTAACCAGCTAAGCAGTGCTCCGAAAAATGAGACTTCCCCCAGCAGACTAATTAAATTCTGACCATTGGTTAATGAAATAAACCACAGTAACAGCTCGGCACTTAGGACCAGAGCCGAACAGATCAGCGGAATTAAAATCAATGCAAAGCCCAGCTTAACGGCATGAGTCAGTGCATCTGATACCGGCATACTGCGCCAGAACATCAGACTGCCCTCCTGGCGCTCTTTAAGAAACGTTTTTGCCAGATACATTATTGATAACAGCAGAGAAACAGCGCCGGCACTCATTGAGATGAAACTGCTAAGCCCCTGACTAAAGTCCGCTGACAGATCGCCCTGATAACTAAACTGCAGCGACATACTGTTAACGGAGTCACTATTAAACATTATCGAGCCCAGTATTAATAAGCCGAAAATCAGTAAAAAAAGCGGTAAACGGGTAACAATTTTATGTTCAATGAGCTCTTTTTCAAGCATAAATAAACTTGGATGCATTACGCGCCCTCCTTTTGAAGTGCAATAAAGATTTCCTGCAGGGTCGGATTTATAATTTCTCCCAGCTCTTCTGCCTGTGAGCGGTACTCACTTCTGAGCAGCCATTTACTGCTGCCGAGACCAGCTTGAGAAGAGATCGGCGCCATCTGCTTAATGGCCTCCTGATGCTGATGCACTGCATCAACAATAAAATACTGAGCATGCAACGAGTCCATATCGCCCTGCAGCACAACTTTCCCCTGCTTGAGCATTAGTACATCGGTGAGCAGGTGTTCAATTTCATTAACTTCATGACTGGCAATAATTAGGGCACGTTCACCATCATGAAACCACTCGATAAGATGACGATAAAAGGTGTCACGATAAATAAGATCCAAACCTAAGGTCGGCTCATCAAGAATTAAAACCTTAGTATCAGTAGCAATAATAATAGACAGATGCAGCTGCACCTTCATACCTTTAGACAGAGCGCCGATTTTCGTGCGCAGTGCTATCTGTGTACTGCTGAGTAACTCTTTAGCTTTACTGATATCAAAACTCGGGTGCACACCGCTGGTGTAGCGTAAAATCTGTGCAACTGTCATCCACTCCGGTAATACATTCACATCCGAAATATATGCCAGATGGCGCATTAACTCGGCACGCTGACTGACCGGATTTAAGCCGCAGACCCGAACTTCTCCCTGATGACGCAAAGAGCCCAGGAGCGCACCGATCAGCGAGGATTTTCCCGCACCATTATGCCCTAACAGGCCGAGTACCTGCCCGGCCTGCAGTTCAAAAGAAACATCTTTAACCGCCATGGTGGACTGGTACTTTTTAGTGATATGTGCAGCGCTGACTAATGTGCTCATTGGCTTTCCTCAATTTGTTTTTCTAACTCTTTAATAAAATCCTGCAAAGGCATATCAATCCGTTTCAGCAGCTGCACAATATTCGGGATGTCCCGGGTTAAAAACAACTGCTTTTTTTCCATTTTCAGTTTTTCAGCGGCGCCGGGTAAAACGAACATGCCCTGACCGCGTTTTTTTTCAATTAGGTTTTTATCAACCAGCAGCTGATAAGCTTTCATCACGGTCAGATGATTAATTTTCATATCTGCAGCAACAACTCTTACCGAAGGTAATGCACTCCCCTCCAGCCATACTCCAAGCAGAATCTGCTCTTCGATCAGCTCTTTTATTTGATGAAATATAGGTTGTTTATCATTCCAGTCGGTCATAGCGTCCCTGTTATGGTGTTATACTTATGTATAACACCATATCTCTAAGAGAAGCTGAATGCAAGCCTTACAGGAGATAAAAGAAGCGGAGAACAGAGTAGTGCATGAGGTAACGGTAAAAGGCGGCTGATAAAAAAACGGGCAGCAGCATAGGCTGTTACCCGTTATGATTTTTCCTACTCAGCATTAAAACAGCGCAGGCGGATAATTATTTACTATTTTAAGTAAAATTAATCCTGTTTCCATACATCAGATGAACCGGGGACATCCCCTTTTGTCCACCAGCTTGCCGTCCAGGTAAGTCCCTGATACAAGGCTTTATCACCACCGTTATAGGTTGTATCGGCAGACCACTCCAGCACAGCACCGTTAGTATCTGCTTTCCAGACATCTGATTTACCTGGGACATCACCCTGTGTCCACCATAGTGCGGTATATTCAACAGCATCGTAAATCACCTTGTCATCTGTATTATATACAGTTGCGGCATCCCATGTATTTTCACCGGGATCTTCCTGTTCTTTCACAGTAATAATACGCTCTTCAACCGTAGTCACATCTCCAGAATCTGTTACGCTGTAGGTTAAGCTGTAATCGCCGACAACGGCATTATCTACACTGCCGCTTACAATAACAGCATCTGTAAGGTCCCCGTCTTCACTGTCTGATGCACTCACACCGGCCATAGGATCAAAGACTTCATTAACAAAAATCGTTTCATCTTCAACGCCGATGATAACCGGAGGCTGGTTCACTAGAACATCCACATTTCTGACTTCTGTTGTAGTGTTCTTATCGGAGTCCGTGACACTGTAAGTGATTTCGTAACTGCCTGCGCTATTTTCATCCACAACACCCGTTACAATAATTGACTCCGTTAAATCACCGTCTTCTTCATCAGAAGCCGTGACACCGGCCATCTCATCAAATTCACTGCCAAGCTGAATACTGGTATCTTCTATGCCGGCTATTTCCGGGAAACCTTCATTCGGATCAACCGGCCCGTTATGAACAAATTCCGCGTAATCTTTAATAAACTGCTGATTGTATTCAGCGCCGCTGACATTCGTGCCCATATCCCAGTTAATTGACCAGCTCATAATACCATGCAGAGCCTGCCCGTCCTGCGCCATACGCGTCAGCCCCTGATAAATATCCTGTGGATTTTCAAATCCGGAAGCGGCAGCATCAATATTTGCAGGTGTTCCATAGACCAGACGATCATGCGGGATCTGACTATATCCGTCTATACCATTAGCTAAGGCGCGGCTCATATAATAGGGGAACTCGTCATGTTCACCTGTCATCCATATCCCCTGGCCGTTATTGTAGTCAGCAACCCATAAACCGTCTCCGCCCTGGTTATAAAACTGCGGGTTAATGAAATCATAATAACCTTCCAGTGCATCCAGATAAGGCAGATAAGCCCCGCCAACGGTCAGATAAGGAAATTCAGGCGCGGCTGTGATCATAAAGTTCTTGCCCTGCGCGCGGTAATGATCTTTAACAATAATCAGCGCGGCAGGAATAACACTCTGATTATCTCCAGCGGTAATAGCGGCCTGCTCCAGATCAATATCCAGACCGTCAAAGCCGTATTTTTCGGTCAGGCGGATAATTTCATCTGCAAAAGCCTGCTCATCACCAGTCTGCAGTTCTATATGAGCATCTGCGCCACCTAAGGCCAGCAGTACTGCACGTCCCTGTGAATTTATTTGTGAAATTTGAGCGATAAATTCTGCATCAGTTACACGGGGATCTAATACAAAAGTCGGAATTTTCTGCGGCGGATATGCCTTCATAAATGAAACATTCACCACATTCCAGGCGGCATGAACCTCGTCTAAATCTACCCAGGGAGCATTTCCTCCTTTATAACCAGCACCATCAGCCCAGTTATGCCAGTAACCGACTAATACATTACCCTGCGGATTAACCATGGCTTTGTCGGCGGCGGCGGCAGGCAGCGAAACACCTGCAGAAATTAACCCGGCTAACAGCAACTTTTTGAACGTTTTCATTGATTTAACTCCTAATATTGCAGATATGAGCCTGGATAATAGGGCAATATCTATAGGAATTCTCTCCAGCCTCCCTGTCTTTACACTTAATTTACACTTGCTTGTTACTCTTAACTTATTTACTTATATTTTTCAATTTTATGCTGCAGCTTAGTCTTATTAAACATAGGCTTACTTGTGTTATATGACACAGAAAATCATTTTCTAAAATAAAAAGCATTGTAAATTTCCTTGCTGTTATAAATGTTAATCTATAAAGAAACGGGTATCAGCATCAGCCGTTACCCGTTATTAATTTCCTGCTTAGTTTTGAAACAGCACAAACCGCTTATTGTTGACTTTTTTCCCATGCGTCAGACGTACCAGGGTGATCCCCCTGCGTCCACCATAGTGCCCTATAGGCCAGATCATTGTAAGTTACCTCGTCCCCTGTGTTATAAGCGGCTTCAGGGTCCCATTCTGCGCCGGGCACGACCGGTGTATCATTATGGTCGTAATCATGAGCATGGTCATGAGCATGGTCATGAGCATGGTCATGATCATGCTCTTCCATCATTACTGCATCATAGGAGTCCCCCGCGCTGTAAGCTGTGACCGGCAGTGATACACCTCCGGAAATCAACGCTGCTAATAGTAGTTTCTTAAATGCTTTCATTAAGTTCATTCCTTATGCTTCAAAAGACAAAGCTGAATAATAGAGCAGCAGCGGCAGGAATTCCCCTGCCTCCGGATGCTATTTACACAAATTCACCCTTTTTCACGACTTTTCACTCCGATCACATTTTTTCACTTTAACATCTTGCCCCTAACTCACCTTTCAAATAATTAAGCTGCTGTTTAATAATAATAACGCCCCTAAAAAGCAGCCTTACGGAAGAAAACACACAGAAAATATTCTTACTAAGTGAAGGTTAGTATGCGCAGTTAACCTTAATAAGCAGGAGAAAGAATCAGAAAAGGGATGACTTTGAGCCGGCAGTATCAGGTGTGAAAATATATTCATAAGCAGTCAAATCGGCACTATCATTTTGTAATGGAGATATGTCTGTCTCCATCACATGAAACTGCATCAGCGGCTTGATCAACTGATCCGCCGCAAAGCATATTTCACCGAAGTGAATTCAATCGCTCATGTTAAATGAAAATAGATTAATAATGCTCTCTCAAGCATACTAATTAATAGTAGTGCTTTTTATTATCTGCAGCGCTTCATCAAAATCAAACTCTTCCAGTGCTGTTTCTAACTGAGTAAATTCATCTTCTGTCAAACCGATTAGCCCGGCATTAGACAGGCCGCTCACTATCGTTAATGCCTGGGTATCATCATGTTCAATTTTAGTAATTAAATTATTCAGCAGATCTGTATCAACAGCATATGCTGCCTGTTGCGGCTGCTGCTCTTGTGCGCTGTTCTGTACAAAAAATTCACTCAGCGCAGTTGTTATATCAGCTAAACGTACCTGTATTAAAGCTGTGTGTTCAGAGATCTGCTGCATATTCATAGCTGACTCGTTCAACTCCAGTTCTTCACAGAGCTTATGCAGTGATTTAGCACCTATAGTGCCGGAAACTCCCTTAATAGTATGAATATAACGCTCTCTTTCTTCTCCCGATCCAGCCAGACTGTTTTTTACCTGCGCCTGATCTGAATAAGTTTCGCTGAAGCGTTTTAACAATTTGAGGTACAGCGGCACTTTACCGTTAGCAGCATTGAGACCGGTTTTTGTGTCTACTCCGTCTATAACAGGTAAATTTAGCTGAGTCTCTGCATCAGAAGTTACCCTTCGCATTTCCGGATTAGCCGGTATCACCCATTCTGCTAATGTCTTAAACATACAGGGAACATCGATAGGTTTAGCGATAAGATCATTCATCCCCGAAAGCAGCGCTTTTTCCCGGTCTTTTTCCATAACATTAGCCGTCATGGCAATAATAGGGATCTTTGTGTCTCCCAGCTTACGGCGAATATGCTCGCTCGCTTCATAACCATCCATCACCGGCATCTGACAATCCATTAATATACCGTCAAACACATACTCGCCGTACAGCTTAACTGCTTCCTGGCCGTTTTCCGCTATGCTCACATAAATCTGCTGACTTTCTAATAACTCTTTCGCCAGCTCTTGGTTAATATCATTGTCTTCAACCAGTAGAATATGTGCGCCGGCAAGTTTGGCGGTACTTTCCTGCAGACTGTGCCGGCTTAGATCATCACGGCTGATACGGCCGCTCTGCAGGCCGTAGGTATTAATAACGGCATCGAACAGGTGCGAGGAGGTAACGGGTTTATCTAAAATAGTTTTTACCTGCAGTTTTCTACAAGTCAGTGCATCCGCCAGCTCTTCTCGTCCATAAGCCGTTAACATTATGATATTAGGCCGTTTATCTATCGACCGTAGCTGTTCAATAGACTCAACCAGATCCACACCGTCTTTACCCGGCATTTTCCAGTCAATGATAAGCAGATCAAAGGGGCATTTAGACAGATCAGCCTGCTTCATAGCCGCAAGTGCGTCATCCGCACTATTAACCGCCTGCGCTTCAAATTTCAGCGACTGCAGAATTTCTGTCACAATCAGCCGAGCACTGGAGTTATCATCAACCACCAGCACTTTCAGTTCATTTAATGCCGGTGGAATAACAACCGGCTCCTGCTTAAGCATAGTGCTGCACTGCAGCTGCGCGGTAAAAGAAAATACAGACCCTTTATTAATTTCACTACTGACCGTGATTTCTCCCCCCATCAGTGAACAGAGATTCTTACTTATTGCTAAACCTAAACCTGTGCCGCCGTATTTTCGGGTTGTAGAACTGTCCGCCTGGGTAAATTTATTAAACAGCTTATCGGCCTGCTCCCGGGTCATGCCGATACCGCTGTCAGCTACTTCAAACTGCAGGGTAACCTGCTGCTGGTGCTGCGCGGCAACAGAGATATGAATTTTAATCTCGCCCTTTTCGGTAAACTTCACCGCATTATTGCTTAAATTGACCAGAATCTGACTGAGCCTCAGCGGATCGCCGATCAGTGCCGTCGGCACATTCTCATCAATATGAATCAGCAGCTCCAAACCTCTTTCAGAAGCCCGCAGCCCGACCAGGTTAGTGATATTGTCGAGTACCGTTTCCAGATGAAAATCGATGTTTTCAATATCAAGTTTACCGGCTTCAATTTTTGAAAAATCAAGAATGTCATTAATCAGCCCGAGCAGAGAGTCCGCAGACAGCTTAACTTTATTGATATAATTGCGCTGCGCTTTATTGAGATCTGTTTTCAGCGCCAGATAGCTCATACCGATAATGGCATTCATCGGCGTTCTTATTTCATGGCTCATATTAGCCAGGAAATCTGATTTGGCCAGATTAGCTGAATCAGCTTCATCCCGGGCGTCAGCCAGCTTATCAGCAAACCTCTGCAGCGCGCTGTATGATTTACTGGTCAGTATAACCAGCAGAATCACTGTGATAACAAAGAAGATCCCGCCGAATGCGAGATAACCGGACAGGCTGCTCGAGGACTGAAAAGCGCTTAACTGTTTATCGCGGGCAGCTAATATGGCTTTATCTGCCAGGGAGACAGCGGCATGCATCTCCTGTGTAACCTTATCGGATAACAGATTCACTGCAACTAACTGCTCAAAGCTGTCTAGGTAGTCTTGGACTCTGGATTCAAGCGCTATAAAAGCCTTCTTGTCATCCTGCTTAGTTAATTTGTTATAAAGCTGCCTGCCCTCCTGCAAAGCATCGCCAAGGCGCTGTGCAACCTGCTGCGCATAAAAGGTGCGCATCTCCGGCGTATTCGCTAAAACAAAATCTCTGTCCAGCAGGCTGGCATCATTAATACTGTTTTCCAGCCTGAATACCGCTTTAGAGAGCAGCATACGATCAGCTGAGAGCATCTGAATATGAGACAGATCTGACTGTATTTTATTGAGTAAAATATGTTCATTATCCCTTAATGACAGTGAGGCGGTAGAAAAGTCTTTGCCGGCACGGCTCAGCTGAGCAGTAATAGACTGCAGCAGGCGCGGATTTGTCTGCCCGCGCAGCTGCGTAAAACTAACATGAAAACGGTTTTTTGCCTGATTAATACTGAGCAGCAGAGAACGACTGTGCGGATCCTTAATTGAATTATCCAGCTGTTTAAGCAGTGTCGATATTTTATTGATCTCAAGGATAGTCTGGTTATAAACCTTCGGCAGCTGCGTTAACTGGAAGTCTTTGGCATAGCTTTGCGCGTTAGCAGTAAACGAGACAAGTTTCTGAACTTCCGCACTATTCGCAGTAACTGCCATCATCAGCTCTTTGTGCTGTTTAATTTTAAGCGTATCAGCATCCTGATACTGCTGCTGCAGTTTCTGCATCGTCCGTGCATGTAGTAAAGCAGAAGCCGAGGTCTCAGCCATGCTTTTTCTAATCTGCCGGCTCTGCTGCTTAAGCTGATAATACTGCTCAGTCCCGGTCTGATAATTTTTAAGCGCCTTCTCAGCATCCCCGCTGTTGCCCTTCTCTAAAGAAAACTGCATCGCTAAAGACAGCGCTAATGCAGTTTCCTTTTTGGCGGCCGAAGCCGACTCGCTGCTGTTATCACGGCTGTAGGTCAGCTGATATAAACGAGCACGATCCAGGGCCATAACAAGCTGACTGCTGAGAGCATAACTGTCAACGGCAGAAAAGCGTTTATTTAAACTGTTCCAGCCTGCGGTTCCGGCCGTGATCAGCATCAGCATCGCAATGCAGAAACCAATCAAAATTCTTTTCGAATCACTAACATATGACTCGTTTCTGTTCCCTGAAAGCTGCTGCATTATGACCTCATTGTATTGCGTGTAAGTACTGCCGGCTAGTCCGTAAATGACGCTTTTATTTTAAGAATATTGTCCAGCTGACTAATAAATAACGGCACAAGCACAGGATCAAAATGCAGCCCTGCCTGCTCTTCTATTAGACAAACCGCTTTCTCAACGGGCCAGGCTTCTTTATAGGGCCGTGTACTGGTAAGTGCATCAAAAACATCGGATATTGCAACAATACGGGCAGAAAGCGGTATCTCCTGCCCCGCAAGGCCGTTCGGATAACCGCTGCCGTCCCATTTTTCGTGGTGGCACAGCGCAATTTCCTGAGCCAGCTGCAGAATTTCAGATTCATTATCATCGAGAATATTTGCCCCGATCCGGGCGTGCTGGAGCATGATATTCCATTCTTGAGCATCAAGTTTACCCGGTTTACCAAGGATATGGTCTGGAATACCTATTTTGCCGATATCATGCATGGGAGCCGCATTAAACAGCAGCTCCACCCAGTCCCTGCTGACATCTAACTGCTCGGCTAATACTTTAGTGTAGTGGCTCATGCGCAGCACGTGCATGCCGGTTTCATTATCTTTGTATTCAGCGGCGCGTCCCAGTTTGCGGATAATTTCAAAGCGGCTTTCTTCAAGCTGCCGGGTGCGCTCTCGAACCTGTACAGCAAGCGCTTTATTCTGATCATATAAAGCAATCTGTGTGCGAACCCGGGCTTTGACAATTGCCGGACTTATCGGCTTAGTGATGTAGTCAACGGCGCCAAGTTCAAAACCTTTCTGTTCATCCACTTCCTGTGCTTTTGCAGTAACAAAAATAACCGGAATCCCTGCAGTGACCGGATTGGCTTTTAACGCCAGACAAACCTCATAACCGTCCATTTCCGGCATCATAATATCTAATAAAATCAGATCCGGCTTGGGAGTCGAATTGGCAATTTTAAGGGCCTTCTGCCCTGTTTTGGCGGCTTTAACGGTGAATTCATCCGCTAAAATACCGGATAAAACATGGATATTCTCAGGAATATCATCAACAACTAAAATTACAGGTTTTTGTTCACTCAGATCTGTCATTGGTCCCTCAATTTCAGTTTAATGTATTGGAAATAGATACCTTGCTCAGCATTAACAGCTAGTTAAGAGTAGTTCCTGATTATAAATGAAGTTGCAGCAAAGCATAACTTTAATGTGAATATATGAGACTGATATTAATATAAAAGCACCCGTTAACTTGGGGCAAGGCAGTTAAGGCGCCTTCTCTGCCCTGCCATAATATTAAGATTCAATCTGTTTACGGAAAAACTGCACCATCTCATTACGGGTATTAAGGTGTTTAAGATGAAAAATATCCATCGGAAAAAGCAGTTCGATAACACCGCTGTCAAAAAGGCGTTTTACCTCATACTCATTATGCGCCACATCCTGCTGATACATATAATTTAACCAGGTCTGATTGGTATGGATAATAAACTCCACACGCATGCCGCCGAGGCGCGCAAAAAACTTCATCATTGAGGTTTTATCACTGGAGCCGACAGCCCGGCCGCGGTACACAGTATGTTCAACTAAGGTATCTGAAATATCTTCCAGCACCATTAATGAATCTGCCTTAGAAGCGCTGCGGGTAAGGTGCTGCTGAAAAGCTCTAACATCACTTACTGAGTCCAGTACCGCCATTAAACCTAATTCATCGTCCACGGCAACCGCCGGGTTTTTCTGATTTTTTCTTAACAGTTTTAATACTTTAGCTTCAGGCGGTTTCTTTCTTATGGAAACATAAATAGGTGTTTTTTTCTTTCCGACATTAAAACTACGGCGTTTAACTAAAGTAAGCTTATTGTCTTTAGCGGGCTGCACTAACTTCGCCTGCTTGGGCGTCAATACACTTACTGCAGTACAACGGTAGTCCTGCTCACTGTGGGTAGAGTGCAGATAAACCGGATCTAACTCGCCGATTTTCAGATTCGGACTCCACACATAACCGTTTAAAAATTCCAGAAAAGTAGAAAACTTATTTTCGATATCCGTTTCACGTTCTCGCTGGTCAATGCTGCCGGCCAGTGTCATTAAAATCAGTTTACGACGTGCTTCAAAACGTGCTTTTTTATGATAATCATCATTAAACATAATCAATAACAGTTCAACGGGATTATTGGTAACTTCTATTTCATTGGTGGTTTCAATATGTGAAGCATAGGGAGAAAGAATTTTATCGGTAATCGAATGGATAACCGCATCAGCAGTGCGCGCATATTCATCAACACGGCTGCTTATCTCATTCAGATTACCGTCAATACCGAACATATTACCTAAAAGCCGCAGCGCTCGATCACTACGAGTCTGACGCAGATCTTTATCAGCAATCAAGGATTGAACCTGACTAATACAGTCCACGCCTAAAAACTCAAATATCTGACTGCGCAGTGCGCGGTACTTAGTAATATTATTCGGATCCTTCTGCAGGTCTTTTATCCATTGCCGGGTCTGCACAGAAAAACAACCGGCATTGAGTGAATCGTCAGTAACGGCAAAAGGACCATGCTGCTGAAGAGAAGTAAATACACTATTTGGAGAAAGAACCGACATAAACCCGCCTGAAAGTAAATAACAGTGCAGCGCACTGTTTAATAGAAGAAAATATACATGAATACACCGCCAGGCAGTTAATTTTACTTTTGATCAGCATCTGTTGTTCTAATTGATACCGGGTGATCTTCGTTTAACTGCAGCAGATCCCAAAGATTACCGTAAAGATCTTCAAATACAGCAACCGTTCCATAACCCTGCTCTTTCGGAGGTCTGACAAACTTAATGCCTTCTGAGAGCATGCGTTTATAGTCACGCCAGAAGTCATCAGTATTCAAAAAAAGGAAAACACGACCGCCGGACTGATTGCCGATAAAGTCATGCTGCTCCGGCTTGGATGCCCGGGCGAGTAGCAGGCTGACTCCTTTTGATCCTGGAGGGCAAACCACAACCCAGCGTTTATCCTGCTCCGGTTGATAAGTATCCTCTATCAGTTCAAACTTCAGCTTATTAACATAAAAATCAATAGCTTCATCATAATCCTTAACCACTAAAGCAATATGCACGATTGACTGCTTCATTATTATCCTTAAAAATAAATAGTAGCTTACAAAACTTATGCGCCGTAACTGCGGGCTGCAGAGAATGAAAATAGGGAAGTAAATATAACGCGATGCCGTTTTTACTGCACTAAAAATTAACCAAGTAAATAATTACGATACTGTTTGGGAGTAATCCCCTGAATTTTTTTAAAACAGCGCCCCATATGACTTTGATTAGCAAAACCACACTGCAGCGCTATATCAGTAAGTGACAGCTTAGTTGTTGAGATCAGGAGTTTTACCTGCTTAATTCTTACTGCAGTTATGTACTCCTGCGGCGTCTGCGCCATATTTTCTTTAAACATGCGGCAGAAATGATACTCACTTAACTGCGCTACTGCAGCTAATTCACTGAGAAATATCTGCCGATGAAAAAAAGCATGTATAAAATCACAAACCTGCAGCAGTACTTTAGGTGCTAAACCGCCCTTCACTTTATCAGTAAACTTAGCTGCGCCTAAATTCTGCAGCATGGTCACTAAAATCGTGTTAGTTACCTGCTCCATTAACATCTGATTGTTAGTGTCTAACCAGTCGGTATTTACCATTTGATGGCGGAACATCGCTTCTAATCCGCTGTTTTCGACAAAGGTAAGCTCGGGTAATGAAAGCATGCGCGGGTCTATATCAAAGGTTTTTAAGGCTAACTGTTTTAAATAATTATCATCAAAATAGAGATGCATAAACTGCTGCGGACGGCCGAGCTGCCAGTGGCTTTCACAGCCTTTCGGCATCAGACAAAAACGACCCGGCGCGCCGAAATCAGAGCGAATATCCGTTCTATGGGTTTCAAATCCGCCGCTTAGATACATGCTTAAGGTGTGCTGTTTGTTGTTAGCGTAAAATATCCGCTCATGATCATTCTGATAATGTGCCCACCTTAAACCGCTGCTTAAGGATTTTTTCCGAAGACAGATCTGACTCGACTGCTCAAAGCTGATATCTTTTCCCTGATTATCTCTCAATATGCATCCCTTTTAACATTCCACCACAACCACAGATAAGCCTACCCGTTAACAGCAGAACGCTCAACATATCAGAAAAGAAAAGCGCAATATTGTGATAGTTTTGAAAAGATCGTGACAGAAGCCTTTCGCCGAACAGGCAATAATAGTGTGATTAGAAGTTATATTTAAGGATAAAAAATGTCTGCACTATTATATTTTGTAATGATTTTAACCTGGGGGTTTTCCTGGATTGCCATTAAATGGCAGCATGGCCCGATACCGATGGAGGTATCGATATTCTACCGTTTTGCAATTGCAGCCGCCCTTATGTTTATCGGCGGCTGGTATTTCAAAAAACTACAGAAAACCACCCGCCGTCAGCATCTGTTTTTTGCTCTGCAGGGGATATGTTTGTTCTGCTGTAATTTTATCGCCTTTTACAGCTCCACCGGATATATCGCCAGCGGTCTGACTGCTGTAGTAATGGCAGCAGCACCTGTCTTTAATGCGGTGCATGGTAAACTGTTTTATAAAACGCCGACTAGCCCGAATTTTTGGCTCGGTGCTGCAGTCGGGCTTACAGGTGTTAGTTTACTGTTTGCCGGGGATCTTATGCAGACAGACTGGTCTGTGCAGGTATTAATCGGCTTAGCTTATGCACTTGCCGGTACCTGGTGTTTTTCAATGGGAAATATGATCAGTATCCGCAACAGCCGCAGCAGTATTCAGCCCTTTACCGCTACCAGTTACGCCATGCTCTACGGCTGTATCGCTTTATTTGCTTTAATCACCTGCAAAGGACTGCCCTTTGCAGTCAGCAGCAGCCCCTTGTACTTAGGCAGTTTATTCTATTTAGCCGTTCCGGCATCAGTGATTGGATTTACCGTTTACCTGGTTTTAGTTGACCGTATCGGGGCCAACAGCGCGGCTTATCTGTTAGTTATTACACCGATTGTTGCACTGCTGGTATCGAGTGTTTATGAAGATTATCAATGGACGGTTTACTCAAGTGCCGGACTGCTGTCTGTCCTGTTCGGCAGCTTTTTAACCCAGTACAAAAAGCCGCTGTTTTCTCTGTTTAAGCGCTCTAAATTCGTACTTGAAAATCAGAAAGCAGAGAGATGATGGAAAATTAATAAAATACAGATCTGTTTCTATAAAAGTAAAAAAGGCTTACAGCATACTGTAAGCCTTTCGAACTAGCGGATTTGAGAAAATCTTACCCTACAAGGCCGGCAATGGCACTGCCGATAACCGGCGCATTCTCTACTTCAATAGTTTTAAAGTAGTAACCGCGGCTGTTAAGCAGGCTGCTCAGATAAGCTTCACACTTGGCACGTAAACCATACAGCTTATGGTAGGTAGAGCCGTCAACATTAATACATACCGGATATAAAGGACTGCGCCCTGCATCTCCCTTAACAACGGCAGCGGCAATATTAACCGCCGTTAGTTTTGCTGAACGGTCAATCAGATCCAGCACAAGGTAATATAATGTTTCACGATCTTCTTCGAGAATAGTCTTACTGCAGAACGGCGCAACCACATTAAACGGATTCTCAAGAAACAGACTTAAATCAGCAGTTTCCAGACAGTTTAGAGCCGTAATTTCAGCAGCTGCAGATTCAGAGAACAAACCGTCTCTGGTGGCCTGCTTTATAACCTCAAGGGCAACTTCACCAAGGTAGCGGCCGGAAATCATTTTTTCAAAGATATAAGCGCCGGGATTTGCCGTTGATGCGTCAAACTGCTTGTCAATAATGCCCTGCGGACATTTATTAAAATTACCAGATTCAACATTAATAACCTGTGCTCCGTCAACCGCTTCAATCTTATCAATATTGCGGTTACTCTCAACGTATGCGGTATTTGTACCGGTACCAAGAATGAATCCGATATAACCGTCACACTTGCGTTGTTCGCCAACCGCTTTACCAGCAAGAAGCGCCGCCACAGTATCATTTAAAAGTACCAGTTTTTTGCCTTTATGCCCTCTTTCAGCCAGCGCTTCAAGAAGACCTTCACCAATATATTCCCCGACAACTTCAGGAACTTTTACTTCTTTGGTCCAGCACAGCAGTTTTCCGTCTTTTTCAGGAGAAATCTCTGTCGGGTAGGAAAAGCAGAAACCAATTGAATCAGACTTATTGATAACCGGCTCAAGATAATCACAAAGAGTTGTATAGAATTCCTCTCTGCTCAATTCATGTGCAATACCCGGCATCTGGTATTTTTTAAAATGCTCAATATCCACACGGCCATGTTCGTCAAATGACGCAGTACAAACTCGTAAGTTAGTGCCGCCGGCATCCAGAACAATTACCGGTTTATTAGCCGGAACTGAAGAATCAGCACTTACGTAGGATGCAATCATTGCCAGAGATGAATCATTTCCGGCTAAACCGCCGCGCATCTCAGAACAGAAATCATCAAGCATGGCATCGGCGTCAATTCCACTCGCAGACATCTCATTCTTTTTTAAAAAACTATCAACTTTACTCTTTGTAACTAACATAACTTGGACCCTTTATAATTTACCTAATAATGATTCTAAATTCGTAATTAAAAGTTTCTTTGCAGAGGCATTATCGACACTGTAAAAGCACCGAAATGCAGGACATCCGTTTTCCCCCATAATACAGTTTTACTGATTTTATCTGAGACAAGAGGAAATTAATACTCCGATAATCAACAAGGTTATAAAAATATTCAATACAATGAAATAGTTATGATTCTTATTCTTATCTAGCTGCTCCCTGCGATTCCATAGTGAAAGGCTGTCCAGCTTAAAGCAGTGTCAGTTTCCATTACGGAACCTGTTGAAGTCCGATTATTCATCTAAACAAGCAGTATAGTGAAATCATGATTTCACAAGCTGTTTCGCCATCGAATTATCTGCACTTTCAAACGATTTTCGGTGGATATTTACACTGTTTCAATTTGTTGTAAATAAAGCAGAATTTTCTTCCATGGACGGACAACCACAAACTTAAAGGTAAATTCCATGAAAACGATTACTAAAACGGCATTGGCCATTGCCGCCTGCACATCTTTTGCAGCGGCGGCTTCTCATGACACTTTCTCAGTTACTAACTACGCGGCAGGGGGAAAAGGTGAAGTGGTTGTTACAGAAGCTGAGCTGCACGCCTACAAAGCTTTTCATCATTTAAACTATAAAGCAGCCACAGCTAAAGCCGCCGGCGGCACTAATACTTTAATTCACACTCGTGAACTGCCCACGGAAGGAACAGATCCGGTTGTTACTCCTGCTTTAGACCATCTCTATACGAAAGCGATTATTGATTTAACATCCGGCGAACCTGTCGTTCTTGAAATGCCTGTAATCGACCCGGCAGATCGTTACTTCTCAATTCAGATTATGGATGCAGAGCATTACACTACATACGATGAGATTAACCCGCAAAACGGCTTATTCGTATTCGTACATGCAGACTGGGAAAATGTCGAAATACCAGCAGGCGCTGCAGTGCTGAAAAGCAATGGTGATTACCCGCACTTATTTATCCGTACTCAGGTTAAGACGAATGATGATTACGCTAACGCTCACGCAGTACAAAACCAGGTTAAACTTACAGGTCAAGCTGGTGAATTAAACGTTGAACCAGATAATTACATCCAGTTCACTCTTGACCATCATAATGTGCACCCGCAAAACGCAGGGCTGCTTGAATCAGTGGCAGGCTCTTACTCAACTGCGCAGCAGCAGCGGCTGATCTCATACACTACTAATATGTTTGTACATACTGCAATGTCTGGTCAAGGTTCTCATTCAATGGGGTTCTTCGGCGGCATTGACAGCAAAGAAGAACGTGCTGACAGCCCGGTATATCGTGCTCTTGGTATTATTGGTCACTTAGGTCTGCCGACTGACAGCACAACTGGCGGGACGCACGCATTCTACACTGGACAAGCGACTAACTGCAGCGATGGAAAACCGTTAATCGGCGGCGCCCCTTACACGATTAAATATGACTACAGCCCTGCTATTGACAGCTTCTGGTCAGTCACTCGTTACAGTTCACTAACCCGCAACACTCTGCCGGACAAAAACGACGTGTTTAACTCGTACAATACTACGCCGGATGCAGATGGAAAAATTTCAGTCACCTTCTCTGCTGAAGATCCTAAGGATGGTACATACTGGATGCCTGTTAACGCCGGCGAACCGTACTACATCGTTGAGCGTCTATATGAGCCGCGCATGAGCGAGTTAGTAACGCAGGCTGATCGTTGTGCTGCAGGTATTGCAGAAAACCGCAAGTAATCAACTCAGGTGTCTTTTTCGGAGGGCACCTTGTGATGATTATTCGACAAACTAAGAAGTTTATATACAGCAGCTTTCCTACTCCCCGTACTCTGCGTAGGAATTCAGACGCCCAGCTCAGCTTTAATCATCTATGCGTTAATTACGGCGCACCGGGAGCAGCCTGTTTACTCCTTAAGACAAAACTTTATCTGCAGAAATTCTAATTGTATTCCCGCAAATTTATCCTGATAAAAGAACTGTTTGATTAATTTATCTGAAATTTACTGCTGTATTTGCTAGAATCTTTTCTGCGAGATAAATACACAAGTAAAGAGCGAAGCTGCTCTAATGAGGATTAATGAGTTTAAATAAGGATAAATACAGTATAGATAATACCGATTATACTGTCGGGCAAGATAACGTTCAAAAATGGGGCTTTGATGTACATAACCCGGTTTTTGGTATCAGTGCAGGTTTAATCGGACTCTTTTTAATTGCAGTTTTAGTCGTTGACCCGCAAACATCTAAAGCCGCGTTAGATGGTTTAAAATGGCAGATTATTGGTACATTTGACAGCTTATTTATGTGGTCTGCAAATATTTTTGTAATTTTCTGTCTGGCATTAGTTGTATCACCTTTCGGTAAAATTCGCCTCGGCGGCGATGATGCAAAGTCTGATTACTCAACGCTTTCCTGGATAGCAATGCTGTTTGCTGCCGGTATGGGCATAGGTTTGATGTTCTGGGGTGTTGCCGAGCCCGTTGCGTATTTTACCGGCTGGTATGAAACGCCGCTGAATGTGACCGCTAATACACCGGAAGCGGCTCAGCTTGCACTCGGGGCAACCATGTTCCACTGGGGACTGCACCCTTGGGCTATTTATGGCGTTGTTGCTTTATCGTTAGCATTTTTTGCCTACAATAAAGGCCTGCCGCTTTCAATGCGTTCTATTTTTTATCCTATTTTAGGGGACCGCACCTGGGGATGGGCAGGACATATCGTTGATATTTTCGCGGTATTAGCCACTCTATTTGGTCTTGCGACATCGCTGGGCTTAGGTGCACAACAAGCAGCAAGCGGTTTTCATCATGTATTTGGTATTGATGCCGATCTGCCCTTTCAAATAGCCATTATTGCAGTGGTTACTCTTCTTGCGGTTGTCTCTGTGGTACGCGGTATTGAAGGTGGTGTGAAAGTAATCAGTAATATCAATATGCTGCTTGCTATTGTATTAGTACTGTTTGTTGCACTAGTTACCTTCGCTGTTTCTATGGGCACCATTCCAACAACTGTTATGGGTTATATTGAAAATATTATTCCGCTAAGTAACCCGATGGGACGTGAAGATGAAGCCTGGATGCACGGCTGGACAGTCTTTTACTGGGCATGGTGGATTTCATGGTCACCATTTGTAGGCATGTTTATTGCCCGTATCTCCCGCGGCCGTACAGTACGCGAATTTATTACCGCAGTATTGATTATACCAACGGTAGTGACTGTGTTATGGATGTCTGTATTCGGCGGCGTAGCGATTGATCAGGTGGTTAACAACATCGGTACATTAGGCAGTCAAGGTTTAACTGAGGTTCCTCTTGCTATGTTCCAGATGTTTGATGTACTACCATTCGGCAGCCTGTTATCATTGCTAGCTGTATTACTGGTGCTGGTTTTCTTTATCACCTCTTCAGACTCCGGCTCGCTGGTAATAGACAGTATTACTGCTGGCGGTAAAGTTGATGCACCTGTTCCGCAGCGTGTTTTCTGGGCATTTATCGAAGGTGCTATTGCAGCGGCTTTACTCTGGGTTGGCGGTACTGAAGCGATTCAGGCGTTACAAGCCGGTGCTATTTCAACAGCCCTGCCCTTTACCGTTATTTTATTAATAATGTGTGTAAGTTTAATAATGGGTATGCGCACAGAAAAGCATAGAGGATAGAGCTATAACTATTCAACTTTAATATGCAGGCTGTGCATCTTAAAGCTGCTATATGCGATATGTAAAAAAGCCGATAGATTAATAGTCTATCGGCTTTTTTATTTTTATAACCATAACTTTTTAATCGCGGTATCAGGGCTGAAATGATGCCTAATCTGCGCCTGTAATAACTCAGCGGTTGCAATAGCGTCAGTTAAAGCATCGTGAGGTTGATAGGTGGGTAAGTTATAACGTAAACGACTGTTAGCAAGACGGATTGATTCAGGTCGTTTTCCCTTAAGCCAGTTAATGATCCCCTGCGACTGTTTCCGCTGTATATCGGCCTCAATCTGCATAGTATCGACAACTGGAAAGACAATTCCTTCATTAATCAGAGCACGTAAATTCCGGTCAAAAAAATTGCGCTCAATGCGCCGATAATGAACCACCACTACTTTTCCTGCAAGCTCATCTAAAAGCTGCTCCAGAATACGCCGTAAATCAGGTGCGTCTTCCAAGTCAGAATGGGTGATACCATGAATAATAATCGACTCTTCTTCTAAATTATCCTGCGGATTGATATACCAGCTTTTGGCTTTTCTGCAGAAAATACGCTGCAGATTAAAGGGAACCAGGCCGATACTGATAATGCTGTTCTGCTGTGAATCTAAGCCTGTTGTTTCAAAATCAAGCGCAACAAACTCAACATCACTTAATTTAGTTTCATCATGATAAGTCCCGGTTTCATAGAAGCTCTGCAGACGCGGATCTTTACTTTGATCTGCTTTTACCTGCAGAAAAGCAGCCCAGTTTAAGATCTCTTTATTGGTAAAATTATGCATTTATACGATACCCTTAAAGTTTGCTGGCACTATAACGATATTTCAAAAAGTTTTGTGCATTGCTCAAAACTAAAAAGGCATCTTTAAGATTACGTCTTTCAAAATCAGACATATTTTCAGGCTCTATATTATTATCCGGCTCAATCTCAGACTCAATATCTAATGCCTGATGGCGCAGACGTACCAGGGAAATAAGCTCCATGGCATGCTGCAGATCTGCTCCTTTGGATTTCGGCAGAATACCCGCTTCAATAATATCCTCTAAACGGTCAAATGAGTTTTGTGATTGAGAGCCAATAGCGAGTGCGTGAACACGAATAAGATCAGCTAATGGTGCTGTACCGCGGCGTTTTAAATTAATCGAGTTATTATGACGGCCGTCTTTCTCCATCACAAAGTCTTTAAAGAATCCCAATGGCGGTGTACGGTTAAGCGCATTACGCGCCAGACAGGCTAAAAAGCGGTTATTTTTTCGGGCTCTGCGCAGAATAAAGGCATTTAACTGCTCAGCCCATTTTACCCGGCCGTAAACACCAGTAAGATCAAAGAAAATCGAGCTGTTTAATAAAGCCTTCGGGTTGGGGTTGTCTATCCAGTCTGCAAAACAATCTTCCCACTGTGACTGAGTTTTACGATACTCGGGATTGGTTGCCATAATATCACCGGAGCAGTAACTATAACCACAGGCAGCCAGACCATCGCAGACAAAACTGGCTAGTTTTTCAAAGTATTCACCATGCTTACTGATCTCATAGCTGTTATCGAGAATAAGCGCATTGTCCTGATCGGTAACTATCAGCTGCTCATCACGTGCCATTGAGCCCAGCGCTAAAAAGCAGTAAGGAACAGGCGGCGGACCGAATTCCTCTTCAGCTAACTCTAATAAACGCTGCTTAAAACTGCGGCCGATTTCTGAAATGGCCCGCCCCACCATATGAGAATTAGCATCTTCATTAACCATACGTACAAAACAGTCTTTTAACTGCGTAGAAAGAAGGACTAAATCCTCGGTACTCTGCTGCTGGAAGATACTGCTTACAAATAACAGACTATTCTGCGATTCATAGCGGATAATATCAGAAACTTCAATCAAACCAATGGGCTGCTTATTCTTAAGAATAGGCAGGTGGTGAACATTATAGCGAAGCATAATCAGCATAGCTTCAAAGATATAGGCGTTGTGATCCAGTGAGATGAGCTCGGTCGACATCACTTCTGAAACCGGATTATCAACATTTAATCCCGATGCAATTACTTTAGCGCAAAGGTCATGTTCAGTGATAATACCAACGAAACTGCTGCCCTGCTCATCATCTATATCAGGATCATTAATCAGTGCCGCGGAGACATTCTCTTCCGCCATTATCTGCGCAACAGACTGAATAGAGCTGCTGCTGGCAAGCATCAGCGGCTCCCGGGTCAGCAGTGTTTTTACTTTGGAAGTCGTCAGCGCATTGGCATCATCGCTTTTACTTTCTACTGCCTGCTTTAAGCGGGTACTGTCTTCTGCTTCAACAAAGTCAGCAAAATCTTCAAAACGCTCACATAAGTCATGAAAGACAGACTCGGGAATACAGTATAAAAGCGTGTCGTTTACCGATTTAGCAGGAAAACGTACTTTATTGCTGGTCAGCAGCCCCATCTGTCCGAATAATTTTCCCTGATCGAGGCGGTTATAAAGATCACCATTACGGCGGTATATCTCCACCACACCACTGCGTATCATATACAGTTCGTGAATTTTATCACCAAAGTCAATAATGGTGCTGTCAGCCCGGTAGTAAGAGATTTCAACACTTCGTACAACTTCAAGTAATGCTTCTTCCGGAAGCTCGTCAAAAGGGGCATGCTGGCTGATAAAATCTTGAATTTCTAGTAGTTCGACTTCCATTATTTGCTCGATTAGTGAGATAAAAGATAGTTTGATCAGCAGCTATATTACATGTGTTTATAGCCGTTACCAATCATTAAACGTTGTATTTATACAGCGAAAAAATCAATAAGAACAAGGTCTTGATTATTCAATAAGCTGTCAACTCAATAGATAACACTATTACATAAATTAACAATCAAATAAACAAAGGACAAAGCAGTCAACCTAAGTATATTAAACCCGAGCCGCAGCAGATAAAACCCTAGAATGCATTGAAATAATCAGAACATACCTAACAGCGACAATTAAAAACTTTTAATCAAGAATAAATCACAACTGCCGATATGCTAAATAATCACAATTATCTGCGAAGGTGGAATCATGCGCATTAACAACTCTAACATTCAACTATGGTCCAACAGCGGCAAGAAAATAGAGACTCAACAGGAAACACGACAAAGTACTCTGTCCGTAGATACACCAGAAGCACAAAGAAATATTATTGGTTCACAGCTGACATTAAACCAGACCTATAACGCCCGTTATCTCGCAAAAAAGCAGCTAGAAAGTCAAAGTATTAGTGAAGTCACATCAGCAGATAAAAATGAGAGAACTAAAATAACCAATGAGCAGGCCGTCAGCGAAATGGTTTCCGGGCTTATCGATAAACAGGTAACACTATTTAACAGTGAATTTCTTGCTTCAGACAATGAAACTTCAGAAAACCTAGCCTTGTTTCAACAAGTTAACAACGAACTACCTGCCAGCGGTAACGGGCGGCTGGAAAGCTCCCCATTGCAGCTGTCCGGTCAACTTCAGATGGAAGTTGAAAGTTATCAGATGCTTAAAGAAGAGCAGAATATGCAGGTCAGAGCGTTCGGTAAAGTGGGATTAGAAGACGGTCGTACAGTCGACTTTGCGCTTGAGCTGTCAATGCAGCGATCCTATGAGTTAGAGCAGAATCTTAACGTTAATTTATCACAAAGAACATTAAAAGATCCGTTAGTAATTAATCTATCCGGCGCTCCCGTTGAGCTCAGCGAAACAAGTTTTCAGTTTGATATTGATTCTGACGGTGAGCAGGACAATATTGCATTTGTAAAACCCGGCAGCGGCCTGCTGGTTTTGGATAAAAATGGCGACGGCAGCATAAATAACGGCTCTGAACTGTTCGGCGCACAAACCGGACAGGGATTTAATGAGCTGGCGGAGTACGATGCAGACGACAATCTGTGGATTGATGAAAATGATGAAATATTCGAAAAATTACAGGTCTGGACTAAAGATGCAGACGGTTTAGATACTCTGATCAGCCTAAAGGATGCCGGAGTAGGTGCCATATATTTAGGCTCGACCTCTTCAGAATTTGATCTGACCGACAATCAAAATAACTTACTGGGAAAAGTACAGAGAACAGGTCTGTTTTTAAAAGAAAATGGTGAAGTCTCAAGTATGCAGCAGATAGATTTAGCAATTCAAAAAGAAAGTGAGGAGTTTGAACTTGAAGCAGCATTTGACCGCTTAAAAGGTAAATTCCCAGAGGAAAACTTTGTAATCGATATTGAGCCAGGTAATATCTCACTGTCTGCCCAGCAGGCTGAGGTAACCACTGAAAACAGCAGCCAGGCGGGAACAGACATAACAACGCAGGCGCCTGTCATTAATCAGGAATCGCCAGCAGCTTCACCAACACCCGCAGCATCACAGGAAACAATTAAAAATCAACAAGAACAAACCAGCAGCACTACAATCAGAAGCACCAGCAGCAGAAAACAGCTAAGCAGAGAGACAACCGATAATACAGCTGCAGCTGAAAATAACAGCCAAAACAGCCACAATGTTAGTTTTGCAGCCCAGGATGCACTAGAGCGTTTAAATGAGCTGTCAAACAGATTGGACAACTATGAAAAAGAGCAGAGAACAAAAGAAGACAGATTAGGCAGTTTATTAGACAGTCTCAAGGAAAACCGGGAAAAACTTGCTCAGTATCGCGAAAATAAAAGCCGGCTATATCAGAGCAGGATCTTTGATTAAAAAACAACAAACATAACAGGCACAGCTGCTGAATATTTTTATATTTACGAGCAGGAATTCAATTTATCTAACGGTAGATATACTTAACACTGTACAGCGCGCCGTTGAAATAATATTCCCCCCAGTATACTTCTCCGTTCTCAATATGCACTTGATAATTATACACATTTTTAGAACCGCTTGGATCTGTCAAAATAAGTCTGCCGCTCCTCAAGCCCCCTTCCACCCGCCAGCGTCCGCCTGACTGTTCTGTACCGGCGGCTCCCCAGCTGCCGGTCTGATAGCCGCCTTGATCATTAAAAGTCCCGCTGTAGCTGGATTCGTAGGCATCTTCATAGATGCCGTCTGGTCTGAGGTAAATGTTAGTCATGGTATTAGTGCTGACATTAGCCCAGCGTCCGGCGAATTTATATAACAGCGCCTGGTCACCGGGATTATTTTCATCGATCTGTCCCTGAGGCCTGACGTAGGGAGGGGGCCAGCTCTTTGAAGAAGCTTGTGTATTACTGAGCCCGGCCGTTTTTCTCTGAGCCTTACCGGGCTTTTTAGCTTTACCCCGCTGACACTGTGAAACAGAGCCGTCAGGGTTAGCTATTATGAGTTTAGGGCCTTGCAGTGCGTAAAAATAACTTATCACACCTTCTTCCTCCTGCACGTAAATAACTCCAGGTGCAATTTGACAAGGGTAAGCCTCTCCGTTCAAAGTCAACAGATTAGATGATTTAAATATAAGCTGGTGACTCTCATTACCTAATGAGCACTGCCAGGAGCCTTTGAGTTTACTGTAATTGTCAGCAGCTGCGGGCTGGGCTATGAATAATATATTAAGCACTGCTGCTGTTATTAGAATTCTGCACCTGATTTTTATCTCTTTAATGACTTTACTCATAAATAAAAACTCCACTGAATTCAGGCCAAATGAGAACAGTTAGATATAAAATGGCGGCTTATTAATTTGATTCAAGGCATTTGATTAATAACAGCTCTTTCTTTAAGCCTTTCCAGTTACGCATTAACTCCATGAAATAAATCACATACAATACAAATACGCCCCACATAATGCCGTTCTGCAGTGATAACTCGCCACTGTAATATACTAAAAACGGCAGCCCTATAAATATCACCAACTGCACCCATTTCATCCAGCGCCAGTTTTCTACATCTTTTCTAGCTTTTTTGAGTAATTCTATATCAGACGGGGTAAACTGCATTAATAAATATCCTTATCTAGTACCTTAACACAGAGGTTTTGATTGATTCAGAGTTCAAAACTTTTGTGTCAAGGTACTAATTATACTTGTTGAGCAAAACGGTAATAACTAACGCTGCAGTTACTATTGAATTATTTCTGATGTTTCTACTGCAGCATCAATACCTTGTGCTGATTTAGGGAATGCAGACGGATCCGTTTCACCCAGCTCATTTGTTAAATCCCTGGTATTTTTTTGTACCGTTATTACAGAAAATAATGCTAATACAAAAGAGATACCATAAAAGCCTTTTTCGCTTAACAGAATATCCGCATTTATTAAACCGATTACCAGCATGGCAATGGCTGATGCGAATGCCGCCCAGCACATACCCACAAAAATTTGTGTGACAGGCAAACCTTCTTCTTTATCTCTGACTGTTTTCTGCAATGTTACAGCAGCAAACATAGCGAGCAGAAATACAGCAAAATAGAAGCCCTTTTCATTTAATTCAAATGTTGAATTCCAAAGCCCTATTAAATAGGATAACACTCCTATAATTAAAGCCCCCCAAGTGGCTAAAATATAGGCTGATGAAGGCTTATTCAAAGTGGAGTTGTTTAATTTCATAGTAATATCCTTATTAGTTGTTAATTTCATTCCTAAACGGGTTACCTTAGATACATATCTAACGGCAGTAAAATATATGCTGTTAATTAAGAACATTTAAACCTCTCTGATAAAACCATATATAGGTTTAGTTACATAACGCCATTTTAAGCGCCGAATCAGAGCTGATTACAATCGCGAAGCGATGACCGGCTGTAATTTATAATATTTCTGGATCCGATTTAGCTAAAATATCCATTCTATTCTCTCACTAATGATTTTATGTAAAGACATAAACGGTGCAGTGCTGCATAACGACGTTACCCACCTAATAATAATTAAAACATCAAATTAAACCAATATATTGCAAATATATATAACAAAATCGTGATCCGGAAAATACATCACTGAGAAGTGATGTATATATTTAAGTTTCTCTTTTCAAAGGAAAGGCTATATAAGAAGTACTATTTGAGAAGTAATCTGCACAGGGCCCCAGAGATTCTGCTATATCAACAGTTAGTTTTTCATCTCTAGAGGCCCGCTTTAGTTGTGCTTAATAAAATTCCGTTTTTAGTAAGCAAAGCTGTTTATTTACAAGTGCTGCTCGTCCAGTCCGGCTGCCGCCAAACTCCATATATATCTGTTGGATCAGGTGCTTGTCCAGGGTTGGCGTACCATTCATTTTTATACTCAGCTCCCTCATAAGTAACCAGAGTACAATTTTCCGGGTATGCTTTGTTCGGATCCCATTGACCTTCAGGAAGCGGCTCCTCATCTTCAACCTCTACATATTCACTTTCATAAATATTGCAGTCACCAGATTCAAAAAGAATATTCAGCTGAATGGGATTCTCCGGATCAATGTTTTCAATGGAGACCTGGAAAGCTTCATTAAAGGAATCTTCACAGCTGGCACCGCTATAGCTTAATGTTGTCACTGTGACATCAACAGGTAATGAAATATGCTTATTCGGGACTAAATAGTCATTAACAATATAACTATTGTTACTGTCATGTGCCTGCATCAACATAGAGTTTGGGGTAATATCCGCGGCTACGTAAACCGGCATCTCTTTACTCGGATCAATCGGGCCTTTTTCAGCAAATGTTTTAATCGGCACCGAGGTGACAATTGCTTCAATCACTTTACCGAAGTCATTTTGGTAACTGATACCGCCGTCTTTCTCGCTGGCATCAAATACCGTTTTTACTGCAGCTTCAAGCGTATCGTAATCGGCCTGAGCATAAAAACCATAATTTGTCAGCAGTGTCAGATACGCCTGTAAATCACTCCAGCTCAGCTGCGTTTCATAGGCATTTTCTGAAGCCAGTAACTGCCTGGTAACATCCGGTATTTGGCGAATATACCTTGTACCGAAGTCATTCTGCTTAGTAAAACAGGTCCAGTCGTTTTCCAGATCGCCGGGAAGCGACATACAGTGCTGAAAAATCTCTTCTGTTCTCAAAGGCTGATCTTTAGCCGCATAGGGGCCGCGGTTGTACATAAAGCTGAGCATTTTTGACAGGGCTTCCGGATCCCCTGCCCCCTGTATAAACTCATGCAGTCTATTCTGCGGATTAGCCTGCCCGTCAGGATTTTGATCCCACTCTAATGACCCGGTATTAATTGCCGTTGCCGATGCATTATAATAAGCACTGGTACTTGCAGAACCGAGAATATTTCTCGCCGGACCATTGTTTGAACTCAACACAGCTTGCGGATCCATCGCTGCGAAAATAGCAGGAAAACCGCCGGATGCTACGCCCTGCAGCTCAGCCCACGCGCTGCCTGGGTACTCTACCTGCAGTACACCGTCGTCATCCCCCTCTCCCATCGGATTATCCGGCAGATCGTCCCCCAGAGATGACTCCTGCAGACCTTTTGACAGGTAATAATTCGGCCCCATATTTCTCATAAAATAATCGCCGAAAGATTCACCTGTTGCAAAGGGACGCTCTAAATCAAATGTGCCGCCCTCTTTGGCTAACGCATACTGCATTAATACCATGCTGTTCATTGCCGCATGCGCAAAGGACATCGCCCAGAGCTTATGCTCTTTTAGAGACAGATCTGACGGAATACCTAGAATGCTCAGATCAACCTCGTCCGGGTAGTCATTTTCCCAGTTAATCGTTCGCTGATCACAGGTGTCAGGATCCAGAACGTATCTTCCGCCATCTTCTTTAATATTACAGTGGTAATCAACAGTAGTCTTATCAGCCAGTGTTAACAGATAACCATCGGCAGGCAGAAGAGCACGGTACTGCTCCGTAGTAATAACTTCTGAGGCCAGAATATTACTGCAGAACAATGAGCCGGCAACACTTAATGCCGTTAGTGATTTTTTGTATCTCATAATCTAACTCCTTAGCCACTTACTTTTAATAAGTGATAATTTATTAAGAATTGTTATTAGGATCTGTTGATCTTTACCGGTTGATTTTTGTTCTATCTAAAAGCGTTTTGATCACAACGAACGAAATGCGGCTTAGTCACCTAAGTAAATTTCGTTCAACAAAGAGCAAAACGCTTTGAGATGAACCCGAAGGGCAACGTTTGCTGACAATTTTTACTGCGTTATCGTCTATTTATGTAGAACAACTACACTACATAGACTCTGCCTTGTATAAATAGCCAGCAAACTATTGCAAAAACAACCTTGAAAGATCAACAGACCCTAAAATATGAATTATTGTGCCAATGCACTCAAAAACATATCAATAAGATACTAAAAAAAGCACGCAACAAAAAATCATTTACCATTAATTAGAATGATTTACACTCATTTATAATAATTTATTATAAAATTAAGCTTATACTGGGTTGTTGACGAAAGCAAAGATAGTAACTGCAAAACTAATGAGAAACAGGACAGTTATATTCGAGCGGCGGCACTCAAAAGTGTATTTTATTATAGGCTGCAGACATCAGTATCTATTAATCAGCGGCTAATCAATTAAAAATCTTGCTCTGCGGCATTTTTCTCACCGATTAAAGTAATTATCTGCTCGAGATCCAGGCATATAGACTTTCCATCTCCTTGTTTAATCAAACTTCCAATCTGATGATGGTATGGAAACAAGCGTACCAGCCCTTCTGGTGAAAAACAGTTTTTACCTGAAAAGTGGAAGCTTTTACCGGAATAGCCGTTACTGTAGCCGTCAATAATGATTTTTTGGCGGCTGTGTGCCGGACTACCGACAGTGACCAGCACATAGGTATTCTTATTGAAGCTGCTGTCAAGAACAATTAGCTCTTGTCCTTTATAGGGAGGGTTTGTTTCGAAGTACTTTTTTACTGAATCAAAGGTCCAGTGTAGATCTCTGGCAAAAAACAGATTTTTTTCACGCCGTTTCTTCATTTTATAACGGTGTCTTCTCATCTGCGTACATTCGCGGCACAGGCCGAAAGCGGTTTTGAAATCTCTGACTCGAATAGGGAAGGGTTTACTCATTGAAGCCAGAAATTTACCGCCGCACATCTCACATGTTTTTCGCCATGTAACAACTGAATCATCTGTATTTTCAAGTTTCACGTTATTATCCTAAATTTACAAAAAGCATAAATCGCGAATAGCCCAATGTTTAAGCTAAGAGCAGACTGTTCTGTATCTGTTCACTATAACGATAAACAACATTAATCCGAGCTTTTTTAACAAATACTTTTTAGGGAAAAATAACCACAATCAAGAGTCAAAAGCAGCTTAACTTAATCACAAAAAAAGCATGTGTCAGGCAAAGGTAATATAGAGACACAGTTATAAAGCACCTCTCTTATCTTTGAAAAAACAGCAAAGCCAGCTGCAGAGATATTAATTATCGATGCGGCAGATAAAGCACGAACACTACTCTATCACAAATTTAAGCTTTCAATCCAATGTGTTACTAACATACCTGTTATGTATATATGGTATTGACATTACCTACCTGCCCCTGTCGACTATAACTAATCCTTTTTATATAGGACTCACTGAAATTTCTGCCGCGGCGCGACAGCATGACAGAAAATGATAAAACACAAACAAAAAATCAACACGGGCATTTGTAAAACAGCAGGATTAGTCAGAATAGAGACCGAGTTAAAAGCACAATACTGCTTAGTAAGTGCATAGCTATCTGTGTCCTCATGTTGCGTTTTCTGCAAACTTTTCTTCAAGAACAGCTAATGCCTGGCATCGAAGAAGCTCATTGATAAACCTTAACAGTGGCATACGGGAAATTATTATAATAATTAAAGCAGATAGAATGATTAAGCCGGGTCTGTACTTTTTACCACTTTATTTCTTCCAGTCTGCTTCGCTTGATAAAGAGCACTGTCGACTCTAGAGAGTAGTTCCTCTGCAGATTCCCCCTCTTTATATTGCGCAATTCCACAGCTGGCGGTGGCCTTGCCGATAACAGAAAAATTATGTGCGGCAATTGTTGTGCGTAATTTTTCAGCAAAAAACCAGGTATTTTCAATATCAGTGCCTGCGGCAACAATTAAAAACTCTTCTCCGCCCCAGCGGACGACCCAGTCTGTCACACGCGCATTCTCCTGAAGAAGTTTTGCCAAAGCAATCAGCGTTTCATCACCAACTAAGTGCCCGTGACAATCGTTAATTTTTTTAAAGTAATCAACGTCAAAAAGAAGCAGGGAAAAAGGAGTCTGATAACGTTTAAAGCGGGAGATTTCAGCAGACAATAGCAGCTCCAGTTTATGGCGGTTATATAAACCCGTTAAACTGTCAGTGACAGACATTTTTTCGATTTCCTTCTGCGCAGTAATATCCTGAGAAATCGCAGTAAAACCGCTGATTGAATTATTATCTTTAAACTCTGGTGTAATAACAGTATTCAGCCAGATCTCTTCACCTGATTTGTTGAGATCTTTTAACTGCCCTTCCCATGTATTACCCTCAAGTATTGTCTGCCACAGGCTGCTGTATGTTTCCAGTGTTGTATCGGGATGCCTTAATATATTGTGGTTTTTACCGATAACTTCATCACGCTGATAACCAGTAACTTTGCTGAACCATGTGCTGATATTCTGTATAGCACCATGTTTATCTGTTCTGGCAATCATAACGTTTTTGTCTATGATAGCAGCGTCATCTCTAATTACCTTATAAGCTTTTGCAAGCTGCGACTGCAGCCTTGCAGGTATAATGCTCACCAGTCCGGACAGGGGAATTGAAATCAGAATAACGGTAAACGCAAGAAGCAGCGCCAGAACTATATTAGCCTGCTGCAGTTCTTGTACGACAGCCTGCTCGGGTACAAAAATAAGTTTTATTCCTTCATTATTTTTAAACAACTCGCCCAGGCTGTATGAATATATTTTTTCAGCACTGAAGGTTTCCTGATACAGAATACTTTCAACATGTTCCGGAAAAAGCGCAGACATATCCGGGTTGTTTTTAAAGTAGCGGCTCCATGACTTGCTCCGATCCGGCTGGGAAATTATTTCTCCATTCTGATCAGCAAGATAGATATTAAAATTCTCGGAATAGGTTAATAAGTTAATTATTTTTTCAAACAGCAGATTAACGATCACAATGCCTTCAAAACGTCCGTCAATAAACAAAGGGGCAGCCACTCTAAAGGTGGGATTTAAGGGCATTTCAATCTTATTATTCTCAATATTGAGATCAATATTTGAATGCCAGAACTGATCTGCATTTAATGTGGCGGTTTCTTTATAATAATAACGCTGCTTTTTATCCTGCAGATCACTTTCACTGACGATATGCAGCTTTTGATTTTTTCTATGACGGTGAATTCTAATATTTTCTTTGCCGGAAGCATCAATATAGCGCAGCTGCATAATATCATTATTAGCGTAAGTTAAACCCTGAAAAAGACGCAGCAGCTTTCTTTTATCGTCACTGCTGTCTGATCTAATATACTGCTCTGTTAGTTCATTCTGTATAACTGCCGAGACAATCATTTCTGATGCGGCTAAATAGTCATCCAGAGCCGCTCGTGAGAATTCCATACTGGATTTTGATTTTTCCTGAAACTCTTTATCAATATCAGCAATGCTGAAATGATAAGTTATAAATGAAGTCAGCAGCGCAACAATGACACCGAAGATAACAAAATAGAGTGCAAAAATGAGATGATATTTCTTTTTCGGCAATAAATAGATAGTCATTATTCACCTCAGCATTCCCTGCTTTCTACATCCAGTACATATTTTGCTTACCTGTCAGTTAAATAAATTATAGTGTACAGAAACACCTGCTCTGCGCCTGTGCACTCAATTAATAATCAATACTTTGTATCCATCAGCGCGTTTCTATCCATATGCACACTGTTACAGCACCGAAACTCATTTATCTCCGCCGCCATGCGTTTTATAGAATGCATTGATTTCAAGAGCTAATTTAAGACCACCAGGCGGCTTATTAAACAAAGCTGTGTTTCATTGAAGTCTGCATAAGAAAGTTCAGCTCATAGGCTTACTGATTAAGCAGGTCAAAGCGGCTTATACCCTTACAAAAAGTACTATAATTACAGATACAAAAGTTTACCGACACACAAGCAGTAACAGCAGGTTAGGACCGTTTTACAGCGGTGAAAACAGAAAATCTGCATAACCTGACAGAGGGTAAGGTCATGAAAAATCTACACAGGAAGTTTCTATGCGGCGTTATTTTTCTTTTCAGCCCGGCGCTGGCCGCAGTACCGATAACCCTCAACCAGCAGCTCGATTTTCATGCCCCTGAGCAGAGTATGTGGACTCAAGGAGGACCGATAGGCAGTATTGAAGACAGTGATCGAATCGGCGGTGCGGCAGGCTTTGAGTATACGCTCAGAGCCAGCAGCGGCACGGTAAGTGCTGATTTTGACGGCCTTTTATCCATTGCTTATGACGATGAGCTTACCGGAAGTACACATACCAGTCTAAATTTGAATTTTCAGGGACAGCCGGGAGCGGGCTCCTTATCAACATTTGCCGGTCTTGATATTGATTTCGACTGGTTTGTTGATACGCACCTTTTAGGTATTCCGGTAACCGGATCCGGTAATATTTTTTCTGCTGATTATTCACTGAATATCGATGAAGTGTTTACACCGCAGCTTCCGCAAGAATTTTCGTTTCAGCTCCCGCCTCCCTGGGGCAGCATAGACCTGATAATCCCTAAAGTTGAGCAGGGCTCAGACAGCTTCAGCCTGTTCAACCCCGGACTTGATCTCGGTTTAGTTGATATCGGGATTGATCTTGCTATTGAACAAACGGCCAGTTTCTGGGCAAACGGCTTAAACGGCTCAATTCTCGGCAGGCATAGAGATTCGGGTTACAGCAGTTTTATGAATTTTAACCTTGGCACAAATGAAGGCATAAATTTGGGACTTGATCTGCCTTTAGACGGTTACTGGGACTTTTATCTAACGGAGATTATGCTGGATAATACTTTCCTAAATGATATAGATCTTATCCTCGATGCCTCGCTTAAAGTAGATATCGGTATAGCACAAAAAACATGGCACTGGGACTTACTGGATCAGGACATCTATAATACCGATTTCGCGTTACTGTTTAACAGCGAACACAGCGCCGAAAAATTCAGTATTTTTGTGACTCCCGCGCCTAATGCACTGACTGTGATTCTAGCAGCCGTTTTAATTGTTATCTTTATCAGAAGGCGCCGCATGCACCTGCATGAAAGCTGATTATAAAGCAATGAATTTATCAAAACGGCTGTCCATACATGCACTTATGTCAGTCGTTATAAATTCGCCATTATAAAACAGACTGAAAATCGTAGCCGCTGACGGGCATGATCTAGCCTGCTTAAGGCTCTGGAGCTTAATTACTTTCAGCGGAATATTACGATTATTACAGCTTTCAACCAGCGACTGCGTTACATGATATTCAGAATACGGACATCTGTTTGAATAGTAGGCAACACATCCTTGCTGTTCGATCTGCTCGACTTTGGCATTATCATAGAAAACCGGTAAACGCCCGCCGGAATCAAACTGCAGACACAACAGAACAAATCCCATAGGTGTTTCATCGCAGATAACAAAACCTTGCTTTAAAAGCCATTTTGTATCACTCATAAAATGCGCTTTCTTTTTACCGGCAACGGTTATGATGCCGAATTTGCCCTGCGCTTTAGCCTCCTCAACAGCCTCAGCTAAAAGCTGTTTACCATGCCCGTTTTTCTTATACTTACCGGATACCCAGAAACAGCCGAGAGCCTGATAATTGTCAGCATCAACCGGCATCCAAGCTTTCTCAGCTGGTCCGTATTCTATAAACACTTTCGCTCTTTTATCCAGGCGCTTAAACACATAACCATTTTCAAACTGACTGCGCAGCCAGGTTTTCTTCGCCTGGTAACTATCCTTACACTTGCGGTCTGAGAAAGCGCAGCAGATATGCTCCGATGCAAGATTATCTTTATCCACAACGATATAATCCATTTTACTTCCCCTATACGGCTACTGATTCAAAATCTCAATAACCTGATCAAGCAGAGCTGAGTAATCTATTTTTCCCTGATTAACCGTATATACTATGACCAGCTGTTTACTTCTATCAACATACAGTAAAACGCCCCAGTGACCGGGGTGATAAAAAAACACCTGCGATGTACCGGCTCCCCCGACAAAGGGACCTAATCCTATCGACTCACTGCCGTACAATTTTAGTGCAGATGCTAATGTATCTGCATGTATAAAAGTTTTACCGCTGTTCAGCGCCAAAGCAAACTTGGTTAAATCAGCTGCAGTTGTTACAAATCCGCCATCTGCAAACTCCATGCTGGAATGAATCTGGTTCATATCATAATCACTGACATAACTATGCACTGGTTTAATATAACCAGGCAGTTCGTGTGTTTCCTCAAAGGTGTTTTTCAGCCCGAGAGGAGTAAGCACCTCCTCGCGAACAACCTGATAATAAGGCTTTTTAGTGACCCTTTCGATAATTAACCCCAGCAGAGTATAACCCGGAGAGGAGTACCTCTGCCCTTCACCGGGCGCAAATTCAGGCCCGATCTGTATCGCGTATTCAAGCAGCTCCTGCGGCATTCTATTCTTTTGCGGGTATTTCATTAACCACCGTCCAAAAGCCGGGTTGTCATCGGTATTCGGCAAGCCGCTGCTGTGTGATAAAAGCTGCTTAATGGTTATTGAGTTCCCGTAACTCCTGCCTTTGTATACATGCAGGCGCGCGACTAAATCCGCATCAAGATACTTATCAACCGTGTCATTAAGGCTTAAGCGCCCCCTTTCATGGAGCCTTAACACTGTCACCGCGGTGAATAATTTACCGACACTGGCGGTGCGAAAATATGAATCAGGCTTAACCGGCGTAAGATCATTAAAAGAGGCTTGTCCTGCGGCTCCCGCATAGATCAAGCCGCCTGCATCTTCAACCCGCAGCATAACACTCGGTACACTCAACTGCACGGCCCACTCATGCACCAGGTTATTAAGCATTGCTGTTTGTTCACTGCTCTCGGAGCCGGCAAAAGATTGACCTGAAATTAAAAAACAGCTTACAGCTAATATATAAACAACCACCCTCACAAAAATACTCCCTATTTATAAGCCTTGCCTTCAACTTTTATAGACTGGATAGAATAACCGAAATGCCAGCTCACACGATCATCTATAGACAGATCGGTCAGATACTTAGTACCGCGGTTCTGCTGTATGGCACTTTCAATAGCGGCATTCGTTGAAGGCGCCTCCCCCATTGGAATAATATACAAAAACCATGTCTGTGCAGACTCGCCGACAGCATCGGCAACATATAAGCCTTTTGCAGGGATTTTTTGATCGATAAAAGTATTCGAAATAAATGTAGCGTGATTGGCTGTAGAACAGCCGCTAAGCAGTAGTACCAGTATTGATAGAAAAACATAAACCGTTGATTTATACATAATCTCCCCTTTAACGTACTTTACCCGTTATAAACGGACTGAACTGTAGATCTAAACAGCCAGCCTTTTTCATCCTGAACAAAAACCACAATAGCATCATTTCAGAAACATATATTTGAACTTCTCAACAGTCTATAAGGTTAATTTGATGAATTAATATAACAATTTGAATTTAAAAGGGAGTTTAACAAAAGTAAAGCAGGATTATCTCTTAGCGTATAGAGAGACTGGACAAGATAGAATTAACCTGTAAAAAATTGAGCGAGACAGATAACACACTGAAAAATTTATTCCCTGTGTTATCAATCCAATTACTCACCATTAACTAACTTTTTTACGATCCGGCTGCAGGCTAAACCATCACCGTAAGGGTTATGTGATTTTGCCATCTGCTGATATAAATTATTATCAGACAGCAGCTCTAAAGCGGTAGTGGTGATTTTATCAATATCAGTACCGACCAGCTTAACCGTTCCCGCTTCTACCGCTTCCGGACGCTCAGTGGTATCGCGCATCACTAAAACAGGTTTACCCAGCGACGGCGCCTCTTCCTGCACGCCGCCTGAATCAGTAATAATTAAATAACTGCGGTTCATTAAATACACAAAGGGCAGGTAGTCTAGAGGTTCTATTAAAAAGATATTATCCAAGCCTGACAAAATTCTATTTACCGGCTCACGTACATTAGGATTCAAATGCATAGGGTATAATATCTGCACATCCGGCCGCGATTCAGCAATATTTGCTAACGCTTGACAGATCCGCTCAAACCCTCCGCCGAAGCTTTCCCGCCTATGGCCGGTGACTAAAATTAAATTTTTGCCCTTATCTAAAAACGAGAATTTTTGCTCAAGTTCGTTACTTAATGATGCATCATGATCCAGCTTAGCTTTAACCCATAAAAGCGCATCAATCACCGTATTGCCTGTTACCGTAATACGTGCTTCAGGTACCAGCTCTTTGATTAAGTTGTCTTTTGCTCCTTGAGTCGGCGCAAAGTTGTATTGAGTAAGTACCCCGGTTAATTTTCTATTAGCCTCTTCAGGCCAGGGAGAGTAGAGGTTACCGGTGCGCAGTCCAGCTTCTATATGGCCGATTTTGATCTGCTTATAAAATGCGGCTAAAGAGGCCGAAAAAGTGGTAGTAGTATCACCGTGCACCAGTACAATATCCGGCTTAAAATCATCTAATACTTCTTTTAAACCATTTAATATATTAGCAGTGACATCAAACAGATCCTGCCCCGGTTTCATTATATTTAAGTCGTAGTCCGGTATGATTTCAAATAAATTTAAGACCTGATCTAACATCTCTCTATGCTGTGCTGTTACACAGACTCTGCTGATTAAATTATTTTGTTCAGATAATTTATGTACCAGTGGAGCCATTTTAATCGCTTCAGGACGAGTACCAAATACAGTTAAAATTTTTTTCATATTTACCCCAGAAAAACAGATCGTAAATTCATAGAATAAGTGTCTAACTAGAACTGCTGGAAAAGATATGTTTGAGTACTTTTCTCCGCCGGGAGATGCAGTAATTAAAGCATATAATCCAATAAGCTGCGAACCACAAGAGAAGATTTAACACAAAGTAAACAGCGTTCAGTTAAATAAACTCAGCTGCATGGCTGAGTACAGCTGCAGAAGATGATCTAAAAAAACAGAGCGGTTTTATAAAACAGACCTTAAAGAGTCTGATCTATTGTCTTTTCTCTCTTATTCCGGCGAATGTATTACACTTGCTTAAAATCATGCAGCACAATGGGAGAAAAAATGTACCAACTCAGCCTAACCTATTTTGATATCGCCGCCGGCCGCGCAGAGCCGGCCAGACTTGCTATGCATATCGGCAGTATCCCCTTCGAAGATATCCGTTTTCCCTTCTCCCAGTTTGCCGAAGTTAAAAAGAAGACCCCGTTAAATCAGGTACCGGTGCTGACCATAGACGGCAGACAGATAACCCAGTGCAACAGCATCAACCGTTTTATCGGCAAATTAGCCGGGCTCTACCCGGAAGATAACTTTCAGGCAATGCTCTGCGATGAAATCATGAGTGCTCTGGAAGATGCAGTCAATAAACTGATGCCGACCTTCCATTTACCCGAAAAAGAGATGAAAAATGCCCGGGAGGCTTTAGCCGCAGGACCATTTACACTTTACCTGCAGCGCAATGGCGGAACATATTTTGCAGATAACCGCCTGACTATGGCGGATTTAAAAGTGTTCGAATGGGTGCGTACCCTTAACTCCGGGTTTCTGGATCATATCCCCGCCACGCTGGTTGAAAACACCGCTCCGCTGCTGAATGAGCATATGCAGCGCATTGCACAAATTCCGGCTGTTGCTGAGTATTACGCTAAAGGCTGAAAACTTCAGAGACTGCTTTGAAGGACACTTATATTATTCAATAGAGCAAGTGTCCTTTTTGGTTATGATGATTTAAATAACTCACTTTTACTTTGTAATTATTTGGGTGTTTTCAGACCACATCGAAGTATGAACCCAATACATTTAGTCAGTCACTTGTTACGCGCAGTCTTTTAATAAAATATGCTCCTTATCCAATGTGTTCTGCAGCTTTTCTTTCGCCTCTGCAGCAGTGCAGACTAAAAGCTGAGTTTCGTCTGCCCCCCAGCGCTGAAAGGTTACTTGATAATCTTCTCCAGCAATATTTAGATTTACAATCAATGTATCATCTGAAGGATCATTATCGTACTCGGACAAAGTCACACCGTTATCTGCAGCGAAACCTTTCGCCGAATTAAAATACAACCAATCTAGAATAACTTTTTCTCTTTTTAAATCAATAGACTGTATTATCTCATCCAATATGACTTTATCTCTTTGCCGTTTTTTAGTTGCAATCAGGTAAATAATATATCCAATCGTAATAAACCAGAAAAACGGTAAAAAAACAGATATTGCTATTAGAATTATTATTGTTAACATCTATAGGTCCTTCTATATACAGTTAATATATAACAATGTGTTAGACAGCAGGCTTATTAATAAGCACTGTAATTGTCAAATCATTCTGATTATAGCAAACAAATGTGAATCTAATGCGTATTAATTACCTAAAAATAATTAAAATAATATATACGCCTGCTAAAACGTTTTAAATCGCAAATATTAACACCTTATATTCTTTTAAATCATATATTTAAGCAAAATGGCATTACTGCAGATAAAAAACAAAAAATCCCGCTAAGCAGGATTTTCATTCTGTGTCTAAGCACTTCTTAAGTCTCTTTATTACCCCCTTGCGCCTCCGTCTGCTGTTTTTTCCTGCCCGCTGACTTTTTCGGTTTAGATATCCAGACACCGTGGCGAGAATAACCAGCAAACCACCATTTACCCCAGCCGATTAAGCGGGTTGCTATCCATAAAGACCAGGTCAGCATCACCAGACGATAAAACCAGATCGGCAGACTGAACACAGTGACAACCGGTAGATGACCCTCTGTGACTTTATCCTGAAAAAACTTAAAATAATGTCCGTAGCTGCCGTTGCCCGTGACCTGCATTTCCGGTGTTGATAACAGCCCTATCGGAATCGACACCAGCAGAGAAATCACACAAATCACTGTCAAAGCCAGCAGGCTCAGCTGCAGACAATTAAACTGCCAGCGCTTCATGGCAGCCGGCTCCACAAACTGACTGCGCAATGCGCTCACAAAAAAGAACAGCGCAGTCAGCAAAACTCCATAGCTGTTAACAGTTGAAAAACCGAGACCTAATAAAACCCAGCCGGGTGTACCTATCGGCATACTCAGCTGCAGTTTCCGGGCAATAAGCGGCAGGACTAGCGCGCCGATTAAGATAACAAAGAGTATTCCCCAATATAACATCGAAGCCCCCAGTGACGGGCCGTTGAGGTAGATTAACCAGCGGTCGCGGCTAAGGTGGTACTCGATATTAATATTAACGGTTTTACCCGGCAGTTTTATTTCAGCACTGCTGTTACTCCAGCTTAATTGTGCACGCTTTTCAAACTGCAGCTCAATCTGCTGCTCACCGGGGTGAAGCTGTACAATAGCGCGGTTTCCGCTGTTAATACTCATTTTTCGTCCGTCATGCAGCAGCGAATTAATTCTGGATCCTTCAGCCAGGATGATTTCGTAAGCAGTGCCCTGACTGGCTCTCACTCTAAGCTTGAGGGTAGACTTTTGTACATTTTTACCGGGCTGCTGGATTAACGCTGCCGTTTCCGTGGTAAAGACTTCTCCAGCCACACCATCCGGACGTTTTACATGGATATCAAGGGACTCTCCCGGCCATGGTTTCCACACTGGCTGAAGCTGACCACTGTTGATATCCGATTTGAGCGGTTTGATACCGGTAAATTTTACGTTCCAGATAGAGGAAGGGATCAATGTCCAGGTTTCTGAATAGGAAGGATTATCCTGCGCCGTAAGAGTGATGATTTCAGCCGGCGGCAGTGCCGACTGCCAGCTGATCATACGCTGCTTTTTCGGGATCTGGACATTGACACTGCCGTTTTCATTAACCGGATAAGCAGACAGTACCTGCTCGCCTTCTAATAAAGTAATATTGAATGAGGCGGCATCAACAGTCGGTGCCAGTTTCTCTACGCGGGTCAGCATGCGCCACTCTTTACCAAGGGTTATACGGCGGTGTACAAGAGCGTATGATTTCACCGGCAGCGGGGCCAGCGTATTGCTGTCCTGGCGGGCAAGAGCCTCTTTCGAGGTAAGTCCGATATTGTTATTAACGACCACCCCTTTACGGATACCGTCGATTAACCAAAACGGCGCATTAACCCTGAAATTATGAATATTGTGCGGCAGGTTAATGGATATCTGTTCATTTTTTACCTGCCCTGACATGATGACTGAATGCCTGCCTTTAGTCACAAATATTCTCAAACCACCTTTAGACTTTCTAAGCACCGCCGGCTTATTATCAAGCAGGATCTTTTCAGCCAGCCAGGCATCACCCGCAGAAGGTAACGGCATGGCAATATCAGCATCGGCAGAGATCTCAAAGGTCAAGCTTAGACGATTATCTTTCACCATCAGCAGGCCGTTATCCAGTGATAGACAGGACGGCAGACAAGGCGGTGCTTTCAGCAGCCGGCTTTCATATTCATTAAGCAGATATTCAGGCGGATAACCGTTTGCTTCAGGCAGCCGGTCTGCAGCATCCGCACGCTGCGGCGAAATCAAGATCAGCACAGTTAATAACGGCAGCAGCACCGCGCTAAGTACTGTGGATGCACTGCTTGTACCGTTATTTTCGGGTTTATCTTTTTTAAACTTTCCAACCTTTAACAGTCTGCGCAGCATAACTGCTCCGGTAAAACCAATAAGTACAGCATTAATTATCCGCCACAGAGCCGTTAACAGCGGAGAAGAGAGCAGCAGGCTGATCTGCTGATCTGCAGTCACTGTGCCCGAGGAGTTAATATATAAGGCGTTCCAGAACCATGTAGGAATGCCCGGCCCCGTCTGCACGCGGTCATTGTCCCCCACCTGGTATAGGTTCTGCCCGGCTTTACGCTCACTCTGTGAATAAATATCACGCCTGCTCTCCTGCTCACGTCTAACCTGTTTCTCGCGCAGCCCCTCTTTTTTACTTCTAGCAGTAACAGCCTCATCCATCTCCATCATCAGCACTTCTGCCGGAGCAGCATTCTGCTGATACAGCGGCGTACTTACCTGATAACTGCTAATGCTGTGTTTTTCCAGTGCCGGATATATAGCCAGACGCAGCGAACTGATAGTGAAAGCGATAAAGGCCAGTACCAGAGCGGCAGCCGGCAGCAGAGCCATTCTGCTCAGCCATACTTTATGCCTGCCCAGCGGTAGTCCGATAATAGCGATAAAGGCCAGTAGAGTTGCCCAGAGGGCATTCGGTGCCTGCTCTTCATGAAAAGTAAACACTAAGGTCAGCGCCATCAGCAGCGCCCCTTTAACACCGAGCAGCTTTCTGGCGGCAGCAGTCAAAATCATCAGCCAGAAGATATCCCATAAATTCCACTTCTGCACCCATGTGCCGCTGATGCCGTCAACACCGCCGGCGTGAACTGCGCGCCAGCCGGGAGGAAGATGAATTGCCGCCGTTAATTTTTCGGCATCTGTCTGCCAGCCCACAGCATTGATATTACTGACCGAGGGGATAGAACTGACAGCCTGCAGATTAATTTTCGGACTGCGTATTTCCACCCCCTGATTATCTTCAAAGCGGGTAATTAATACCGGGGTTTGATTAACCGACGCCCGTCCTAACTGCATGCTTTCGGCTGCATCTAAACGCCAGCCTTGATGCATTCTGCCGCTGACATTGTCTTTAACGATAGCGTCCTCTCCATCAAAGGAGAGCCAGATCTGCCGATCTATATTAATACTGTTATGGTGTGCATCGCTGTCCCCGCGGGTAGTCGTCTCAAGCTGCAGTGTATCACCCTTTTCAAGACGGTAAGTAGGATAGGATTTCCATTGCGCAGGTACATCAACCAGTGACGTATCAATACTTTTAACACCGCTTATTTTAACTTCCCGGATACGGGGATCAGCAATAAAAGAAAAATACTCATACTGCGGCCACTGCGCAGAAACTTTGCTGGTAGAAACGGCAGTACGGTTGTCTGTAAAACGCCCTGCCACTGTTATCGTATGTATTCCCGGTTTCACCTGCACCCGCAGCATACCGTCTTCTTCTAATCTCGCCGGCAAAGACGAGCGCAGAGAGACCGTCCTGCTGCCTGCAATTGAAACCTGCCCAATAGTTATTTCACGGGATTTGCCGCTGACAAACAGTTTTATAATAGTGGTTAAAGAGATCGGAACCGCATCTTTTACTGCCCGATAGACCTGAATTTTCAGCGTGTTTTTATCATTAAGCTGCGCTTCTTTTTTGTGCGCAGATAAAATAAGCCGTCCGTTGTTAATACTGGTCGGCAGCACTTTTTTGTTGATCAATACTTTTACTAAAGCAATACTCTCGGGCAGCACAATAGCTGGTGGAATTTCCTGCCACAGGAACCTGCCGCGAATTATATTAGCTCCCTTATTGAGGTGCAGTCTTGGTGTGCCGTTGTGATCAATAGCATCGGCCGGCTGCTGATTAACGCTTAAATCGGTCGGCCAGTTAAGTTTACTGCCGGGCAAATTAAGCAGAGCATCTTTAGAGAGTACCTGCACCGACATTTCGAACAGCATACCGTCATCCACTATCCTGCCGACAAACTCTCCGGGCCAGCTGCAGACCTTTTGTTTCTTAGCGGAGATAAGCCAGGGACAATCTAAATCCGGATGGCGATCTGCCACCCACTGCTCCCACGAAGCGCCAGTATCCGTTTGTTGTGAATAGCTCGGCAGGCTCAATAGACAACCGAGCAGCGTAAACAGCATGATCATTATACGTTTAAGCAGCATTAGAAATTCCTTCTTGGACACCAGCAACAGATAAAGAATAGAACATAACCAATTGATTTTTAGTTGTCGTTTAGTTTTATAGTGATAAAAGTGAGGCAGCGCTGAATTTAGAGTGCACTGATATTTAAGTACTGTGGGAAAGAAGTTACAACAATGCACTAAAAGAATGGTTAATCATCTGCAAATGCACTGAATTTGGGTTTAGCGGCTAACTAGCTTATCATGTTCGCTTAGCAGAAATCGTACTACGTGCTTAAAGGCTTTTCAGCCGATGGAGATAAACAATGAAATACAAATGGATCCTGTTTGATGCTGATGAAACCTTGTTTCACTTTGATGCCTTTAAAGGGCTGCAGTTAATGTTTTCACGTTATGATATTGATTTTACCCGTCGTGATTACGAGGAGTATCAGGTTACTAATAAACCTCTATGGGTCGACTACCAGGACGGTACGATTACTGCTAAGCAGCTGCAGAATATTCGTTTTGAGGCATGGGCGGAAAAGCTCAAGGTAAAAACACAGACATTAAACAGCGCCTTTCTGGAAGCAATGGCCGATATCTGCTCTCCACTGCCTGGAGCTAAAGAACTGCTCGCCTCACTGCACGGCAAAGTCAAGATGGGCATTATTACCAATGGTTTTACCGAACTTCAGGAGATCCGTTTAAAACGGACCGGTTTTAGTGAATACTTTGATTCATTGATTATCTCTGAGCAGGTCGGTATTGCTAAACCGCACCCGGGTATTTTCGAACATGCACTTGTCAGTATCGGACAACCGCAGAAGCATCATGTACTGATGGTTGGTGATAACCCTCACTCTGATATATTAGGCGGTTTAAATGCCGGGCTCGATACCTGCTGGTTAAATGTGAAAGGACTGGAAAATCCGGTAGACATTACACCGCATTATCAGGTCAGCTCCTTAAATGAGCTGCAGGCGCTGCTTGAACAGCAGAATAAGTAAAACAGTTAAAAGCATCAGCTTTATGCGGACTCGGTCCGCTTTCATTTTTTAATCATTTCTATAAGCGCATACTTTTCAGAAAGCCCCTTTTTAACCCGGCAGTTAATAATCTGTGTTAAGTTATTAACTTTCCAGGTACCCTTTACATAAAGGAAATCCCTTTTTTCCCAGTGCTCTGCCTGCCAGTTGTAAAGAGGCAGACCTTTTTCAACGTACTGCTGCGCAGATCTGTTTTTACACCAGGCAACTAATTCTTCACTTTTATTGACTGGAGTATGGTCCTCATAACTGCTGAGCGGCAGAGTCTGTGACTGTGTTTCTATAAATGCATATTTTTCCGGAGCGCCTTTTAAAATTCGGCAGTTTACATGCTGTTTTTTATGGTCCGCTTTCCATTGCCCTTTGACGTTCAAAACACTGCCTTCAATCCACCCGGAAGAGGTCCAGTTATAGGGTTTCATATCTTTACTGATTAAATGCTGTTTTGATATGTTTGCGCACCAGCTTCGCAGCTCAGAAGTATTATTGATTACTACTGGCTGCGCAGCAGCGAAAAAGGGAAATAACAAAGCCCCCGTTTTTAGAAATAATTTCATTGTATCCTCAACTCTTCATATAAAACTCAAGCTAAATGCACTCATTTTTATTTGTAGTTTACAGCTGCTTAGCGGCACAGAGAAAAAAAACGCAGCTAAAAGCAAATATACTTACAAAACCTGTTCAATAATTAGATCCCGCAGCTGTTTTTTAAAACCGGATGCGAAAACTACTGTAAATCTTCAAGCAATACACTATTATTGTCTGCTTGCTTAAATTTGAACCAGGTTTAGCTGACAAAAGTAATGCTGCCTTTATCCATTACCCTGTTTTGCAAAAAGTATGGCCCAGAACATGTTATTAATATGAAAAACAAATCCATCATTACAATTTCAACTATTTACGGAACCAGAGGTTTTCATTTCGAGAAATGGCATTCTCAATTTCTAAAAATCAGCGCAGTGATCTTTGTACTGGTGGTTTCAGCTGTTGTTTTTAACCTCTCCTACCTCAGTAAAAAAGTCGATCAGGTCAGCGCGCAGGAAGATAAACTCAAACAGCACAGCTCAACCCTGCAGTCGACCATTGAAAATTTAAGCTCTGAAAACAAAAACCTAGAGCAGGATCTGGAAAACAGAGATACCCTTATTACAGACGTTTCAACGCGCCTCGATGAGATTGAACAATACCTTGAAACAGAAAGCTATCCGGCATCATTAAGCAGCGGAAAAGACAGCGGTTTTGATCTGCGCTTAAATATCGCGGCAGTCAATTCCGCAGTACGGATTAGTTTACTGGAGTCAATACCTAACGGTGCACCGGTTAAAAATGCCCGCCTTTCTTCTCGATTTGGTTACCGTACTCACCCGGTAACAAATAAAAAAAAGAGACACAACGGTCTCGATTTTGCGGTTAATACCGGTACGCCTGTTTATGCTACAGCCGATGGTGTAGTCGAAATTGCACGTAAAAGTAATGCCGGTTCAGGTAACTTTTTACGTATTCAGCATGGTTTCGGTTTTACTTCATCATTTTCACATTTAAGCTCTTTTAAAGTGAAAAACGGCGACTTTGTTGAAAAAGGACAACTACTGGCAAAATCTGGTAATACAGGCCTGTCATCGGGACCGCATCTGCACTATGAAGTCAGATTTGTCGGCAGAGCACTAAATCCTCTCGCATTTGTAAAATGGGATAATAATAATTTTGATTCAATCTTTAAAAAAGAAAAGGCGGTAAAATGGGAATTTTTGGTAAGAAAAGTGGAGCGCCAAATAAGCTCTCAGCTACAACTATTATCGCAAGTGGATGCAGAATTACTGGTTCAATCCAATTAGCCTGCGATATTCAAATCGACGGCCAGGTTGAAGGCAAAATCATTTCCGAAAAAATGGTGGTGATCAGTCACGAAGGCTGCGTTAAAGGTGAAATTTTTGCTGAAAAAGTCGTAGTTAACGGTGTGGTTAACGGCTCTTGTTATGCAAATGCTGTTGAAATTCTCGAAAAAGGAAAAATTACCGGCTCGGCATTCAGCGATAACTTAAGTATTGACCGCGGTGGTTTATTCTTTGGTGATATTCATCCGATGGAAGCATCAACAGTATCCAGCATCGACAAAAATAACAGCCAGCTGACGGCGCCGGAAAATAACAGTGGAACACCTAAACAGCTTGAAGCTGAAAGTGTCAAAAAAGTAGCCAATAAATAATATATACCTATGATACCTCAAGGTGCTTTATCAGGACTCATCTTGAAGTAATATGGATATAGATTACCGGACATCAAAACAGCCGTAAATATTTTAAATGTTTACGGCTGTTCATTTTCCTTATTCTGAACAGGAGGCTTAATCCCATACTGCTGATAAATATGAGTAATTTCACCAGACGTTACCATATTGAGCAGACTCTTATTAAGCAGACTAAACATTCTACTGCCGGCATACTTTTTAGGCATGCCGTAATAATTCCCGTTTTTTTGAATATACTTATAATTCGCATAGGCATAATCACTTATTTTATGCTTCCGCAGCGCATCTTCAAGCGATTCCCGATCAAGTACCACCATGGTATCAAATCTGCCCCGCTTGAACATTCTCACCATATTTGTATCATCCATATGCACCTGCTTTTCAAGGCCGTTATCTTCATTAAAACGTTTGAAATAAGCTGTGCCTCTCTTAACAGCTATTTTTAGCCCGTATAGATCTTCATAGTGGTTAATCAGATCTTCGTTACCCTTTTTGACTAAAAATATAATATCCTTATTCTGGTAACCAATTGGACCAAGAAAAGCGATAAACTTTTCTCTGGCTTCGTTTCTCACTGTCCTGGGTAAAATATCAACACTACCCTCTTTTACCCCCTTTAAGCTTCTAATAAAAGGCGCCTTCCGCCACTTTATTTTATAACCTGTTTTATCTGCAGCCTGTTCAATAATTTCTTTCAGAGGGCCGGAGAACTGATTTCCTGAAACAACCATTTCCGGCGGGCGATGGCGAAAATCTGCCCGCAGAGTTTTCACTGCAGCATGGGCCGCTGTAAAAGTAAGCATTAAAATTAACAGCATGGTTACTTTCTTCACCTTTGCTCCCTACCTCACTCTTACTAAATCAAATTCAACTATTGTCCTAGTTCAAAAGCGCCTATATCTGGTTTCGATCCCTTATAACTAAGCGCAATGCCGTCTCCTTGCTTCCAGGTAAGGGCTTTGTCCAGGATAATCATTTTACGCTTATGATTGATATGAATAATCACCGCTGTTGCACTACGCCCTTCAATCTGCACCCTGTCACCGACCTCTCCCGGAATAGCAAAACCATCATAAAAAGAGTTAACATCAGCAAGCTGCAGTGTAGTACCGGATCCGGAGGCACTGGTTACCGTACTCAGAAAGGCGCCGCTGTCCACCATAGGGCTGGCAGAGTGCAGTCGGTAGTCATTGCCGTATTCATCAACAAAAAGCGGATCTTCAGCCAGATTTTCAGAGAAACTAATTGCCCCCAGGTTATTCTCAAAACCTTTAATAGTATAAGCTTCTGGATTACCCCATAATCCCAGCACGTCTTCGCCTGCACGGCTGGCGATATTATTATTAATAAAACGATCCCCGCTTTTTAAACGAGAAAGCAGCAGGATCTGTTTGGCACTGCTGTCGTAACACTGCTCCTGACTAAGCCCCTGGTTATCCCATAAGATATTGTTTTTATATTGATTATCCGCCATTTTGTTAATCGGTTTGCCGATCGCGACAGCCGTACACCAGTTATTGTGAAAGGTATTATTGTAAATACGATTACCGTAATTATAGGTCGCCTCATCACGATACGAAGCCATAGCAAGCCCTGCATTTACACGGTAAAACAGATTGCCGCGGATAATGCCGTTCTGCCCCGCATACTGGATGCCGTTGCCGCCGCTGGTCGAGTAATACCTTACCGAGTCCCGGAAAATATTTCCCTCAATAAGATTGTATTGTGTGCTGTTCAGCACAGCCTTTCTTTGCGCAAACTCACCGTTTCCATGCCAGGCTAAGGTTGATGATTCACAGTCAAATACTGAGCCGAGTTTCTGGTTTTTATTACTGAACTGGTTATTACGAATAACGTTATAACTGCCGCATTTAATATTCCAGAGATCATGACCAGCTAGATCCATACGGTTGCCCTCAACCAGATTATGATTGGAATGAATAATCGCCAGAGAGTCGGTACCTTTATAGAAGCGGTTGTTTAAAATGCGGTTGTAATGGCTGAAAGCAACATATAAACCGCCGCGTTTACTGGATCCACGTCCGTTGTTCCAGATCTTTGACTCATGAAAACTGCTGCTGCTGATAATGTTATAATGCGAGTTTAATAACCGTCCAAAACCAATTGAACCGCGTACATCAATCTCATTCACCAGTACGTAGGAAACCTGATCCAGCCAAATCGGTCCGTATTCCTCGGCGCCGTCCCAGGAATCAACACCGACCAGAGTCACCACCTCTCCAGGATAAGCAGAATACCCAAGATAAGCATCGGCGCTGCCCGAGGTGCTGACATGAAGCACTTCCCGGTAATCACCGCCGCGGATCAGAAAATTAATACCGGGAGCGGCGGCAGCACCGGAAGCTGCAATACTAAAAAAGGCTCTTTCACTGCCGCCGCCGCAGGCCCGGCTGGATGGATTGTAATCGCCGCATGACAGCTTAAGCTTATTGTCAATATATAAGGTGGAAGTAAAACCAAAAGATTCAGCTATCAGTGTAGGTAGAACGGTTGGTCCGGATACGGGGCCAGGCACAGCTTCAGGTTCAGCTCCTGTATCTGCAAAAACCGGCTCTACCGCTGGGGGTTCCAGCGCCCCCGCCGATAACAGGGCTTCTCCTTTTCCGCCGGAGGCACAGCCGGAAAGCAGAAATAACAGTAAAAAAAACGGACTTATTAACTTAAGCATATTGATATACATTATGACCATCCTTGTATTCTCTACAGCAGCATTAAATATCTATCTGCTTCAAATTATATCAGCCATTTCATCATTCACCTGTTTAACAGCAAAAGAAGTCAGCTAAAAAAATAATAGTCTTTTCAGACTGAATTCACTTGAATAAACTGTAATATAGCCTGGCATTACATCTTTTCCTGTATCGACAATAGAAGATAAACACATGAATATTCAACATCTAAAGGCATTTGTTCTAGCTAATCAACTAGGGTCTATTTCAGCTGCTGCTAAGTCTATGGGCAAACGACAGTCTCAAGTCAGTCAGTGGATTGCAAATCTAGAAATTGACTTAGGAGCAGCACTGTTTGAGCGGACCGGCAACAGCACGCATTTAAGTGAACAGGGTCAAACACTGCTGCCGATGATTGTTCATACACTAAGTCAGGCAGAAAAACTCTCTGCCTGTGCACAGGCTCTATGCAGTAATGAACCGGTGACTTTACGCCTCGGCATTGATAATTTTATTCCTCCGTCCAGCCTGCACCGAGCGCTTGTTTCTGCACTGACTGAGCTGCCGGTCAATATTGAAGTTTCCAGTGATGAGCGCAGAGTGCTGACTGAACAGCTTCAGGATAAAAGCCTGGATATCGCGCTGCTCAGTGAAGGTGAAGCCCTACATTATAACGATTATGAATACTGCCGTCTGGGCTGTTATCGAGATATTTTAGTTGTCGGCCGGGGACATGTTTTATCTCAGCAAGCAGCAGTCACTACAGAAATGCTCTCAGAATTTCGCGAGTTGATCTGGACACGCGAAGAGATAACAGAAGATAACGAACCGGGTTACAGCAGCTGCTACGGGACATTTTCGGACTTATCTACACTGCTGGCTGTGCTTAAAAGCGGCATTGGTTATGCGTTTCTGCCGCAGGATATGATTAAAACAGAACTCGACGGACAGGAGTTATCTCTTTTACAAACAGACTTTGAACAAAAGCAGATAACACGGCGCGTCGAGTTATTATGGCAGCCGGGACTGCAGCAGACCCGCCAGGGAACTAAGCTGCTCAATATTATTAAAAAACAGCATGAATTCATGTGCTAGAAATGAACTGTGCCCGCATTATTTACGGGCACTTTATGCAGCAGTTATTACTCCGCTGCAAAGACGATTTCCCCCTGGAGCATGGTCATTAAGATCTGCGTATCTGCAATAAACTGCGGTGCAAGTTTAGTGATGTCTTTATCCAGGACCACCAGATCCGCAGATTTTCCAACAGCAATCGAACCGGTTATATCATCAAGCCCAAGGCTCACAGCAGCATTAATGGTGTAGGCATCAACAGCTGCATCTATATCCGGCAGACCTTGCTCGCCCATAATAAGACTGTTTGCAATACCGGCCAGAGGATTAATATCATGGACATTCCAGTCACTGCTGAGACTGACATTCGCGCCGCTGTTATAAACAGTGCCGACCTGCATCAGTGAAGCGCTGCGTTTTTTACCGATAAAAGGCTCTGCCCAGGCATGATCATGGTAGGCAATATAATCTGAGCCAACCTGGAAATCTGCACTCACATCCAGCGTTTTAAAACGTTTTATATCATCAGCCTGCACCATTTCTACATGGGTTAACGTATAATCACGATCGCCCCCTTTACTGCGTATATATTCAACCGCATTTAGTGATTCATGAACAGCACCGTCACCAATGGCATGAATATGGGCACCGTAACCTATCTTATCAAGCGCAGACAGCCAGTCTTTCATCTTTTCCGGTGCGATATAATTAATTCCGTAAGGCTGATCTTCAATATAGGTAAAGCGGTAAGGGGCCAGCGTTTTGGCTGTACCGTTAATTAAGATACCGTCACTGTACATCTTTACCTGATCAACAATCAGACGAGCTCCCGGCTCCTTTGAGCGAATTTTCTGCAGATACTGCAGCTGCGGAGCGCTGCTGTCCTGCGGATAAATCCACGGACGCAGTGATACACGCGCGCTTAAATCACCATTCTTTTCAGCAGCTTTCCATACCTCATACCAGCCGCGCTTCCAGTACAGGCGTCCGTCACCAATAGTGGTAATACCGTGCACGGCAGCCTCTTCTAATCCGGCTAATAAACCTTTATAACTTTGTCTGAATTTATCCTGCAGGCTGTTCCAGGCTATTTCCATAACAATATCACCGGCATTATCCAGTAAAATACCATTTAACTCTGCGCTGACAGGATCCGTTAATATTTTACCGCCCTGCGGCTCTGGGGAGTCTTTGCTGATACCTGCCAGTTTAAGTGCCTGAGAATTAACCCACATAGAATGTGAAGTCTGCTCCATCAATACCACAGGTCGATCGGGAAATATTTTATCCAGCACCTGCAGCGGCGTACGTCTATTAGCTTCACTCAAAATAAGATCCAGTGAAAAACCGTAACCGGTCAGCCACTTCTGATCGCGGCTCTGTTTACGGCACAGCTTCAGGTAGGGAATCTGCTCTTCAAGTCCGGCATCAGCTCCCAGTTCACAGTTACCACCGGCATCTGATGCCGCTTCAAAAACATGATTATGATTATCAACAAACCCCGGCAGCACCATGGCTCCGTCCATATTCAGCACTTTAGTCTGCGCACTGCGGTAGCGCTCTGCCCCCTGATTATCGCCGATATAAATAATTTTCCCCTGGTGAACAGCTAAAGCCTGTGCAGGCTCCTCGCTATAAATCAGCGCATTATTAATAATCGTGTCAGCATATTCAGCTGCATTTAACGGCTGTACGCTCATCAGTGCAGCTCCTAATAAAAGAGCCTGTGGTATTTTACTCATCATTAAATCCTTTTTTGTCTGACTGAGCAGCATGCTTGTATTTATATACTGCTCAGTATAATTGCTTTTTCTACCGTTCCACCCGGCAAGCTTAAAAGAAACAAACTGCTAATAAAAAATACTCACTATCATGATTTTGTGATACTGAATAGAACTACCGCACTCACCGTCTGACTTCACCTATACTTATCTGCAGCAACACTTTTTAATAAACAGATTCAGAGAAACAAAAACACAGGATTTTTATGAAAAAATTCTTTATCGTGATCATCTGCATGCTGATGATCAGCGGCTCTTATCAGGATCAAGCCCTGCACTGGAAATTAGTAGAATATCGGGCTAAAGGGCAGATTGTGCATATGCATGCCTGGGGAGGAAGTGAAAAGATAAATAAATATCTCCACTGGCTAAGTACACGTCTGCTGAAGGAATACGGCGTAACTTTAAAGCATGTCAAAATTAATGACCCGGCAGATCTGCTTCCAGTATTCATGCGCCAGAAAAAGGCTGGAAGAAACAGCAATGGAGAAGTCGATATTCTCTGGGTTAACGGCGAAACCTTCAAAAAAATGAAACAGCACAGGCTGCTGGCAAAGCCCTTCTCGACACGGCTTCCTAACTGGGTACTGGTCAATAAATCACTGCCCGTCGACACTGACTTTTCCGAACCGACACTCGGATTAGAAGTGCCCTGGGGCATAGGACAACTGCTTTTTATCTACGATGAAAATCAGGTAAATACCCCTCCAAAAAGTTTTTCGGAGCTGCTCAGCTACGCAAAACTGTCTCCGAATAAATTAACCTACCCGAAGCCGCCCTCTTTTCTCGGCAGCAGTTTTCTTAAAGCGGCCCTGCTGGAATTAAGTACGGATAAAAACCCCCTTTATCAGGAAGTTGATCCGGAGACTTTTCAGCAGTTCAGCGCACCTTTATGGTCCTATTTAGATAAATTTCATGATGTCGCCTGGCAGCAGGGTAAGGAGTTTCCGGCCGGTAGTGCGCAGATGATAAAGCTGTTAAACGATGGAGCTTTGGACCTTGCACTCACTTTTAATCCCAATGAAGTACTCAGCGCACAGGCTAACGGTTCATTAAACTCTTCAACGCAGATTTATGCATTTACAAGCGGCGCATTAACCCAGGCGCATTTCCTGACTATTCCCTGGAATGCCAACACCGAAGCCGGCGCCTTAGTTGCAATAAACTTTATGCTCAGCCCGGAGGCTCAATCGGTAAAAGGAGAGTTTTCAGTATGGGGAGATCCAACCATTCTAGCGCCGCAGTATGTAACAGGCATAGCTAAAAAAACCAAACTATTTAAACCTATCGCAGAGCCGCATTCAAGCTGGCAAAATGCGCTCAACAATGAATGGCTACAAAGATACGATGATTAAAAAAACATCAAACGAACGGAGCCAGATCACATTTTCAACACTGCGCACACAACAACTATAAACCGCACATAAAACAACTGTAAGTAACACATATACAAAGCAATAAGCAGCATTAAAATAGCAAAAAAAAATTGCAGCGTTATATTTAAAAAATACAGATAGTGACTGTAAGCAAAGCTGTCATAAAATATTTTAGCTGCATAGATCCATACGTGCTCAGATAACTAATTGATCTGTTTTGATATTTTAAAAGATGCCTTTAACCAGGCAATACTACAAGCATAATTGAAGTTTTATTTCCGAAAATTGAGCATCGCAGTTAGCCTATTGGCATATTAAGTCCGCTTACAGTAGAGTGCATAAGCTATACATAATTTGCACTAAAAACATAAAGGAATATATATGTCATTTACCATCAAACAAAAAGTTTATTTTTTTGTTTTTTTCTCATTACTTTCCATATTGATTATCGGTTATCGAGGGCTTTCATTGATTAATGACGAACTCTACCAGGACAGAAAAATTCAGTTAAAAGTACAAGTTGAAACCGTTGAAGGTCTGCTCAAATCATTTCAAAAAAAAGTCAGCAGCGGTGAACTGACTCTTACACAGGCACAGCATGAATTCTACGAAACAGTGCCGGAACTGCAGTACAGCGGCAGCGGTTACTTTTTTGCTTTTACAACGGATATGATTCTACAGGCAACCTTAAAAGGTAAGCGAACCGGAGTTAATGTCGCAGCGGCTAAAGATGCTGACGGACGTTTTGTTTACCGGGATATTTTAAACAGCACTCAAAACTCAGAGGGGCGAGGTTATGTTAAGTATAAATTTCAGCGGGTCAGCGGCGGCACCTCAGAAGATAAATTATCCTACGCCCTTATCTATAAACCCTGGAATCTTGTGATAGGTACAGGTATCTACATCAGTGATCTTCAGGAAAAAATGTCTGAAAATATCGCTACTATGGGCTTTATGGTCCTTATTATTTTAGGCGGTCTGTTAACTATCGCTTATATGATTATCGGAGCCGTGATTAAACCCATCGAAAATATTCAGAAAGTCATGCTTAAGGCTGAAAACGGCGACATGACCCAGCGTCTAGATATTTTAAAAAATGACGAGCTGGGCGCTTTAAGCAGCTCCATAAACTCAATGCTTAACGAGTTTCACATCTTAGTTGAAAAATTAGTCGGATCGTCACAGAACCTGACATCTGCTTCAGACAGTTTATCTGTTATTGCCGGACAGACTAACCAGGGCGTCAGCAGACAGACAGAAGAGATCCAGACGGTGGTCAGTGCCATTGAACAGATGTCTTTAACCGTTAAAGAGGTCGAAGGAAACACGCTCAATGCTTCAAATACCACAGCAGAAGCCAGTGATATGATCCACGATGCCAGCCGCATGGTAGCTGATACCATGAACTTAATTGCTGATGCTTCACAAAAAATCGACCATGCAAGCGAAGTGGTTGAAGAACTTAAACAGGGCTCTGCAGAAATAGCTGAAGTGTTAAATGTTATCACCGGCATTTCCGATCAGACCAACTTACTTGCTTTAAATGCGGCTATAGAAGCGGCCCGTGCCGGTGAAGCAGGACGCGGATTTGCAGTTGTCGCCGATGAAGTAAGAAGTCTGGCGCACAGTACGCAGAACTCGACAGTTGAGATTCAGAAAATAATCGAAAAATTACAGGCTTTATCACAGACCGCATCACAAAGTATGTCCGCAGGTAAAGAAGCAACCAGGCATACAATTGAAGCAGCCGCACAAACCGATGAAAATCTGCAGTTAGTGGTTAAACATGTCGCTCAGATTAATGATATGACCGGTCAGATAGCATCGGCTACCACAGAGCAGGCTGCTGTATCAGAGGAGGTAGCACGCGCTATGGTCAGTATCAGTGATATTTCCATCGAAACTGGACAAGCCAGTGAACAGACCCGCAGTGAAAGCCTGAATGTAAAATCACTTTCTCAAGGCATGGATGACAGCGTAGCAAAATTCATGATTTAAAGATCGGCAGTCAATTTCGCCGCCTGTTTAAAGCATTTTATCGCTTTTAAATAGGCGGCTCCTCTCTTCTATTCAAAACAAAAAGCTGAATGCCTTTAATAATTCCTGTTAAAAAACGATACAGAAAATAATCAGAATATTTGAATAGCGGCGTTTTTGTATATTTACTCCTTTTAACTGCATAATTACCTCTTATCTGCAGAGTAACAGTGTAAAAGTTTCCCCCTTGAACAGCTGCATAATCAGATCCGAAAGCACCCGCTTGAAAAATAAAATTAATACTCTATTCTCCTCCGGCAGGCAGATAATCAACTAAACAGCCGCCGTTTCCAGCCTCAGTAAAATCCAAGAAAAACGCATCTAACTTAGGATATTAGTCAAAATAAAGCTCAATTCATCAAATATTGGACAATAAAATGCTGGATTTGTACTGCTAAACAGCAATAAAGTATCACAGCAGTTATTGGCCAATACAAACAATCGAAAATTTGCTTTGAATCAAGATAAATACTTCTTTATCCCACTAGAGTGCACTTGTTAATATAAACCACCTGAGCTTTCTAAAGGATTTGGCTGCTTGGGTGGACATAATCAAACAACTTAAATATACAGATCGAAGATAAATGAAAATGTTAAAACAGACCTGCAAAACGTGTTTATCTGCGTTATCCGGCCTTAACGAATAATGACTAATTATTCACTTTTCAATTCATACTTACCGGCTTATAAAAAAGTTAAAACTTCTCAACAGGCTGACTCCTGTATCTGCAAGTGGTTTGAAATATATTTTTCCAGGGATGAACTCAGCAGTTAAAGGTTCAAGACATTTTATGGTTTTCCACTTTGTCTTTGAAAAAACTAAAACAGCGTTAACTGCGGCGGCAGAAGCAGCCGCAGTAACCAAAACAGGAACATATTTAGATGAACAAAAAACTATCCTCATTTGACCTTCTCGCGTTAGGTTTTATGAACTTTGCATTCTTTTTAGGCGCCGGTAATATTATTTTTCCGCCGCTGGCAGGCGCTATGGCCGGTGATCACTACATACTGGCAATGTTAGGTTTTCTTATCACCGCAGTAGGTTTACCGCTTTTAACTCTAATCGCAGTTGCCAAAGCCGGCGGCGGTTTAACTACCATGGCAAAATACCTGCCGGGCAATTTAGCCACAATACTGGCATTAGCTGTCTTTATTATTATCGGTCCAAGCTTTGCAACACCAAGAACCGCATTAGTTGCATTTGAAATCGGCGTAAAACCTTTCCTGTCAGCACCAGGTACAACTAGCCTGGCAGTGTTCTCCGTACTATTTTTTGCGGTTGTCTGCGGCCTTTCATTATCAACCGGTAAACTGCTGGACATGGTAGGTAAAGTGATTACTCCTCTACTTATTATTCTGCTAATGGTTTTATCTGTTTCTGTTTTCCTTAACCCGTTATCTGAGATCGGTCCTTCCACTGCAGATTATGTAGAGACACCTTTTATTAAAGGTTTTCTGGAAGGTTATAACACCATGGATACGCTTGCCTCGTTAGTCTTCGGCATGCTGATCATCAACGTAATCAAAACCAAAGGCATCAGCGATAAACGTGCTCAGTATAAATACCTGTCTATTTCCGGTTTAATTGCAGCCTGCGGTTTAGCCTTTGTATACATCTCATTGTTCTACTTAGGCGCAACAAGCCAGGAAATAGCACCAAATCTCAGCAACGGCGGCGAAATTATAGCTATTTATGTCGAAGCACTGTTCGGCACGCCGGGTCAGGTCTTACTTTCGTTAGTTGTTGCACTGGCATGTTTAACCACAGCTGTCGGCCTGGTAAGTGCTATGTCGGACTTCCTGCATAAACTAAAACCCGACTGGAACCGCAGCCTGCTGGTTATTCTTAACTGTGCATTATGTGCGCTGGTAACCAATGTCGGTCTAAGTGCACTGATCAGTCTTTCTGTACCGGTTTTATACACTGTTTACCCTATAGCGATCGCACTGGTTGCACTGACTTTATGCAAAAACTTTCTGGCAAACAAAACACTTTCTTTCCGTTTTGTATTAGCCGTTGCTTTCCTGTTTGGTCTTCTAGACGGTATTAAAGCGGCTGGCGTTAATATGAGCGCATTTGATTTTCTGCCTTTGTATGAAGTCGGTATGGCATCAGCATTACCGATTGCAGCCGCATTAGTTATTGCGTTAGTTGTTTTCAAAGAAAACCAGCAGAGCGTAACTCAGACTGTTTAAAAACGCTGAATTAACTTAGAAAAAAAGGCGCGCTATGTAAACATAGCGCGCCTTTTTGTGTTTAATGTCCGGAGTTTTCAGTATCTAAATAATCATACCGCGCACATCATTTTCAATATCACATAAGTCATCATCACCGCCAAACTCCTGCAGCATATAATTAATAAAAGTACGTGCGGCCAGAGAAAGATGTTTACGCGAAGCATACACCAGCCAGCAGTGATTTATTGACGGCTCAATATCGTTGAATATACGCACGAATAAGCCCCTTTCAATATAAAAATTAGCTACCTTTTCGGGAATAAAAATAATACCGCGGTTCTGCAGGCAGGCCTCAATAATTAACGGCACACTGTTCATAATCAGGTTGCCGGAAACTTCAACGGTTTTATCCTTACCAAAAGGCAGCTGGCTGTAAATCTGCCCGCTGGGGAAACGGTAACGGATCACATTCAGTTTCTGCAGGTCCTCAGCAGTCAGCGGCACACCGTTCGATTCGATATACTGCGGCGTACTGTAAAACCCGAAGGTTGCCCTGCCGAACGGACGAGCAACCAGACTTGAATCCTCTAATGTTTCACCGATACGCATGGCGACATCAATATGATTTTCCACCAGATTTTTATCTTCTGAGCTGTTAAGTATTTCTACACTGACTTTGGGGTACATATCCATAAACTGAAAAATTACTCGTCCGATATCGAGCTGATCCGGCAGCGGCAGCAGCTGAATACGCAGGTGTCCGGAAATTTCATAAACAGGCGCACAGATCTCCTGGATGCTGGCTTCAAGCTCATTAAGCATGGTTTTGGTTTTATCATAAAACTTAATACCGGCATCGGTCAGCTGCATCGCACGGTTTTGACGATGAAAAAGCAGAATGTTAAGCTCTTCTTCCAGTGTTTTAATACGCCGGCTGATATTCGATTTAGGCAGCTCAAAGATCTCCGACGCTCGGACCAGACTGCCTGCATCAACGACCTGATGAAATAACTTGATATCTTCTGTTTTCATAGTGTTGTCTTGTGTTTATTAATACTTTAAAGCGCAGATTACCAGCTAAGCACAGCTACAGCCAGTCAGTCAATGAAATACCCAGACCGATAGTATTAGTATATTGATTATACTCAATCAGACTGTTTCCGTATCCGGAGAACAGCTGTACATAACCATGCAGTTTTTTATGGATCGGGAAATTCCAGGAAAGCTGCATTGAGCCTCTGCTGAAGCCGCTTTCAAGATTATTTCGGCTGACCAGACTAAAGGTATTATTTTCTACCTTATAAACCGCATTTATCTGTCCATGACCGTAATAATCTAACAGGTCCGGATTATCATCTGACTCATAATCTTCTTTAAGGCGGTGCCAGGAAGTTAATGCAATAACCAGATCTTCCTTCTCCAGTATAAAATTACCTTCAATTCTATTCCAGCTGCGTGAGACAGGCTCTCTTTGTCCGTTGGACTGATGAACAAAACCGGCGGAGGCAAGTTTAAGTTTCCAGTCAGCACCGAGCTCTTTATCGAAATGCCACAGAGCAAAAACTTCCGGTTCATAATTGGTTTCTCTAAAGGGCGATGACTGATCTGAATTATAAGCCTGCCAGTAGGACACCTGGGTATAAGCAAAAAAAACAGCAAGGGGCAGATCCGCAGGTTCAATTAAAACCGGCATTTTAAAGCTGATTTGAAACTTCATTTCCAGCTGCTGATAATCATTGCGGTCACTGTTTTGTGCATTTTCATAGGAGCTGTACTGCTGGATTTTATCATTAAAGACAAAGGGCAGAATATAAGTGGGTTTATGCGGAATAAGTGCAAAACGAGAATGACTGACTTCAATTTCCTCTTCCAGGCGCTGATCAATTAATGAATCAGAAGCAAAGCATGCTGAAACAGCAAAAACAGCAGCAGCACCTGCTAGCGCAATAACAATAAATGTATAAATAAATGTGTCGATAAAACGCATATTCACAACCCTGTGATAATCAATAAATGCAGCCTGGTCCGCCTGAGTAATTACCCGGGCAGATCCTGACAAGCGCTGTTACTGCATATTAGAAGCTGATCTCTTGTCAGTTAAAGCGGCAGAAACCAGAGTGATATCCTGTTCGGACAGGGTACCTGCGACAAACTTAAGCTGAAGCATATTAATAATATAATCATAACGTGCATTCGCTAACTGGTTTTCAGATGCATATAAACTGCGCGTTGCATCAAGCACATCAACAATGGTTCGCGTGCCCACTTCAAAGCCGGCTTCCGTTGCTTCAAGCGCACTTTTTGATGAGACAACTGTCTGTTCATAAGCATGAATTGAGCTTAAAGAGGCAGTAACATTATTATAGCCGCTGCTGATCTGCGCTTCGGTACTGCGGAAAGTCTGCACTAAGTCTTCAGCGGCAATAATATAATTGTACTGCGCCTGTTTTACCTGTGAAGTAATACTGCCGCCGGAATAAATCGGCACATTCAAGTTTATACCCACCGTACCTGTGCTGAGATCCGTATCCCGTGCAGGCGCATTATCATAACTGCTGTTGTTATATCCCATTCCGGCAGTAAAATCTAATGTCGGCAGATGGCCCGTTTCAGCGCGATCTATATTCATTTTCGCCAGTTCTTTGGCAATACGTTTAGCATGCAGACTTAAATTATGCTCCAGTGCTTTATTACGCCACAACTGCACATCCGCTTGTAATTTCTGCGGTGAAAAAGTATTTATATCAAGGTGAGCAACAGCCCCGACATCCTGCCCGGTTAATTCACGCAGTGCGTAATAGGTATTAGCCAGGGTATTTTCAGCATTGATCTGATCAGCAAGGGTTCGGTCATATTCCGCTTGTGCCTCGTGAACATCGGTAATAGCGATTAATCCTACTTCAAAACGCTGTTTAGTCTGCTGCAGCTGACGCTCAACCGCACGTATATTGGCTTTAATGGATCTTACCGCTTCGTCGGCACGCAGAACATCAAAATATGCATTGGAAGTGCGCAGCAGCAGCTCCTGTGCGGCATAACCGTAAAGCGCCGCATACTGTGTAACCTGCTTCTCGGCAATATCCAGCTGCTGCCAGTAGCTACCGTTATAAAGCGATTGTGATAAAGACAGATCTGCACCGTAATTTGAGTTCGATAATGTATTGTCACTCACGCTGCTGTAACCTGCATTGAGTCCGAAACCAACCTGGGGTAACAGTGCGGCATTAGCTTCGCTGACTTTTTCCAGGTAGAGATCATACTGTGCTTTGCTTTTTAATATAATCGGATCTTTAAGTTTAGCGGTTTGATAGACTTCTAATAAATCATCACCGTGAGCGGAATAACTAAGGCCGCTTAAAGTAATAGCGGCTGCACAAGAGATACGTTTGATGGTCATAGGGTGTTCCTGTTAAATAAAAAATGAAGTAACTGACGACTAAGGTAAATGCCCCTGCCGGCAGATTAACTTCGCTGATTAATAAAAAATAAAATCCGTTTCCTGCCCTTAATCACAGGCACTAACGAGCATTTGTGTATTATATTATTGTGCTTCTGCAGTCATCAGTTTCGCACCTCCCCATAGTGCTGCTTTGTACTTCCGATAGTATGTATTCAACAAAAGTCCGCGCTGCCGGAGAAAGATGCTTTCTGTAGGGATAAACTAACCAGCCGTAATTGAGCGACGGTTCAATATGACTGAACAAACGCACTAGTTTTCCCTGTTCAACATATTTCTCAGCCGTTTTCTCGGGAATAAAAATAATACCGCGGCTCTGCAGACAGGCTTCCAGTATTAACGGCACACTGTTCATAATCAGATTGCCGGAAACCTCAACGAACTGCTCTTTACCAAAAGGCAGACTGCTGTAAATCTGACCATTTGGAAAACGGTAGCGAATGATATTGTGCCTGTGCAGCTCTTCTGCCGTCTGCGCCAACCCATGCTCTTTGATATACTGCGGCGTGCAGTAAAAACCAAAGGAAGTACTGCCGAATGGACGGGCAACCAGGCTGGAGTCCTGAAGTTTTTCGCCGACACGCAAAGCCACGTCGATATTATTCTCGAGCAGATTTGTGTCTTCTGCGCTGTTAAATATTTCAATGCTTACCTTAGGGTAACGATCCATAAAACGGAAAATGATGCGGCTGATATTAAGTATCATCGGCAGGGGCAGCAGCTGAATACGTAAATGCCCGGAAACTTCAGAACTCGGCACGCAGATCTCCTGAAGACCCGTTTCAAGTTCCGCTAATATCGTTTTCGAGCTGTTGTAAAACAACAGTCCGGCATGACTTACCTGCATGGCACGATTATGACGATCAAACAGCTGAAAGTTAAGCTCCTGCTCCAGTGCTTTAATACGTCTGCTGACGTTTGATTTAGCCAGAGAATATACTTCACAGGTTCGATTCAAACTACCGCAGTCAACTATCTGGTGAAATAACTTAATATCTTCTGTTTTCATAATGCTCTGTTTACATCGGTTCATTTCTGTTGCGAAGACTTTAACATGCTTATTAATAGAATAGTGTTCCATTTAGTGAAACCTTTCGTTCCATTTAGTTTGGTTTTTAGAAATGTATTATCAGGTTATAGTTCAGCCAGGATAAGGGACAACAATAAGGAATGACCTAATGACCTCAACCAATCTCCGCCTGCTGGCTATGCTGTCAGGCACTATTTTCATGGGCTCGCTGCTGAGCGGCTGCGACAGTGCTGAAAGCGCGGCAGTACAGGCCCCCGTCGTCCGACCGGTAAAATTAATAACTATAGGTGATGATGCTTTTCAGAAGAGTCGAATTTTTCCAGCCGAGCTGGCCGCCAGCCAGCAGGCGGATCTGGCATTCCGCATTAACGGTGAACTGGTAAAACTAGATTTAATTGAAGGCCAGCAGGTCAAGAAAGGCCAGTTATTAGCACAGCTTGACGACCGCGATGCAAAAAACAACCTGTTAAATGCAGAAGCAAACTACGATTTAGCCGAACTTGATTTCCAGCGTAAAGAGCAGCTGTTAAAGCAGAAACTCATTTCTAAAGCGGAATTTGACACAGCCAGAGCGACTTTAAAATCAACCAAATCGGCATTAAATGCAGCCCAGGATCAGCTCAAATATACCCGCTTAACCGCCCCTTTCTCGGGCGTTGTTGCCAAAGTTGAGTCGGATAATTATCAGATGATTCAAGCAGCGCAGGTGGTATTAGCACTGCAGGGCGACCAGCTGCTGGATGTCACTATTCAAGTACCGGAGTCGCTGATTATCAGCTTAGATAATAATAATTTAGACAAGCAGTATCAGCCGCAGGTACGTTTTGTTTCTCAAGGTCAAAACAACAACACTTATCCAGTGAGTTACAAAGAGCGCTCCAGCAAAGTCAGCCCGGGTACACAAACCTATGCCGTAACCTTTAGTTTGCCGCCGCCGCAGGATTTAAATGTTATTCCGGGAATGAGTGCAGAACTGCTGCTTGATATGTCTGCGGTTTACCGTAGCCGGCTAAGTGCAGAGGGCCTCGACTCTATTGCAGTTTTACCGCAGTCTGCGATTGTTAAAAGCGATATCGACGGAAAAACTAATGTGTGGCGTTTTAATGCCGCCGATAACCGGGTTGAGGCGGTAAATGTAACTCTAGGGCAAGTACGCACCAACGGCATTGAGGTGCTGTCCGGATTAAACAAGGGTGATCAGATTGTCGCTGTCGGCGCTTTCGCAGTTAAAGCCGGTATGGAAGTTAAACCGCTTCGCTGGGAAAGAGGAGTGTAGTTAATGAATATCGCACATTACAGTATTAATCATAAAGTTATCAGCTGGATGTTTGTCCTGCTGATGCTGGTTGGCGGTGGTATTTCATTTACCGGCCTTGGCCAGTTAGAGTTTCCTGAATTTACCATCAAGAATGCCCTGGTCATTACCCCTTATCCGGGAGCATCGCCAGAGCAGGTTGAAGAAGAAGTTACGCTGACACTCGAAGATGCAATTCAGCAGATGCCGCAGATCAAACATATTACCTCAATTAACAGTGCCGGTTTATCGCAGATTGAAGTTGAGATGCAGGAGAAATACGACAAAAATGCGCTGCCGCAGATTTGGGATGAACTGCGCCGCAAGGTTAATGATGCAGCTGCAGATCTGCCGCCGGGTGCAGTACAGCCGCAGGTCATTGATGATTTTTCCGATGTTTACGGCATATTGATGAATATCAGCGGTGAAGGATACAGCTACCGCGAACTTGAAAACTACGCCAATTTTTTACGCCGTGAACTGGTAATGATAAACGGAGTAAAAAAGGTCTCTGTTGCCGGAGCAACAGAAGAGCAGATAGTGGTTGAAATCAGCCAGCAGAAACTTGCCGCCCTGGGACTGGATCAGAATTATATCTACAACCAGATCAGCAGCCAGAATGTTGTCTCTAATGCGGGCAGCATACGTGTCGGGCAGGGAAGAGTTCGTATCAACCCGACAGGTGAATTCGCTAATGTTAATGATATGCGCCGTTTGTTAGTGAGCCCGCCGGGCAGCAAAGACCTAGTCTATCTGGGTGATATTGCCGATGTCTACAAAAGCGAAAGTGAAACACCCTCTGTGATTTACCACAATATGGGTAATAATGCTCTGTCGCTGGGTGTATCATTCAGCTCTGGTGTAAATGTTGTTGATATTTCTCACGCAGTTACGGCAAAAATCGACGAACTGCAGGAAAAACTGCCGCTGGGAATGGATCTCAACACAGTATACGATCAAGGCGCAGTCGTAGATCAGTCGGTAAGCGGCTTTCTGATTAACCTTGCTGAATCGATAGCTATCGTTATTATCGTTCTGCTGGTATTTATGGGAGTCCGTTCCGGCTTACTAATGGGTGTCGTACTGCTGCTGACCATTTTCGGTACTTTTATTGTTATGAAAGTGCTGAATATTCAACTGCAGCTTATCTCCCTGGGTGCACTGATTATTGCCCTGGGCATGCTGGTAGATAACGCCATTGTGGTAACCGAAGGTATACTGATCGGTCTAAAACGCGGTCAGACCCGTTATCAGGCTGCCGGGGATATTGTAAAACAGACCCAGTGGCCGTTATTAGGCGCGACCATTATTGCAATTTTAGCTTTTGCTCCGATCGGTCTGTCAGAGAATGCCACCGGTGAATTCTGTTCATCACTGTTTCAAGTGCTGCTGATTTCACTGTTTCTCAGCTGGATCACAGCAATCACCATCACGCCCTTCTTCTGCCATCTGTTATTTAAAGACGGTGAAATAAGTGAAGAACCGCAAGAGCTCTACAAAGGTGCCTTCTTCAGTGTTTACCGCGCTATTTTATCTTTAGCAATGCGTTTTCGACTTCTTAGTTTAGTTTTGGTGATCACCATGTTAGCGGCGGCAGTATTCGGTATGGGACAGGTAAAAAATGTCTTCTTCCCGCCTTCAACAACACCGATATTTTTTGTTGATGTCTGGATGCAGGAAGGCACGGATATCCGCGCTACAGAAGATTTTATAAAACGTATTGAGACAGACATAACAGCCCGCCAGCAGGAAACGGATGTTGGTCTGAAAAACATCACTTCGGTTATCGGTCAGGGCGCGCAGCGGTTTGTACTGCCCTACTCACCGGAAAAAGGCTATAACGCCTATGCACAGCTGATTATCGAAATGAATGATTTAGAGTCACTCAATAAAGGCGTACCTGAACTGACCAGCATTCTGCGGGATAACTACCCGGAAGCACAGTTCCGCGTAAAATTAATGGATAACGGTCCGTCACCGGCGGCAAAAATTGAAGCGCGCTTTTACGGAGAAGATCCCGTGGTGCTGCGCAGGCTTGCCAGTCAGGCAGAGCAGATTATGATTGCCGAACCGACCGCTGAAAATATACGTCACAGCTGGCGTAACCAGGTAAATATCGTGCGTCCGCAGTTCAACAGTGCACAGGCTAAAAAAGTCGCGGTCAGCAAACAGGATCTTGACACTGCCATGCTGATTAATTTCAGTGGTAAACCGGTGGGCACCTACCGTGAACAGTCACATTTAATGCCGGTTGTTGCCCGCGCTCCGGAGCAGGAACGTCTTAATGCCGACAGTCTGTCAAAACTGCAGGTATGGAGCAGTGAAAACAGCACTTTTGTACCGGTTACGCAGATCGTCTCCTCATTTGACAGTGAATGGGAAAACCCGATTATTATGCGTCGTGACCGCAAACGTGTATTAACAATAATGGCAGATCCGGTACTCGGCAGTGATGAAACTGCAGATTCAGTACTGCGTATACTGCGCCCTAAAATTGAAGCGATAACACTGCCTGCCGGTTATGAACTGGAATGGGGCGGCGAATATGAAACCTCCAGTGAAGCACAGGCCGGTATTGCCAGTTCAATACCTATGGGCTATCTGGCAATGTTCCTGATTACCGTAGTGGTATTCAACTCGGTAAGACAGCCGCTGGTGATCTGGTTTAACGTACCGCTGGCAGTCATAGGTATCGCATCCGGACTATTGATATTTGATGCACCGTTCAGCTTTATGGCCATACTGGGTATGCTTAGTTTAAGCGGTATGGTGATCAAAAACGGTATTGTACTGGTGGATCAGATCCGCGTCGAGCTGGCTGACGGCAAAGCCCCCTATGATGCTGTGTTTGAGTCATCAGTAAGCCGTGTTCGTCCGGTTTGCATGGCGGCCGTAACTACTATGCTGGGTATGATTCCGCTGCTGTTCGATCCGTTTTTTAAATCAATGGCGGTCACTATTATCTTCGGCTTAGGTTTTGCCACCCTGCTGACACTGATTGTACTGCCGGTGACTTATGTACTTATTTTCAGAATTCCGAATAAGGACATAATTGAAAACCAGGAGCCGCAAGCACAGCTCGCAGCAGTGTAAGCTCCAGAGATAAAACTTAACAGATAAAGAGAGCCGGATGAAAATCCTGCTCTCTTTTTTATCCCCGATAGAAAAATTATTCATAGCGGTTCCTTTACGTATAAATAGCCGACAAACTCAATTCATAAATATTACATAGTTAACAATTCTCACTTACAAAACTACCTAAGTAACAAAATACGTATACTCTGAAATTAATGGAATAATATAGTAGGGATAGCTTATGAAAGAAGTACAGTTTCGCAACATCGATAAATTATTTATTAAAATGTCTATTAATGACAAATTTATGGTTATTTTCGGTTTGTTTTTAATCGCTTTAACAACTCTATCAGTGGGACGTTACCAGAACTCTCTTGAACAGGTTGAACAGCAGTCAATGCAGGCCCTCGAGCAGCAGCTGTCAGGTATGGTGCAGGCAATGGAATCATCCGGGAAGAGTGATAAATTAGCTTCCCTCGGACTGCAGGTTTCAAGAGCGGCAGCTGACTCTTCACGTCACAAAGATATGCTCACAGCAGTGGTTAAAACAAATTCACAGCAGTATGTGTCTTTATCTAAAAAAGCCCCCTCTCAGGAAAAAAAGGCCAAAGAACAGGCCTTTTACTCTTTTTTACTCTCTTTTCTGTGGATACTGCCCTTTGCATTAGCTCTGTACTGGACCGCTACTTTTATCGGCGGCGCATTATGGGTACTTTGGGATACAACAGAAAAGATTGCCAAAGGTGATCTTACTTCCCGTTTAGGCTTCCACCCGGGACGTGACGAATTCGGCACAATCGGCTGTGCACTCGACAAAGCGATGGATACCCTGACCGAGTTAGTTGTTACGGTAAAAGACAACGCGCAGACACTGCACAACACTTCATCTTCATTTGCCGATGAAACCCGTCAGAGTGAAGAGCAGGTACAACAGCAGTATACTTCTTTAGATTCAGTCGCAACTGCAATGGAAGAGATGACCGCCTCTTCACTGGAAGTCACTGATATTTCTAAATTAGCATCGCAGCATGTAGAGCAGAATTCGGAATATATCAAACAGAGTGATGAACGGGTACAGCATGCTATCAGCGAGATCCAGCAGCTTTCCAGTTATATCGATCAAACTTCAGACTCAGTGTCTACCCTTAAAGATAATGCCACCAAAATCAACGATGTGATCACCACCATCAATGCTATTTCCGAACAGACTAATCTGCTTGCACTGAATGCGGCAATTGAAGCGGCGCGAGCAGGAGAACAGGGTCGAGGTTTTGCCGTGGTTGCTGATGAAGTAAGAACATTAGCCAGCCGTACTCAGGCGGCAACGGTTGAGATCCAGTCAATGATCGAAAACCTGCAGTCAGAAACCAACAACATTGCACAAATGACAGACAACACAGTAAAACAGGCGCAGGCAAGTCGTGAGATGATTGTTAATATCGGCACCGATGTAAATTCAATCAGCGAATCATCTCAAGCAGTAATCGATATGAGTTTTCAAATTGCCACTTCCTCGGAAGAGCAGAGCTCAGTGGCTAACAATATCTCTGCAGAGCTTAGTGATATCCGCCTGAAATCTAATACTATTAAAGATTTAGTTGCTCAGTCCTCCGAGGGTGTGGTTAAATTATCTGCAGCGTCTGAAAATCTGGGTGAAATTTTAGCGCGTTATCAGACAGCTTAACCATTGCTGTTCCCCTAAATAAAACTCTTAAATCAGGCGCATAATGCGCCTGTTTTGACTTATAGGATATGAAAATTTAACAACATTTGCCCCGGAAAGACACTACCCTTTATTTAGACGGATATATAAGGGGAGCTGTTATGTTCCATATCAATTCAGCAAAAACTCTTCTTTGCATTATGCTGCTCTTTCTGTTTATCAGCATTCCAGCTCAGGCAAACCTGTCGGTATGTAAGCATTTGGTTGTTACCGGAAATGCGGAATACCCCCCTATTCTCTGGCGTGATCAGCATAACCCCGGCAAACTGACCGGTCTGGCCGTTGAATTATTAGAGCTGGCATTAATGGATACTGGTATTAAAGTTGATGCCCGGGACCGCGGCGTTTGGGCCAGGGCGCAGCAGGAAGCTAAACATGGTGAAGTGGATATGCTCGCCGGTGCATTTATTACCGATCAGCGTCAGGAGTATATGGATTATATTCTACCGCAGTTTACCAATGTGCCTAGTGTGGTGTGGGTAAAAAAAGGCAATGAGTTTCCTTTTAGGCAGTGGGATGATTTACAAAGTAAACGCGGCGGCACCTTAGTCAACAACAGCTTCGGTCAGACTTTTGATAAATATGCGGCGGCAAACTTAGATATCCGCAGCAGCGCCACGGCTGAGCGCTCCTTTGCTATGCTGCTCGCCGAGCGTTTTGATTATGTACTGTACGAATTATACCAGGGTCTAACCATACTCGAAGTGTCGGGGTTAAAGAATAATATCAAGCATTTACAGCTGCCTGTTTCTATCGAAGGCTTGTATTTCACCCTGTCAAAAAAATCAGGGTGTAATAGTGAGGCTCTCAGAAGCTACTTAAATAAACGCATGCAGGAACTAACCAACTTTAACACCTTTGATAAACTCTTCGATAAACATATGCAGCTATGGTTAGAACAGCAGAAATAATCTAATCAGAGATGCGCCTGCGGCTCTTCAATCTGGTATAGAGTGCGGTGCTCATCGCAGACAGTTTCGCAGTCACAGCTGGGTTCAATATCAAGGTTAACTAAACCTGCGCAGCTTCCCTGCAGTTCCCGGCGGTGGAAAATAACACCTAATGCCATAGCGCCCGCCGCCAGAGCAAAGGTTATAAATGTTATTACAAATAACATAAGTTATTTACCTTCTATTAAACCGTACGACAAGAACCTTTACTTTTTACTCCCTGCTCTGGACTAAGCAGAGAGTTTTTACACTGCCGTGCATTTTCTAATAACTCCTCTGTTGTGTCCCGGGTACTGCCCTGCTCAACTTTAAAACCGCAAAATAATAACTTAGCCAATGTCTTTTCACCGATTTTGCGCACAATCACTACATCACAATTGAGTTTCTGTAGCAGTTCAATCAGCAGTTTTTTTCCTGAACACCCTGGCACTGCCAGACAGGGATTTTTCTGCACCGCAACTACCCTGCCGAGCTCATTATAAAAAGTAAAAATTTCCGCCTTGGAGAAGCGCGGAGAAAGCTGTTTGTCTGTTGTTGCAATCGCGTAAATCATAATTATTCCTTTTCTGATTTTTCAGTTGAATGGTTGTTTTCAGGTAAGACTAGAGCTTCACCATTGAATAATGCACTAGTCACTTTGTACCGGGCTTTTTTTAATATATTGGCAAAGGTTTGTCGTGATACCTGCATTTCTTGAGCGGCATCCTGCTGCGACAGCTGCTGGATATCCACTAAACGCATCGCTTCAAATTCATCTGCTTCAATTTTAATTTTATTCAGCTCAGATCCGGGTACACCGTTGGGTTTAAATAAACTGAACCTGGCACAGCCGGCAGCACAAATATGCCGTTTGATTTTTGGTCTCATAATTTAATACTCAATTAGTAATAGTCATGCTACTCTACCCAAGTTGTTGGCATATGCCAATAACTATTTTTATTTACTAATAAGGTGCCCGCATAATGAAACCGGAAAATAATGATAACCAGCAGCTTTTAATCGATATGATTCAGGTCAGCTGTCCGCAGCAGAGGTTAGATACTCTGGTGCAGATAAACAAACGTACAAGTCATCAACACTGCATGCTGTGCGGTCCGCAGGCTGTATTAGGGTTAAACCTGATTTTCTACCACACAGGCGATCAGCAGGTCTGGGCACATGCTAAAGGCACAATCCACCAGCAGGGTTATCTGGGAATTATGCACGGCGGATTTCTAGCAGCTCTGCTTGATGCGGCTATGTGCCAGGCGGTTTTTCAACAGAACATTGAAGCCGTCACTGCAGATATGAGTATCAGGTATCTTCATGAAGTAGCGCTTAACAGCGATATTTTAATCACAGGCACAGTTATTAAATCTTACCCGCCGCTGTATAAAGCTGAGGCCGAACTTTATGTAAACGGCAGACTGATGGTGAAAAGTAATGCCCGTTTTATGAAAAAAGTATCGGAAGCTGAATAACTGCTTGTCGTATCTGAATCTATGCAGAAAGTTGAACTGTTATCAGAAAGGCAAAGTTAAAAACGAGTTACACCTCTGATATTCATCATAAAAAAAACAAAAGTCCGGCAGCTCTATCCTGATATGGATTGCAGGCTAAAGATCATGCTGATAAAGTACGCTGTTAAACTGCTTCGTATAATCCCAATGATATGGTTTGGGAGTTTCTACCAAGATCCTTAAATTCTTGATTATGAAGTCTGTAACTTTAACGTAGCCTAAATAAAGGTAGAGACTTATGAATTACTTTAACTTACCGAAAATCGATCTGCACTGCCATCTGGACGGCAGCGTGCGCCCGCAGACAATAGTTGATCTTGCCCGTGAGCAGAGCCTGACACTGCCTACGGACAACATTGAGGAAATTAGAACCTTAATGATTGCTCCAGAGACCTGCTTAAACTTAGACGAATACCTGAAACGCTTTGAGCTGCCGCTGTCAGTAATGCAGACTGCAGAAGGTATCGAGCGCATTTCATTTGAGCTGTTTGAAGATGCAGCTAAAGAAAATGTTAAATACCTGGAAGTCCGTTTTGGTCCCCTGCTGCACCAGGAACAGGGGTTAACCCTGGATCAGATCATCGGCAGTGCTGTAAAAGGCATGAAAAAAGCTGAACAGATGTATGACATCAAGGGTAACTACATCCTGTCATTATTAAGACATATGCCTAAAGAAACCATTAAAGGTGTTGTTGACGCAGGTGAAAAATATTTACAAGACGGCGTTGCGGCATTCGATTTAGCCGGCGGCGAAGCGGACGGGTTCTGCCATGAATTCATTCCTTATGCGCAGTATGCGGCGGATAAAGGCTACCGAATTACCATTCATGCCGGTGAGCAGGGTTCCGGTCAGAATGTCCATGATGCAGTATCACTGCTTGGCGCAGAGCGTGTTGGACACGGTATCCATATTACCGGACATGCAGAGGCTTATGATCTGGTAAAAGACAAAGAAGTTGCTCTGGAAACCTGCCCGAGCAGTAATGTTCAGACTAAAGCTGTAGACAACCTCAGCAGTCACCCGCTGAAGGCCTTCTATAAAGACGGCATACTGGTTACTATCAATACCGATAACCGTACCGTTTCTAACACCACCATGACAGATGAAGTGCGCAAGGTGATGGAAGAGTTTGATCTGAGCCGTGAAGACTACTTTAATATCTATAAAATCAGTGTTGAACATGCATTTGCTTCACAGGAAGTAAAGCAGCACCTGCTTCAGTACGCAGAATAACCCTTAACTGAACTAAACCTCAGTCTGTACTTCATAAAGCCGTAAGTTAACTTGTTTAACTTACGGCTTTTTTATATCTGCGGCATTCTCAGCGACGACAGTAATAAGCGGCTCCCAATATGCAGTTAACCTGACGACTTTTTATAAAGTAATGATAATTTACACAGTTGTGACAGACATCACCAAAGTTTGAGTGTATTATTTTCTGCTTTTATCCATAAGTACAGCTGAAACATTACCTGTTTTCAGCATGCTGCTGTTAGTTTCAGGCTGCTCAGTACTTCAGCCGGCAGCAGAAACATGAATAAACCCAAGCAGAATGATATTCGTAACCATGAACAGGAAAAGGATATTTTCTTTCGCCGAATTATTGTTTCATTATTTATAATATTATTATTAACCAGCCTTTTATTAGCCAACTTTTACAAGCTGGAAGTCATTGATTTCAAAGAATATACAACTCGCGCAGATGACAACCGCATTAGAGTTATTGCTGTTGCTCCGCAGCGGGGGCGCATTTTAGATCGTAACGGTGTGGTTTTAGCCGATAATAAAGCGGTTTACAGCCTCGAAGTCATCCCGGAAAAAGTGGCTGATATGCAGTCAGCCCTTACAAAATTAAAAATACTGCTCGACCTGACAGACCTTCAAATAACACGGTTTCAGGAAGCGGTAAATCAAACCAGGCAGTTCAAATCCATTGCCCTTGTTCCTGAGCTCAGCGAGAAACAAGTCGCTGTATTCTCTGTCAATGGATACCAGTTCCCGGGAATTTCTATCGAGGCGCATAATGAACGCTTTTATCCCTTTGCAGAAAACCTGACTCACGTTTTAGGTTATGTCGCTAAAATTAATGACCGCGATATAAAAAATCTAAAAGCTCAGGAAAAATACAGTAATTACAAAAATACCCGGGTGATCGGCAAACTGGGTATCGAACAGTATTATGAAGATATACTGCACGGCAAGTCCGGTTATAAAAAAGTAGAAACAAACAATCTCGGGCGCATTATGCGTACCATCGAAAACGTACCGCCTGTTTCTGGTAAAGATATCAAACTAAATATCGATATTAATCTGCAGTTATATGCAGCTGAATTACTGACGGAAACAACAACGGATCCGCTCAGCGGCAAAGTAAAGATAAAACATAAACGGGGCTCAGTTGTGGTCCTGGATCCGAGGGATAACTCTGTTTTAGCCATGTTTTCAAGCCCCAGTTATGACCCTAACCTGTTTGTTCAAGGCATCTCTTATGCGCAGTATAATAAGTTATTAAATGATCCGGACCGTCCGTTATTTAACCGGGCAACCCTCGGTGCTTATCCCCCGGCTTCAACGGTAAAACCGCTTGTTGCAGCGGCGGCTCTCTCTGAAGGTGTGATCACCCCTGAAACAACCAGAAACTTTCCCGGCTGGTGGCGAATTCCCAACAGCAAAAGTCGAAAATTTCGAGATGATCGCCACGGTGGTTTCGGTGATGTAAATATATATCAGGCAATTGAGCGCTCCGTTAATACCTTCTTTTATCAAATCGCCTTTGATCTAGGTATAGACCGTCTCTCTGCCTGGATGAGTAAATTTGGTTACGGACAGCTTTCCGGTATTGATATTAATGAGGATACTCCAGCTAATATGCCGACCCGAAAATGGAAAGAGGCACATTATCATACCCAGTGGTATCAGGGAGATACTATTCCTGTTGGCATTGGACAGGGATACTGGACGGCAACTCCGCTGCAGATAGCTAAAGCGATTTCTGTTGTTGCTAATAAAGGTCTTGTGCATCGCCCGCATTTAGTAAAAAGTATTATTGAGCATGGAGTTGAGACGCCGTTGTTATTTAAAAATTTTGCAGCAGTAAGTTCAGTAAAACAAAGCGACTGGGCGGTTGTTGAAGAAGGCATGCGCCGTGTCATAAGTACAGGTACAGGCCGGTTTGCTTTCAAAGACTCGCCCTACCAGGCGGCAGGAAAATCCGGAACAAGTCAGGTCTTCGGTCTGCCGGATACTCATAAATATGATGCCTCTAAAATTGCCGAGCTTTCTCGAGATCATGCATTATTTACTGCATTTGCTCCGCTTGATAAACCGCAGGTACTGGTTAGTGCAGTGTTAGAAAATGCCGGCTGGGGAAGGAATGCCGCCCCTATAGTGAAAAAACTAATGGATGCAGAGCTGGGTTATGGTTATAACTAATTATTATCCTGACGAAATTAATCTTAGAAGTGTAAACATGCGTAAAGAAGCTCAGTAAACGAATAATTATAGATACAGCAGCCGGGGTCGCCAGCATCAATTTACAAACACTGCAGGACGAGTTATTTACATAAACCGCTTTTACGGTGACTCAATACAAACGGCTCAACCGCATCAATATCTGCAGCTGTAACTTCTTGAGCCCCCTGCCAGGCTGCGTGTGCGCCGGCGGCCTGAGAGAACTGTAAATCTGCACATAAACCGTTAACCTGCGCAGCGTCACAGCGCTGTGCAATATCGCTCAGTATATTATCCGGGAAGGTGACGCTGTGCAGAAGATCCCTGGCATCTGAAATCTGCTGCTGCAGTTCCACCTGACGCATCTGATAGAACTCACAAAACCGCCCGGGATCAGACTCAAATGCCCGGCGTGTTTTAATAATCTCTACCCTCTGTGCAAGACTATAGCTGCTGTCCAAATGCACCACGAATCCAAATCGATCTAATAACTGCTGACTTAGCGGCCCCTGTTCCGGATTTATTGTTGCTATCAGAGTAAAATTTGCCAGGTGAGCATGACTTAGCCCGTAACGTTCAACCCGGTTCACACCGCTGCCGGCGGCATTAAGCAGCTGAGCAACAAGCAGTTCAGGAAGCTGATTCACCTGTTCGGCATACAAGACTCCGCCGTGCGCTTTACTCAATAAACCCGGTGAAAAATGTACATTCTGCTGGTTTAAAACATGGTCTAAATCCAGGGTGCCGAGCAGCATCTCTTCACTGGCAGTTAAAGATGCAGTCACAAAATCTGAATTACGCTGCGCAGTGCCGGGTAAAATATCGATTAAACCTCGGGATAAGGTTGATTTGCCGCAGGCTGCCGGGGAACAAAGCAGTACGCCGCCGATTTTAGGGTTAATCGCTGCCAGAATTAAGGCTTTTTTACAGCGTTCCTGTCCCTGCACAGCACTAAAAGGAAATATTTTTAAACTTTCGTCTGATGTTCCATGAGCGCTGCTTACTAACGACATATTACACCTCTGATAATCTGCGGTATTTATACAGTCAAATTTAGTCCCAATAACGCTACTAAACAACCAGACAGTGCATTTAATAGTGCACAGGCGTAAAAGAGGGAATGCGCTGCAGAATATTTATAAAACTAAGCGCACTGCAGATCAAAATTAACCGAACGAAGCCAGTCCAGCGCTTCACTTTGCTCTTTAAAAAAATTAAGTTCAATATTATTAAGGTTAAGCAGCATTTTTTCTATCAGATATCTCTGCAGCGGTGACCTGCAGACCACTACTTCATATTTCTGGTTATTGCGGTTTGCCCAGAGATTCCGTTCTTCAACTAAGCCGCGTATATCCGGGGTTGCCAGCTCCCACTTAGACAAATCTAATAAACATGCCCAGGGCTCTTGTATCAAAGACTGAGCAGCCGCTTTATATTCGATACAAAAGCGTTTGGCTGTTTCATAATTCCAGGCGCCGAATGCCTGTACCCGAATCAGCTGCCCGACGATCCGGATCGTAAAAGAGCCATGCTCCTGCATTGTTTATTCCTTAAAAGATAAAAAGTCCATTTTCAGCGATAAAGCGCTGCAGTTTAATGCGCGCTAATTAAAACAAGCCTGACGGTTGAAATCTTTGATTTTGATCCATGATCTTGTCTATTTAACATACACTTTCGCTGCATTTATTTTAAAAGCCGGCGTGCCTCTCACTAAGGCTTCACGGGCAAATACACTAGCGCAGTTCGGGCAGGTACATGTTTCAATAGTGTAATCAACAGAAATACGTTCTTTAAAACATTTCACCAGAGCCCCTTTGCCGCCCTTTCGGTATTTATACAGTCGGCATTTACACCTGGCACAGAAAATATCAACCGTCCGCACCGGTCCTTTTTTATTCGGTTTAGCCATTTATTAAGCGGCTCCTTTAATAACTGCTTCAGTAAGCTTAAAAATTTCTGCAAAAATATACGCCAGATTCACGATTTGCCAGGCTGATCTTAATCAATGCCCCTTTAATCAGCATCAACATTATTCGATTATTTATTAAATATTGAATACACTATGCATCCTTTAAATTATCGGGAAAAATTAATGTATAAACTTGTTGCTTTAGATATGGACGGCACGCTGCTGAACAGCGAAAAAGCCTTAACCAGCAAAGTTCGTGAGGCGATTGCATCGGCCAAAGAACAAGGAATAAAAGTAGTATTAGCTTCAGGTCGCCCCTTTGAAGGTATGCTGCCGACATTAAAAGAACTGGGTTTAGACGGCGCAGATGATTACGCACTGACTTACAATGCCTCATTAATCCTTAAAGTTGCTTGTAAAAGCGTGGTCAGCAGCGCCATTCTGACCGGCCGGGATGCAGTGGATCTTAAGAAGTTAGCCGATAAACTTGGCGTTAATATTCTTGCTTACTCCATGACCCGCGGCTTAATCACGCCTAAAGAAAATGAATATACCGAGTATGAAGCAAAACTTAACGGTATTGAATATTCACTATTTGACTTTGATAAACTTGAAGCGGATGAGGATATATTAAAGGTGATGATGATTGACCAGGAGCAGATACTGTCAAAAGCGGTTGAACAGCTGCCGCAGTCACTGCAGGAAAAATATTCAATGGCAAGAAGCACGCCGTTTTTTTACGAGTTTATGAATAAGGACAGTAATAAAGGCATGGGTATGGCGGCTTTAACTGCACACCTGGGACTTACTGCAGAGCAGATAATTTGTGTCGGTGATGCGGCTAATGACTTAGAGATGATTAAATACGCAGGTCTTGGCGTAGCGATGGAAAACGGCAGCGATGAAGTTAAAGCGAATGCCGATTATATTACTGCCAGTAATGATCAAGACGGCGTTGCCCATGTATTTGAAAAATACGTATTGAACTAACCCTCTCTGCATACGTAAAAAGCACCGCTATTGTATTTCTAAGAATAACGGTGTTTTCTGCAGCCTTAACTTAGTAAATAAGTCTGCTTAAACAACTGTGCATTTTCATTATATAAATTAATACAGTTGCGGCAGATACAGGACTTACGCTTAAGATGTTCCGGCACCAGCTCAGTCAGCGATGCAGGTATCGGCAGATCATAACACCAGCAGGGTTTACTGCTGTCGGCCCGGCAGCGGTTTAAGCCTTTACAGAACGGGCAGGTTTTATCACTACTCGTGTTCATGGTCACAATTATCACCACAATGTTCGTGAGAGTGTTCATGACTTTGCGTATCACCGGCAAAAACGGCAAGAATCTCTGAACTTGGGCTGAACTGATCATCATTACCCGCAATGTAACGCAGATGCTCCCAGGTCAGCATCACGGCAAAAAACAAACGAACCTGCTGTTTCTTATATATACCCGCAGCAGAAAATACCTGACTGCCCTTATAGCCCTGCAGCTCTTCAATCATATTAACAAAGCGCAGCCATTTTCTACAGTTTCGCTGACACCTGCTTTCCGGCATAACAAAGCTGTCGAGCACCGAATCAAATGATAACAATGCCTGCCAGAATTTCTTATCCGTATCAGCATTATTTAATTTTCTCGCCGTACACACTGATTTATAAAAAGAGTTCTCACGGCGGTTTTCTAGACTTAAGTATTCCCGCAGCTGCAACTGAAGCAGACTCCCTGCTTGAGCAAAAAAGTCCCTCTCGTTAAAAAGATAATCAGGCGCGCTAATCTCTTGTAAAAAGTTATTTAAATTATGATCCACAGACGCTTCCTTTAGCTGAATAAGAAAATAAAAACCAGTTTATATTACAGAAATTTATCCCTCTTATAAAACCCAATTCACTACTAACTGACACTTTTACTCCTGAAAAACTTAAGCTGAAAAATGTAAATATTAAGGCAAACTTCAGCCCCTTCCGGCAATGACCATTTTATGATGTAAACGTGACCACTAGCCGTAACATCTGCCTCGACAGCTTTCAAAAAGATACAAAACAAGTAAATGAAATAACATGCAAAAGGAATCAACAAACAGCTGTGCGAGCCTCAAACAGCTCCTGCAAAGCACAGCCAACAAACAGCAAAAAGCAGCCAAGCAACTGATAACATTAAACTAAAACACAAAAAGGAGTGTATCACGGCCTTGCTTGCCAAGACTTAAAAACGCTAATAAAACATCACTCACCAGATAAAACAAAAACAAACGAAAGTAACAAAAGGTAACAAGGCGTAACAAAAAGTAATTACTTAGAGGCTCTAGAATAAAACATAAAAATCACAGCGTTATGAATTAAGCCTCTATATACTGCATTTTCCACGAGGTTGCCGAGCGGTACTGCAAAGGATTATTACGCTTTGATTTAAGGAAAGCTGAGTCTACAGCAGAACTTCCTTCTCCCGCTCCCGATAATCTCCTTGCCTCTGGTATTAAACAGCTGGGATGCATGACAGAGACCTTCTGTTATTTTTACAGCTGTATTACTAGAATCACATACAGATAGGATGTTAAAAAAGCATGACTAATTTCAGATTTAACAAAACACGCGTTGCGACGCTTGTTTTGCTGTTCAGCGGAACTGCACTAACGGGGTGTTCAAATGACGATGATCAAACACAAACCATCATTAAAAATGATCCCTTAACCTGCGAGGCGCCGGAAGTTTTGAATGAAGCGCAGACTGCTTGTGTTACCCCGGTTCCAGATAAGCCGGATGTGCCTGACGTACCGGATCAGCCTGATAAGGCCGTGGCTCCCTATGCGGTTGACCTTTATTTAAAAGGTAGCTTCAGCGGCTGGGGCGCAGAAGATACCTATAAGTTAATTTTCAAAGATGATGCTTACTATCTTAATAATGTCGCATTTACTGCGGGTGTGCCGGAATTTAAAGTAGCAGACGCAGAGTGGACATTGGAGACAAGTTTCACCGTTGATATAGAAAATCTGACCCAAGTCAGTCCAGGTCAGAAATATACGCTGCAGACCGGCGACGCGGCAGCCAATATGGGCCTGCTTATCACCCAGGCCGGCTTGTATGATTTTAAATTAGAAGTTGGAGATGATCTGCTTCACCCGGTATTTAGTTATGCGCCGGATATCGCGCCTTTAAGCTATGACCTTTATATTCGAGGCGGTTTTAACGGCTGGGGTACGGATAACCAGCTGCGTTATGTCGGTGATAATAAATATCAGGTAACCATGCAGGTCGCTCCCGGCAACCATGAATTCAAACTGGCGGCGGCAGACTGGTCAAGCGAGTGGGTATTAGGTGAAGAAGCGCTTACAGCTGAATTAGATACAAATTATACCATGCTGCCCGGCGGTGCAAATGCAACCTTCTTTATTACCGAAACAGGTTATTACAAATTTACTGTTGATGCTTCGGATACTAAAGCACCTGTGCTGAAAATAACAGCATCAGACGGAAGCGAAGGAGTTATTGTGAACCCGCATGAAGGTAATGAGAAAATACAAAAACTGACTTTCACTACCTACGATGATAAAGAGGAAGAAGTGACTTTTTCCGCTCTGAAAGCTGATGTTCAGTACCGCAGCTACGCCCATTCAACCACTCAGGAACTGCGCGATCCCGGTGATGCTTATGTCTTATATGAAGAGAAAGCAGGACAGCCTACTATCCGTACCGGTAATCTGCCCTTTGATGCACTGTTTTCACTGTCTGTAAATGAAACAGAGCAGAACAGCGTATCTGAAATTAAAGACGGCAATTACAACGGCGGTAAAGCAATTGACTGTAACTGTTTTGAAACAGGTGCAAAATGGAACTATGTCTGGACGCGTGATCTTTCTTATGCAGCCAACTTAGGTCTAGCAATGCTTGATCCAGAGCGAGTCAAAACATCATTAGAATTTAAACTTTCTGAATACCGTGACGGTACCGGTAAACCGGCTCAAGCAGCCGGTGATGACAGCGGTTTACAAATCGTACAGGATACAGGCTCAGGCGGCAGCTGGCCGATCAGTACCGACCGTGTAACCTGGGCATTCGGTGCAGAAAAAGCACTGCAGAACCTCCCTGCTGAAAGCCGTGATGCGTTTGCTCTAAAAGCTTATAAAGCATTAGTTAATACCGTTGAGAATGACCGTCTTGCAGCTTTTGACAGTGTTGACGGTTTATATAACGGCGAGCAGTCATTCCTTGACTGGCGTGAACAGACTTATGCGAGCTGGATAACTAAAGATCTCGCCAGCATGGGCAGTGCAAAAGCGCTTTCTACCAATGCAGGTCACTACCAGGCACTTAAACTGACAGCTAAATTAGCAGGCGAACAGGGTGAGCCGGCGGCGGCGGCCAGATATGAAAGCTGGGCAGCAGCACTTAAAACAGCGATCAATAAACGTTTCTGGTTAGAAGATGCAGGTATGTACAGCAGCTTAACGGCTGGACACCAGAATTTAGCGCCGCTGCATAAATTTGACTGGTTAGGTCAGTCGCTGGTTATTATTACCGGGATTGCAGATACAGCACGTGCCGATAAAGTTTTAGCAAACTACCCGCACAGCGACATGGGCGCACCGGTTATCTTCCCGCAGCAGCCGGATGTTGCAGTCTATCATAACCGTGCTATCTGGCCGTTTGTTACTGCTTACGGTTTAAAAGCAGCTGTTAAAACAGGCAATACAGCAGTGGCAAATGCCGCTTACCAGACGCTGTTTAGAGCGGCGGCACTTAACCTTTCTAATATGGAGAACCTTGAGTGGTTATCACTTAAACCAAACCTGTTAGACTTTGATAATCCGTCGTTATCCGGCCCGGTGATTAACTCTAAACGTCAGCTTTGGTCTGTCGGCGCTTATGTGGGGATGGTAATAGAAGATGTCTTCGGTCTTACTACTACAGATACAGGGATCAGCCTGAACCCGTTTATTACCAGCGAACTACGCAGAGACAAGTTTGCAAACAGCACAAGTATTAAATTACAGGGCCTGACACTAAAAGGTAAAGTGATTAATCTAGAAATTCTACTGCCTGAAGCTTCTGATGACAGCGGTTATTATTCACTACAGAATCTAACCCTGAACAATAAATCAGTAAGTGATCCTAAGTCTATTGCATTTACAGATTTAAGCGACAGCAATAACCTGGTGATTACTTTGGGTGACTTAATCAGCGGCTCAACAGCTATTACCATGGTAGATGCAGATCCGCTGAGCAATAGTGATCCCGTCGTTTTTGCACCAAAAGAGCCGCTGATCAGCAGTGTTGCTGCTGATAAAGACGGATTCCTGACGGTAGAATTCAGTGATACGCAGGCCGGTAATATCAGCTATAACCTGTACCGTAACGGCGCATTAGCGAAAACTGATGTAGCGAAAGGAGTCGTTACTGACAGTCTTAAAGCTGCAGATGCTGCCGGTACTTGTTATGCTGTAGAAGCTGTTTATACAGAAACCAACAATTACTCTCATCACAGCGCACCTGTCTGTTTTGGTACAAAGCAGACTATTGCAGTAACAGATACACGTGTTAGTTCAAACATCAGCACAACACCTGCTGATGAGCAGATTAACACAGCTTATCTGCACAACTGGGGCAGTTTAAACGATACGCTGACGGTAAGTGATATCACAATAAGTGCAGCTAATGATTACCATATCCAGCTACAGTATCACAATAACTTCAATGCAATTAACCTGGGTGTTACCAACGGCGTTAAATGGCTGGAAGTTAAAAATGCAGCGGGTGCAGTTGTTGCCGAGGGTGTTATTCAGATGCCGCATGCGGCAGTTAAAGATGGTAAAAAACCGTTGGTTTATTCAACACCACTTGCCGCCGGCCTTGCTCCTGGAACTTATTCTTTAGAAGTTACTGACTTCTACAATATGAGTTATCTGGAAAGCAACACCACTTATATCGCCAGCGGCGGCAAAGATGGACAGGTAAATAACTTTGATATTGCATCTATCCGCATTCAGCCGGCCAGCCCTCTGGTAGACTGATCTGTATTTACAATAATTAACCTGCAAGCCCAAGTGAACTCATTTGGGCTTTTTTGTAATATTTGTCTCTTCCGGAAATGTGTTTACACATTTACACCAAAAATACCCGCTAACAACTACCCAGCCGAAAGCGCTTCCGATACTTAAAGATATAATAATAAACTTTACATTTTGTTAAAAATCAAAAGATTAGGGAACATTTCGTACTGCTGCCCGTTTCATTATCAGCCATTATTTTATAGACAAATAATTTAATTAAAATTGTCTGATTTTCTATTAGCCAGGGCCTCAAATTTCCTCTACAATCCTTTCTTTTTTAGTACAGAACAAGATTATGTTATTAACCATTCTTTACATTATCGGCATCACAGCGGAAGCGATGACCGGCGCCCTTTCGGCGGGAAAACGAAAAATGGACTGGTTTGGTGTTATGTTTGTCGCAAGTGCAACCGCAATCGGCGGCGGTACGGTGCGTGATATCATTTTAGGCCACTATCCCGTCGGCTGGATTAAACACCCTGAATATATAATGATCACCTGCGTCGCCGGCGTATTCACCACTCTGATTGCTCCCTGGGTAGCACGCAATCACCGCCTGTTTATCTGTTTAGATTCTATCGGTCTGGTTGTATTCAGCATTATCGGCTGCCGCGTTGCGCTCGATATGGGGCTGCATCCGCTTATCTGTATTATTTCAGCAATTGTAACAGGTATATTCGGCGGATTATTAAGAGATCTGATCTGCCGCCAGACGCCGCTGGTTTTACATAAAGAGTTATATGCTTCTGTTGCACTAATTGCAGCAGCTCTCTACCTCGGACTACTGTGGTACGGCTTAGAAGATTCTATCGCGGTAATTATAACCCTGATCACAGGCTTCAGTCTGCGTATGGCGGCCCTGAAATTCAGCTGGCGCTTACCCGTATTTCATTTTGAACATGAATTATTAGAAGAAAATACCAGCCGAAAAGGTGAATAATTTGTACTAGCGGTAACGAAAAGCAGCCGGTCTGCTTTTCGCTGCTTAGCTTTATGTCTTCTAATCTCCCCCGCTCTGCTTCTCGATAGCAAACAAAACCTTGTATTAATGCAGGCAAGGTATCATCTCCGCCAAATACATTCTTACGCTGCTCTGTTAAAATAAATGAAACAGACGATTATTCAAAGGACTGCAGTGATGCTTGAACCTCAAGTGAAACAACGATTTAGTTTGCACTTTTATATTACCTCATTATTTACTGTACTGATCTTATTATGCGGTCTGTTTATCGGCTGGTACAGTTATAACCAGTTAAGTAAAACCATGCTGGATTCAGGAAAATTAATTTTTGCGCAGACAACTCAGCAGCTGACAAACATAATAAAAAGTGAGACATCTCATATCAATACTCTGCTTGAAGCCTTAGCTGTTTCGCAATTACCCGAAGCGGATCTCCAGCAAAGATTAAAGTTTGTTCCTATGTTAAAAGAGATGTTAGAGGACAGAAAGAGTACAAAATCATTATTTATCTCATATCCGAACAATGATCTGTTTCTGCTGAGAAAAATCCATGCAAAAGAGTATGTAACACAATATAACGCCCCGCCGCAGAGCCGTTATATGAGCACATCAGTTACTAACGGCAAAGCTGTTCATAACTTTTATGATCAGGATCTGCAGCTGACATTAAAAACAGCAGAGCCGGACTTTCAATTTAATACAGAAAAACGCCCCTGGTACAAGGCAGCTAAAAGAAACTCAGCGAGCACTATCACAGATCCCTATCGATTTCATTCCAGCCGGGAAATAGGCCTTACCATGGCACTGTTTAATGAGCAGCACGATGTCATTATCGGCGCCGATTATTCATTAAATGACCTCTCCAATTCACTGGCACTATTTAAGTCATCTGAAAACACTCAGATAATGATTGTTAATGAATCGGGCCAGGTTATTGCTTATAACGAGACAGAAGAGCTGCTGTCAGAGTCGGGTAAATTTGTTGAACAAAAAACAATCTCAGAAATCCGACACCCCGTTTTACAATATGTTTTTGATAATTATCAGCATCAGCATGGAAGTACAGAGTTTACCTACGACGGCCGGCAGTGGTTAGGCAAAGTATCGAATATGAAGACAAACACTCACCTCTATTTATTACAATTAGTACCAATTGATGAATTATTAGATGAGGCATATGAGCTGCGTAACGAAACGGTGTTTATTACTCTGCTGATTATTTTAGTCACCCTGCCGGCCGCCTGGTATTTTTCTAAAAAATTAACCCGGCCGATTCGCCAGCTCACCAGTGAACTACAGTTTATTAAAGATTTTGATTTTTCCCGGCCGATAAAGACCAACTCTTTAATTCAAGAGATAGATGAATTAGTTAATGTAACCCGCGACATGAAAAATACGATAGGTCACTTTCAGGACTTGTCGGCAACATTAGTAGGTAAGCAGAACTTTGAGGAGCTTCTTAAAAAAGTAACCTTTGAAACAATCTCTTTAAGCCATGCTAAAGGTGCAGCGGTTCTGCTGGCCGATAAATCAAAGAACCTCAATGTCGCTTTTGCCGCTTTTATCGAGCTGGACGAGCAGCAGAATGATAAATTAGCGGTAGAATTAAAGTCTCTCACTTTTACTGCTGAGCAGATTTCTCAGCTGAATATAAACCAGAAAAACAATACTTCTAACAGCGCATTACCAGAACAGTTCAGCCCCTTCTTAAAAACACTAATAACAGACCATGATAAGTTGAGCTGGCGGTTATTACCCCTGTCGAATCGAACAGGAGAATCTCTGGGTGTGTTAGCAATAATAAATGATACAAAGCAGACAAACTTTCAGGGCAGGCAGAACTTCACTCAGGTAATGGCTGGTTTTTCCGCTTTAGCAATTGAAGGACAGTTACTGCTTGCCGAGCAGAAAGAGCTGCTGCAGAGCTTTATCCACCTGATTGCCGGCGCAATTGACAGCCAGTCGCCCTATACCGGCGGTCACTGTGAACGCGTTCCGGAACTGACAAAAATGTTAAGTCAGGCGGCCTGCGCTGAAAAAGAGGGTAACTTTAAAGATTTTGCGCTTAGTGACGAGCAGTGGGAAGAGCTCCATATTGCATCCTGGCTGCATGACTGTGGAAAAATAGTTACCCCAGAATACGTTATTGATAAAGCGACTAAATTAGAAACTATCTATGATCGGATTCATGAAATACGTATGCGTTTCGAACTGCTTAAAGAGCAGACAGAAAAAGAGTACTGGAAAGGGTTAGCACAAGGGCTGAATAAAAAAGAGTTAACAGAGCAGAGAGAAATGCTGCTGACGACGCTGGATCAGGAATTCACTTTTGTCGCAGAATGTAATATCGGCGGCGAATTTATGTCCGACGATAAAATACAGCGCCTTAGCAGTATTGCACAGCGAACCTGGACAAGAACTCTGGATAACAAACTGGGTATCGCCAAACAGGAGAAAATGCGTCATAAAGAGACTGAGTTGTCTCTACCGCAGAAAGAGTATCTATTAGCAGATAAAATGGAGCACCTGATTAAACGCGAGCATCTTATAGAACAGGAGCATGCCCAGTTAACCGCACCAGGTAATCCCTGGGGATTTAATATGAAAACCCCTGAGTATCAGTTTAACCGCGGCGAGTTATATAACCTGTCAGTTAAACGAGGCACACTCACACCTGAAGACAGATTTATTATTAATGAACATATGGTTCATACCATTGTTATGTTATCTAAACTGCCCTTTCCTAAACACCTCGAAAATGTGCCGCTTATTGCCGGCGGACATCATGAAAAAATGGACGGTAAAGGTTACCCGCGAGCAGTGCCTGCCGGAGAGCTTCCTGTTACGGCACGCATAATGGTTATCGCTGATATTTTTGAAGCATTAACCGCCTCAGACCGCCCTTATAAAGAGCGTAAAACATTAAGCCAGTCAATTAAGATAATGAGTTTTATGGCAAAAGATAATCACATTGATGCGCAGGTATTTGAGCTGTTTTTAAGCTCCGGCGTATATTTACAATATGCACAGAGCTATTTAAGCGAAGATCAGATTGATGATGTAAATATTAGCGAATATTTAAGTTAATCAATTTATCGGCTATGCCCGGCATTGTACGGCCGGGTCAAAACGGTTATACCAATTCCGTTAATTAGGTGATCTATTTAGGCGTAGGAAAAATGGATGAAAGCAAGGCATTGATTGCAGTAACTAGTTATTCTAATTACAAAATCAATAACGAAGCTAACATTCATTTTAACCAGCATAAATGAATAGAAAATTATCGGATTTGGTATTATAAACCAGCCTGTACAAAGTGCCTTAAACTTGGATTAGGGTTTTCGGCGTTTAAATTATTTATCTCACCGGCACTTGATATCTTCCCCTGCTCAACAAACAGATAATGCGAGGCGGCATTGAGTGCATCGGAAATATGATGCGTTACCATTAATACAGTTACCTTGTGTTTACCTGCTAACTTTTTAACTATAGTAAGCATCTCTTCACGCAGAACAGGATCAAGAGCAGAAAACGGCTCATCAAGCAGCAGCAGGGGTTTATTCTGTACAAAACAGCGGGCTAAAGCGACCCGCTGTTTCTGCCCCCCAGATAACTGCTGCGGCAGGCGAGGTAAAAGCTTCTCAATACCAACCTGTCGGCAGATATCAGCTACCTTTGCCTTTTGATCCCGGGTTAATTTAAGCCCGGGATCTAAACCTAAACCTATATTATCTGCGACATTAAGGTGAGCAAAAAGGTTATTTTCCTGGAATAACATCGCCAGCGGACGGCGGTGCGGCTGAACATCTAAAACAGACTTACCGGCGATTTGAATATCACCGCTTAAGGGGTTAATAAAACCCGCCGCTAAATTTAACAGGGTACTTTTACCGGCACCGCTTGCCCCTAACACAGCAACAATATTCCCTGTGCCGATATCAATATCAAAATTGAACTGCTCCTGCTGATACTGGTACTTTACACTGCAGAATTTGATCATAGCCACCTCGAACAGCAATTATTTAACAACATTATTTTTCACCATGATTTTTTCTATTAAGGCAAAAAGAGCGACACTGAGCATTAATAAAAACAGTGATACAACTGCAGCAGAGTCCATCTGATAACTGCCTAGCAGCTGAAAAAGATAAAGAGGCAGCGTAGTAGAGTCCTGACTGCCGAATAACGCAATGGCACTCAAATCCCCCATCGATAAAACAAAGCTGATAGAGAATGCATGCACAATCGGCACTCTTATTGCCCGCCATTCAATAAGATAGAAACGAGAAAAACCCGACATACCTAAACTGGAGCATAATTTATCATACTGCTGGGCAATATGAAGCATCGGCTGGGCAAGGGTTTTAATCACATAGGGCAGCGCCATTAAAGCATTCACAGCAATCACAATCAGCAGCGCCAGACTGAACAGATCGGTTATATTCCTCAGCAGCAGAAAAATTCCAGTACTGATAACCAGCCCCGGAGTAACGAGAATAATAGCACCAAGCAGCTCTATTTTATCAGCTCTAAACTGTAAACCGATTAAACGCCAGGAACGGCTGGTAATAAGAATAAGTACCCCGCCGATAAGTGCGATAAAAGCGGCAGAAACAGCAACTAACAAAGAGTTCTTAACTGCACTCCAGAAAAAGATATCAGTAACAACAGCTAGAAACTGTGCATTCAGCCCGTTAATAATAACCATCAACAAAGGCGGAATAACCAGTGCAGCGGCTGCAGATATCCATAAGAGATCCCAGCATCTGGCTGACTTAGAGTCGCAGAACGGAACAGGCTCTGATGATGTGGTGGTGCTGGTCAGCGGCACAGGGCGAGAAAACCTCTGTATTATAACGGCCAGAGTACCGCAAAGTATCATCTGCCATAACGCCAGCAATGCACCTGACTGCAGATCAAAATCAAATTTGATAGCCTGATAAATGGCCAGCTCAATAGTGGTTGATTTCGGCCCGCCTCCTAATGCCATTACTGTGGCAAAACTGGTAAAACAGAGCATAAATACTAATCCGCAGACATGCGGAAGCTGCTGGCGTAAACAGGGCCACTCCACTAGTTTAAACTTATTCCAGTGACTGATACCGAGATGCACAGATAATTTATGATTCTCTACAGGCAGCGACTGCAGCGGCTGCAGTAATAACCGCGCCGCAAACGGCAGATTGAAAAACACATGCGCCAGCAGTATACCGTTCAGTCCATAAATAGAGAACGGCAGTTTATAATCAAAAAAGCCCAGCAGCTGTGAGATTAAACCACTGTTACCGTAGATCGCAAGTAAACCAAAAACACCAACTAATACAGGTAATACCAGGGTTGCGGCAAATAATTTAAGTAATAATTCTTTGCCGAAAAAAGAACGCCTTGATAAAGCATGCGCAACCGGAATCGCCAGTCCGACACTCAGTAATGTCGACAAAAAAGACTGATAAAAGCTGAATGCCGTTACATGCCGGTAATAGGGATCTGACCACAGCACGGCAAGATCAAAACCAGGAGAATGAAGCAGCAGTGCTGAAAAAGCACCACTGACAAAAAGCAAAATAAACCCGGCTATAATTAATCCGGGTAAAGATTGAAGTTTACTAGTCATCAAAAAACTTCACTTAATAAATTAAAGAGCTCTGCCACTCTCTAATCCAGGTTTTACGGTTAGTTTCGACCTGCTCAGCAGTGAAGGAAAATGATTTAGACGGAACAGTTAACTGTTTAAAACCTTTAGGAAGAGGCACATCGGTAACCGGGTACATCCAGTTTCCAGTCGGTATGGCAGACTGAAACTGATCGCTGATAATAAAATCCATAAACTGATCCGCTAGTTTTTCATTCGTGCTGCTTTTCACTTTCGCCGCCACTTCAACCTGCGTGTAATGCCCTTCAGAAAAATCAGCTGAAATATACTGATTGTTCTGCTCGGCAATAATGTGATACGCAGGAGAGGTGGTATAGGAAAGTACCATATCAGCCTCCCCTTTTAAGAACATGTTATAAGCTTCCGACCAGCCCTTAGTGACAGTAACCGTTTTTTTCGCTAACTGCTTCCAGGCTTGATCAGCTTGATCAGCATAAACCCATTTCATCCACAGCATTAAGCCCTGCCCCGGTGTTGAAGTGCGCGGATCCTGATAGATAACCTTAATATCATCCTGCTTTTCAACCAGTTCTTTTAAACTTTTCGGCGGGTTCAGTAATGTATCTTTATTGTACACAAAGGAGAAATAACCAAAGTCAAAAGGAACAAAAGTATTATCAGACCAGCCGCCGGGCAGCCTGATATCAGCAGTATCCACTTTATGCTCGGTTAATAACCCGGTTTTGGCAGCTTCTGCCATAAGGTTATTATCCAAACCAAGAAGCACATCCGCTTTACTGTTTTTTCCTTCCAAACGCAGACGGTTTAATATTGAAACACCGTCATCTAACGCAACAAATTCCAGCTCGCAGGCACACTCCTGTTCAAATGCTTTTTTGATTTTAGGGCCGGGGCCCCACTCTGAAGCAAAGGAATCATAAGTATAAACAACGAGTTTATCGGCAGCCGCCGGCATTGAAACCAAAGTTGAAAAGGCAAGAAGAGGAAGAATTTTTTTCACTATGCGCTCCGTATATAGCATAAGGCATAAAAAAGAAGCAGATCATATTGAAAGACTTGATAAGCTCAATTCCTACGCCAGTATTATCTGGTTCAGGTATACGGGTTTAGTCTGGTTGACAATCTCAGCCTATATACCCGTTACCAGTCAAAATGCATTTATCAGCCGTTAGCTGGTCTTTGCATCTTGAAGTATCGTGGGTATAGATAAGCACCCCGTTGAGAAGAGCTATTGTATACTCAAAGTCAGACGGAGGCACCTAAAGCTTTATTTATTAGAAATAAAAACCGCCAGACAGCGCTGGCGGTGACAGGAAGATTATAAATAACAGCTAGAACCAGATTTCAGATCTGTTGCGTCCAGCCTCTTTTGCCCTGTACAGGGCTTTATCTGCATGGTTCATTAATTGATCCAGAGTTTCCGTATTGTCGGATAATTCACTTAATCCGATAGAGGTTGTTAGAGAAATCACATCATCGCCATAACTGACTCTTAATTCAGACACTGCCTGGCGAATACGTTCCGCCAGCAGTGAAGCATCAACCAGTTCAGTTTCCGGCAGCAGAATTAAAAATTCTTCACCTCCCTGACGAGAAAATATATCACTGCTTCGCAGCAGTTTCCGGCAGCATTCTGTTAATGCTAACAGCACCTGATCTCCTGTACGGTGTCCGTAGTTATCATTAATACGCTTAAAATAATCAATATCCAGCGCTAACAAGCTAAGTCTATGCTCATACCTCCGACTTCGCTCAAACTCAATTTCTGCTAATTCAAAAAAATGACGGCGGTTGCTGATACCGGTCAGAAGATCCGTCGAGGCCAGCTTTTCAACATCACTTAAAGCCAGGCGCAATTGTGATTCAGTATTTTTAAAATTTGTAATATCAGTGCTGTAGAGAAAAATAAAACCATCTGAATTGATAAAGCGGGAAACTCTAATCCAGCTGCCGTCAACCGTCAAGTGCTCAAAAGCTTTAAACGAAACATCCTCGAAATCCATACTAACCTTAGTAATAAATCCCTCTATATCGCCATTCTCAATATAAAGACCGTCACCGGAAAGATAAGACTTTCGCAGAATTTCTGTAAAAGTTAATCCTTCAGTCTGCTCCACGCTAAGACCAAAATGACCGGCAAACCTATCATTACAGAAAATCAACATATGGTCCTGATCAAAAATACTAAAACCATCCTGACTCTCTCTGACCACGTCAAACAGTAAAGCGTTGAGCTGTTCTTTTGAGCTTCTGATACTAAGCATAAGCACTCACTTAACAGACTAATCCGTATCTGTATTATAAGTGTAGAACAGAGGGTGATTCCTGCTTTCTAAGGAGCAGCAGCTAACTGATGGCGATAGTCATGGCACGCAGAGCTTAGCACGTTCGTGACACTCAGCTGGCGCTGAACTCACCCCGACTTCATATGGGAGACCATTTTGTATTGCAGTCCCTTGATCAAGGTTCAAGGAAGCAATATGCTTAGGTTCGCAGAGCTCACCAGCTCGTGCCACACCGCTGTCGCGATACTCGCAGTACCATCGGCGCAGCTGCGTTTCACTTCTGAGTTAGGAATGGGAAGGAAAGCAGGCTCCCTTGGTCCGGAGGAGAATGTAGGCGAAACCCTTATGCTAGTGGCATAAGGAAGTTCGCTGTAATAGTGGAAGCTTTGCTTGACGTTGACGGGACCACGTCTGAGCAGCGTATACAGCAAACAACTTACACAATAACCTGTGTTTATCATTTCTGTGACTTCGCGTAATTAAGCCGCCCCAAACATAGCGGCGGCTTATATTGGTTTTACTTGGCGAACTCTAAAAAGCCTGCTTACTTCATTTTTTCAACTACATCGACTTTTTGCTCAGCACTTTACACTTCAAATTTTCTACTGGCCCTTTGTTAGTTAACCGAAGCTTCTACAGATTCAATTAACATCCCGTCATCAGCTTCTAGACTTGTCGATATAAAGTGAAGGTAGCTAACGCCATTTGGACTGGTATTACTAATTTCGAGCCTTTCCACGAGCTCCCCATCAAGCAAAACTTGAGCATCCGAGTTTTTCTCCACACCATTCCAATGTAAGCTAAGGGTATACCAACGGTTAGCTTCAAGTACATGCTCACCAAGTTTCTCTCCTGGCGTAACATTTAAAGTATACACAGCATAGTGCGCAGTTGTTTCATCAACAGCATTGAACAAACGATCAGTGAGGCTGATTTGGGTTCCACCACTATGTTCATTTAACATAAAGCGAATATCAACTTGACCACTCTTTCCATTCGGAAAATTCCAAGTCGCCCCGCCTTTTTCATAATTGACATTATTTTCAATATTAATCAGCTCCGAATCACTCACTCGCCGGACTTGAAGCGCTTGATGTTCAGGCTTATCGATAAGATCGACAAGTTGAGATGATTGCTTTCGATCATAACTGACATGCCCTCTTACCTCCGGGATATAGCTATGAACAGTCCAATTTTCTAGACCGTTTTCAAAGTGCTCACTTCGTTCTTTTTCATAAAGCCAACGCGTATCCATAATCATCAAACGGCGATGCTCTTTATGTTGTCCAATGGAAATAAGAACTCGATGCTCATCCAACTCGACAAATTCACTTTGCTGTTTCCCCCGATCTTCCTGACCCTCATAGGTCGCATAATCACTACGATTGCGATGTTCATCTAGGATGACCTCGCGAAATCCAGTCCATGTTTTACCATCATCGTCAGAGATTGCAGCATGATGAGAATCACGATTTGTAAAAACATCTTCCCACATATCATCTTGAGCTCCTAGATTCTCAGGTAAGGGCATCGTATTTGTCCAAAGAGCAAGCAGACGCCCATCCTTCAAGCGTCCAATTGTCGGCATAGTCAATGTACCGAAAAAACGAGAAGGCTGTGATTCTGTCCATGTATCCCCAAAATCTGAGGAGAACGCTTCGTAGTATTGATCTTGAGAGGTGCGAACAAGAATCCAAAGGCGTCCGTCTCTAAGCTCAACAATTGAGCCTTCAACTCCACTATTAAGCCATCGCACACCTTGGTGGATCTCATCTTTTTCATGCGGTGGTGCTGAGATTATGTCTTGAGAGGTGCGCCAGGTTAAACCGCCATCATCTGAAATATGTAATCTTGTGCCCTCGCGCATCTCATGTGATGGAATTAAAATTCGTTGACCATTATTCACGAAAGTCGGACTACGCATAATTCCGCCAAGAGTCAGGTAGTTCCCTTTGTCACCTTGCTCCCAGTTATAGTCAAGTTGACCATCTTTAGTCACAGCGGCCCACTCGCCGTCAAGTCCTCCATTGGAAATAAAAACATAACCATCGATTGGCTGTACTCGTATATATTCTCCAGTAATGGGGTTAGGGACAATAGCTGGTGACTCCTTATCAATCCCTCCAAAGTTAGGAGGATATGATGCTGAGGCCAAGCTTTCTTGCCACGTAAGACCATTATCGCTACTTACCTGCATTTTACGGCCGTCGTAACCTTCCCCACCATTATAGTGACGAATTTCATTCTCACTTACGCGCACTAAACCTCTTCCTGCATCGGCAGGAGGAACACCAACTATCTGCGGCGACTGGCTTTCTTCAATCGGTGGCGGCTGAATTTCTTCAGTTGTGCAACCCATCTGCGCTAAAAACAACAGCGGCAGTATAGACTTATGTAACTTCATCTTTTTTCTCCTGATATACAATAAAATAACGTAATAATTTAGACAGTTATTAAGATTATTAACTGCCCTGTAAATAGGGCATGATTTTTTATCCTTCATACTTTTACGGCAGCTTGAATTATCAACCACGTTTATTTTTCACTTACGATGATCTTTAGGCTTTAGGAAAGTGCCGACTTAAGCTCCTATATCTAGAAGTGGATGTGAGTCCATTTCTTTTTATATACGCCAACCCATTGAAAACTAAGTAAGCTTTCATAAACAGCTAATAGAACAGCGTTAATGAAGCAAAACTCCAAAAAACACCAGCCGATCAAAGTGCGGCGTCATAATGGTATTAATGGAGTTTTACTTCAACATGGAGGCGTCAAAATATAGATTTAGATCACCGTTTTATTAAGGGCAGTTGATCTTTGTTTGAAATTTGTACGGTAGGTGGCAATCTCATATAATTTATTTCGCCAAAAACAAACTTTATGATCTACTCATTTATGCTGGTTAAAATAGATGCTAGCTTCGTTATTGATTTTGCAATTAGAGCAACAAGTTACTGTAATCAATGCCTTGCTTTCATCCATTTTTCCTACGCCTAAATAGATCATTTAATTAACGAAATTGGTATTAATTAACGGAATTGGTATAAATCGCAGGAATTAAAAAAGCCCCACCAGAACTAACCAGTGGGGCTATTTGTATCGGTTGCTTATAGAAAGCAAGCTTGGCAATGGAACAGGATTCGCAGAGCTCATCCGCTCGTACACTTGCCTGCCGGCAAACTCGCCCTACTTCACATGGAAAGGAAATGCCTTCGGCATACTTTTTATGTAATCGTCCGGCAAACAGCACATTCACCTGCCTCGCGTAGTTCATTACAGTATCTCCAAACTCATTATTGGAGATACACATGCAGGAAAAAACACGTCAGAAGTGGACCGCACTTATTGAACAGCAGCAGGCAAGCGGGTTATCCGTGGTGGAATTCTGCAATAATA
>NZ_AUAM01000013.1 GCF_000428725.1 Psychromonas aquimarina ATCC BAA-1526
ACCCGAGTTAGCTTTACATCAGCTATTTGCATTATAGATATGCAGATCCGCGGATATGCACTCTCAGGTAACGGCACAATTCCGAAAAAATTACAGCTTATGCGCGAAGATGTTAAGCATTTTATCTTGCCTAAAAAAAGAAAACACCGAACGTTTCCACGTTCAGTGCTTTATATACCATCAAGGTACCCGTTAAGATATAAGCCTAAAATTGCTTAACCGAACGGCATTGCTGCATTATTACAGGGCTGATTATTTATACCTTAGCGATAGTCTGTTATTAAACGCAGCTGTTAACCTTTGTAGATTTTCGGGTTAAATACATCCCTTAACCAGTCGCCTAATAAGTTAATAACTAATACCAGTGTCACTAATACTACACCCGGGAAAACAGTTATCCACCAGGCACCGGAGAAGATATATTTAAAACCGATACTGATTAAAGCGCCTAAAGACGGCTGATCTACCGGCAGGCCTAAACCTAAGAATGACAGAGCAGCTTCAGACATAATAGCATTAGCCACCTGCACCGTTGAAATTACTAAAATAGGCGACAGACAGTTTGGTAGAATATGGCGGAACATAATTCTGCCCGCTTTAAATCCCATTACCTGCGCGGCTTCAACATACTCTTTCTGCTTTTCTGCAAGCACAGAAGCACGTACTGTTCGAGCATATTGAGGCCATTCTGCCACACCGATAATCACCACCAGCATGATCACCGCATATTGACTGAAGAACTCACTGCCGAAACTGGCTTTAAAAATCGCCGAGACAATAATCGCCACCATCATGGTGGAAAAGGACAGCTGCACATCGGCAAAACGCATTAAGAAACTGTCAACGCGCCCTCCAAAGTAACCGGCAGACAAACCAATCACAATACCTAATATCAGCTGTACGCCGACAGCTAAAAAACCTATGGTCAGGGATAAACGTGAACCGTATAAAATGGTAGAAAGGATATCACGGCCCTGATCATCAGTGCCGAGCAGAAAGCGTTCGTCGCCCTCTTCCAGCCATGACGGCGGCAGCTCAGAGTCCATCAGATCGATACTGTTTAAATCGTAAGGATTTGTCGGCGAAATTAACGGCGCAAACAGTGCTGCAGTAAAAAAAGCTAAAAACAGTGCAAAGCTGAGCATTGCGACTTTATCTTTCTTGAAATGATAAATCAGATCTGAATTTTTAAATCGTTCCCAGCGGGTCGGCACGTGTGAAGAAGTAATAGTATTCATGGTTATGCCCCTTTACCGGTAATATTTACAGTCGGGTTAACAACCCCGTACAACAAGTCAACAATGGTATTGGTGACCACAAAAATCAGACCGACAAAAATAACATAAGCGGTAATTAAAGGTGTATCCACACGGTTAATCGCTTCTAAAAATAGAAAACCTGTGCCCGGCCACTGGAATACTGTTTCAGTTAAAATGGTATAAGCCACCATGGTGCCTATCTGTACACCACCCACGGTAAGAACCGGCAGCATAGTATTTTTAAGTGCATGCTGATAATAGATTTTGTTCATCGCTAAACCTTTAGCGGTGGCAAATTTTACATATTCAGAGCTTAATGCTTCGAGCATTTCCGAACGCACTAATCGAATAAACAGAGGCAGCATAATAGAAGCCAGCGAAATACTCGGCAGAATCAGATGCAGCAGACCGTCTTTGGTCAGAAAGCCCGTTTCCCAGCCGAGAATATTAACTGTATCTCCGCGTCCATAGGAAGGCAGCCAGTTAAGTTCAATGGAGAAAACATACATCAGCATAATCGCAGTCAGAAAAACCGGAACAGAAATACCAAAGCTGCTGAGTGCCATTATCACTTTTGTCCAGGCGCTTTTAGGATGAATAGCGGAAAACACCCCTAACGGTATAGACACAAAAACAATAATTAAGGCGGCCCCAAAAACCAGTTCCAGTGTTGCCTGCAGCTTATTAAGAATCACCTCGGCGGCAGGTTTTTTAAAGAAATAAGAAGTACCTAAATCCCCCTGAACAGCATTAGAGACAAAGCGTGTATATTTGGTCATATACGGATCATTAAGACCTAACTCGTCACGCAGAACTTGTCTTTCTTCTTCAGAAACAGACTGACCTACCAGCTCACGTAATGGGTCTCCGAGATTATCCTGAATGGCAAAGGCCACCAGGCTTATCACAAACATCACTATCAGAGCCTGAAACAGGCGCTTGACCAGAAACGTAAACATTGATACTTCCCTATATTATTTGAAATGATTAAATCTGGAAAAAGCAGACTTAAAAATTGACGTTTAACCCGGCAGAAAAATGCTGATTAAAACGTTGTAGACCTGTTATAACAAACACTTATAAACCATTGTTATAACTTAAAACCTCATACTGTAAAACTATACAGTCTGAGGTTGTTTAACATAAATTTTAAAGCCTTAGCGCAGGTAATTATAAAACATTAGCTGCGCCGGCCTTTATAACTGCTTTATTACAAACCGTTACTTAACAACCAGGTCGCCAAAGTACGGGAAGTTTTGTGCATTCACAATAGGTGTAATCTGCAGGTTAGATTTTGAACCCCAGGCAAGGTTCTGCCAGTGCAGCGGCACAAATGCGGCTTCTTTATAAAGTATCTGCTCTACTTTCTGCAGTGAAGCCGAGCGTTTAGCAATGTCGGTTTCTGAATTTGCCTCATTAACTAACTTGTCAACTTCAGGGTTTGCATAATAACCACAGTTGTATGCACCTTTACCTGTCTCTTTATTACGCGTCATGGTTAGGAATTCAGAGAAGTTTGCAGAATCTTCTGTATCTGAATGCCAGCCGATCATCATCATATCTGCAGCACAAACGTCAAATTCAGGCCAGTACTGCGCTTTAGGTAAAGTTTTCAGATCCACTTTAATGCCTATTTTAGACAGCATTGCAGAAGCCGCCTGAGCAATCTTGGCATCATTAACATAACGGTTATTCGGCGCCATCATAGAAAGTTTAAAGCCTTTCTCGTAACCTGCTTCTTTCATCAGCTGCTTAGCTTTTTTCAGATCATAACGCGGCACTAATGCTTCATCGTAACCAGAATAACCTGCAGGGCCCTGCTGCCCGGCAGTTGTTGCAAAACCTTTCATGATTTTCTTAACAATACCTTTATTGTTAATCGCATGAACGATTGCCTGACGTACGCGTACATCTTTAAGGGCAGGATTACTGTTCTGATTCATCTGGAAAGTAATAATGCGAGTACCAGAAAGGGTTGTTAACTCGATATCTTTCGTTGTTTTAACACGTTTCTGATCATTCGGTGCAACCGGATGAATCATATCTACATCACCGGAAAGCAGTGCGGCAACTCGAGTGGCATTCTCTTTAATCGGCACTAATGTTAGTTTATCAACATTACCCGGAGATTTAGTGTCCCAGTAATCGTCAAAACGCTCAAAGACAACTTTAATGCCCTGCTCGCGAGAAGTGACAATAAACGGACCTGTACCTGAAACATTGGTTGATGCAAAAGAATTACCGTGTTTTACAATAGCCGCTTTATCTTTGCCGTCAATTTGTCCGCCGTAGAACTTGCTGTCCATCGGAAAAATATACGTAGCTGTCTGCAGCACCAGAGGATAGGGTTCTGTTGATTTAATTTCTACCGTGTAGTCATCAACTTTAACCATTTTTTCATACGGGGCAAAAATAGCTTTAAAATCACCGGATACTTTCAGGCGGTTAAATGTCCAGACAACATCATCGGCTGTCATAGTATTACCAGAATGGAATTTAACCCCCTTGCGCAGATTAAAACGGAAAGTTGTATCATCGATTCTCTGCCATTTTTCAGCTAAACGCGCTTCAAAATCGAACTCTTTAGTCAAACGAACCAGCGGATCAAAAAGCATATGCGACATCTGCATAGTGCCTTCAGAAAGCTGCTCGTGCGGGTCAAGCGATACCGGATCGGCATCATAGGCAACAGTAATATCCGCGGCACTTGACGTAAAACTTAGACCTGCAGCCAGTAATGCTGCTGCTAGTTTGGTTTTGTAGAATTTCATTTAATAGCTCCTTTAACGGGAAATTTCCCTTTCCATTTTTAGTTGTTATTAGCAGGTGGTCACGGCTTTAGCTAAACTCGCCTAAAGCCGTGCACTTTATGCTGATTCTAAATCGTTTCTTAAGCCTTTAAATTCAGGCATTAAAGATACAAGATGTTTACTGTATTCATGCTGTGGATTAGTAAACAACTGTTCTGTCGGTGATATTTCCAGTAACTGTCCTTGTTTCATTACACCGATACGGTCACATACCTGACGGATAACCGGCAGATCATGGCTGATAAACAGCATAGTCAGATTTAATTCATCCTGCAGATCCTTAAGCAGGTTCAGGATCTGCGCCTGTACGGATACATCCAGTGCGGATGTCGGTTCATCACAGATAAGTAGTCGCGGACGTGTTGCTAAAGCACGCGCGATAGAGATCCGCTGACGCTGACCTCCCGAAAATTCATGGGGATATTTCACGCCGGCCATACGCCCAAGACCAACATGATCCAGCAGATCATGTACGATCTGGCGAATTTGCGCTTCTGATTCTGCTAACTTATGAAAACGAATCGGTTCAGCAATGATGTCGAATATTTTCATACGCGGATTCATTGAAGTATAAGGATTCTGGAAGACCATCTGCATCTGTCTGCGCATCGGACGGCGTTCTTTCTCCGACTTCAATGCGGTTAAATCAACACCTTCAAAAGTAACCTTACCCTCATCAGGCGGATATAAACCGGCAATAACCCGGGCAATAGTTGATTTACCGGATCCGGACTCACCTACCAGACCAAAAGTTTCACCTTCCTGAATCTGGAAACTGACATTATTTGATGCCTGCACAAACTCCCGGCGGCTTTCAAAAAAAGAGTCTTTAGTAATAAATCGTAAACTGACATTTTCAACATTCAGCAGAGGCCCGGTGTAGATCCGCTGATCTTCACTCTGTCCCAGCCAGTGCGTTTTAATATCCAGCTGCTCCATTTCATGCGCTTCTTCGATATAACTTACCAGCGGGAAACGATCCAGTTTAATATCTGAACGGGGAACCGCAGAAATCAGGCTGCGCGTATAGTCATGCTCCGGAGTGCCGAGCACCTGCTGCGTTGCACCGAATTCAACTAGATCACCGCGGTACATAACCGCAACTTTATCGGTAACATTTGAAACTACGCCCATATCATGGGTTACTAACATGCAGCCGACATTTTTCTTAATACATAAATCGCGGATAAGCTTGAGGATCTGATCCTGAATCGATACATCCAGTGCAGTAGTTGGTTCATCGGCAATAATTAAGTCCGGCTCACCTGAAAGTGCAATGGCAATTACCACACGCTGTCTCATTCCCCCGGAGAACTGATGAGGGTACTGCTTAATACGCAGATGAGGCTCAGGGATACCGACCTGCTCCATTAATGTTAACGCTCTGGACAGCGCTTCTTCTGGAGTAACATCAAGGTTGGCAAGTATTGTTTCGGTTAACTGACGTTCAATGGTGAACAGCGGGTTGAGTGATGTCATCGGATCCTGGAAAATAAACCCGATTTTGGAGCCGCGTACTTTACGCATCTCCTGCGGGGATAAACCGGATACTTTTTCACCTTCAAGAAAGACCTCTCCGCTGGCAATAACACCAGGAGGGCTTAAAAGGTCAATAATAGCATTACCCACAGTGGATTTACCGGCACCTGACTCTCCGACAACACCGACAATTTCTCCCCTTTCAATGGTGAAAGAGAGTGACTTAACGGCCGCATGAACTCCATGGCGAGAAGGATATTCAATGCGAAGATTTTTTACTTCTAATAGAGACATTACCTGATTCCTGGTAACTAAACGGTTTCCCGTGCAGTTAATAAATTGATTCCGTTCATTATCAGTATTATCTGCATGATTAAAAAACCGGCAGATCTACCTATAACAAAAGTGCAAAAAAGCAGCAAAAGTACAAAATAGCATCACTTTATGCTAGAGAATAAATTGATCCAGCACAATATTGCACCTGCAATTATGACTATGGCTTCAAATTAATAGCAGATATTTAGCAAAAAATAATACTGTGCAGAGAGTGAATTCAGCTTTAAAGCAAAGATAAAAAGTACCTGAATAGTTAACATAACATCAAGCTAAATATTTAAAATACAATCAGATAAGGATGTGGAGTAGGAATTTACTATAACAAGAGGAAGCTCAAAACAGTGCTGCCCGGAATATACCAGGCAGCGGCTTTACGGGGTGTTTTTGATTAAGCGACAGCTGCTTTGTGCACAGGTTCACGCAGCCCCTGCTGAATGAAATTAGAGAAGTGATTCAGCGCTTTTTGTGCCAGCGGCGGTAAATTATCAAAATCGATATTATCAAGCAGATTTTTAATCTCTAAGCCGAGCTCGGTATCCCCTTGAATGGATAAACGGCGCTGGAAAAACAGCGTATCAGGATCTTCTTTTCTTCCGGCAATAAGAATAAGTTCATTAACCGCACCGGAAAATACCACGTCTTCCTGGGCACATTTCTCTTCGATAATTAACTTATCCTCAGCAAAGCTTAAATACCAGGTCAGTTTCAGATCTGTTACTTCTACTTTTAACCACTTTTCTTGTAAAAACTCTAAATCGCCGTCTTCGATGGCTTCAGCAAAAACGTTATCTAATAATTCCGACAGTAGTTTTTTTTGTACAAAAAAAGGCAGCAGTGCGCTCGGCAGAGCAAGCACTTTAGGGGCATTAATAACAAGGTTATGATGAATATTGGCAAGCACAGATTTGAACATGGATTTTCCCGATTAATGATAACGGCTGGATTATAAATGTTAAGTTCAGATTTATATTAGTCTAAATCAATATTTTTTCTTAATGTTAAATTTTCTCTGCATTCCTGCCCTATATCAATAAAACAATCTGATATTTTTTTACAATTATGCAACTTTGTATAGTTAGGATATTTATGGAACTTCTCTGCCCTGCCGGCAGCTTGCCTGCTTTAAAAACCGCCATTGATTGTGGCGCCGATGCCGTTTATGTCGGTCTGAAAGATGATACTAACGCCCGCCATTTTGCCGGTTTAAATTTTAATGATAAAAAACTCGCCAAAGGCGCACAATATGTGCGTGATAATAACAAACATCTACATGTCGCCATTAATACCTTTGCCCACCCGGGCGGCGAAAAGCGCTGGCAGAATGCCGTTGATAAATGTGTCGATTTAGGCGCCAATGCTGCTATTATTGCCGATATTGCCACACTCGATTATGCGGCTAATAAATACCCGGAGCTGGAACTGCACCTTTCAGTACAGGCTTCGGCAACCAATACTGCGGCCATCGATTTTTATAAACAGAATTTTAATGTGAAACGCGTGGTGCTGCCGCGTGTTCTATCGATTCAGCAGGTAAAGCAGCTTTCCAGAAATACCGATATGGACCTGGAAGTGTTTGCCTTCGGCAGTTTATGTATTATGGCGGAAGGCCGCTGTTATCTGTCATCCTATTTCACTGGTGAATCACCAAATACTGTCGGCGCCTGCTCTCCGGCAAAGTTTGTCCGTTACCAGGAAACCAACAACGGCCTGGAATCGCGTCTTAATGATATTCTGATTGATCGTTATCAAGATGATGAAAAAGCCGGTTATCCAACCCTGTGTAAAGGTAAATTCAATGTTGATAATAATCTTTATCACGCACTGGAAGAGCCGACCAGTTTAAATACACTGTCTATGGTGTCGGAATTAATGAAAGCCGGCATCTGTTCGGTCAAAATTGAAGGCCGCCAGCGCAGCACGGCATATGTGGAGCAGATAACCCGTGTATGGCGTGAAGCCATTGACAGCTATAAAGCTAATCCACAAGCTTATCAGGTAAAAGAGCAGTGGAATGCGGTTCTTGCAAACGTATCAGAAGGCAGCCAGACAACACTTGGCGCATATCATCGTGACTGGCAGTAAATTTAAGGAAACAGCGTGAAATTATCATTAGGCCCTCTTCTCTATTACTGGCCGAAACAAACCGTAGAAGATTTTTACCAGCAGGCTTTAAAAAGCGAAGCTGATGTTATCTATTTAGGCGAAACCGTCTGCAGTAAACGTCGCGAATTAAAAACCCGTGACTGGATTGAACTGGCGAAAGCACTGGACGATCAGGGAAAAGAGATTGTTCTTTCCAGTATGGCGCTGTTAGAAGCGCCTTCGGAAGTTAAAATATTACGCCAGCTGTGCGAAAACGGCAGCTTAAAAGTTGAAGCTAACGATGTGGGTGCTGTGCAGTTACTCTCTGAAAGCAAGGTTCCTTTTGTCTGCGGCCCGGCTATTAACTGTTATAACGCCAGTGTTCTAAAACTGTTTGTTAATAAAGGCATGCAGCGCTGGGTAATGCCCGTTGAACTGTCCCGCGACTGGTTAGTTAAAACAATGACAGACTGTGAAGACTTAGGTATTCGCGAGCAGTTTGAAGTTGAAGTTTTTTCTCATGGTTTTATGCCGCTTGCCTATTCAGCACGCTGCTTCACTGCCCGCTCTGAAAACAAAGCCAAAGACGACTGCGAGCTGTGCTGTATAAAATACCCGACCGGACGTCCGACAACCACACAGGAAGATCAGCAGGTGTTTGTATTAAACGGTATTCAGACACAATCTGGTTACTGTTATAACCTGATTAATGATCTGCCGTCGATGGAAGGACTGGTAGATGTGGTGCGTGTCAGTCCTTCCGGCAGCGAAAGCTTCGAAGTGTTAAGTGATTACCGCGGCGCATTAAAAGGCTTAGACAAACCGGTTATTCTTGGCAGCAAAGAGTGTAACGGATTCTGGCATCAGATTTCCGGGCTGCAGACGCAGATGTAAATACTGATTTAAGCAGGTACGGCATTTACTGTACCTGTTTAAACAACTTCTTATATAAAAACCCCTGTACATAATCAATCCCGAGTTTTTCTGCAAAATTAAAATCATCCGAAGTTTCCACCCCTTCGAGTATCACCTGTTTACCGGTATTATGCGCATAACTTACCATACAGCTGACTAACGCCATGAAATTTCTATTGTTTTTATTTCTGAGTACATATTTATCCAGCTTAATATAATCCACCATCTGCACCACTGATGTTGACAACATCGACTGCGGATTAAAAAGATCATCAATCGCCGTATTAATATTATTCTTAGCAAGGTTATCAATCATCGCTAGACTCATCACGGCATCACTAAGCTCTGAGTTTTCAATCAGCTCAACAATCACATTAGATTTCTGATAATTATTAAACAGTTTTACAAAAGGATTATCACTTTTTAATAAACCCGGGGCTGAATAGGAGTCCTGATCTAGATTGACAAAAATATCTGTACTCTCGGGAGCATATGATAACTGCAGTATCTTTTGTGCATACTCTACCTGAAATAAACTCAGCGGATTATCATGTAAAGAAGCATACACAAGATCCGGGCGTATGCAGCTGTTATCCGCATCAAAAAAACGCGACAGGCATTCGTAGGCAAAAATATCATTACTGCTGACAGCAACGATCGGCTGGTATTCCACCCCGTAGCGTTTCTCTTCCATTAAACTCAATAACTGCGGGGCTTGAAGGCGGGCTTGCTGACTCATTAATTTATCCGTAAATTTACATTAGCACAGACTGTAAATGAGAATCATTAGCATGTAAATAGATCCACTGGAATATATAACCAAACTATCTGCAGATGCAGATTCAAGCCGCTTGAGTATAACTGCTGAAAAGCAGTTAATTAAAGAATTACAGGCTTTCCCCTAGAATACTGACCGCTTTAATATAAGCAAATACAGTCTGCCTAAGCTGCAGATTCAGCTCTTTTAATGATTTTAAGGTTATTTTAGCCAGCAGTTTCTGCTTACCCGTACTCAGGGTTAATAACACACTGCCGGCTGATAACGATTCAATCTGTTCGATACTGACCTGTAAGCAGTTCTGCAGAGAGCTGCCGCTTAAACGCTGGGCGGCAATAATCACATCTTTACTTTCGACTTTAATCTGCAGGCGGGTTTCGCCGGGCTGGGTATCAATCGCTAAAATAATTTCCTGATTGTCCACTAAACCATGCAGCAGCGAATACTCTTTATCCCAGCTAACTGAATCGACATTCAGCAGCAGTCCAGAATGCGCATGTTTAGCCAGGCTTAATTTAGGATTTAAAAACAGGGTCTGAGGCTCTCCAATCGCCTCCACCCTGCCCTGATCAATTAAAATCATCTGCCGGCTGAGATAAAACACCTCGGGCATAGAGTGGGTAATATAGATAATCGGAATACGTTTACTGACAGTTTTAATAAAAGGTAACAATAACTTACGGCTGTGCTGATCCAGTGAGGATAAAGGTTCATCCATAATCAGCAGCTGCGGATCGGTTAAAATGGCACGTGCAATCGCAATACGCTGCTTTTGTCCGCCGGACAGTTGATGGCTTTTTTTATCAAGCAGTGAACTGAAATCCAATAATTCAGCTAACTCATCGATTGTGTACAAACTTTTAGGCGCTTTTTTACACGCCAGCTGTAAATTGCCGAGCGCATTAAGATGCGGAAACAAACGCGGCTCCTGAAAAACCATGCCGATCCTGCGCTTTTCCGTTTTAATAAAAGAGCTTTGGCTCTGCCACTGACACTGTTTAAAATTTAATTTACCGGAAAAGGAGTTATCTAACCCGGCAAAAGCCCGTATTAGTGAAGTTTTACCCGCACCGGAATCACCAAAAACAGTGCAGACTCCTTTTAACTGTAAGGCCCCTTGAAAATGAAACAGCAGCTGCTCAGATTCATGTTTTATAAGATCAAACTCAAGCATTACTCAGCCTCTTCTGGCGTTTCTGCAGCACACCGTAAATAAACATCAGCAGCGCCATGGAAAAGGCTAACAGGCTGAATGACAGTACATGCGCCTGCTCGTACTGCAGCGTTTCAACATGATCAAATAGTGCAATGGATAATACCTGCGTTTCGCCGGGAATATTACCGCCGATCATCAGCACCACACCAAATTCCCCTATGGTATGTGCAAAACCTAATGCGCCGGCAATAATAAAACTCGGTAGCACCATGGGAAAAACCACCCGGTAAAATGTTTCCGTGGAATTAAAACCCAGTGTCGAAGCGACTTCAAGGTAGTCTTTATCTAAATTGACAAAGGCACTCTGCAGCGGCTGCACCACAAAAGGCAGGGAATAAATAATTGAAGCAATTAATAAACCGGAAAAAGAGAAAGCTAAGGTACCGCCGGTTAAACTCATCCACAAGCCGCCGAATAAACTGTCCGGCGAAAAGGAGATCAGCAGATAAAAACCCAGTACCGTCGGAGGCAGTACCAGAGGCAGTGCAACTAAAGCTTCCACGAAGGGACGATAAAAACGTTTGCTGCGGGCCAGCCACCAGGCCAGCGGCGGAGAAATAATTAATAAAATAACCGTGGTTAATCCGGCTAGTTTAAAGGTTAAAAAAATCGCGCTGTAATCTAATGCATCAAGCATATTTTATAAATAACCTTTTTCCCGAATGAATGCCTGTGTTGTTTCTGATTTTAAGTAATTGATAAAATTTAATACTTTTTTATTATCAGCGGCGGCTGTTAATAACACCCCCTGCTGCAGAATCGGCTGATGCAGATTATCCGGGATTAAATAATAATGCTGTTTATTATTCTGAAGCAGCAGTGAATAAGCCACAAATCCGGCATTAATATTACCCGAATCAATAAACTGATAGGTCTGGGCGATATTTGCACCTTTTATATAGGAAAAGCGCTGCCACAGATTTAACTGTTTTAAGGTCTGCTTTGATGCTAGGCCGTAAGGTGCAAGTTTAGGGTTGGCAATAGCCAGACGCCCGGAAAAATCCAGCAGCGTCTGCTGATTAACCTTTTCTCCCTGCGGCAGCCAGAACGCCAGCCTGCCCTGTGCATAGGTAAAACGCGAACCTTTTACGCCGTACTTGGAGTCTTCAATCAAGACAGCACGTTCACTGTCTGCGGATAAAAACAGATCAAATGGAGCGCCATGACGGATCTGATTAAATAAAGTGCCCGTGGATGCACTGGAGATAATCACTTTATCTCCAGATAACTGCTGATAGCGCAAAGCAATTTCATTTAATGTAGTTTTGAAATTACTGGCAACCGCCACTTTAATTGAAGCATGAAGCGGCATAACAAATATCAGCAGCAGCACTGTCAGCAGTTTCATTTATCAGTCCATTTATTTAAAGCTTCCTGATCCGAGTCTCGGGCATCAACCCAGTAACTTTGCTGCTGAGCATTGGTTTCTTTTTTCCAGAAAGGCGCCTGAGTTTTCAAATAATCCATAATAAATTCACAGGCGGCAAACGCATCCTGACGGTGCAGACTAGCAATACCGACAAACACAATCTGGTCCAGCAGCTGCAGCTCACCAATGCGGTGAATAACCGTACAGTCAATAATATTCCAGCGCGACTCCGCCTGCTTAACTATTTCAGCTAGAGAGGACTCGGTCATTCCCGGATAATGCTCCAGGGTTAAAGTGCTGACCTGCTCTCCCTGGTTAATATCCCTGACCAGTCCGCTGAAGGTCACCACGGCACCAACGCTGGGATCTTTACGCAGCCGGTTATATTCAACCTGCTGATTAAAGTCTTCACTCTGTACTTTAATCATAATTAACCGCCGGTTACTGGCGGAAAGAAAGCAACTTCATCACCACTGTGCAGATCAACATTGTCATTACAGATTGTCTGATTAACAGCAACCATCAGCCGGGTATTAGAAAGTACTCTATTCCACTTGTCATCACGGGCTTTCAAGTTACTCAGCAGCGCCTGTACACTGCTGTTTTCATCACTGGCCATCTGTAATTCGCTGGTTGCCAGCTGATCGCGAATCTGCGCAAAAAACAACACTTTAATCATCTTTAGTCCTTAATTTTAAATATTATCCGCTTTAAAGTGCCCGGATTTTCCGCCGGTTTTTTCAAGCAGCTTAACCTGGGTAATAACCATATCTTTCTGCACCGCTTTGCACATATCATAAATAGTTAATGCGGCTACTGAAGCGGCCGTTAACGCTTCCATCTCGACACCGGTTTTACCCGAAAGTTTACATAAACTTTGAATTTTAACGCGGTTAAACTGCGGCTCAGCAGTTAACTCAACTTCAACTTTTGTTAAGGCTAAAGGATGGCACAGCGGAATAACATCAGAGGTTTTTTTAGCGGCCATAATGCCGGCAATTCTTGCTGTCGCGAAAACATCACCTTTATGGTGCTGTCCGCTGACAATTAAATCCAGGGTCTGCGCCGACATTTCAACATAAGCCTGCGCAACAGCCTGACGCTCCGTGACACGCTTATCGGTCACATCCACCATATTCGCTTTGCCGTCCTGATTAATATGAGTAAATTGACTGTTCATATTAAACACCAACATGCGGCATAAAGTTACACGGTTTATGCTGAGAATTCAGCTGTTCAACAATTATTTTTGACCATGCGGTTTTACATGCGCCCGTTGACCCCGGCATACAGAAAATCACGGTTTTATTAGCAAAACCGGCAACTGCGCGGCTTTGAATAGTTGATGAGCCGATTTCCTGATAAGAGATATGGCGGAACAGTTCACCAAATCCTTCAACTTGTTTATCAAATAAAACCGAGACAGCTTCAGGTGTAGTATCACGCGATGTGAACCCTGTTCCGCCGGTAATTAAAATCGCTTCAATTTTCTCATCGGCTATCCAGCTGGAAACTACCGCACGAATTTTATACACATCATCAATAACAATCTGCTTGTCTTCCAGGTGGTGGCCCGCTTCTTCTAAAGAGTCGACCAGATAAGCACCCGAGGTATCCGTTTCTTCAGTACGGGTATCGGAGACCGTTAATACGGCAATTTTTGATGATTTAAATTCTTTTGTAGAGAGATGACTCATTTTTATTCCTTATTATTATTTTAGGGCCTATTTATCTTTGCTCTTTGTTCCTGCTGGAGGCTATTTTTATGCTCAGCAAGGCAGAAGTCATGCAGTGTAGCACTCTACATTAATGACTGATAACGAAGTTGAGTGTAAAAATAGCCCCAGCCCTTCGGGTTGAGGCTGAAAATCCCTCACTCTACGTTGCTCATCACTCATTTAGAACAACTAAACTTCATTCTTCGCGCCTTGATTGAGAAACTTTCAGGCTCAACAGGGGCAATTTTCAAGGATAAACAGGCCCTAGTTAGTCAGACAGTTTTGCATGCATTTCCTGACAGTTTTTCCATTCTTGTGGTGTATTACTGTTCTGGAAGCGGAAATCATCCTGCTGCTGGTAATTAACAGACTGTATTTTAAGTGTTTTAAGTAAACGGTACAGAGAGCGTTGTTTTTTCTGTGGTGAAATTAACGCTTCTGCTAAATAATCTTTGAGCTGCTTATTAAGCGGTAAAATCATAGGGAATGTCACCTGCTGGTAAAACACGCCGCGGCTGAACTGCTGATATTTTTCAATCAATAAAGCACAGTCGGTTTTCCGCAGTAAAGGCATATCTACGGGCATAATAAACAGCGCATCATATAAACCCGACAACTGTTCAACACAGGCATGTAAGCCGCCTATCGGCCCTAACTGCGGGTGCAGATCCGCAATGCAGTCAAACTGCGCATATTCTCCGCTAACATAAACATGTTGTAAATCTAAAGACTCCAGCAGATTAACACAGCGGCTGAGCAGCGTCTGCTCTTCTAATAATAACTTTGCTTTATCTTGCCCCATTCGGCTGGACAGGCCGCCGGCTAATACAATTCCTGCTATTTTCAAACCTAAAATTCCTAGTTATTCAATAAAAAAAGGGGCTTTACAGCCCCTTAATAGAGATGTCGGCAAGGTAGTTTACCAGCCTTCTACTCCCTTCATATCAGGTAACTGGTGCGCGATGCCTTTATGACAGTCAACACAGGTTTTATCGCCTGATGCTAAGGCAGTTGAGTGCTGTTTAACACTTAGTGCCCTCTGCTCACTGAAGTCCATGAAATCAAACTCATGACAGTTGCGGCATTCTTGAGAATTATTCGCTTTCATTCGATGCCATTCACGATTTGCAAGGTATGCGCGGCGTTCTTCAAATTTTTCTTGAGTATTGATAGTGCCCATTGCAAATGCCACTAACTCTTTAGACGCCTGTACTTTACGGACAATTTTATCTGTCCAGTTATGCGGAACATGACAGTCAGAACAGATAGCACGTACGCCGGAACGATTTGAGTAGTGAATTGTTTCCTGGATCTCTTTAACAATCGGTGCATGACAGCCTGAGCAGAACTCTTCTGTATTAGTTGCTTCCATACCCGTATTGAAGCCGCCCCAGAAAATAATACCACCGGCAAAACCAAGAAAAAGTATAAAACCAAATGCGGCCGATGACGGCGTTTTCATAATAAACCACAAACGTTTCAATAGTTTAAGCATAATTGTAAACTCCCGACTTATTGTAACGAATCAACAGGTTTGAAAGTATTTTCAACCAGAGGTTTAGCATCAGCCTGCGGTACATGACACTGTAAACAGAAATATCGGCGTGGTGAAACATCAGACAAGGTTTCTCCCTCACGCGTTTCAAAGTGTGTCACACTGATTTTTGTTGCAGCCATGGCGCCGGCATTTTTAAAGCTGTGGCAGGATAAACACTTATTCGCATTAGTATTAACCTGATAGCCGCGAATGCTGTGCGGAATTAACGGAGGCTGCTGTATATACTCTCTGTCAATCAGCTGCTGATCACGTGGAACACGCTTCATTGCCTCTGATTTATTGATATCTGAAACCTGCTCATAACCGCGTAATGATAAAACCCCGCCGTTATCTGTGATTATATCGCTGTCACTGCTCCACGCTGGTGATGCCGATAATGCTACTATCCCTGCTGCTATCACTGTTAGCAATTTTTTCATTTTATTTCTCCACCCTTTGCCAGGTTATTCTTACCGCTTAAAACGGTTGTAATTTCAAAAACATTTTCTGCACAAACATCAACACAACGGCCGCAGTTTGTACAAGTTAAGTCTTTAACTAAAGGTCCAATTTCATGTTTTTTTCCATATACCGGACCTTTTAAAATCTCGGGTTCAGGACAAACATCAAAACAGTCTGAGCAGTCTGTACATTGTTCACGTTTAACTGCACTCACTTTTATTAAACTAGTTCGATTGATCAGAGAGTAAAAAGCCCCCATCGGACACAAATGGCCGCACCAGCCGTTTTCAACAGCAAGCAGGTCAAACAGAAAGATCATTAAGAATAAGACCCAGCCTAACCCCATGCCGAAAAACAGCCCCCGGTTAAATGCAGAAACCGGATTAACCAGTTCCCATGACATTACCCCGGTAAAAAGGGGCAGTATCATTACCATTGCTAATATCCAGTAGCGCCATTGACGGCTTATTACTTTCTCTTTGCGTAATTTCAGTTTTCTTCTGCACCATGCGGCCGCATCAGTTAATAAATTAACCGGACAAATCCAGGAGCAGAATACACGCCCGCCAACTAATCCATAAAACAGAACAACAATTAATGCCCCTAAAAATGCCTGAAACAGCGGCAGATGTCCTGAAGCCATACTTTGAAGCAGTATAAACGGGTCAGTAAAAGGCACCACGCCTAATAGCAGACTGGAACTTAAATTACCTTGAATAATCCAGATTCCAGCTAACGGGCCGAGTAAGAAAAGCGTTAATATCATCAGCTGCACTGTGCGGCGCAGTATTAAAAAGCGGTTGGATAACAACCAGCCTTTTTTCTTTACTGCATCGAATCCTAAAGACTGATTATTTTTCATTTCAGCACCTCAGGAACACGGTCCGGCAGATCTAATACCGGGTCAATTAATGATTCGCCTGCTTTTTCTTTCTCTTTCCATCCCCAGCGATAATGGTGCCCAAGCTCGCCTTTAGCGATAGTTCTCGGCAGCACTTTAATCGCGGCTTCTTCTAATACACACGCTTCTTCACATTTACCACAGCCGGTACACAGATCGGAGTGCACCGTAGGAATAAAAACAGCATGATGTCCGGTGCGGATATTGCGATGCATCTCTAAAGTGATCGCTTCATCTATCAACGGGCATACACGATAACAAACATCACAGCGCAGACCTTGAAAATTAAGACAATTCTCCTGGTCAATCAGCACTGCCAGCCCCATTCTAGCGTCATCGATATTGTTAAGTTCCGGGTCAAGTGCACCTGTCGGACAGGCCGCTTTACAAGGAATATCTTCACACATCTCACAGGGATCTGTGCGTGCCAGGAAATAAGGTGTTCCGGTTGCTATCGGCTGAAATAACCTTCCTAATTTCAGCATATCGTAAGGACAAGCCTCAACACATAAACCGCAGCGGATACACGCGGACTGAAAATCAGCTTCAGTCAATGCACCCGGCGGACGCAGCATCTGCGGGTTAGCGGACTGGCTCTGATTCGAATAACCAGCCAGCCCCATTCCCATAAATCCGACGCCGCACGCCCCTTTACTTGTATTAACAAGAAACTGACGACGTGTAACTTTGCGTTGAGGACGTTTGCTCATACGTTTTTATCAAACTTTTTTAGTAATTTTTACAGCACACTTTTTATAATCCGTCTCTTTTGAAAGCGGATCTGTCGCGTCAAGTGTGATCTTGTTAACCAGCTGCTTCGCATCAAACCACGGCATAAATACCAGACCTTTCGGCGGGCGGTTACGACCACGCGTTTCAACACGCGAGGTTAGTTCACCACGGCGGGAAGCCAGCACAATTTCATCACCACGACGCAGTCCGCGTGATTTAGCATCAGCCGGGTGCATAAATACAACCGCATCCGGGAACGCACGATATAATTCAGGAACACGACGTGTCATCGAGCCTGAATGCCAGTGTTCAAGAACACGGCCGGTACTTAACCATAAGTCGTACTCTTCATCCGGAGACTCAGCCGGCGGCTCATAAGGCAGTGCAAAAATTACTGCTTTATTGTCTTTTTTACCGTAGAACTGTACTTCGCTGCCTTTTTCGACATACGGGTCATATCCTTCACGGAAACGCCATAATGTCTCTTTACCGTCAACTACCGGCCAGCGAAGACCGCGCGACTCATGGTACTGTTCAAACGGCGCTAAATCATGTGCGTGACCACGGCCGAAGGCTGCATATTCTTCAAACAGACCTTTCTGCACATAAAAACCAAAATGACGTGCTTCATCATTTAAATGCTCGTCTTTTACTTCATCAAGACCGAATGCATCAACATTACCGTTACGGTAAAGTACGTCGTACATAGTTTTGCCTTTCACTTCAGGCATTTTATCAATCAGATCTGCAGGCCAGACTTCTTCAATTTTAAAGCGTTTAGAAAACTCCATCAGCTGCCATAAATCAGACTTAGCGCCTTCAGGTGCTTCAACCTGCTGATGCCAGAACTGCGTACGGCGTTCAGCATTGCCGTATGCGCCCTCTTTTTCCACCCACATTGCAGTCGGTAAAATAAGATCCCCCAGTTGAGCAGTTACTGTCGGATAAGGGTCTGATACAACGATAAAATTATCAGGGTTACGATAACCCGGAATAACTTCTTCATTAATATTAGCCGCGGCCTGGGCGTTGTTATTACACATAACCCAGTAGGCATTCAGCTTGCCGTCTTTAAGCATACGGTTCTGCAGTACAGCATGGTAACCTGGTTTAGGGGGAATAGTACCTTCAGGCAGTTTCCATATTTTTTCAGCCGCAGCACGATGTTTAGGATTTTTTACCACCATATCAGCCGGCAGACGGTGTGAGAATGTCCCCACTTCACGCGCTGTACCACAAGCTGACGGCTGGCCAGTTAATGAGAATGGACCTGAGCCGGGTTTCGAAATTTTACCGGTTAACAGATGCACGTTATACATCAGATTATTCGCCCATACACCACGGGTATGCTGGTTGAAACCCATAGTCCAGTAAGAAGTCACCTTCTTATTCGGATCGGCATATACCTTAGCAAGCTTGATTAGTTTATCTGCTGGTACACCGGACATTTTTTCAGCATACTCAACATCAAATTCAGAAACATATTCAGCAAACTCTTCAAAAGTCATCGCTGTTGAAGCACCGGAATTAGGATTTTTTGCATCTTTCTGCAGAGGATGTGTCGGGCGCAGACCATAACCTATATCTGTTGCACCTTTACGGAAATTAGTATGTTTCTTAATAAACTCTTTATCTACTGCATCATTTTTAATAATGTAGTTAGCAATGAAGTTTAAGATTGCCAAGTCAGACTGCGGCGTGAAGATCATGCCGTTATCAGCCAGTTCAAAGGAACGGTGCGTGAAAGTAGATAAAACATGTACACGTACATCAGGATTACTTAAACGGCGGTCGGTCAGACGTGACCAGAGAATCGGATGCATCTCGGCCATATTTGATCCCCAAAGAACAAACGCATCGGCATTTTCAAGATCATCATAACAGCCCATCGGCTCATCGATACCAAAGGTACGCATAAAACCGCCTACAGCAGAAGCCATACAGTGACGCGCATTAGGGTCAATATTATTACTGCGGAAACCGGCTTTCATCAGTTTTGAAGCAGCATAACCTTCCCAGACAGTCCACTGACCTGAGCCGAACATACCAACAGAGGTCGGCCCTGTTTTCTTCAGCGCGTCTTTAAACTTTTCGGCCATAATATCAAAAGCGGCATCCCAGGATACTGGTGCAAACTGACCTTCTTTATCGTATACGCCGTCTGTCATACGCAGTAAAGGGGTAGTCAGACGATCTTTGCCGTACATGATTTTTGACAGGAAATAACCTTTAATACAGTTAAGACCTTTATTTACCGGTGCATCAGGGTCACCCTGTGTAGCTACAACCCGGCCGTTCTGCGTACCGACTAATACACTACAGCCCGTACCGCAGAAGCGGCACGGGGCTTTGTCCCATTTAATTTTGCTCGCATCCTTGCTGGCAATTAAATTGCTCGCGGAGGCCGGCAGCGTTATTCCAGCAACTGCGGCTGCAGATGCGGCCGCTTGTGCTTTCATAAATTCACGTCTCGTAAATTTCATCTTACTCCCTCACTCTTTTCTTTAGATTCTAGTTTTTCAAACTCGTGATAAACAAGTCCGGTATTAATGACGCCGTCTAGGGCGTTAATTTCGTCAATCACTTCCATGATTACTCTTTGATTAGGTGCTTCTAAAACAACAACCGCTTTCCCCTCCTGCGAAATTGTTATTAATTCAGCGCCCTGTAATGAATTGATACTAGTGGTAATGGTAGCAGCCTTTTCGGGATTAACATGTACAATCAAGCTGGATACATGTAATTCTTCATTTTTCATTGTAATTCCTTTATCTCAATAGCCTGTGCCGGACAAGGTGAAACACAAGCGCCGCATCCAGTACATAATTCTGTATTAATCTGCGGGAGCGCATTGATTCCAATTTTAAAAGTAAGCGCAAGGCTCTCGCAGCTTTCAGCGCAGCTGCGGCAGTAAATATTCTGTGCAGCCAGACACAAAGTGCTTATTTGTGCTTTTTTGTTCCATGGAGTCTGATCTGTAGTGGTAAATATTTGTTCATTACAGATATCTGCACATTTTCCACAAAAACTGCATTCCCCTAAATTAAAGTCAATCTGCGGATAACCGCCGTCGCCTTTTGTAATAATTTGTTCGGGGCAAATAGAAATACAATCAGCGCATTTAGTGCAGTTATTTATAAAAGCCTGTGCATCTTCTATCCAGGGAGGCAGGTTATGAACTGCAATCCTGTTTTTAGATCGAAATAAGCTTCGTTTATCGGAATTAAACTGCACCATCTAATAACCCTACAAGTTGAGTTGTTATTTTAACGTTAACTAATTGCGCTGAATTGTTAAGTAATACTAACCGAGAGCATATACCTATTTAGAGTAAACTTGGTGGACAATTGATGAATATCAAAGGAAATATATAAGGAGTGAGAGTTACCCCTCAATAAGCAAGGTTATATCGCCTAATTAACCGTCAATCAAGGACCTATAAAGATTTTAGCAATGATAATCAGTTACATTTAGAGGTTTGTTCTGCTAAATTTCGAGCGGAGTAACAGCTGTTATTAATAGACTCAACGACCTGTATAAATAATATTTAATGATTTAAATGTAAAATTAATGTTACCCGAGTAACACTATAGATAATAAATATATTTACGGTGCAGAAATAAACAACAAAATCTGAGCTGAAAATTACAACTCAGATAGTCTGTATATCAAATCAGCCTCCAATTGAAGCAAGATGAGGTGTTCCGCCCATCAGCCCTTCCTCTAAAAAATGTCCGGAAGTTTTACTCTGCAGTGCCTGCAGAATACGGGATTTTAAGGCTTCTTTATCATTTTCCGATGCCAGCAGATCTCGTAAATCAACGCCTTGTTCACCAAACAGGCAAAGATGCAGGCGTCCGCTGGAGGAAACCCTTAGGCGGTTACAGTTTTTACAAAAATCTTTACTGTAAGGCATAATCAGGCCTATCTCACCCTGATAATCTTCATGACTGAAAATCTGTGCAGGACCGTCATGACTTAAGGGTATTTTCTGTATCCAGCCCTCTGCCAGCAGCATTTGTTTAAACTTTTCTCCTGAAAGATGGTGACTGGCAAAAAACTCAGCATTGTCTTCTGTCTGCATCAGTTCGATAAAACGCAGCTGAATCGGCTGATTTTTAATCCATTCAAGATACAGGGATAAATCCTGATCATTAAAACCTTTCATCAATACACTGTTAATTTTTACCTGCTTATAACCGGCTTCCACCGACGCGGCAACGCCTTCCATCACTTTCTGAAAGATATTCTTTCCGGTGATCAGGTGAAAGGTTTTAGCATCCAGACTGTCAACACTGACATTAACTGCATCGAGACCGGCATCAAACCACTGCTGAACGGAGTTTTTGAGTTTGTAGCCATTGGTGGTGGCAGCCACTTTTTCGATACCAGCAGTCTGTGCAACAGCCGCAATGATCGAGGTAAAATCTTTACGTAAACTAGGCTCTCCGCCTGTTATTCGTATCTTTTTTGTTCCAAGCTCAGAAAAAGCCTGTACCAGATTCTTAATTTCCAGTTCACTCAAAAATTGTTTTTCCTGAGTTCTCTGGTAACCGTCCGGCAGGCAGTAATTACATTTAAAATTACATTCGTCAGTAATGGACAGCCGTAAGTATTCAAACTTCCTGTTGAAGTTATCCATGAGTTGCTGCATGTTCAGTTCCTTTCCAAATACGGGAGGCAAACCTGTTTCCAGATTTACCCTTCTTAATAAAGAAGGTATTCATTATCAAGCGGCTTAATCCACATATTGATTCATTCGAAAAAACTTAGTGATATAAAGCTCGGAGCTATATTAATAATTGTTACACATCTTGGTGAAAAATAAACACTATGTTACATTCAATTTCACTTTCTCTATTCTCTATTAGCTATGAAAATTAATCTACTGTTTCGTTCTCTTTCTCTGACAAAAGTTATAACTAATTTCTGTTTATTGATATTAATCATCTCAATCGTGCAGTTTGTAAGTGTATCCGGTATCTTTAATAACCATCTGTCCAACAGCGCCACAGCATATAAATTATTTAAGTTAAAAGTGACTACCGTGGAACTTCTCTATGCCTCGCGTTATGTTCCGGAAAATATCCCGGCGCTTATAATTGAAACCGAAAAAGCCCTGTCAAATCATGACCCCTTCAGCTCCGCATGGCTGGATACAGCTCCTCTCAACAACAAAAGAACGGAGCTTATGAGACAGTGGAAAGAGATTCATCTATTAATTACTCAGGAAAAAATATTTCAGGCAGAAAAAGAGTTAACTTCTTTTTCTGAGTCGCTTAACGATATGATCCGCATGTATCGGCAGCTCGCTTATAAAAAAATGACTTTAATCTATGCCATTGAAATGATCGAACTTCTGCTCAGTGCACTGATCGTTATATTTTTATTCTATTATTCAAAAAAACATATTATTAAACCGGTCACTCAGCTTGTTCAGAATGCCAAAGCTATTAAAGAACACCGCTTTAAAGTTGATTTTCCACAATGCAACAATGAAATAGGCTTTTTGTCCGACGGCATGCGTGATATGTCCGCCGAGTTAGAAAGTTTAATGACCGCTATGCAGGAGCAGGTAAAGCAGAAAACTCTAGAACTGGAAAAGGCCAATGACACCATTGAGTTTTTATTTTCTATATCGCAGCAGCTCAATACAGTGAAGCTGACCTCTCCAATTCTTTATAACACACTGAATTCTCTTGGTAAGCAGGCTAACTTATGCAGATTATGTCTGGAATTAAACAACGGTTATTTTATTAAAAGCGAGCTGGGCTGCGCTTCTATTTACCCCGCCACCTCCCGTATTGCTATCGTTATTAACGACAAGACTTACGGTTATTTAAATTACGTACAGAATGATAAATCACAGGACTGTGTCAGTCTTATTGAAAGCTTCAGCGGCCTGGTAGCCCGCGCTTTATATCAGGATGAGTATACTCTGCAGACTCAGAAAATTTCACTAATGGAGGAGCGCGGGGTTATTGCACGGGAGCTGCATGACTCAATTGCACAGTCTTTATCCTTCTTGAAAATTCAGTGCGCGGTTTTACAAAGGCAGGTAGGACAGACGGAGAACCAGCAGGCAGTACATACCATTGATAATATAAAAGCAGCTATAGCAGAAGCATATACCCAGCTTCGTTCACTGCTTTCAACTTTCCGTTTAAATGTGCCTGAATCGAATTTTAGAGATGCCCTTGAAACCATGATTGAATCACTGCAGATTCAAAGCAGTGCCGAAATCACTCTTAATAAATTTAAAGATTACTTTCATACCACACCTAACCAGCATATTCATCTGCTGCAGATAATCCGTGAAGCAACAATCAATGCAATTAAACATGCACAATGTAAACATATAGATATTTCCTGTATTATCACCAATGAAGATAATGTCTGGATCAGTATTATTGATGACGGCCTGGGAATCAGAGATAATTCTTCACAGGAAGGTCATTATGGACTGTCTATTATGAAGCAGCGTGCGGATGAACTGGGTGCAACACTTTCTATTATACCTTTACAAAACGGCACAGAAGTAAAACTTATCTTCCCTTATAAAAACAAGCTACTGAAACAAGGAATTGAAAATGTCTAATTTAACTCGGGTTATCATTGTTGATGATCATCCTCTTATGCGCAAAGGCATCCAGCAATTACTAAATATCGAACCTCGCTATGATATTATAGCGGAAGCAACCAACGGCATTGAAGCGGTCAGTTTTGCAAAGAAAATGCAGCCGGATCTGATCTTACTTGATTTAAATATGCCCGGTATTTCCGGATTAGAAACTCTGACTGCACTGCGCAAACAGGGCTGCAGTGCAAAAATCATCGTGTTAACAGTCAGTGACAGTAAGCAGGATGTTATCGCCATTATTAATCAGGGTGCAAATGGTTATCTGTTAAAAGATTCAGAGCCGGAGAGTTTATTAACTAATATCGACAAGGTAATGGCCGGCCAGCTGCTTGTCAGCGATGAACTGCATGATTACCTGAACGATCTGGATCAGGAAGATAATATCCGCAATAAATTAGCTTCTTTAACAAAACGTGAAGCGCAGATATTGCAGGAGGTGGCTAAAGGTCACAGTAATAAAGAGATTTCAGATAACCTGCATATTTCCGAAGGCACTGTAAAAGTACACGTAAAAAGCCTGTTGAAAAAACTAGAAATAAAATCCCGCGTTGAAGCCGCAGTTTTATATCTGCAGCAGGCTAGATAAGATTTTCTATAAACAGCAAACCACTGAGAACTGCGGCCATGCACCTCTCAGTGGTTTACTTATACCCTTTTTATATTATTCTATTTAAACTCGGGATTTATGCTTTCAGACTCACTAAAAAAACAGATCCGCAGCAGTTATGATCTTATTACTCAGTCCTTGCCAAACTTCACTAAACGTAAGGCACAGAACTATTTAGTGGCTGAAATAGCTAAAGTCCTTGCTGGTGAATATGATAAATCCCGTCGTATTCTTGTTGCAGAAGCCGGTACCGGTATAGGCAAATCACTGGCATACTTATTAGCGGGTATTCCTGTTGCGCAGCGGTCAAATAAAAAACTGATTATCTCTACCGCCACAATTACCCTGCAGGAGCAGCTGATACATAAAGATCTGCCCTTCTTTTTACGTCATAGTGACTACAAATTCTCTTTCACTTTAGCTAAAGGCCGGCAGCGTTACTGCTGTGAACATAAATTGTTTACTGCCCTTCAGGAGGGAGAACAGCAGCCTCTTTTCACAGAAAAACCGCAGGCAGGTGACCGGGAGCTGTTCAAACGCTTAAACGAGGCTTATCTCGCCGGTAAATGGCAGGGTGACCGTGACAGCTGGCCGACACAAATACCAAACCGCGTATGGTCGCATATCGTTTCCGATAAATTCAGCTGTAAACGTACTTTAGCAAACCATCGCCAGTGCCCTTTTCATCGAGCACGGGATGATATTAATAAAGCCGACGTGATCGTTGTAAATCATGCTTTACTGCTGGCGGATCTTGAATTGGGCGGCGGCATTATACTGCCGGATCCCGACAGCTGTTTTTATGTACTTGATGAAGCACATCATCTTCCCAAAATTTCCCGTGATTTTTCCAGTGCCCGGGCAAGCATTAAAGGCAGCCAGGACTGGCTGAAAAAAATAAAACAGCTCAGCCAGCATATTAACCGGGTGATCAAACGTCAGACCACCATTACACCGGGTTTAAATATGCTCGAAAGCGCAGTTGAATTAACTAAAGATCTAAAAATAGTAGAGCAGTATTTTACTGATAACCCGAGTTATTTCAGTGAATCTGAACAGTTTAGATTTACAATGGGCGAACTGCCCGATGCTTTAACTATTCCGGCGTCGAATTTAAAAGATGAAAGTAAAAAATGTCTGGCGGCGTTAAATAAACTGTCAACGATCATCAATGAAGAGATTAAAGACGGTAATGTCAAAATGAGTGATGCAGAGCCGCTGCTGATTGAATCCGGCTTTTTCCTGCAGCGCCTGGAAAATATGCATGCACTCTGGCTAATGCTGACCAAAGAACGTTCAGCAAAACACAGCCCTATTGCAGCCTGGGCTGAAAAAGACAAGTCAGATATCTACCTGAATGCCTCGCCGATTGAAGTCGGCGGTATTTTAGAATATATGTTCTGGTCACAGGCTGCCGGTATTATTTTATGCTCGGCCACCCTGACCTCGCTTAATAATTTTGAATTTTTCAAACGCCAGAGCGGCCTGCAGAGCAATGACGGCACCCAGTACTTACGCTTGAAATCTCCTTTTGATTATCCGTCGGTACCGTTAATTATCTCTAATATGGATAATGACCCGACACAGGCCGGCTTTGATAATGAACTGTTCGATAAAATACAAAATAATCTTCAGGATAAACAGGGCAACTTAGTGCTGTTTGCATCCTACTGGCAAATGAATTTAGCGGCTGATAAACTCGCGCCTAAATACGGCGATGCGTTATTAGTGCAGGGAGACTTATCACGCAGTAAACTTATTGAAACACATAAGAGCCGCTGTGATAAAGGCCAGACAAGTATCCTGTTCGGCACCGGTAGTTTATCCGAAGGACTTGATCTGCCTGGACATTATTTAACAAATTTACTGATAACTAAATTACCCTTTGCCGTTCCTAACTCTCCGGTTGAAGAAGCACATTCTGAGTGGATAAAATCACAGGGCGGCAATCCGTTTATGCAGCTGGCAGTTCCTGAAACCAGTAAAAAACTGATCCAGGCCTGCGGACGACTGATAAGAAAAGAAAATGATACCGGACAAATAATTATTTTAGATAAACGTCTGCAGACAAAACGCTACGGAAAAGGTCTGCTGGAAGCACTGCCGCCGTTTGCAGTGCAGTTCGAGAAGAACAAATAATGACTGATGTTTTATTTGACCCGAACAGTATTTTCATATCAATTGTAGTTATCACGGCACTTAATTTAGGATATAAGAGATGGCTGAGTTAAGTTCAATCAACTTTCCGCTGCAGCAGTTACAAGAACAGTTAACTGATTTAAGCAGCCGCTGCACTAAACTGGATGCAGTTATTCAACAAACAGAAAACAGATGCTTCGTCTTTGAAGTTCACCTGTTTGGCAAACGCTGTCTGACCCTGTGCGGTTATATTGAGCAGATAAACAATACATTTTCTTCATTAGAGAATGCTGTCTGCAAAAATCGTCCGGAAATACTGATTAAACATGAATGCGAACAGTTTATTGCTCAGTACCATGCGCTGCAGCAGCTGGTGCAGGGGCTGGAAAAAGGTGAAGCTGAACTGCTCTATAAATCCTATTCTTCTCCAAAAGAGAAGATTTACCAGCAGCTTCAGAAACAAGCGCAGTATGAACACAGGCTGCTGAATATGATTGCCGAACAGGAAGAGCTGCTGATAACCAGCAGTTATGCACAAAAAGCCTATATCAAAGAAAAAATCGAAGCATTAAAAATTCGCTATCAAAAATGTAATGCATTCACCCAGAAATTAGAATTCCAGTTAGAAGAGATTAGTGATGAGTAAAGAAAACCATAACAAAAGCAGTCTGGCAGATGCGCCGAAATCAGTGCAGCTGGCTGTTGATTTAATCCAGCTGCTAGAAGAAAACCAGATCGAAACGGATACTGCCGTTGAAGCCCTGAGTATTGCTTTAAATGATTTTAAACAAAAAGCGGCACGTGAATAAACACCGCCTTATATAATACGTCACAGGCATAAAAACTCTTCTTTATGCCTGTACGGTATTTCATTCACCTTGAGTTCATCGACTCGTGCAGTTTTCGGCCCGTTCTCCAGCCACAGGAGCATCTTATCTATTTTTTCCCTGTCGCCGAACATTAATACCTCTACTTCGCCGCCGTATAAGTTCTTGGCGTGTCCGACCAGTCCATATTTACAGGCCTCTCTGCAGGTAAAATAACGAAAACCAACGCCTTGAACCATACCAGACACCATCACTTTACAGCCGATATTTTCCATAATTTCTCCTAATCATCACTCCGTTATTGTACAGCTTAAGTTTAGAAGTAATTGTGAATAAGATTAAAAATAAGAGCAGCACTGTTTAATGTTGTGACGTGTAACTCAGCAGAACAAAACAGAGGTACAGGCTGTAAGCAGGAAATGAATTTAAAAGAGGAAGCAGCCGGCACTTGATGAATCAAGTGCCGGCTGTGGCGGAGTTTACTGTTTACGCCAGGTGGTACCGTTCGGACCGTCTTCCAGCACTATTTTTAACTCGGCAAGTTTATCACGAGCCTGATCGGCAGATGCCCAGTCTTTATTTGCACGCGCATCATTACGCTGTTTGATTAATGCTTCAATCATAACAACTTCATCATCACTTTCACCGCCCTGCAGGAACTGCTCCGGAGTCTGATTTAATAAGCCTAAAACATTAGCCAGTTTAACCAGTAGATAAGCGAGTCCCGCAGCCTGTTCACTATCGCTTCCTTTAACCCGGTTTATCTCTTTTACAAGGTCAAAAAGCACCGCTAACGCTTCCGGTGTATTAAAGTCATCATCCATTGCATGACAGAACTTAATATAATGACTGTCGTTTTTATCAAGCTCTGTAACTGCTGAAATATCCACATCGCGAATACAGGTATATAAACGTTCTAAACTAGCGCGCGCCTGCTTAAGATTGTCTTCAGAGTAATTAAGCTGACTGCGGTAGTGCCCTGAAATCAGGAAGTAACGCACTGATTCACTGTCGTAAACCTCTAAAACATCTTTAATAGTAAAGAAATTGTTTAATGATTTAGACATTTTTACTTTATCAACCTGCACCATACCTGAATGCATCCAGGTATTGACATACTGGCCGTGGTGCGCACAACAGGACTGAGCAATTTCATTTTCATGATGCGGGAAAGAAAGATCCGAGCCGCCGCCGTGAATATCAAATACTTCACCGAGATGCTTATTATTCATTGCAGAACATTCAATATGCCAGCCGGGACGACCGTCTCCCCATGGCGACTGCCAGAACGGTTCGCCGGCTTTCGACATTTTCCACAGTACAAAATCCAGCGGGTTATGTTTGCTGTCTTCTACTTCAACACGCGAACCAGCCTGAAGCATTTCCAGGTTCTGGCCGCTAAGCTGGCCATACTCAGAAAAACTTTCAACCGAGAAAAGAACATCACCATTATCGGCAACATATGCATGCTCTTTGCTGATCAGTTTTTCTATCATGCTGATAACTTCAGGCATATGATCAGTAACCCGAGGTTCAAGGTCCGGGCGTTCCATAAACAGGGCGTCAAAATCCTGGTGCATTGCTTTAGTAAAACGCTCAGTCAGCTGATCACAGCTTTCATTATTTTCAGCAGCGCGCTTGATAATTTTATCATCAACGTCGGTAATATTACGGATGAAATTAAGATCGTAACCGCTGAAACGGAAATAACGGGCAACGGTATCAAAAGCTACAAATGTTCTTGCATGTCCAATATGACAATAATCATAGATAGTCACACCACACACATACATGCCGACCTTTCCAGGAATAAGCGGTTTGAATTGTTCTTTTTGTCGTGTCAGTGTGTTGTAAATTTTTAACATGCAGCTTCCAGTCTAATTACGGATAAAAAACGTATTCTAACCTGACCTTGTGACAAATTCATCCTTTGTGTTTAATGAATTAATATGTTCAGGTATGATAGCGTTTTTTTACAGATACAGGATCTGAAAATGATTACTTTACATACAAACTTTGGCGATATTAAGCTTGATTTAAACGAAGAAAAAGCACCTAAAACAGTTGCCAACTTTATTAAATATGCAGAATCAGGTCATTATGACAATACAATCTTCCACCGTGTAATTGACGGTTTTATGGTTCAAGGCGGCGGTTTTGCACCCGGCATGGAAGAAAAAGACACTAATAAACCAGTTAAAAATGAAGCAAACAACGGCCTGTCAAATAAAAAATATACAGTTGCAATGGCGCGTACTATGGAACCGCATTCTGCATCGGCTCAGTTTTTCATCAACATCAACGACAATAAATTCTTAGACTTCAAATCAGAAACAACTGACGGATGGGGTTACTGTGTATTTGGTGAAGTGGTTGAAGGCACAGAGGTTGTTGATAAAATCAAAGGTGTTGCAACAGGTAACTTCGGTTTTGTACACCAGGATGTACCGCTTGAAGATGTAGTTATCGAAAGTGTAACGGTAGCATAACTTCTATGAGAACACTCTTCATCGCCGATCTGCACCTTAGTGAACATCAGCCAAAAGTAACAGATGCATTTTTTTCATTTTTAAACAGTGAAACAGAAAACGTTGATGCGCTTTATCTTCTCGGGGATCTGTTTGAGGTATGGATTGGTGATGATGAGCATACTCCACTGATGGACGAGGCCGCGGCCCGCCTGTCAGCTTATGCTCAAAGCAATAATATCAAGCTCTATTATATTCACGGCAACCGTGATTTTATGATTGGTAAAAGATATGCAGCACAGGCGTCCATGACCCTGCTGCCTGAACACACAACAATCACTTTAGACGGTGAAAATGTGCTGATTATGCATGGTGATACACTTTGTTTAGCTGACAAAAACTACCAGAAAATGCGCGCAGTTATTCATAATCCGTTTTTACAACTTATTTTTAATCTGCTTCCCCTGTCTCTGCGTAAAAAAATCGGCTGGAAGATCCGTACCGCCAGTCAGTCTAAAAAAGTATATAAAAACAGAGAGATGATGGGAGTTACCCAGGCGGAAGTATTACGTCTGATGAAAAAACATGATAGTCAGACCCTGATTCACGGCCATACACACCAGGCTGCTGAGCACAATTTTCTGCTTGCAGATAAAGCGGCCAGACGTTTTGATGTGGGAGACTGGTCGAAAAATTTAAGTTTTGTTGAAGCAGAACAAAGGCAGATAACCTTAGTCAGCCGCCCTATTGATTACTACGCTCAATTATAAAATCACGCCGTAAAAAAGTTCAGCCGCCTTGTTTTTAGTTTTTACGGCGGAAGATCTGCAGCCGTATACTGTGGATATTAATCACTGGCATGCCGGGCCGCAATACTCATAACATTATAACCGCATAGTGCAGAAAATTAGCCGTTACAACCACCTTGCTGTTCCCCTTCAGCACCTTTAAACTCTGCTAGAAACTCTCTTCAAACAGTTCCAGCCGGGGCGGATATGCTAGTTCTGCAAATCGGCATCAACATTTTCAAGATACCTGGCTAAACATGAGCGGTTCTCAATTTGCAGCAGACATAAAAAAGGCCGGCTAGCAGCCGACCTTAATAAAATACGGGAAAACGGATTATAGTTTAGCGTAGTCCAGAGTAATGGCGGCGGCTTCAATTAAAAAGGCATCAATAGGCTCAAAATCATCGGGTAAATCATTAATTGATTTAACCGGCGGTAAACCCGCGCGTTTTAAGCGTTCGTTATTACGCTCTAATAAAAGAAGTTCTTTCTCTTCACGTAGTTGAACCCGCTCGCTTTCAACAAGAGAGATACTGGTCATATCCTTTTCTTTACGATATTCCTTAATATCTTCAAGCAGGTAGCTGAACTCTACTTCGCCTTTAATACGTTTTTCATGCTTTTTAGCAAGTTTATTAATATCAGACTGTAAATCTCCGACCGGTTTATAAGCAGCTGATCTGATGTTATCCCAAGGTAAAGCATTTTTCTCTAAACTCTCACCTGTATCTTTACTGTCAACTGCAGTTGGAAATAGAATGTCCGGTATTACACCTTTATTCTGCGTACTGCCGCCGTTAACCCGGTAAAATTTTGAAAGAGTATATTTAACAGAGCCGATTTTCTCTTTGTCTTTATCATAAAAACGCGAGACTCCGCCATGCTGCTGCACAGTACCTTTACCGAAACTCTGTTCGCCGATCACAACCGCACGACCGTAATCCTGCAGAGCCGCTGCAAATATTTCAGAAGCCGAGGCACTGTAACGGTTAATTAATACTGTTAACGGGCCGTCGTAGCTTACTGATTTATTTTCATCTTCATGAACATAAATATTATTCAAGTTATCTCGTACCTGTACAACAGGTCCGGACGGAATAAACAAACCGGTTAACCAGGTTGCTTCTTTTAATGCACCGCCGCCGTTATTACGCAGATCAATAACAATACCTTCAACATCCTGTTTAATTAATGAAGCGATACCTTTTTCAACATCTTCTGTTAACTTGATATAAAAACTGGGAATAGTAATAACCCCGACTTTTTTATTGTCTATCTCTTCAACGGTAAATTTAGCCTCACGATCTTCGAGATGAATCTCTTCACGAACAATTTCAACAACCCGGTTTTTAACATCTGCTTTACCAGATAATATCTGCAGCTGTACTTTTGTGCCTTTCGGGCCTTTGATCAAGTCAACAATATCATCCAGGCGCCATCCGATAATATCAATAAGCTGCTCACCGTCTTGACCGACAGCAATGATTTTATCTTCTTTAAAAACCTGTTTAGAGCGATCGGCAGGACCGCCGGGTACCAGACTGCGGATCACAGTGTAGTCGTCTTCAAGCTGCAGAACTGCGCCGATCCCTTCTAATGACAGGCTCATTTCTGTTTTAAAACGCTCTGTATTTCTTGGAGATAAATAATTGGTATGGGGCTCGATTGTTTGTGCGTAAGCATTCATAAAGCTTTGGAATACATCTTCACTTTCTGTCTGAGTTAAACGTTTAAGCATATTGCGGTAACGTTTATTAAGCAGCTCTTTAATCTTGTCCCATTCCTCACCGCCTAATTTTAATGCTAATGCATCTGATTTTACTTTCTGCTGCCAGAGCTTATCAATCTCAGCCGAATCCTTAGCCCAGTCACTTTCGCTGCGGTCAAACTGGTATTCATCTTTTACATCAAATTTAATTTCATCCTTTAACAGCGATAAAGCATAGTTGTAACGCTCAAAACGGCGCTTAAGATTTAACTGGTAAATTGTGTAGGCAGGAGATAACTGACCGGATTTCAAACTGTCGTCAAGTGAGAACTGATAAGTTTTTAATTTATCAATATCACTGCGCAGAAAGATCTGTTTATTGTAATCAAGCTGTTCGATATAACGATCAAATACTTTCTGAGAAAGTGCATCATCAAGGGGAATAAATTTATAATGTGAGCGACTGAATAAGTCACTCACTCTTTTCGCCACCTTTGCATGCTGCTCCTGCTGCTGCAGCTGCGGAATATCTTTTATATCGAAACTAACAGGAAGTGCATAAGCGGCTCCGATAAACAGGGAGCAGGCTATAAACAGCGTATGGCGAAAAAATTTATTCATTATTTACCTTTATACAATTAGATGTTTTGCTTTAACTTTTACCGTCATTCCAGAATCAAGTTGAACCTGAACATCATCTTTAAGTATCTCAACAACAACACCAGATACCGGAGACTTACCTAATAAGACCCTAACTGACTGTTTAAGTTTCAATTCAGAGTGAGTTGCTTCTTTAAAATTACTTAAATCTTCAACTTTCTGCTCTTTAACCGGTGCTTTTTTGGCACGAGTCGGCACATTAACTTTTTTAGGAGCACGTTTCGGCGCTGCGTCTGCGGCTGCTTTTTTCTTATTGGCAAAAGCTTTATCTTTGCTCTCTTTCAGCGTTTTTAAAGCATGCTCTGCATGTTCTGCAGAAACTTCTTCACCTTCCGCGCCGTCAAGATCAACACGTTTAACAGCCTGTTTAATGCTGTGCAGGTAACGCCAGCTAAGTGTGTATTGACGTAGTGCCCCCCGCAGCTGAGTTTTACTGACGCGCGGCTCATTTTCTAAACGCGAAGCCAGCTCTTGAAATATTCCAATTTTTAATGGTTTAGCTTCATTACTAGCAGCTGTAAAACATAAAGGAAACTGTTCAGTTAGAAAGTTAATAATCTGTTTGTTGTTAGTAAATTTTTCTGTGTTTTCCATGTAAAACCTATATTAAAGCCAGTAGCCTGACGGTAAAAAACGACCAAACGGGTCATTTAAAATAAAAAATATTGCCATATTATAGTGATGCGCTAATGAAATGTGAAACTTAATTTGAGTTTCCCTACTATTTTCGCGAGCTTGGCAGTCTGTTTGCTCTATATATAGGCGATTTTAAACACTTTAAACTAGCCCTGAAAAACAGCACTCACAGGACTACCACTTTGTTATAAAAGCGGGTAGAATCCAACGCCCTGCAATACCTACAGAGCCAGACAACTGGTTTTATATTGCCCTGACTTGATATCAGAAGAGAATAAAATGACTCCAGAACTACTTTCACCAGCCGGTACACTTAAAAATATGCGTTACGCATTTGCCTACGGCGCAGATGCAGTTTACGCAGGTCAGCCTCGTTACTCACTGCGGGTACGTAATAATGAATTTAATCTTGAAAAGCTGAAAATCGGTATTGATGAAGCTCACTCCCAAGGTAAAAAACTTTATGTGGTATGTAATATCCAGCCTCATAATTCAAAATTAAAAACATTTATCCGCGATATGCAGCCTGTTGTTGATCTGAAACCCGATGCGCTGATTATGTCGGACCCTGGTTTGATTATGATGGTTCGTGAAGCTTTTCCTGATATGCCGGTACATCTTAGTGTTCAGGCTAATGCCGTTAACTGGGCAAGTGTAAAATTCTGGGAAAAACAGGGTATTGAGCGTGTGATACTGTCACGTGAGTTATCTTTAGATGAAATCGAAGATATTCGTCAGCACTGCCCTGACATTGAAATAGAAGTATTTGTTCACGGTGCATTATGCATGGCTTATTCCGGCCGCTGCTTATTGTCCGGTTACATTAACAAACGTGATCCTAACCAGGGCACCTGCACTAACTCATGCCGCTGGAAATATGACGCACATGAAGCCAAAGAAAATGAAACGGGTGATATAGTTGCTGTTCAACGCCCGGATTCAACCCTGGGTCAAGGAAAACCCACTGACCAGATGTTCCTGTTACAGGAAGAGGGACGCCCGAACGAATATATGCCGGCTTTTGAAGATGAGCACGGTACCTATATTATGAATTCAAAAGATCTGCGTGCTGTCCAGCATGTAGAGCGTTTATTAAAAATAGGTGTACAGTCACTTAAGATTGAAGGCCGTACCAAAAGTTTTTATTACTGCGCACGTACTGCTCAGGTTTATCGTAAAGCGATGGATGATGCCATTGCCGGACGCCCTTTTGATCCGAAACTGATGAGCACCTTAGAAAATCTGGCACATCGCGGTTATACTGAAGGTTTCTTAAGCCGTCATACACATGATGAATACCAGAATTATGATTACGGTTATTCAATCAGTGATACGCAGCAGTTTGTCGGCGAAATGACCGGCAGAAATGAAAACGGCCTGGCTGAAGTTACCGTTAAAAATAAATTTTTAGTCGGTGATAAACTTGAGTTAATGACCCCGCAGGGTAACCTGAATTTTACCTTAGAGCAGCTGCAGACACGTAAAGGCGAACTTGTCGATGTTGCACCGGGTTCCGGCCATGTTCTTTATATGCCGGTACCGAAAGAGATAGACCTTAACCATGGTTTATTAATGCGTAACCTGAATTCAGGTGCTAATACACGTAACCCGCACAGTAAATAAATATGGCATTATTAATTAAAGACAACTGCATCAATTGTGATATGTGTGATCCGGAATGCCCGAATGAAGCGATCACCTTTGGTGCTGAAATATACGAAATTGATCCGGCGAAGTGCACCGAATGTGTCGGTTATTATGAAAGACCAACCTGCATAGATGTCTGCCCGATCAACTGTATTATTGTTGATCCTGCCCATGTTGAAAGTGAAGCGCAGTTATTAGACAAATTCGCTGAACTGCACAGCAGCTGAATAGTTTGACACAAGCAAAATTTTTACAGGGTTCAATACTTAACCATGTAATGACCATGTCAGCGACTAATGCCCTGGGCATTAGTGCGCTGTTTATGGTTGATCTGGCCGATATCTACTTTATCAGTTTATTGGGCAGCTCTTCATTAACCGCGGCTATTGGTTATGCCAGCGCCATTCTTTTTTTTACCACCGCAGTCTGTATCGGTCTGGTTACTGTTAACAGCGCCAGAGTGTCAAAATCGATCGGGCAGCACAATAGAGGCCAGGCCCGCCGCCAGGTCAGCTGTATATCTTTATATGCAGTTATCTTCACAAGTTTTATCGCCCTGTTATTCTGGCTGTCTGCGCCTGAGCTGTTAACGGCGCTCGGTGCTCAGGGAGAGGAGCATAGGGAAGCGGCACTTTACCTGAGAATTATCTTACCCTCCCTGCCGATTTTAGCCTTAGCGATGCAGATGGGGGCAACCCTGCGTAGTTTAGGTGATGCTAAACACGCCATGTATGCCACTTTAGGCGGCGGTATTATTAACGCCCTGCTCGACCCTGTTCTTATCTTTGTTTTTAAATTAGATCTGCAGGGGGCGGCCATTGCATCCGTTGCGGCCCGCTGTACGGTACTGGCAGTTGGTTTCTATTTTGTATTCTTCAAATATTCGATGCTGACGCGTTTCAGTTTTTCTGATTTCTTCCCGGATATAAAAATAATTTCAAATATTGCCTTTCCAGCTATGTTAACTCAAATTGCCACCCCTTTAGGCAACTTATACGTTACCTATGAAGTGGCAAAGTTCGGCACTGAATATATCGCCGGCTGGGCGATTATCGGACGTTTGATTCCCGTTGCATTTGCTATGATGTTTGCACTTTCCGGTGCGGTCGGCCCTATTATCGGCCAGAATTACGGCGCTTTACAATTTTCCCGGGTTAGAGAAGTTTTAAATCAGTCGATTAAATTCATTATCAGCTACACCCTGGTGATCTCCCTTATACTGTCTATGGGTCAGGATATTGTGGTAAATATATTCAATGCTGAAAATCAGACCGCTGAGATTATAAGAATTTTTTGTCAGTACATCGCAGTCACCTTCATTTTTAACGGCATTACCTTTGTGGCAATGGCATTTTTAAACAACCTGGGTTATGCAAAATATTCAACAATACTCAATATAGGCAAAGTGACCTTCGGCACAATTCCATTTGTCACCATCGGCGCACTCTATTATGATGCGCCGGGAATTTTATACGGTCAGGCCGCCGGCAGTATTGTTTTCGGCATCATAGGGTTATTATTAACCCGCAAAGTGATGAATATCGTTGAAAAACAGCATATGAATAGCGATCCAGGTCCGCTTTCTTGATCTGTATTATGAATAAGCCTCTGAAATATTGGTCTAATATCAAGTGATAACTTACTTGTCACGCTAGCTAATGGAATAAGTGATTAACCATGCGTATTATATTTGTTTTTACCGTCGCACTGCTGTTAGGCGGCTGCTACCAGAATGAATCTGGTCTTAGCGACACTTTACTGTACTGCACTGAAAACAGTCCGCAGTCTTTTAATCCGCAGATCAGCCATGATGTTTCAACTTTGGATGCGACAACGCATCAGCTGTATAATCGTTTAATTAAAATCGATCCGACCAGTAACCGCTTTATACCCGATCTGGCAACCCACTGGCTGGAAAGCGAAGACAAACTAAGTTATACCTTTTTTCTACGCAGAAATGTCAGTTTTCACCAGACAGATTACTTCTCTCCTAAGCGTTATTTTAACGCCGATGACGTTATCTTCAGTTTTAACAGAATGCTTAATAAGAATCATCCTTTTCACTCTGTTAACCGCGTTTCAGACACCTTCTTTTTTAATCATCCGTTTACCAATCTGGTATCCGATATTATAAAAGTTGATCAATACACGGTAAAATTTGTATTAAACAGCCCGGATGCAACATTATTAGCAAATTTAGCCGCTCACTATGCCGTAATTCATTCACAGGAATATGCGCAGAGTCTGCTGTCCAGAGGGCATCCGGAAAAAATAGATTTTTATCCTATAGGTACCGGCCCGTACAAATTTAAAAACTTCCAGTCATCGCGGGTGACACGCTATCTTGCCCATGATCTTTACTGGGGAGAAAAGGCCGCAGTAAAAAAACTTATTTATGACGTAACACCAAACAATACCAAACGTTATACAAAATTACTTTCGGGGGAATGTGACGTTATTACCTACCCGGCGGCAAGTCAGTTAAGTAAAATCAGTAAAAACACCGATGTAGTGATCAGCAGTCAGCCGACCGCCAACATTGCATTATGGTCTTTTAACACAAGCAGAGAGCCCTTTGACCAGGTTGAGGTACGTCAGGCATTAAGTCATGCAGTCGACCAGAAAACCATTGTTGATGCCGTGTTCTTTGAAAGTGCCAGTGCTACCGATACCCTGCTGGCCAAACGGTCATGGGCATTTAATCCAAGATCGACTCATATTAACTACCAGCCGGATGACTCCCTGCTCTCATTAAAACAGAGGGGTTATGATTTTACTAAAAAACTAACTATCCTGACCCCCTCGGATAATTCGGTTTTCAATCCTAATTTCCATAAGACAGCTGAGTTGATTCAAGCTAATCTGTTTGATATCGGAATCGACAGCGAAATAATTTCCCTGACCCATGCTGAGCTGGAAAAACGTCTTCTTTCAGGTGATTACGATACCTATGTGACGGGTATTAATATTCATATCAATGATCCTGATAATTTATTCAGGCCCCTGCTTAGTTGTGATTCTACTGTGTTAGAAGGTAACTCCAGCCGCTGGTGCAGTGCTCAAGTACAAGAATTATTAGACTCGACACTGATAGAGCCGAGTTTTATAAAGCGCGTCAGGAATTATTACGAACTTCAGAAAATAATTCAGGAGCAGCGTCCCTATTTTCCAATCGCTCACGTACTGCGCATGGATGCATTCAACAAAAATATCTCAGGTTTATTAGTTAATCCGTTAACTGGTATTAATTTTCAAAATGTCCGAAAAATAGAAGCCCGGTAATATGCTTAAATATCTGTTTAGACGCCTTAATTTACTTATTATTACTGCGTTTATCTTAACCATAATCGCATTTATGCTGCAGCACTGGTCCAGCGGCAGTATAGATAATCGTAATTACTTTCTGCAGTACATCGATTATATGGCCAATATATTTCAGGGCCGGTGGGGAATCTCGTCAATAGACCAGCGCTCACTGCTGAATAAAGGTCTAACTGCTTTTGCTTCAACACTGGAGCTGTGTTTTGTTGCCTGTATTACATCAATCATTGTGGCGTTTCCATTAGGCATACTTGCAGGTCTCAAGCGCAACGGGTTTATTGATTATACAATAATGACAATTGCACTGATCGGCCTGGCTATTCCGGTTTTCTGGCTGGCGATAATTATGACTATGCTGCCTAATGCTGTCGGCATCAGCCTGCCTGTCGACGGCAATATCAGCCCGGTTTTTGAAGTTCCGGTTATTTCCGGTTTTGTATTAATTGACAGTCTGCTGGCTGCCGATCAATATCAGATGCGTGCCTTTGCTGATCGTGCCGCCCACCTGATACTGCCTGCTGTTGTTTTGTCATTTTTCTTAATCACAGAGATCATCCGGCTGACACGCCATGCAATCACTATGATAATGAGAAGTAATTATATAAAAGCGGCTTACGCAAAAGGACTGGCGACTAAACAAATTGTCTTACGACATGTTCTGAAAAATGCATTACCGCCCATTATTCATCAGATCCGCCTGCAGCTAAGCACCATTATCTCTTTTGCCATGACCATAGAAATTGTCTTTTCATCCGACGGTGCAGGAGTCTGGTTATTAACAAGCATTCAAGAAGGCGACTACCTTGCCCTGCCTGCTGCTGTGCTTATTATTTCCGGTTTTATTCTGTTATCGAGCATTTTAATCGATATTTTACTGATGATTATTTCGCCAACTAAACGGAAAGCTTTATATGCTGATCAATAACGAATTCAATGAAGATAAAATCCAGTCGCCTCTGCAGTATACCTGGGCTATTTTCAAGAACAAAAGCGCGGCGATTGTTTCTATGTGGGGAGTAATTACCCTTATATTTTTTGCTCTGTTTGCAGAGTTAATTGTTACCCATGAACCGTCAACACAATATGCACAAAACCTTTTATTACCGCCTTACTGGCTTGAAGGCGGCAGCACAGATCATATTTTAGGAACCGATGATCTGGGGCGGGACACATTAGCTCGTTTGATTCAAGGTCTGCAGCTGACCCTCGGCGGGGGCATATTAATCACTTTCATGATTTCGTTAATAGGTTCACTGATCGGTGCCACAGCAGTATTAACCAAAGGTTTAAAAGCCAGTATTCTACATCACCTGCTCGATGCCCTGCTTACTATCCCGACCCTGCTGACTGCGCTTATTCTTATTGTTCTGTTCGGCCCGAGTTATGAAAACTGTTTACTTGCCGTTTCCTTGTCGCTGCTGCCGCAGTTTATACGCGGTATCTATATTGCTATCGAAAATGAACTCAGCAAACAATACATAATAGCACTGCAGCTTGACGGAGCGACCAATACCCGGCTGCTGCGTTTCGGTATTTTCCCTAATATTATTGAACCTATGGTAACTCTGTTAAATCGAATTTTTACCATGGCAATCCTGGAAATTGCGACATTAGGGTTCTTAGGTTTCGGTACCCAGCTGCCCGACGTTGAACTGGGCTCATTAATCGCCAGCAGCATAGACCTTATCTATCTGTCTCCCTGGCTGGTGTTTTTTCCTGGTATTGCAATCTTTCTGATCATTATCATATTTAACGTTTTTTCCGAAGGTCTCCGCCACTCTGTTATTGAAGGGGAAGAATAATGGCGCTGCTTGATATTCGTAATCTAAGTATTGATATTACAACTGCGCAGGGAAAAGTACGCGTTATCGATAAAGCTTCATTAACTATCGTAGACGGCACAATCCATGGTTTAGTAGGAGAGTCGGGCTCCGGCAAAAGTATTATAGCTAAAGCTATTTTAGGACTGCACAACCCAAGCTGGACAGTGACCGCCGACCGTATGTTTTTAGGTAGTACTGATTTAAGCAAACTATCCTCGCCGGAGCGCAGAAAAATTATGGGTAAAGAGATAGCCATGATTTTTCAGCATCCCAGATCTTACTTAGATCCAAGCCGTAAGATACTGTCACAGATTAAAGAGGTGCTGCCGCATTCTTCGTTAAAATCGCGATTTATAAACATAGTAAAACCAACTAAAAAACAATCCGTTATGCGCCGGATTTATGAGCTGCTGCACAAAGTGGGCATTCAAAATGACAAGGCTGTACTGGACAGTTACCCGCATGAACTGTCTGAAGGTGTCTGCCAGAAAATAATGATCGCCATGGCGGTTGCCAACAGCCCGAGACTGATTATTGCTGATGAACCGACCAATGCAATGGAAGCTGTTACTCAGGCGCAGATATTCCGTCTGCTGTATAAACTAAATCAGCTGCACAATACTGCCATTTTATTATTAAGTAATAATTTCGGCAGTATTAGTGATTTATCGGACTATATCACTCTGGTTTACTGCGGCCAGACTGTCGAATCCGGCAGCTATAAACAGGTGATGGAAAGTCCGATGCACCCCTATACCGAGACAATGATCAAAACAATCCTGAACTTTGACGAGTCAATTGATCATAAAAGCCAGTTATATACATTACCCGGTAATATTCCGTCAGCCAATCAACTGCCGATCGGCTGCCGTTTAGGCCCCCGCTGTCCGCGAGCACAACGAAACTGTGTACAAAACCCGGATGCAGTAAACTACAAAGGTCATATTATCCGCTGTCACTTTCCAACTTTAGATGAAACTAAACATGCAAACACTTCTCAACGTAAGTAATTTATGTAAAAACTACAAACGCAGTGCGCGGTTTTCATCTACAGGTTTCCGCAAGACACTCGGCCCGCTTAATTTCACTTTAGAACGGGGAAAAACTCTGGCGCTTGTCGGCGAAAGTGGTGCAGGAAAAAGTACGCTGGTACAGATTATTGCCGGATTAATTAAACCCAGCTCAGGCGAAATTTATGTAAAAGACAAACCGCTGTCGACTTTTTCACAGCAGGAAAGGTGTACATCAATTCGTATGATATTTCAGGATCCGAGCAGCTCACTTAATCCTAAAGCCACCATAGGCAGGATACTGGCGGCGCCGCTGGAACTGAATACGCCTTTAACAATGGAACAACGTAGAAGGCAGATTTTAAATACATTAAATCTGGTTGGATTATTACCCGATTACCTGGATTTTTATCCGAATATGTTATCCAGCATACAGCAGCATCAGGTTGCCATTGCACGCGCACTGATTTTAAAACCGGACATCATAATTGCCGATGAAATTTTAGCAAGCTTAGATATTTCCCTGCGTTTTAAAATAGTTAACCTATTATTAAATATACAGGAAAAGATCGGCGTGAGTTATATTTTCGTTGCTCATAATATGAATTTAGTACGGCATATGAGCGACCAGATTGTTGTTATGGAAGACGGCATGATCGTTGAGAATAACAGTACCGAAAAAATCTATAATTTTCCTCAGTCAGCTGTTACCAAACAGCTTTTGCAGAGCCATCAGCCGCATTACAGAAAAGAGCGCTAATACATTGTATTTAATTACTAAAAAAAAGGTTTTGTTACTATGATGTAAGATATTCAGATAAAAAAACGTTATGATTAGCTTAATAAAGATTATTTATTAACCACATATGAAAATCATGGAGTGAGTTTTCGATGAATGACTATAAAAAAAGTCTTTGGATAAGTAACCTTATTGTTCTTCTATTTGCTGTTCTTGTGACTTTTGCCGTCAAATTAATATTTAACCCGCTGCTCTCTCAGCAGCAGGAGTTAATCGCAAAAGAACTTAATTTACAGAACAGCCCGTTAATAACCAATATTGAACAGTTAAATGAACTGATCGAGCATCAGGTCTTTGATTTTATAAAAGTCAGCAATAGCGACTTACCTGCACCTCTGGTTCACGAGGATCCGCAGCTTAGCAGATTCTTTTCTTCTTTATCTCCCGTTGCATCGACGACGGTTATCTCCAGCAGCGGCAGCCAGCTTATCGAGTTTACGGTACATAACAGTCAGCTTTTTACACTGTTGACTCAAATTCTCTTTGTAACTTACACGGCATTAATCATTTCAGCCTCGCTGATCAATATTGTTTACTACCGTTTGTATAAAAGTATTGAAACTTCGCTGGTACATGAAATATCAGATGAGCAGTCACCAGGCAGCCCTTTTGTTAAGGTATCAGAGCAGCTGCACCAGCAGAAAAAATTATTCCATAAAGCCCTGCAGAATCAGGAAAAGCAGATTGTAGATCTTGCACGTCAGGTCAATATGGATAATCTCACCGGGCTTAATAACCGTCATGCATTTCGTAAGGAGTTAACCGAAATACTCAGTGAAGAGGAAGAGCAGAAACACGCAATACTGTCCATTATCCGGGCCAGTGAATTAAATACCATTAATTCACAGCGCGGTTTTCAACAGGGTGATGACTACATTGTGAATATTGCCGATATTATCACTCAGGTCACCGACCGTTTTTCTGCGGTGTCAGTATTCCGCATCAGCGGCTCGGACTTTGCGCTGATTGCCCGGGAAATGAACGTAAGTGAGGCGCAGAGGATTGCTAAAGAGTTAAAATCTAAATTCGATCAGTATCAGAATGTTAATGAACTGGAAAGCATTGCCTACAACGGCATCTCTTCTATCATTTCCGGTCAGCTGCCCGAGCAGGTTTTAGCCCGTACCGATATGGCGCTGGCAAAAGCGCAGACCGAAGGAATTAACAGCTGGGCGTTTGAGCAGCATGATCATGATGAAAACCAGTTCGGTCAGCAGCACTGGCGTAATATAATCGACAGCATTATCGAAAAAAGAGCATTGATGCTGCTGCACCAGCCGATTCAAGCCATTCACCGCAATATGAAAGGCTATCAGGAGATATTTACCCGTTTTCTTGGTGAGAACAACAGTATGATCCCCACCGAAACCGTTTTTGCTATGGCGCAGCGTGTTGATATGAGCGTGAAATTAGAGCAGCTGATATTAGAAACAGTCGTCAGCCAGTGCCGCCATAAATCCGACGGCAGTACACGCTGGGGGATCAATATAACCGGCTCTGCTATACAGAACAGTAATTTTATCGTCTGGCTTGAAAGACTGTTATTAAGAGAGCCTAACATAGCAGGCTCTTTAATATTTGAAATGCAGGAAGAGGTGCTGGACTGCAACCTTGTTGCCAGCAAACGTGTTTTTGATATGCTCAAACGGACCGGCACCCGCTCAGCAATCTGCAATTTTGGTAAAGGAATCGGATCATTTAGATTATTCAAAGAGCTGAAACCTGATTTTGTCAAAATTGATGCAAGCTTAATAAGCAATATCGAACGCGACAGTGCAAACCAGCAGTTTGTACGTATGATCATTGATGTTGCTCATCGAATGGACTGCCGCGTTATAGCTGAAGGAATCGAACACTTAGAGCAGAAACAGATCTTAGAAAATATGTATATCGACGGTGTGCAGGGGTTCTTAATTGCACGTCCAAGTCCTCTATAACTCCCTTTTACCGCCCTGCCTCTGCAGCAGGGCTTTGCATCTCAAAACATCTTTTTGTACAATGCGCTTTCAAAAAAATGCCCTCAAATATTTCAAGGCTGAAGAATGTCAGACGCACTTACAAAAAAACAACAGTTCACCATTAAAAAACTCAATAAAGGTTTGCGTCGTTTAACCGGCCAGGCAATTGCAGACTACAACATGATAGAAGACGGCGACCGCATTATGGTTTGTTTATCGGGAGGTAAGGACAGTTTTACCATGCTTGATATACTGATCGAACTGCGCGCCGCGGCACCTATTGATTTCTCAATCATTGCTGTCAATCTGGATCAGAAACAGCCGGGATTCCCGGCTCATATACTGCCGGAATATTTACAAAGCCTGGATATTGAGTACAAAATTGTAGAAGAAGATACCTACAGCATAGTGCAGGACAAAATACCGGAAGGCAAAACTACCTGCAGCTTATGCTCACGCTTACGCCGCGGCATTTTATACCGCACCGCCAAAGAGCTGGGTGCAACTAAGATTGCACTGGGACACCATAGAGATGATATGCTGGCGACCATGATGCTGAATATGTTCTTCGGCGGCAAACTAAAATCTATGCCGGCAAAACTTGTTTCCGATAACGGCGAGCATGTGGTGATCCGTCCGCTTGCTTACTGTAAAGAAAAAGAAATAGAGCAGTACGCACAACTGAAACAATATCCGATTATTCCATGTAATTTATGCGGTTCTCAGCCGAACCTGCAGAGGCAGATAGCCAAAGAGATGCTCAACGACTGGGATGAAAAATTTCCCGGCCGTTTAGAGACGATGTTCACAGCGATGCAGAATGTTGTTCCTTCACACCTTTGCGATACCACTCTGTTTGACTTTAAGTCAGTCAATAAAGATTCCGGCATTATTGACGGTGGTGATATCGCTTTTGATAAAGAAGAAATTAAGCATAGCGTAGAACAAAGCGAGTCAATTGAAGCGCAGTACTACAGTCAGCATCAGACATTAGAAATTAAAGAACTGATTTAACCGGCTTTTGTGTAAAGCGCGCTTTTATTGAGCAGCGCTTATTCACATAGGTTTGTTTTAGATCAGTTTATTGCTTTTTACTGTAATTTAATTACAGTAAGTTGAAAAAATAGATAGGTTTCAACAGATAGTCATTTATAATCAACGCAGTTTTTAACAATTTCAATTAATATAATGGAGAAAACCATGAGAACACCTCTTGTAATGGGTAACTGGAAATTAAACGGTACTAAAGAATCTGTATCTACTTTAATCAAAGGCATTGAAGCTGCAGCTGACGCTGCTGCAAACGTTGAAGTTGCTGTATGTCCACCAGCTATCTTTATCGAGCAAGTTGCTAACTTAACTGCTGCTAACAGCATTGAGTTTGGTGCTCAAGATGTAAGCACGAATGTTGAAGGTGCTTACACTGGCGAAACTTCTCCAGTAATGGTTAAAGAGTTCGGTGCTAAATACAGCCTTGTTGGTCACTCTGAGCGTCGTCAATACCACAACGAAACTGATGCTGTTGTTGCAGCTAAATTTGTAGCTATCCAGAAACACGGTTTAGTGCCTGTATTATGTATCGGTGAAACGCTTGAAGAGCGTGAAACTAACGTAACAACAACTGTTGTTGAAACTCAACTTAAAGCAGTAATCGATGTTGCCGGTATTGATGCACTAGAAAACTGTGTTATTGCATATGAACCAGTTTGGGCTATCGGTACTGGTAAAGTTGCAACTTCTGAGCAGGCTCAAGAAGTTCACGCACATATCCGTTCTTGGTTAGCAGAGCAGAGCAAAGTTGTTGCAGAGAAAGTACAGATTCTTTACGGCGGCAGTGTTAAAGCGGCAAGTGCAAAAGAATTATTTGCACAAGCTGATATCGACGGTGGTTTAGTTGGTGGCGCTGCATTAATCATTGAAGAATTTGCTGGTATCATCGAAGGCGCTAAATAAGCCTTTAGCAGCATTTAAATACTAAGGCGCTTAATGCGCCTTTTTTTTCAGCTTAAATATTTTTACAGCGCTAAATAATCTTATCCCAGCTTTTTACCTGGTTATTAAAAAAACCGGAGTCAGTGTAAGCTTTTTCAAGCAGTCCTTTTTCCTTAAGAATTTTAATGCCCTTATTCAAAGCATTAATCACCCCTTCACCCTGACCATTCCTTTTTGATACAGCAAAATGACGACTGCCCTGCAGACCGACCTTTAACTCGGGCACGGGTACTAAATGAACTCCTTCCGGAGTAAATGACAAATCGTCACTGGGTTGAAACGGCGCTAATAAAAAATCTGCACGTCCTTTGGCAACCATTTTAACCATTGATGACCACTTTACCGTATTGATCAATGAATTCATTTTCATCGCATTTAAAGTCTGCCAGTCTGCGCTCCATGCTTTGCTTGAAACAGCTCTTAAGCGGCGGACGTCTGCAAGCGATTTTGCGTTTAACGCCTTTTTATTTTCGCTGATGGTATATAAACCGGCTTCAAAGCGCCCGTTTTCAATAACAGGATCAGAAACATAAAGCAGATCAGAATCATCAAGGAGATCCCGCCAGATTGAGTTTCCTGCCATTACTGCTTTTCCCGAATGAACCAGTTTGATTATTCGAGCATGGGAAGAAGCCACAATAAAACGAATTGAAGCATCTACACCTCCCAGTGCTAAAGCCTGCTGGATCAACACAACTTCAACAACATCACGTCGAGAGCCAGAGCCGCAGTAATCTGAGATCTGCAGCGGATCACGACCGTGCATAAAAACAGCATAATCCCGCTTCACATCCTTGGGGATCACAATAATCAGTTCATCTCGCTGTGTTATTGAAGGGTGCTGATTTTCCACAGCAGCAGCGGAAACATGAGTTATTAAAGTAATTAATAACAGCAGTATTTTTTTCATAAACTTCCTTATTTATTAAACCTGTTTCATTTTAATTAAAAACTTAATTCACCACACGCATTAAGATCTAATAATGCAGGCAGTCCCAGTATTTAAATAAATTTTTACATTTTTTTATATTGTGCAAATAAAAGTTTGCCTTTATACACAAAGCACATGCTATGATGAGAAATAACTATTTATGATTATCCGGAGAGCGTATGAATTCACCAACTACAAATACTCAAACACAGAGTCATGGTATTTCGATTAATAAAGTACTTAAAAATACCTATATTCTACTCGGCATGACCCTGACTTTTTCAGCATTAACAGCAACTATCGCAACTATGTTCAATATCGGTGCAATGGCGTCACTAGTACTGATGCTGGTTGGTTTTGCTCTTTTATTTGTTGTATCTAAAACCGCCGATTCCAGTAAAGGTATTTTCTGGGTGTTTATGTTCACCGGCGTAATGGGCGCTTCACTCGGTAACATGCTTAACCATTATTTAGCGATGGAAAACGGTGCTTCATTGATTATGCAGGCATTAGGCTCAACGGCACTGATATTCTTTGCTCTGTCGGCTTATGTATTAACATCACGTAAAGACTTCTCTTTTATGGGCGGCTTTCTGATGGCAGGTATGATTGTGGTTATTATTGCAATGATTGCTAACATCTTTTTACAAATTCCAATCATGCAGGTCGTTATCAGCAGCGTTGTAGTATTAATTATGTCAGGTTTCATTCTTTTTGATACCAGCCGCATTATCCACGGTGGTGAAACCAACTACATCCGCGCAACGGTTTCTTTATATTTAAACCTGTTTAATCTGTTTATTCACCTGTTAAGCTTATTAAATATTTTAGATGACTAATAGATAACCGTTACCCCTTATATCACCTTGTTACAAATAGTGACAAGGTGATACTTTCCCCGTCAGCTTTCTCTTCTTAGTTCTAATACTATTCCGACAATACAATTGCAAAAAACCTCCAACCAGAGAGGCGGAGGTTTTAGCTGATTACCCTTAATTCAAGAACGGACTGTTATTGGTTATCTTACCTGGTGCTGCGGTAACAGCGCCGTCAAGCACATAAACAGCCAGACCGGCATCCCCCCCCGTTGTCACATTAAAGGATATACTGCCGCCGTCGGTAGTAATGCTGTTACCTGTTACGGCATCAATATAGGTACCGGGCAGAACATTTCTGAAGCTGAAACTGGACTGGCCAACACCAACCAGGGCAAAAGAATCGATATCAACGCCGCCGACATTACCGACATAACGGCGGCGGTAACGTGCCCAGCCGCCGTCTGCATCAGCAACACTATACTGGCCCATCTGCAGCGCCGGCACTGCGTGACGGATTTTGTTTAAGCCCATTAGATGCTGTGCCAGATCATTACTCAAGGTATTATTCACTTCACCGCTTGCCTGGTATTCCGCAAAGTCACTAGCCGTAACATCACCCTGCAGGTGCTCACCAAAGTAAGAGCGGCCGGTTTTCTGCAGTGACATATTTACGCCGTTAGCGCCGCCGCCGGGCCAGTCATTGGGTTTACCTTGTGCAAAGCGAATTTCAGAACCGTAATAAACAATCGGAATACCGCGGAAGGTAAACAGCATTGACCATAACGGAGCAAAATCACCTTGATAGCGGGTTTCACCTTTATTCGGGCCGTAATCATGTGAATCCGCATACCAGGTTAAAAATGTTGCATCATTATATGCAGAATCATTACCTAGTGCTGCATTAAAACCGCCGCCGTGACCGTTGGTAAAGCCGTTATGGGAGACCATATCAATCACAGAGAAATGGTATTCAGCATCACCATGGGGCGCCATTTCACTGTAGTCAGGTGTGCGGTATTCATTGCCGTTAAGTTTATGATTATCACTGCTGACATCAAAGTTGTTATTGTCCCAGGTATAGTTCTGCTGGCGCAGCAGCGAGGTCTTATCGGTAATATTACCCACAAAGTTTGCTACTTCACCAAACATAAAGAAATCAGAACCACCGCGGGCAGATTCACTCTCTTTGGCAATGCGGTTAAACTCCGGCCAGTACATATCGTTAAGGGTTTTCTTATCGATATGCATAACGGTATCTACCCGGAAACCGTCAACCCCCATACGGATATAACGGCCGTATGCTTCAACAAGATAATCACGTACTGCTGGATTCTCTGTATTTAAATCAGGCAGATCTTCATGAATATTATTGAGATTTGCATTGGGGTAAACATCAAAGGAATCTTCACTACCGAAGCCCTGACTGTGAAACCACTGACTAGAAGTTTTATATTCATCGTAGCTCAGCGGACGCCCTTCATAATTATCCATAGTATAAACGTAGGATTCATTTGACGGCCATTGATACTTCATGATGCCCTGCGCATCAAGTTGATCTAGATTGTAGTCTGCAGTGTCGGCAGCTGTGAAAGGACGGCGGCTCGGGATCCTCTGGTAAGGAGGGATCGGCTCTCCGTTAATTGTCCCGGGTGATGTTAAACCGTCATATTCCCAGCCGTTCGGGAACTGAGCAATACCATTCAGGTATTTACTCTCGTCCCAAACCCAGCCGGCCCATTCATCCGGAAGCGGAAACAATTTAGGATCGCTGTTATATTTGATTTCAGCTTTGCCCTTTACACCTAAACGCCCCGTGTGGTTAAGTACAATATCCAGATAAACTTTCATATCGCGCGAATGTGCTTCGTCAATCACCCGCTGGAAATCATAACCGGGAGAAAGCAGACGCTCATCCTCTTTAGTAAAGTCGTAAGCATGGTAGCCGTGATACGCTAAATCACCGGCATTCTGTACAATTGGCGTGATCCACACAGCAGTGAAACCCAGGGCCTTAATGTAATCCATTTTTTTAACCAGGCCTTCAAAATCCCCTCTCCAGGTAACATCTTCAGGGCCGGTAAAACCGTCATCGCTGATATCATCTGTCATGCGTTCCTCAGTCCAGGAACACCAGTTATCACCAACCGTATTATCAGCATTACCGTCAAACCAGCGTGTTGTTAACAGGAAGTAGATGGTTTCCTGACGCGGATCGAAGCGGGTAATATTGACTTCACCAATACGGTAAGTAAAAGACTGCTCCGTCAAGTTGCCGGCATTATCAGCAGCCAGAAGATTAATCGTCGTATTTTCACTAATATTGAATGTTTGACCATAGTAAGGAGTGCTTTCAGTGGTTGCCTGGCTCCCGTCAAGGGTAAAGTACAATACAGGGCTGCTGTCACGGTTATCACTAACATTTAAAGTAACCGCAACAGGAGTCACTGAATGACCTGCCGGAGGATTAGCACTGATCACAGGCGCGGTGTTGTCTTCATTTAATCGATAGCTGAATTCTACAACATCTGACTGATTCGCTTTATTATCAACGGCGGTTACTTTGATAAGCGCATCAACCACAGCAGTTCCACTATCAGTAATACTAATAGCCTGGTCATACAGGGTAGAATTAACCGTCGGTAAACTGCCGTCAAGTGTGTAATAAACCTGCACCTCAGGATCGCGGTCATCAGCCTTGAGTTCAATTGTTAACGTACTTTCTTCATAACTGCCGGCAGCAGGCACAGCGCTTAGCACGGGTGCCTTAGTATCTTCAACATCACACTGATCCATGCTGACCCAGCTGTTATTCTGGTAGCAGGGAGTCTGCGCATTAAAACTTAAATCGGCAGTCTGTCCGGCACTGCCGTTAAAGATAACCTGCGCACTATCTATAGTCTGAGAAAACTCAAACTGATACCATTCGTCACCCAGAGACTGGAGCGTTTCACCGGGCCAGACTGTCTGCGTTAAAACAGGGTTAACATCCCAGTAGTGAATATTAGGAGCGCTATGGCCGGCACTGTTGTGGTAATAAAGCAGCGTACTTTCAGATGCGCCGTCTGCTATGACTGTATAAGCAAAGCTGCTTAGCGCACTGTTACCAGAAGCATCAACAGTAAATACTTTTAATAAAAGATCTGCCCCCGTTGTATTAATATCTTGTGCGCTGAAGCTTTGATTATTACAGTTAGTCGACTCGACTGTCGGTATTGAACCATCGGTTGTGCAGTACAGCTGCGGTGTCTTGTCCTGATTATCACTTACGCTCAGTGTAATCTGCTGCGCAGTGCTGTAAGTACCGGCGGCAGGAACTGCAGTTACGACAGCCGGCTGAGTATCAGCCTGAATAACTTCAACTGCGCTGATCTCTTTACTGTCGGCATTAATACAAACCTGGTAGGTTTTATCAGCATCAACGCTGAAATCCCCCTGCGGATAACTTTCTGACCAGTCACCAAAATGATCTATCTTAAAACGCGGATTATCAGAGCCAAAACTCTGCTCGCTGCAGTAAGTTATATTATCGCTGCTGAGCATTGCTGTACTTGCCCACGCATTAGGTGTTCCGCGAAAATACCAGCTGTCCTGTTCAATGACGCCGCAGGTGCTTACCTCTGTAACGGTAACGGCATGAGTATCACTCATAAACGAAATATTATAACTGCGGTCAGCAGAAACTATGTAATCTGCTGACGGATAACTTTCACTCCAGTCTGCAAAACGGTCAATTTTAAATCTTGGGTTATCAGAGCCGAAGCTTTGACAGGTTTGATATTCATTACCGGAAACATTCCGCATAGCTGCAGATGCCCAGTCATTTGCTGTTCCACGGAAATACCAGTCAGCCTGGGCAGTAACAGATACTGCCGTCAAACCGATCAAGAGTATTTTTTTCATCTTAGATTTCCCTTTCCAATGCGCTTAACACGATCAGCGCAGTCCGCTGTAGTAATTTGAGTGCCGCATGAAATCTATCCATACATTCAGCCGCAGTTCAGCTGATCAGTACAAACACCTAAAAGCTGACAAAAAAACTGCCGTTTTTAGAATCCATCGCACTAAGTCAAACTGGAACCATTCCAGCTCGGCTGTTAACGTAACAAAGCGCGGACCTTTGTTACGCCCTAGCACAACTACCTTTTATGCTAAGCTGTGTTAACTAACTGGGCATTTCCGGCAACATAATTTACAGTGATCAATACTCAACAAACCGGCATGCACAATAATTAAACTGCATTTAAAGTCGTACATGACGATTATTTATGCAATGTGATTTTGACTGCAAAAGGGCAAAGCAGCATACAGCTCAAAAAATAGTCACAACAACCCTGTAAAGTTATGAACAAGTTCACAGTCACAGCTTAATACAGCCGGCCTGCTCTTTTATTTGCGTCTTATTTATGCTCGCCAATCAGCTGTAGATGATTGATTAGTAAGGATTTTAAATGAAATTCATAGTGAGAGCGTTTACAACTAATTAGACTAGAGCTTTAAAAACGGCCGTGGTAAAAAGGTTTACAACGGACACGTTACAGTAATAACAACTAAATGATCACACGACTCAATAATGCAAAGGTTTACAAAATATGATTATGAAAAGGTTTACAGCAGTATGTTTACTTATCACTGCTTTTTTTGTTTTTTCCTGCAGTGACTCATCTAATATGCAGCAGCTGAATCCCGATCAGCCTATTCTTGCTTTTGGAGATAGTCTGACATTCGGCTACGGTGCGCCGCAGAATAAAAGTTACCCGGCGCAGCTAAGCCGACTGATCGACATACCGGTAATTAATGCAGGTATTAACGGAGAATTAAGTAAAAACGGCCTGGCCAGGTTAGAACAGCTGCTGGAGCTGCATGATCCGCAGTTACTGCTGCTCTGCCACGGTGCTAATGATATGCTCCGCAAGTCAGACTTAGCGCTTATGGCAGATAATCTGCGCGCCATGATAAGCATGGCACAGGATAGAGATATTCAAGTGGTGCTGATTGCCGTGCCTAATACCACCCTGCTGTTAACCCCTTTAAAGCAGTATCAACAGGTGGCCGATGAGATGGGCATTATTGTGGAGAATGATCTGCTGGCAGATGTTTTAAGCAGGCCCGGTCTGCACAGTGATCTGATTCATCCTAATGCAGCAGGTTATCAACAAATGGCCGAGGTAATAGCACAATTGCTGGCGGATAAAGGCGCAATATAACAGCAGCAGCGCAGAGCCGTAAGTTCTCTGCGCGGCTGTAACTTAATGACTGTAACCTAACTCCTCTGCCGGCTGAATATTACTTGCCCGCCATGCAGGATAAACAGTCGACAGAACACTCATTATAAAAGCAACAGCGGTAACACTGATTACCTGACTGATATCAAGCTGCGAGGGTAAAAAATCAATAAAGTAGATATCTCCGGATAAAAACTGATGCCCGGTAAGGCTTTCAATATATTTTATAATAGCAGTTAAATTCAAGGCTAAATAAACACCGCAAAGTGCGCCCAGCAGGCAGCCGACAACCCCGTTAAATGCCCCCTGCACCACAAAGATACCGCGCAGCATCCACTTAGAAGCGCCCATTGTTTTTAGAATGGCGATATCAGAGCGCTTTTCATTAACCGCCATCACTAATGTCGATACAATATTAAAACAGGCAACAGCCACCACCAGCAGCAGAATAATATACATTAATGATTTAACCATCTGAATATCCTGATACACCGAGCCCTGACTGGTGATCCAGCTTTTAATATACAAATAAGCAGATAAACTGTAACCGATATCACGTGATATCTTCTGCGCATCCAGCAGGTTTGTTACTTTAAATGCAACCGCATTAGCGCTTTTCATGGACAATATCTGTTTAGCATCATCAATATGAATAAAGCCGAGCATATTATCCAGCTGCCCGCCCATATCAAAAAGGCCGACCAGCTTAAATTTTAATTTACGCGGAGACTTTAGCCGACTGCCCGACTGTTTATCCGGTAATAATAGAGTGAGTGAATCGCCAACAGTAACTGACAGTTTTTTGGCAACACTTTTGCCCAGGATAATTGACTGTTCACCCGGCACTAAAAGATCCCAGCCCCCCTGCTTAATATACTGCTCAATACTGGTGACTGAGCTTTCAGAATCAGGGCTGACAGCACGCAGCTGCAGGGCTTTCATCTGCTCATCTTTCTGCAGCAGAGCACTGAATGTGATATAAGGCGCCGCACTGACAACATCCGGATGTGCTTTAACCTGTTTCAGAGTCTTATCAATATTTTTAAAACTGCCGCTAACCATCTCCAGCTCACCGTGAGGAACAACCGACAGAAGCTGATCCCGCAACGCTTTTTCAAAGCCGTTCATCGCCGATAAACCGATAATCAGTACGGCAACCCCCAGGGAGATCCCAAGTATTGAAGCGATGGAGATAAATGAAACAAATTTATTTTTGTGTTTTGCACGGCTGTAACGCAAACCGACAAATACAGATAATGGTCGAAACATTATGAATTACCCTGTAAAACGCCGCTGATCATATGCTCCTGACGATTAAGCTTATTAGCCAGTGCCTGATCATGGGTGACCACCACAAAGGCTGTTCCTAACTCTTCATTAAGTGTTTTTATCAGCTGATAAACACTTTCCGCACTTTTAGCATCCAGATTACCCGTAGGTTCATCAGCAAGCACCAGTTTCGGCTCGTTAATTAAAGCACGTGCAATGGCCACACGCTGCCTTTCACCACCGGACAGCTCCGACGGGCGATGTTCCATACGCTCCTGCAGTCCGACACGCTTTAACATCTGCTGCGCTTTTTCTGTTGCTTTCTTAATATTAACCCCGGCAATCAGCAGCGGCATAGCCACATTTTCCAGCGCGTTAAATTCAGATAACAGATGATGAAACTGATAGACAAAACCAAGGCATTGATTGCGCCATTTAGCCTGTTTGTCAGCAGATAATTTATGAATATCTTTACCCTGGTAATAAACCTCACCTTCACTGGGAACATCTAGTGCGCCTAAAAGATGCAGCAGAGTACTTTTACCAGAGCCTGAGCTGCCGACAATCGCTAACAGTTCACCTTCCTGCACGGTTAAATCAACACCGTGTAAAACCGTCGTTGACAGCTTACCTTCCTGATATGTTTTACCTAAATTTGAACAAACCAGCATATCTTTACTCATCTCTTAAAACCTTGCCCTGACGGGGCTTATAAAATCATTAGTTAACTATTTATCGTTGATATATCTTAATACTTTTGCAGTACGCCATGCAGAATATAACTTTGCTGACAAACTTAAAAAAATGCTGCAGCAAACATAACTTATTCATACCTTAACGCTTCGACCGGGCTTACTTTTCCGGCACGGTATGCCGGATATAATGTTGCTAATAAACTCAACAACATCGCCCCGGACATAATCACTACAATCTGCAGCGGTTCGTGTAAAACTGGTAATAGACGTGCACCGCCGGATGCATTAGACAGCAGATGTAAACCTAAAAATGCCAGCGTCTCGTTGATATAAGTACTTAAAAGCAGCCCCAGAGCGGTGCCGAACAGCGCACCGATAATACCGCTCCATGCGCCCTGGATAATAAAAATAAGATTAAGTGTACGGCCGCGGATACCCAGCGTTTTTAAAATCGCCACTTCGGCGTTTTTATCGCTGACCACCATCACTGATGAGGAAAGAATATTAAAAGCGGCTACTGCAATAATTAAACATAATAATAACCAGATCATGTTTTTTTCCATTTTAACCGCGGCAAACAGCTGCCCGTGTGTTTCCCGCCAGTCCGTAAGTCTCTGTCCGTCAGCCAGCTTAGGCGGAGTCCATGACTGAATATCAAAGGGATCATCAAGATACAGACGCAGTCCGGTGGCCTGCTCTTTTTCAATACGGATCAGGCGCGCCGCATCCTGAATATGCATCAGCACCATCTGTTTATCAACATCAGAGCCGACGGAAAATAATCCTGCCACGGTAAATTTTCGCTGACTGGGCATGCGCCCCAATGGTGTAAAACGACTGCCGCGGGCTGAGATAAGACGTACTTTATCACCGACCCCGACACTCAACTCCCTTGCTAGGGCCTGGCCGATAATAATGTTGTAGTCGCCGGCTTTAAGGTCTGTTAATCTGCCTGAATGAATGGTCGATTTAATCACATCACTGGCAAACAGCTCCGGCTTGATGCCTTCTATCTCAACCCCAAGCAGACCTTTACTGCTTTGAATAATAGCTTCAGTGCGCACCACTGGCTCGACACTTTTCACGTGTTCCAGCTGTGCAAACGACGCAAGTTCCTGCTGCCAGTCACTAACAACATTTTCCTGATTACTGACCATAGCATGCGGTACAGCGCCTAAGATGCGCGTTTTCAACTCCTGTTCAAAACCATTCATCACAGATAAAACTGTAATCAACGCCAGAACACCGAGTGTAATACCGCCTGTTGAGAAAAGAGAGACAAAGGAGACGAACTTATTGCTGCGTTTTGATTTGGTATAACGCAGTCCGATAAATAAACTGAGGGGGTAAAACATAAATTCCTTTGCTTTTTGCTAGTATTACATTGCATTACAATCATAATGATTCGTAATATAGTCGCTGTAACGGGTGAAAACATAAACGGCTTATATGCCCAAGCAGCTTGAAAATGCAGGAATCAGCATCTTCAACTGGTTTGCCTATATATAATATCCATTCTAATGTATCTTTATAAATCAAGATACTGAAAACTATGTAAAATAGTACTTTGCAGATAATTTAATAAAAAGGTCGAATAATGACAACCAGTGAATATTTTCTAGTTAACTACCAGCTTGCAATTAATGTCGAGTTACTCGATACTGATGAAAATATTCCAGACAGCGAGCAGTTTGAAGCAGAAATCCCCGCCCCTTTCCGTATGGCCAGCGACCTTGCCAGCATCGACTCACATCAGCTCCACTCTTTAAAGTTGAATAATGAAACAACCCAGGCATTATGGGGATTTTTACAGGCACAAAATCAGAAAATCAACACCCTGCTCAGCTATGTACTCAGCCAGCAGGATCAACCTGAATTTCATTACCAGACAAGTGCATTCAGTGCCGGATGCTGCTGTTTTGATGCCGACAGCAGCAGGTTCAGCACAGGCAGAGATGTGCGCCTGAAAATTTTTATTCCCGAAGAATCAGCCGCTGTTTACTGCTATGCATCAGTCAGCTCAAACACAGACAACAATATCAAGCTGACCTATCAGCAGCTCCGCGAAGAAGACAGAGAGCTTTTAATCCGTACTGCACTGCATATACAGTCAAAACAGCTGAAACTTCGTGCCGCACAACGTGCATTATCACAATAAAATATCACGGAAAAAAAGATCCAATGAAACAAACTCCTTTATTATCTATTCCAGCAGTTAAAAATAAAACTGACCGTTTAGCATTTGCTAATCTACTCGGCAGCAGCCAGGCCTTAGCAGTCAGTGAATGCGCCAGACAGCAGAAATCGCCTCTTATTTTAATTGTTAATGATACGCCGACAGCCTTAAAACTACGTTATGAGCTGGAATTCTTTGTCGAAGGCAAGATCGAGCTGATTGCATTTCCTGACTGGGAAACGCTGCCCTACGATCATTTTTCACCGCACCAGGATATTATCTCCACCCGAATTGAAACCCTGTATAAACTGCCGAACCTCAAACAGGGTATTTTAATTGTACCGATCAGCACCCTTTTATTACGCCTGGCTCCGCCTTCGTATTTAAAACAGCATACTTTAATCATTAAAAATGAGCAGAAAATTGAACTGCAGAGTTTACGCGCTGACTTAGAAGAAGCAGGTTATTATGCAGTTGAACAGGTGATGGAACACGGCGAGTTCTGTGCTCGCGGCTCTTTATTAGATATCTACCCCATGGGCAGTGAAACCCCCTACCGGATCGATTTCTTTGATGATGAAATAGACTCTATCCGCCCCTTTGACAGTGAAAGTCAGCGTTCTTTAAAACCGGTTAATGAAGTAAAATTTCTCCCGGCACATGAATTTGCAACCGACAGCGGTGCAGTTAAACGTTTTAAAGCTCAGTTTGCCGCCGTATTTACTAATCCGTTATCAACCGGTAAAGACTCCATTTTTAGAGAAATCAGCCAGTTTAACTTACCCGCAGGAATTGAATATTATCTGCCGCTGTTTTTCGAACAAACAGCCACGCTGTTTGACTACTTTCCGGCAAACTCAACACTGGCCGTTATCGGTGATATTAATCAGGCGGCGAATGATTTCTGGCAGACCATAGAGTCTCGTTATACGGAGCGTTCTGTGGATCTGTTCCGTCCATTATTACCCCCTGAACAATTGTACTTACGTCATGAGCAGTGCTTTGAGAAATTAAAACAGTGGCCCCGTTATTACTTTGAAAATGAAGCGTTTAAATCCCCAAAACCAGGTAAAGAAAATTTCAATATCTCGGCACTTTCTGATATCCAGATAGAGCATAAGCACAAAGAGCCTCTGCTTAAACTCAAAGAGTTCCTCAGCGGCTTCTCCGGTTCAATACTGTTCAGTGTTGAATCCGCCGGCCGTAAAGAATCGTTAACAGAGCTGCTTGCGCCATTAAAATTATCCCTGCCTGAATTTGTCGATCTTTCTGCATTTACAAAAAGTAAAAAAAGATTCGGCATAACAGTCAGTCCAGTTGCAGACAGTTTTATCCTAAATGATGCTGGTTTAGCTTTTATAACCGAAAATGAACTGCTCGGTTTTAAAGTCACGCAGCGCCGCAGACGTAAAGAAAGCAGCGATGAAAACTACAGTTCAGAGCATATTGTACGTAATTTAACTGAGCTGAAAATAGGCCAGCCGGTAGTACATATTGACCATGGAGTAGGCCGCTATTTAGGTCTGCAGACCATAGAAACAGCAGGCAGCTTAACTGAATTTGTAACCCTGGAATATCTGCGCGGTGATAAACTTTATGTACCGGTCAGCGCTCTGCACCTGATCAGCCGCTACAGCGGCCACGATGTAGAAAACGCACCGATCAATAAACTAGGCACTGAAACCTGGCAGAAAGCCAAAAAACGGGCGGCTGAAAAAGTACGCGATGTAGCAGCTGAACTGCTGGATGTGTATGCACAGCGTGCGGCTAAAGTCGGCTTCCGTTATAAACTGAACAAAAACAACTATGCCATGTTCAGTAACGACTTTCCCTTTGAAGAGACCCATGACCAGGCATTATCAATCAACTCAGTATTATCGGATATGTGCAGCTCGCAGCCGATGGACCGCCTGGTCTGTGGTGATGTAGGTTTTGGTAAGACAGAAGTTGCCATGCGCGCCGCTTTTTTAGCCACCGACAATACTCGTCAGGTAGCTCTGCTTGTTCCCACCACGCTGCTGGCACAGCAGCATTATGAGAACTTTAAGGATAGATTTGCCAACTGGCCGGTACGCATTGAAGTATTATCTCGATTTAAAACCGCCAAGGAGCAGAAACAGATCCTGCAGGATGCCGATCAGGGCAAGGTTGATATTTTAATCGGCACCCATAAACTGCTCAGCTCTGATGTTAAATTTTCCGACCTCGGTCTGCTGATTATCGATGAAGAGCACCGTTTTGGTGTGCGTCAGAAAGAAAAAATTAAAGCGCTGCGGGCGCAGATTGATATTCTTACCCTGACTGCCACTCCGATACCAAGAACACTGAATATGTCCATGAACGGCATGCGCGATCTGTCAATTATCGCCACGCCGCCGGCGAAACGTCTAGCAGTTAAAACCTTTGTTGAAAAAAAATCTGATCAGCTGATCAGCGATGCCGTTACTCGTGAAATTATGCGCGGCGGACAGGTGTATTTCTTACATAATAATGTCGACACCATAGGCAAAGCGGCTGAAGATATCCAGAGTCTGCTGCCGCTGGCAAAAGTTGCCGTTGCACATGGTCAGATGAATGAACATCAGCTTGAACGTATTATGTCTGATTTTTATCATCAGCGTCAGAATGTATTAGTCTGTACCACCATTATTGAAACCGGTATCGATATTCCCAGCGCCAATACCATTATTATTAACCGTGCGGATCATTTAGGCCTTGCGCAGCTGCACCAGCTTCGCGGCCGGGTCGGGCGTTCACACCACCAGGCATATGCCTACCTGCTGACACCAGCCCCTAAATTAATGACCAAAGATGCGAAAAAACGTCTGCAGGCGATTGAATCCTTAGACACTCTAGGCGCCGGTTTTACCTTAGCCACACATGATCTCGAAATCCGTGGTGCAGGTGAATTATTAGGTGATGAACAGTCCGGTCAGATCACCACTATCGGTTATAACCTTTATATGGAGATGCTCAACCAGGCGGTAACAGCATTACAAAACGGACAGGAACCGACACTGGATCACCTGCTGGCCAGCCAGTCAGAAGTTGAATTACGTATTCCGGCTCTGCTGCCCAATGATTATATAAGCGACGTTAATATGCGCCTGTCTTTATATAAACGCATTGCCAACAGTAAAAACCAGCATACTTTAAAAGAGATCCAGGTAGAGCTGATCGACCGTTTTGGTCTGCTGCCTGATTCTGCAAAAAATCTAATTCAAGTGACCGAAATCAAGCAGCAGTGCGGCAGTCTTGGTATAAAGAGGCTGGAAGCCCATGCCAAAGGCGGTAATATTTTATTTACTGAAAATACCCGGGTTGATCCTATGTTCTTAGTTTCTTTACTGCAAAAACAGGCAAATACCTTTAAACTAGACGGACCGACAAAGCTGAAATTTACTTGTGATCTGCTCGACTCAAGAGAGCGGCTAAAATGGATCGGCCAGTTATTAGCTAGTTTTAAATCTCATTTAATTAAATAAATTTAAGGATACATCTTGAATTACAGACTGTTATTACCCTTTGTTTTTATCTGCACTTCACTGTCAGTCAGCGCCGAACAGCGCTGGTTTGAAGTTGAACTGCTTCTTTTTCAACGCAATACCGACATTAAAAATGTAAATGAGAAATTAGCTTCAGATAATATCTCTGTTGATACAACAGACAGTATCAATATGTTAAAAGCGCAGCCGGACAGTCAGTGTCTGCCGGACGAAAGCTGTCTGCACCAGCAGCTGCCGGTCGTCATAAAAACTGAGCAGTTTGATAATGAAAACAATGTCTTTCAGCTGTTAGATGAGTCACATCTGCAGTTAACCGAGCAGCGAAGAAAATTAAAAAATCACGCCTCTTTCACACCCGTTGTGCATTTAGCCTGGCGTATGCCCGTTGACAACAGAGCCAAAGCGCTTCCTATTCACCTTTTTGCAGGGGAAAATTTAGCTTTTAAAGTACCCGCGGCTAAAACAGCAGACGATAACCCGACACTGCTCACGGCAGAAACTGAACTGACAGATACAGTAATGGAGGAATCTACTCAAACAACTACCCTGCAGCAGGCTATCAGCAGTGTACAACCGCCAGCTGTGCAGCAGACAGATAAATGGGAAATTGACGGTAATTTCAAAGTCTATCTGCAGCATTACCTGTTCATTGACAGTCAGCTGGTTATCCGCCAGACGGCCAGACAGGATATCGAACAGGCTGAAGTTCCAGCAGTTGCGGATTTTGAAGTGATCGACAGTGAAAACGATGTACAGATAATCAATCAGACTTCCGCAGTAGAAAGCATACCAACAGCTCAGGAAACGGTAATTAAAGAAGTGCTGTTCGATCAGAACCGCCGCCTGCGTAGTGAAGAGATACATTATCTGGATCACCCGTTAATGGGCATGATAGTGCAGATTCGCAAGATCCCTAAAAAAACTCAGTCTGCTGATTCAGCTGAATAGTTTTCAAGATAAAGCCCGCCGCAAGCGGGCTTTAACCTTACTCATTTACAAGCTTTTATCCCTTGTTTTCCAATACTGCTCTGCCAGCTGCAGACAATCCTGCTGACTGTCTGTCTCATTAAACTGCTTCAAAATAACTGCAATGGTAGAGATAACAGCCGCATCACCATATTCATCCTGTGCTTCCCCCGTCCATACTTTTCTTAAATACTCAGCCGAAACCTCACCATGAGCGCCACTGCTCTCTTGTAAATAGGTCGGCCACTGCTCCTCAAAGTAACTGCTGCTGTTATTTATGCTGCGCACACCGCAGACAGTTGTACTTACACGCGGATTAATTTCACTTTCACCGCCCTCGCCCTTAAAAGCAATCATATTAACTTCTTTACTTAATACAGCGGCCTGTGCATGCAGTTTTTCATAACCTTTGTGAAAGACACCGTGAACTGCATAGGGAGCTGCACAGGGATTAAGCGCTCTGGCAACCGTGTTAAGCGGCGTACGTAAACCGACTTGATCGCGTAATGCTAATAGAGGAATCAGCTTAGGACAGTAAGCAGATAAAGGCAGGTAGCAGATACTGCTCTTATCCAGAAGCTGCTCTGCCTGCTGTGGAGAATGTGCGATACCGATATTTAAGTCAGGACATGCCTGTTCAACCTGAAATTTAACTGCATCTACAGCATTGTAACCGTGGATAACAATACGTTTGCCCTGCTCTGCTAATACCTTAGCGGCTAATAATAACCACGGCGGCTGGCGTTTTTTCCCGGCAAAGCACGGCCAGTCTAAATCTGCATTTATTGACCGCCATTGCGGTGAAATCGTCTCACGCAGTGCTTCAATATAACCAGCGGCTTCTTCTGCAGTCTCACAGCGCACCCGCTGCAGCATCAGCAGTACAGCAAGCTGTAATAACTGTGCATCACCGTTAAGGTACAAAGTTAATGCATCAAAGGCTTCCTGCTGCGTTAAAGAACGGCGTCCTTTTTCACCCCGGCCGGTTATTTTAATGTATTCACTAAACATAATAATCCTTGTTTATATATAAGAGCCAAGCTGCGAGGGTAAATCATTTAATATTGCGATCGGTTTAAACTGCGAAAGTATCTGCTGATCATGTACTCCGTAGGTAACCCCCACACAGGCGATGTTAGCATTATTTGCCATTTCTAAATCATAACTGGAATCACCAATCATCAGAGCCTGCTCCGCTGTAATATCTAGTGTTTCTAATATTTTAAACAACATTAACGGATCCGGTTTAGAGCATGTTTCATCGGCGCAGTAGGTCACGCTGAACAGATCCAGCACATCATATTTGTCCATCATACGGTTAAGGCCGCGGCGGCCTTTACCCGTTGCCACTGCAAGCAGGTACCCCTGATCCTTTAGTGACTGCAGCCAGGATCTGATGCCGGGATAAAAAGGCGTTTCCTGCTGATTAATATGCAGATACTGCTGACGATATGCATCGATCATCTCATTATGTTTACTTGTATCCTGTAAAGGAAACAGAGTCTGCATAGACTTCTCTAAACTCAGTCCGATAATATGGCGGACCTCTGATGCTGATGGAGGAGGCAGTTGACAGGCATCGGCGGCATGCTGCACGCAGGTGATAATTTTATCGATAGAGTCCATCAATGTGCCGTCCCAGTCGAAAATAATAACCGGATATTTCATTTTACCTCTCTTTATCTATGATTCATTAAAAACCAGCATAAGGATATAAAAGGAAAATACAATAATAATACCAATCTGAATAAGCATCTGATTTTTTATGCTGGTTAAAATCAATTCTATCTTCGTTATTAATTTCGTAATTAGAATAACTAGTTACATCAATTAATACCTTGCTAGTATCGATTTTTCCTGCGCCTAAACTAACCATTTACTTAATCAGTTTGGTATAAGCTGCAGTTTTGTTAAATCAGGGCCGGGCAGCAGAGGGGGCTTAAGGAGTAACGGATGCTGAAATAAGCGCATAAACTTTAAGCACTTATTTCAGCTGATTTAAACTGCGTTTTCAGTTTAACTGCGCTGCAGTTTTTCCAGCAGAGCTTCAAGCTGCGCGCACAGCGGCGCACTGACTGTCATCTCTTTTTCTAAAACCGGGTGGAAAAAGGTGATATGTGCGGCATGTAAAAACAGACGGTTAAGCCCAAGCTCCTGCATTTTACTGCTGAAGTTCTCGTCTCCGTAACGTTCATCACAGGCAATATTATGCCCTTTACAGGCAGTATGCACCCGGATCTGGTGGGTTCGACCTGTTACCGGACTAGCTTCCACTAAAGTACAGCCCTGATAACGCTGCAGTATTTTAAAACGAGTTTCAGAAGGTTTACCTTCCGGACTGACTTTAACAACTGAGTTCTGCGCATGTTTTAATAACGGCTCGCGAACACTGCGCCATTTTTTATCCCATGCACCTTTTACCAGCGCCATATACTGTTTGTTCATGGTTTTATTACGCAGTTGTTCATGTAAAGCTCGTAACATGCTGCGTTTTTTGGCAATTAATAAACAACCGGATGTTGCTTTGTCAAGGCGGTGTACCAGTTCTAAAAAGCGCGCTTCAGGGCGTAATGCCCGCAGCCCTTCTATCGCGCCGAAATCAAGACCGCTGCCGCCGTGTACTGCCAGGCCGGAAGGTTTATTTAAAATGATCAGGCCGTCATCTTCATAAACAATTAAAGATTCTAATTGAGCAATTTTATTTAATTTAGGTGAAGGTAAAGAATTTTCTTGCGCAACACGCACCGGCGGAATCCGCACCAGGTCACCTTGCTGAAGTTTATATTCAGGTTTAATACGTTTTTTATTCACACGTACTTCTCCCTTACGCACGATCCGGTAGATCATACTTTTAGGGACACCTTTTAAATGTAAACGAAGAAAATTATCGATTCGTTGCTGTGCATTTTCTTGAGTGATCTCAAGTATGCGTACTGAGTGATTTATCTGTTCCATTCGTTAAGTTTATCACGACTTAAACAGATAATATGTAAAAATTTATATTGCGGGTAATACCCTATTAATGAGAGAATTGGCTAGTTAACGACTCGTTGATGCAATATTGACTAGAAGTCGAAATAACGAAAATAATGAAAACATAATGTTGAGCCTTTTTACTCATTAAGAATACCTTGATTAATTTAAATCAACAGGACTGTCGGTTTGCTGTTTTACAAGCTGTACAAGCCTGATTAATGAGATTCTTGCTTTCACTTTATAATGCACCTCTGCACATTCCCAGTCGAGAGACTGTATAAACAGACCCGAGGTCAAGTGAGCAAATGTATCGCCAACACACTAAAAAATAACGATAAAATTAAGAGTCATATAAAATGAAAAGAATGTTAATTAATGCAACTCAAGCAGAAGAGCTGCGTGTTGCCCTTGTAGACGGGCAGAAACTTTACGACCTGGACATTGAAAGCCCGGGTCATGAACAAAAAAAAGCAAATATCTACAAAGGCAAAATCACCCGTGTTGAACCAAGTTTAGAAGCCGCATTTGTTGATTACGGCGCTGAACGTCACGGATTCCTTCCACTTAAAGAGATTGCCCGCACTTACTTCCCTGAAGGTTACTCCTTTAAAGGCCGCCCTAATATCAAAGACGTGATTAAAGAAGGCCAGGAAGTTATTATCCAGATTGAAAAAGAGGAGCGCGGTAACAAAGGCGCGGCTTTAACCACCTTTATCAGTCTTGCCGGCAGCTACTTAGTATTAATGCCTAATAACCCTCGTGCAGGCGGTATCTCCCGTCGTATCGAAGGTGATGAACGTACTCAGTTAAAAGAAGCACTTAGCCATCTGAAACTGCCTAACGGTATGGGTTTAATTGTACGTACTGCTGGTGTTGGTAAAACACCGGAAGAACTAGAATGGGATCTTAATGTTTTAGTTAATCATTGGCAGGCAATTGATGAAGCTTCACGCTCAAAACCGGCGCCCTTCTTAATTCACCGTGAAAGCAACGTTATTGTACGTTCTATCCGTGATTATCTACGCCGTGATATTGGTGAAATTGTTATCGACCACGCCAAAACATTTGAACTTGCTAAAAACCATATCTCCATGGTTCGCCCTGATTATGTTAACCGTCTTAAATTATACCAGGGTGAAATCCCGTTATTCACTCACTACCAGGTAGAAAGCCAGATTGAATCAGCTTTCCAGCGTGAAGTACGTTTACCGTCAGGCGGCTCAATTGTTATTGATCCCACTGAAGCGTTAACCTCAATCGATATTAACTCTGCCCGTGCTACACGCGGCGGTGATATCGAAGAAACTGCATTTAATACCAACCTTGAAGCAGCGGAAGAAATTGCCCGTCAGTTACGCCTGCGTGATTTAGGCGGCCTGGTTGTTATCGACTTTATCGATATGACACCGGCTCGTCACCAGCGTGAAGTTGAAAACCGCATGCGTGAATCCGTACGTCAGGACAGAGCCCGCATTCAGTTAGGCCGCATCTCTCGTTTCGGTCTGATGGAAATGTCACGCCAGCGTATTCGTCCTTCTCTAGGTGAATCAGCATCTCGTGTCTGTCCGCGCTGTCATGGCCAGGGTACTATTCGTGATAATGAATCCCTTGCATTAGCCATCCTGCGTCTGATTGAAGAGGAAGGATTAAAAGAAAATACAGTACAGATTCAAGCAACTGTACCTGTTGCTGTTGCCGCATATCTGCTTAATGAAAAACGTAAAGCAGTAGCTAAAATCGAAAAACGCCATAGCTGTGAAGTGTATATCATTCCAAATGCTAATCTTCTAACACCGCACTTCGAAATCAAACGTACTCGTAAAGACGGTAAAGAAGACATTAACTATGATGCGCTTGAGAAGCAGCATACGGTTTATGTTCCAAATGTCATCAAAGATGAAAATAAAAAAGATTCAGATCCTGTATTAACCGGTTTTTCCAGCCCGAAAAAACAGGTAGAGGCTAAAGCGAAGCCGAGCAAAGCCGAAAGCAAACAAGTACAGCAGCCTGAATCGTCATTCGTTTCTCGTCTGTTCTCTGCTATCTCATCGCTGTTCTCAGATACAAAAGAGGTTCAAGCAGAAGAGAAAAAGCCTGAAGAGAAAAAAGTAGAACGCAGTAAAAACACCCAGCGTCAGCGCAGCAGCAGCCGTAACCGCAACCGTAACCGTAATCAGAACCGAGCAGACAAAAACAGCTCTGAAACAAAAGGTAACGAACGTAAAGCGAATACACGTAAAGACAATGAACGTGTTAAAAAGCAGGATCGCAGTCAGCAGCCGCATAGCAAAAAAGACAACGAAGAAGTAGTTGCAGTTCGTCGTAAACGCAGAAACATGCGCAAAAAAGTACGTGTGCAGAATACTGAACAAGCGCTAGAAAATGCAGCAGCACCAGTTACTGAACCTGTAGTACAAGCAGTTGAACAGCCTGTACAAGCTAAGAAAAAAACGCGTAAAGCAGAGCCTAAAGCAGCAGTGAAACAAGCAGCAGCCGCTGCGCAGAAAGCTGAAACAAAAGCAAAACAAAGCGAAACTGAACAGGTAGACAGCGAAGCTAAAGTAGCAACTGGTGATGAATATACACCGGTTGCAATTCCAAGCCGCCGTTCTCGCTACCTGCGCAACAACGGTCAGCGTAAGAAAAAGAACAACGTTTCTGAAGATAATATTGAAAGCACAGTACCGGCTAGTCAGCTGGATCCTGTCTGCAGCCGTTATCCAGAAACTGAAATTAATGCAGAAGCACCGTTCGAACCCGTTGCAGATCAGGCAATGGCAGAAATGGCTAACGCATTAAATGAAATTGAGCAGAAAACACGCAGTGAAGCACCTGTTGCCAGTGAAATCAGTACTATTGATAATACAGTTGATACTCACCAGGCTGCGCAGCAGCTTCAGGAAAGTATTTCTGAAGAGGTCATTGAACAGGCTACACAGATATTACCTGAAACAGCAGCTGAAGCACCTGTTGCTGAAACGCCTGTAGTTGAAACGCCTGTTGCTGAAACGCCTGTAGTTGAAGCACCTGTTGTTGAAGCACCTGTTGCTGAAACACCAGTAGTTGAAACACCAGTAGTGGAGACGCCTGTTGCTGAAGCACCAGTAGTTGAAGCACCAGTAGTTGAAACACCAGTAGTTGAAGCACCAGTAGTTGAAGCACCTGTAGTTGAAGCACCTGTAGTTGAAGCACCTGTAGTTGAAGCTGCGGTAGTTGAAGCTGCGGTAGTTGAAGCTGCGGTAGTTGAAGCTGCGGTAGTTGAAGCTGCGGTAGTTGAAACACCTGTTGTAGAAACAGCGGCGACAGCGAAAAAATTCGGAACAGTGAGCGCAGTAACACAGTATGCCGCTTCACCAATGACCAGAACGGTCAGTGATGCGCTGGACCTTAGTGCTGAAATTGTAATTATCGGTGCAACTGAACGAGCACCTATTACAAAATCAACACAACAGGCCGGCAGCCGTTTTGCCACAAATCACTCCAGCAGTGAAACGGTAAAAGCAGCCTTGTAATGCTGTAATATTACTCAATAGCTTTTACCTATTAAATTAAACGGATATTTCATTGAAATATCCGTTTTTTTATACTGCTATTTTTTTTCTACAGGTTTACTATAGCCTTCTAAAATCTATAACAGTTTGTTTACTTTTCACAACAAAAAGCGAACAACTCAATTTATTTCAAGGTATTTTTATGAGCGAAACAATACATCACAAACTATTAATTTTAGGCTCAGGTCCTGCTGGATATACAGCAGCTGTTTACGCAGCCCGTGCTAACCTGAATCCTGTTTTATTAACAGGTATGCAGCAGGGAGGTCAGCTGACTACAACAACTGAAGTAGAAAACTGGCCGGGCGGTAATGCTGATATGACAGGTCCAGGTCTGATGGACAACATGAAAGCACATGCCGAACGTTTTGATACAGAAATCATATTTGATCATATTAATGAAGTTGAATTAACTAAGCGCCCTTTTACTCTAAAAGGTGACAGCAATACTTACAGCTGTGATGCATTAATTATCGCTACAGGCGCATCGGCACGCTATCTTGGCCTTGAGTCGGAAGAAGCTTTTAAAGGTCGTGGTGTGTCTGCATGTGCTACTTGTGACGGTTTCTTTTACCGCAACCAGAAAGTTGCAGTTGTCGGTGGTGGTAATACCGCAGTTGAAGAAGCATTATACTTGTCTAATATTGCTTCCGAAGTTCACCTGATCCATCGCCGTACAGGTTTCCGCTCTGAGAAAATTTTATTAGACAGACTCAATGACAAAGTCGCTAACGGCAATATTATTCTCCATACAGACAGAGTCTTAGATGAAGTCTTAGGCGATGAGATGGGTGTTACCGGACTGCGTTTAAAAGATACTTTATCAGATAAAACTGAAGAGCTTGAAGTGATGGGCGCCTTTATCGCTATCGGCCACAAACCGAATACCGATATGTTCGAAGGTCAGCTGGAAATGAATCACGGTTACTTAAAAGTGCAGACAGGCAGTGAAGGTAATGCAACTCAAACCAGTATTAAAGGTGTATTTGCAGCTGGTGATGTCAGTGATCATATCTACCGCCAGGCTATCACTTCAGCAGGAACAGGCTGTATGGCAGCCCTGGACGCAGAGCGTTTCTTAGATAATCTGTAAAATTTTAAACCGTACTAACCAAAAAAGGTAACCCGCGGGTTACCTTTTTTATTTCCGAAAATTAACGCGGCTGCTGATTATTATTTAGTTCAGTCTGCAGCATCTTCTGAATCGCAGCTAATTCTATCAGTGAATACTTGTATTCAATAAAGTCATGCACGTTAGTAGCTGTGCTTAATTTAAAATAATAAATCGCAGTTTCTAAATCCCCGGATAATTTATGCCAGTGCGCCAGGTAAAAATAAGCTTCACATAAACGCTGTGCCAGCTCTTTATTGCTCTTAACACCGAATGAAACCCGTTCAAAAAACTCCTTTTCAGTGGTTCGCCCGGCAATAACATCAACCAGCAGCCAGGCATAACGTTTATCTCTATCCTGCTGCTGGGCATCCTGCAGAGCCTGCTGTGCTTCCTGCGGCGCTGTTTTGCTGTTAATAATAAAACGCCATAAAACCCGGTACGGATCGTTAACATCAAGTTCATAGAATGTGTCAATATCATCGCTGGCCAGCTCATAACGCTTTACCTGATACAAACCAATTGCACGATGCAGGTAACTGTAGTGCATATTTTCAGACAGCTCTATTGCAGAATCGAAGTTTTCAAAAGCTTCACTGTAAGACTGCGCTAATAGGAGATACAGACCTAAAGAGTTATAGGCATCAGCAAAAGTCGGATCAATATTAATTGCCTGATGGAAGTCATAGCGGCTGTGTGCGCTTAGCCCCATACGATCATAAATAATACCGCGTTCATAAAATAAGACAGCACGCTGTTTCGGATCCAGCGCTTTCTGCTCGGCAATCAGCTGATTAATACGCAGCAGCTTTACCTCATCCTGGTAATCAATCTGCACCGCAGTGGCAATCGGGAATACAGGCGATGCAGGAGTGGTTTCAGGTACCGGCTCATCATCAGTCGATACGCTCTGACAGGCAGTCAGCGTTAATAATAGCGGTAAGAAAAGCAGTGCAGACAAATGAATTCTCATGAATAAACCCTTGTAGATAAGAGATTTAAGAGTGAACTATAACACAGATAAAGTAAAGGTCGATCTCGGTAAAGCCTCTGCAAAAATATGATTTAGTGAGACAAGCTAAAACAGTTATGTATAGATTTAATACCTCTGCAGACAGCGGGGTAATATACTCTTAAAATCAAGGCATAAAAAAAGCACTGCGGACAGTGCTTTTTAGAGAAGAAAAGGAGTTAAAGCAGATTCTGTTAAAGAATCGCCTCCTGATCTGCCCCCTCTTTTTCAACAACTTCAGGGATCATATGATCACGTGAAATGCCTAATCTAATAGCCGATGAGCTGGCAACATAAATCGAGGAGTAAGTACCTACAAATATACCAATCAGCAGCGCTGTGGCAAAGCCGTGGATCAACGCGCCGCCGAAGATAAACAGTGACACAAGTACAAAAATGGTTGTACCCGATGTAATTAAAGTACGGCTTAAAGTCTGCGTTAACGAATGATCAACAATTTCTTCAGGTGTTAATGTAGCCTGCAGGCGGAAGTTTTCACGTATGCGGTCAAATACAACAATTGTATCATTAAGCGAATAACCTACTACGGCTAACAGCGCGGCCAAAACCGTTAAATCAAACTCCAGCTGAAACAGAGAGAAAACACCTAAGGTAATGATAATATCGTGAGCAAGAGCAAAAACTGAGCCCATTGCTAAACGCCATTCGAATCGAGCACTAACGTAGATCAGGATACAGATAAGCGCAATAATAATCGCTAAGCCGCCGTCTTCAGCCAGCTCGTCACCAACATTCGGTCCGACAAACTCAATACGGCGCATATCAACCTGACCAAAATCAGCCTGCTGCAGGGCATTAAGCACATTAGTACCAATAACCTCCCCTTTTACACCTTCACGAGGGGCCAGACGCACCATCACCTCATGGCTGCTGCCGAAGTGCTGCACAATTGCATCGGGAAAATCAGCTTGTGCAAGTGTCGCACGCACATCTGTTAAATTAGCAGGCTGCTCGAAACCAACTTCAATCAGGGTACCGCCGGTAAAATCAAGCCCCCAGTTTAACCAGTTAATGCTCAGTGTTGCCAGAGAACCCACAATTAACAATATTGAAAACCAAGAAGCAGGTTTTGAATATTTCATAAAGCGAAGAGTCTGCTTCGCTCTAAATAACTCAAACATAATTTATCCTTGCCCTAAATTGATAGTTTTTTAATGTTGTTACGACCGCCCCAGACTGCGTTGACAATAGCACGCGTTCCGAAAATTGACGTTAACATTGAAGTTGCAATACCAATCGCAAGTGTCACTGCGAAACCTTTAATAGGTCCTGTACCCACAGCAAACAGGATGATTGCAGTTATTAAGGTCGTAATATTTGCATCGGCAATGGTGGAGAATGCATTGGCATAACCCTCATGAATCGCTTTCTGCACCGATCTTCCCGCGCGTAACTCTTCACGAATTCGCTCAAATATCAATACATTAGCATCAACAGCCATACCTACGGTCAATACAATACCGGCAATACCAGGCAGCGTTAATGTTGCACCTGGAACCATCGACATTACACCGATAATCATCACGATATTAAATAACAATGCAGTATTCGCCACTACACCAAACTTACGGTAATAGACAAACATAAACAGAATCACAGCAAGCATACCGTAAGTCATCGCTTTAATACCGTTATCGATATTCTGCTCACCTAAGCTCGGACCGATTGTACGCTCTTCAACGATCTGGATTGGAGCGATCAGCGCACCGGCACGTAATAACAGAGCTAAGTTATGCGCTTCTGCGGCATTATCAAGTCCGGTAATACGGAAACTGCGGCCAAGCTGCGCTTGAATGGTTGCCACATTGGCAATTTCTTCACGCTTTTTGATTTCAAGTTTACCGTTGGCTTTTTTCTTGCCGGTCGGTAAATACTCGATAAACAGTGTTGCCATCGGTTTACCAATATTACTTTTGGTAAAGCGGGACATTTTACTGCCGCCTTTTGAATCAAGAGAGATATTAACCTGCGGGCGTCCGTATTCATCGGCACTGGACTGTGCATCAACAATATGGTTACCAGTTAAGATAATCTTCTTCTTAACCACTACTGGACGTCCGTTACGCTCTTTATAAATAACAGAAGAGGAAGGTAAACGGCCGGCTAATGCATCATTAACATCAGTCACTGAGTCTACCGGATGGAATTCCAGTGTAGCAGTTGCGCCGAGGATCTCTTTAGCACGGGCAGTATCTTGAATACCGGGTAATTCAACTACAATACGGTCAATGCCCTGGCGCTGTACTAACGGCTCAGCTACACCCAGTTCATTAACACGATTACGCAGAATACTTAAGTTCTGCTGCAGAGCATCTTCTTTTATTGCTTTTAATTTCAACTCTGTCATGGCAATAGACAAGACATACTCGTCATTTTCTACTTTATCAGTAAACTCAAAACCGGCATTTCGAGGTTTTAAGAAATCAACTGCTTTATCTAATGTATTCTGATCCGTAAATCGTAATAAAACACCAGTGGTACCGGAATCTTTACGGATTCCGCGAAAACGAATTTTTTCTTCACGCAGATCCGAACGCAGATCTTGAACCATCTGTTCCTGCGCTTTAACAACCGCTTCATCCATATCCACTTCCATCAGGAAGTGTACGCCGCCGCGCAGATCAAGACCTAGTTTTAAAGGTCCGCCGCCGATAGCTTCTAACCAGGCAGGTGTAGACGGGGCTAAATTTAATGCAGTTACAAAACCGTCACCAAGTGTGCTGCTGATATTCTCACGGGCAACAAGCTGGTCTTCACTGGATTTTAAACGAACTAATATTTGTCCGTCTTCTAAAGCCGCACTTTTAGGGCTGATGCCGGCCTGCTGTAAAATGCTTTGAACTTTATCTAAAGTAGCAAGTTCGACTTTTGCACCACGAGTAGCTGAAACCTGAATGGCAGGATCTTCCCCGTATAAATTCGGAGCGGCGTAAAGTAAGCTGATCAGCACAATAAAGCCGAGCAGTACATACTTCCACATTGGGTATTTATTTAACACATTTCTGTCCTTTGAAGTAGGGACTAAAAAAAAGCGAAGCAGATAACTGCTTCGCTTTATTTACTTAGATTGATTTAATAGTGCCTTTCGGTAGAGCGGCACTGATGAAATCTTTTTTAAGAACAATAACGTTATTTTCATTCAGTTCAATTTGAACATAATCATTTTCGTCACTGATTTTAACAATACGGCCGATTAAACCGCCTTGTGTTAATACTTCATCACCTTTACCAAGGTTGTCCATCAGACCTTTATGCTCTTTAGAACGGCGGGCCTGCGGGCGATAAATCATAAAGTAGAAAATCGCAGCAAAGATAACCATCATAAAAATAAAAGAAAAACCACCCTGCTCAGGTGCGCCTTCAGCTGCTGCATGTGCTTGTGAAATGAATAGACTCATCTTGTATCCCTTATAAATTGAAAATTAAATATTATTGTTGTAATTAATTCTGTTAAACGTCCAGCTCTGGTTTTTCTTTTCCAATGCGCTTATAGAACGTATCAACAAAGTCCTCTAATGTACCCTGTGAAATGGCATCACGCAAACCTTTCATCAAACGCTGGTAATAACGTAAGTTATGGATCGTGTTTAAACGCGCACCAAGGATTTCTCCACATTTGTCAAGGTGATATAGGTATGCACGAGTATAATTTTTACAGGTGTAGCAGTCACATTCTGAGTCTAAAGGACTTGTATCTTCACGGTGTTTAGCGTTACGGATTTTAACCACACCGTCAGTGGTAAACAGATGACCATTACGGGCATTTCGCGTCGGCATAACACAATCGAACATATCAACACCGCGGCGGACACCTTCAACCAGATCTTCCGGTTTACCAACGCCCATCAGGTAACGCGGTTTATCAACCGGTATTTTTGGTGCAATATACTCAAGAATGCGGTGCATATCTTCTTTCGGTTCACCAACTGCAAGGCCGCCGATTGCATAACCGTCAAAGCCGATATTAGTCAGACCGTCAAGCGAGATATCACGCAGGTGTTCATAACAGCCGCCCTGGATAATACCAAACAGTGCATTTGGATTTTCCAGTTCATTAAAACGATTACGACTGCGCTGTGCCCAGCGAAGTGACAGTTTCATGGAAATATCTGCTTCTTCTTCGGTTGCCGGGTACGGCGTACATTCGTCAAAAATCATAACAATATCAGATCCTAAATCATACTGGATCTCCATTGATACTTCAGGCGATAAGAATACTTGATCACCGTTTACCGGGCTGCGGAAATATACGCCTTCTTCTTTGATTTTACGCATTTTTCCTAAGCTGAATACCTGGAAACCGCCTGAATCCGTTAAGATAGGGCCCTTCCACTGCATAAAGTCATGCAGATCGCCGTGCTGTCGGATCACTTTCTGTCCCGGGCGCAGCCACAGGTGGAAAGTATTACCTAATAAAATCTCGGCACCGGTTGCATCAACTTCTTCAGGCGTCATGCCTTTAACCGTACCGTATGTACCAACAGGCATAAATGCCGGTGTTTCTACACTTCCGCGATCAAATGTTAAACGGCCGCGGCGTGCACGTCCGTCAGTTGTAATTAATTCGTATTTCATGATTTTCCTTATCAGATAAACAGTCTGATTATTGTTAATAAAGTAACTTTACAGTTTGTTACTTCTTGGTTAAAAACATAGCGTCACCGTAACTGAAAAAACGGTATTTTTCATTAACGGCAACTTTATAGGCATTATCGATATTATCTTTACCGGCAAAGGCGCTGACTAACATCAATAGTGTTGATTCCGACAAATGGAAATTAGTGACCATTGCATCGATTAACTGAAATTTATAACCCGGATAGATAAAGATACTGGTTTCAGCAAAATAAGGCCCCAATTCCACACCGTCTTCAACAGAAGCCTGAGCAGCACTTTCAACGGAGCGGACAGAAGTGGTGCCGACGGCAATCACCCGTCCGCCCTTCTTTTTGGCGGCATTAATTTTATCAACCACTTCCTGCGATACCTGTGCATACTCACTGTGCATTTGATGATCGAGTATATTATCTACTTTAACCGGCTGAAAAGTGCCGGCGCCGACATGCAGAGTAACAAAAGCAAAATCAACACCTTTTGCCTGAAGTTTATCCAGTATTTGCTGATCGAAATGCAGGCCGGCAGTGGGAGCGGCAACCGCTCCCGGGTTTTTATTATATACAGTCTGGTAGCGTTCTTTATCGGCATCATCGTCAGGACGGTCAATGTACGGCGGCAGCGGCATATGACCGATGCTTTCTAATACCTCTAATACACTTTTTTCATTATCGATATGAATTTCAAATAAAGGACCATGGCGTTTGACCATAAGCGCATCAACACTGTTTTCTAAACGCAGCTTACAGCCGGGTTTGGGGGATTTTGAGCTGCGTACATGAGCCAGAAAACTTGTTTCGTCTAAAACCCGCTCTACCAGCACTTCTATTTTACCGCCGGTCTCCTTTTCGCCGAATAAACGCGCAGGAATCACACGTGTATCATTAAAAATAAGCAGATCGTCTTTATTGATAAGATCACAGATATTACTGAAATTCAGATGTGTTAAAGCACCGCTCTGTCCGTCTAAAGAAAGCAGACGGCTGGAGGAGCGGTCCGGCATAGGGTAACGAGCTATCAGCTCTTCCGGCAGTTGAAAAGAGAAATCAGAAACTTTCATATAAATATATCCGCACAAACAAAGCGACATAGTATACCGCAGCAGTCTGTCTGTGCAAAGATATAGATAATTGCATCAGCTAAATTTTCATAAAAACTAAAATACAGATAACAGCTTGTTGTAAAAGATAAAAACAAACCAACGCAAAAAATTATCAGCTGTTAAACAGCAGCTGCAGAGCGTACTGAAAAAATCGCTCTGCAGTCACGGCCAAATTACTCTGTGAGCAGTGAGTTAATCTCTTCTTCTGTGGCATGACGAACATCAACACCTTTTACCAGATAGACAATCTGCTCGCAGATATTCTGGCAGCGGTCACCGATGCGCTCAATACAGCGCGCCGAAGAAAGTACCTTTAATACAAAAGGAATAGAACGCGGATCTTCCATCATAAAGGTCATCAGCTCACGCAGAATACTTTCGTACTGACGGTTTACTTTTTTATCTTCATTATGAATTGTCACAGCGGCTTTTAAATCTAAGCGGGTAAAGGCATCCAGTGAATTATGAAGCATCTTCAACACTATCTGTCCCATATTCTCCAGCCCGATAAGCGAAGGTATTGCTTTACCATGGTTTTCAATCACCATAGAAGCAATGCCGGCAACCCCGTCTCCAACCCGTTCAAGTTCCGTCACTGTTTTCATAATAGTTAGTATTAAGCGCAGATCACTGGCGGCCGGCTGGCGTTTAGCAATTATTCTCGAACATTCATGGTCAACATTAGATTCAAACTGATTAACTTCTTTATCTTTCACAATAACCTGGCGCGCCAGTTCAATATCGTTGTCGGCCATCGCAGTCAACGCATCAGAAAACTGCTGCTCAATTAATCCGCCCATCTGCATCACCTGGTTACGAACACTTTCTAATTCGCTGTTAAACTGTCCCGATATATGGCGATTAAGATTTAAAGATTCCATTGTTTGTTCCTTGTAGCTGCTGCATTGTAATTTGAACGATAATTATAAAAACACCTTTTACCCATAACGCCCGGTAATATAGTCTTCGGTCTGCTTCTGCAGCGGCGTAGTAAACAGTGTATTGGTGTCGGAATATTCAATCAGCTTACCCATATACATAAATGCAGTCTGATCTGAAACCCGGGCGGCCTGCTGCATATTATGAGTTACAATCGCAACGGTAAATTTCTGTTTCAGTTCTGAGATAAGTTCTTCAATTGTTAATGTCGAGATCGGATCCAGCGAAGAGGTCGGCTCATCTAATAATAGTACTTCCGGGCCGATAGCAATAGCGCGGGCAATAACTAAACGCTGCTGCTGACCACCGGACAAGCCGAATGCATTATCGTGCAGGCGGTCTTTTACTTCATTCCATAAGGCGGCTGCGCGCAGTGAATTCTCAGCAGCTTCATCTAATGTGCGCCTGTCTTTAATGCCCTGTAAGCGTAATCCGTAAACGACATTCTCATAAATCGATTTGGGGAACGGATTCGGACTCTGGAACACCATGCCGATACGACGGCGCAATGACGCAACATCAACAGACTTATCATAAATATTGATTCCCTGTAATTCGATACTGCCCTCTACGCGGCAGCTGTCAACCAGGTCATTCATACGGTTGATACAGCGCAGCAGTGTTGATTTACCGCAGCCGGACGGACCGATAAATGCGGTTACTTTTCCTTTAGGGATCTTCATGGAAACATCATAGAGCGCCTGTTTGTCTGCGTAATATAGATCCAGTTTTTTAATTTCCAGTGCCGTCTGAGCAGCACTTAAACCTGCAAGCGCCTGTGTGTCTGCTGCTGGTGTTGCTAATGTGATCATCTGTCTATCCAACTTTGGAGCATTAAACTTGATATGCCCGTTTATATTTGTAATTACACTTAAAGCGAAATTCAGTGTTCCAGTGCACGGTATTTTTCTCGTAAATTATTACGAATAGCAATGGCGGCCAGGTTAAGCCCGATAATAACCGTTACCAGTAAAAACGAAGTAGCGTAAACTAAAGGTCTGGCGGCTTCCACATTGGGGCTTTGAAAACCCACATCATAAATATGAAAACCAAGATGCATAAATTTGCGATCCAGATGTAAAAACGGAAAGTTAGCATCAACCGGCAGTGCCGGCGCCATTTTTACCACCCCCACTAACATCAGCGGTGCAACTTCACCGGCGGCGCGTGCAACCGCTAAAATCAGCCCTGTCATAATGGCAGGACTGGCCATGGGCAGAACAATCCGCCATAGGGTTTCAGATTTTGTTGCACCAAGCGCCAGTGAGCCTTCCCGCAGCGAACTTGGGATGCGGCTTAAGCCCTCTTCGGTTGATACAATCACAACCGGCAGAGTCAAAATAGCCAGAGTTAATGCCGACCATAAAACCCCGGGGGAGCCGAATGTCGGTACAGGCAGTGCTTCAGGATAGAATAATTGATCAATGCTGCCGCCGACAATATATACAAAGAACCCCAAACCAAATACCCCGTAAACAATCGACGGCACACCCGCGAGGTTAACAACGGCGATGCGGATAAATTTTGTCAGATTGTTTTTACCAGCATATTCATGCAGATAGACAGCAGCAATAACACCAAAGGGGGTCACCATCACAGCCATTAACATAACCATAAAAACAGTACCAAAAATAGCCGGGAAAACACCGCCTTCAGTATTTGCTTCACGCGGATCGTCACTAACGAATTTAGCAGCCTGATGCAGCCAGTGCCTGACTTTAGCAGAAAAACTCATATCATTAGGCAGATAAAAGTCTATCACCTCAGACAGCGGCAGCTGCACTTGACGCCCGCTCATATCCCGTACTGCAACACTGTCGCGCTGCGCCTGTTTACGATAAGAAAACAGCTGTTCTTCCAGCACCTGGTACTTAGCAGATAATTTTTTACTCTGTACATCAAGCTCGAGAAGCTTCTGCTCAGTTAATAAACCATCCATATCCAGTTTACGTTTTTTTAAACGGATTTTTTCTAAGGCAAAGTTAATGCTTCCAATCTCACCGTTCACTACTTTTTCCTGCTGAACTTGTAACGCACCGGCACGATCCAGTCTGCTGCGCAGTTCATCGATGAACTGTGCCTGTTCAACATCTACGCTTTGCCCGTTCTGCAGAATATCTTCAATATAACCGTAAAAATTGCCGTTTTTACTACGTTCAAATACAACAATATCTTTTGGTTTACTTCTGTCAGCAATAATTGTTTCTAGTACCCATTGAAAGTCCAGATCAACATATTCACGGTTACCTATTTTTATCAGGTAGCGCTGCAGGGTCTCTGGCTTATCTTGCAGTCCGCTGATACCGGCGGCAGTAAGCTGTTCAGTTAATACGGTTTCAACATCGTAGATTTCACCGATTAAATTATAATGACCGCCCTGTTTATCAAGCATATCAAATTCATAAACACTGCTCGGCCAGAAAAAACTCAGTCCGCGCCAGCCGATTAATATAAACAGGCCGATAACTGCAATTAAACTTAAACTTACCGCGCCGCCGGTCATCCATATCCATGGAGTGCCTGATTTAAACCATTTTCTCATAATATAGCCATATTGCCTCAAAGTGCTTTGTCAGCGGCTTTACAGCCTGGAGTATTTTTCACGTAAACGCTGCCGCACAAATTCGGCAGCCGTATTAAAAAAGAAGGTAAAAATGAAAAGTACAAATGCGGCTAAAAACAGGATCCGGTAATGTGAACTTCCAACCTCAGACTCCGGCATCTCAACCGCGATATTCGCCGATAAAGTGCGCATCCCCTCAAAAATATTCCAGTCCATAATCGGCGTATTACCCGTTGCCATCAGCACAATCATGGTTTCACCGACAGCGCGCCCGGCTCCCATCATCACGGCGGAGAAAATCCCCGGACTAGCGGTTAAGATAACGACTTTGATTAAGGTCTGCCAGGGTGTCGCCCCCAATGCTAAGGAGCCCATAGTTAAACTTTTCGGTACACTAAAAACAGCATCTTCTGCGATGGAGAAAATAGTCGGGATAACCGCAAACCCCATGGCAATACCAACAACCAGTGAATTACGCTGGTCAAAATCAATACCCAGTTCATTGGTCAGGTACATACGCGTATCCCCGTCAAATAACCATAGTTCCAGACTACCGCTGCAGTGCATGGACAGGTAACCGGCAAGCAGCAGAACCGGGATCAGAATTAACGGATGATAGCCGTCAGGAAGCGAGTCTTTAACAGGCTTAGGTAAAACAGTGCAGATAAATGCAGCCGCTAATACACTCAGCGGCAGACTAATCAGCAGCAGAATAATTCCCGGCAGATGATTCTCAACCAGAGGCGCCAGCCACAGACCGGCAAGAAAACCTAAAATAACCGTCGGCAGTGCTTCCATTATTTCAACCGTAGGTTTGATATAGGAGCGAATTGCCGGAGACATAAAATAAGCAGTATAAACAGCGGCAGAGACAGCAATCGGCACCGCAAACAACATCGCATAAAAAGCCGCTTTTATTGTTCCAAATGAAATCGGTATCAGGCTCATTTTAGCTTCAAAATCATCACTGGCTGAAGTCGACTGCCAGACATACTGGGGTTCGGGGTAACCTTCATACCAGACTTTCTGCCAAAGTGCCGACCAGGTAATTTCAGGATGTTCATTATCCAGAGCCAGCAGACGCAGGCTGCTGTTATCAGCAATTAACAGCGCATCGGCACGCGGAGATACTGCGATCTGCATAGCGCTGCTGTCACTCAGCTTTGTGGTTAACAGACGGGCATCACCTGTGGTGTGAAACAGCGACAGATATCCCAGGCTGTCGGTAGTTAAAAAACCTTTGCGGAAATACTCAGGTGTAATAGCGCTGACATTACCCGGGGCTTTAAAGTCGCGGATAAAAGTAAAGGTGCGTTTATTATCCTGCAGAACTTCGAACCACTGGCTGATTACACCATTATCATTTGCGACCATTAAAGAACTTGCACCGGTCAGCAGCTGCATATCAGTCACATCAGCATCTCGTGCATTAATTGTTAGAGCAGATTTAACGCGAATATTTTTAATATCAGCAACGTCATACACTAATAAATTATTTCCTGAGCGTACAAACAGATTGTTGAGATCCGGGCTGAGCAGCATCTGATCCACCCGATGAGGCAGTGAAGGAAGCGCAACAGCCTGTTTTTCCCAGACCAGCTCATCGTTAAACATATTTTCTTCGGCAGTTAACAGGTAATAAATGCCGCGCCCGTCAGCGGTCACCACAGCAGCCGCCGCACTTTCTTCTGCAAGCTCAAAGGCAGCACTGATGATTTTCTGCTTGTGAACATCTATCTGCATCCAGTCACTGCCGAAAGGGTAATTAATTTCAGGTGTTATCAAACGCACATCATCTGGATAGGAGGTGCTGAACTTAGGCTGGAATATTTTCACCCGCCCCTGTGCATCAGCAAACAGGTAAGCACCGGCAGAAGCCGATGTTTTAGCAAAAACACTGTGATTGGAGGATATTGTTTCTGCCAGCAGCAGCTCCCCCAGGTCAATATCACGTAAAGAGTAGAAAAGCAGTTTACCATCATCAGTAATCTGGTAAGTAATATCATTCTGCTCATCCAGGCCTAATGCTAATACTTCGGCACTGCTTTGATAAGTGAACTCTTTCTTAGATTCAATGGTGGCGGGAGCGAAAATAGGAGAAACAACATAAAGCAGATAAGCGAATATCAGCAGCAGTGTCAGCAGCACCAGTGCCCCGCCGCTGCTGATACTGTATTTGACTAGTTTATCCTTGATAACACGTTTCTTATCGGCCTGTAACGTGTTTGATAAATCACCATGCATTTATTTACTATCTCCAGCATATTTTCTACAAGTGCGGGTTAATGAACTTTACTGTCTGCAGCAGCCGGCTTTAAAATAAGTGTTTTGTTTTAGTCACTCATATAAATAATTGAGTTATGGGGCTGCTTCATAAACAGCAGGCGCAAAACTTCAAGCTCTAGTATATTGCGCTTTTATGACAGTTATATTACAAATGTATAGTTTGTGACATAAAGCAGGTATAAAAAAACCAGTCATCAGACTGGTTTCTGCGGCTGCCGGCAGGATAGATTTACTTATCCAGCGCCTTATGCAGCACTTTACCTAAGCGCGCTATACCCTGTTCGATAATATCGGGATCAACACTTGAGAAGTTCAGGCGCAGTGTATGCAGACCGCGTTTACTAACGTAGAAGGGGTCGCCGGGAACAAAGGCGACTTTTTCTGCAATCGCTTTATCAAAAACCTCCATCGCAGACAGAGATTCGGGCAGGGTCACCCATAGAAACATGCCGCCTTCCGGATTGATATAGGTTACCTGCTTAGGAAAACAGCGTTTGATGGCATTTTCCATCACTAATTTCTGTTGACCGTATACCGCAATAATTTTTTCAATATGCGCCGGCAGATCATTATCCTGTAAAAAACGGTGTAATACACGCTGACAGAAATAATTTGAGTGCAGATCCCCTGCCTGTTTAGCAATAATCAGTTTTTCCATCAGAGGTTTCGGCGCGACAATCCAGCCTAAACGAAACGACGGAACAACTGTTTTTGAAAATGAACCTAATAAGATAGTCTGCTCCGGCAGAAGTTCTTTGAAGGACTGCTTTTCTTCTCCTGAGAAGCGTAAATCTCCATAGGGGTTATCTTCGATTAACAGAGTGTTAGTTTTCGACAGACACTGCGCAACTGCACGGCGGTTTTCATTAGTGTATGAAATACCCGACGGATTCTGAAAGTTCGGTACCGTATACATCAGTTTGGCATTACTGCTTTGCAGTGTTTCCTGCAGTGCGTTTATGTCCATGCCGTCCTGATTCACAGGTACTGAATTAAATTCTGCAGCATAAACTTCGAATGCCTGAATAGCACCTAAGTAACCGGGCTCTTCAATAATAACCTGATCACCTTCGTTTAGTAAGACTTTACCAAGCAGATCCAGCCCCTGTTGAGAGCCGTTGGTGATCAGTATTTCATCAATATTTATGTCTAAACCTTTAGCCTTGTAATCGGCAGCAATCATTTCACGCAGCGGCAGATAACCTTCAGTACTACTGTACTGCAGGATATCCTTACCATCTTCATTAAAGATATCATTAGTTGCTTTCTGAAGCGCATCAACAGGAAACAGATCCCGGTTCGGCAGTCCGCCGGCAAAAGAGATGATTGACGGATCAACAGCCACTTTCAAGATTTCGCGAATGAAAGACGGCGGCACACCAGAGATACGGTTTGAAAAAAGCTCGTTCATAAAATTATCCATAATAACAGTTATTGAATTAGTGTTATTCAATAGGGTAAATGCAGAATAACCTTTTTATGTTATTTAAAAACAAATAACAAGGTTTAGACGTGTGATAAATCGAATTAATTAACTTTTCTATTATTTGCGGTAATAAAGCAATGCTTTGTTTAGATACACAGCACAGATAAAAGTAACATATTGATTATAATAACTAATTATAAAATCAATAACAAAACAGCCGTGCCTGTAACTAGATAAATCAGCTGTTCTGCTGTACTTACTTCGAGCAGAAGCTGCAGATAAATTATCCTCGGCATCAATTTCAGATTAAAAAAAAGGAGACATAATGTCTCCTTTGGAAAATCTAATTAATCATCAGATAATTTGATTAAGCTAGTGCTTTTTTAGCAACTTCAACTAAGTGAGCAAATGTTGCTTTATCAAATACTGCGATGTCTGCAAGGATCTTACGATCGATTTCAACAGAAGCCTTTTTAAGACCATTGATGAAACGGCTGTAAGATAGACCGCTTAGACGAGATGCAGCGTTAATACGTGCAATCCACAGCTGACGGAATTGACGTTTACGCTGACGACGGTCACGGTAAGCGTATTGACCAGCTTTAGTTACTGCTTGAACCGCTACGCGATAAACACGTGAACGAGCTCCGTAATAACCTTTAGCTTGTTTTAAGACTTTCTTATGACGTGCACGCGCTTGTACACCACGTTTTACTCTTGGCATTTTTTAATTCCTTACTTAAGCGAATGGTAACATTCTGTTAATACTTGGTACGTCTACTTTCGCTACCATGCTTTGAGCACGCAGGTGGCGTTTACGTTTAGTAGACTTCTTAGTAAGGATGTGACGTAAGTGTGATTGCTTACGCTTAAAACCACCAGAAGCAGTCTTTTTAAAGCGCTTTGCAGCACCTTTGTTAGATTTCATTTTAGGCATTGCGAACTCCGCATTGTTCTAAGTTTATATTAAACCAGTAAGGCGAATGACAACACAGTTATGCATTTATTAATGCACAACTGCATATAACATTACTTTATGCCTTAGCTAGCACGTTTAGGGCCTAACACCATAACCATCTGACGGCCTTCCATTTTCGGGAAAGACTCGACAACAGATATCTCAGCTAAATCCGCTTTAATACGGTTTAGAAGATTCAATCCTAATGACTGGTGTGCCATTTCACGACCACGATAACGCAGTGTTACTTTAGCTTTGTTACCCTCTTCAAGAAAGCGAGTCAGGTTGCGTAGTTTTACCTGATAATCGCCTTCATCAGTCCCAGGACGGAATTTTATTTCCTTCAACTGAACCTGTTTCTGATTCTTCCGCTGTTCTTTAACGGATTTACTCTTTTCGTACAGAAATTTGCCATAATTCATGATGCGACAAACTGGCGGCTCAGCATTTGGGCTGATCTCAACTAAGTCTAAATCTGCATCAATTGCCATTTCTTTTGCTTCATCTAGTGAAACAATACCAACTGGTTTGCCTTCCGAATCAGAAAGACGAACTTCAGTCCCAGTGATCTCATCATTCAAACGATGTTTATTGCCCTGTTGCGGGGCTTTTCTTGCACCTTTTATAACAAATTCCTCCAAATAGATTTAACGACGTGTAATGATTTCTTCTTTAACATAATTAACAAAGTCTTCGACTTTATATTTTCCTAAATCATCACCTTTACGTGTTCTTACAGCCACTTCCCCGGCTTCGACTTCTTTATCACCGATAACAAGTAAATACGGAACACGCTTTAAAGTATGCTCGCGGATTTTAAAGCCTATTTTCTCATTTCTCAAGTCCGAAATGGCTCTAATTCCCGATTTTTTCAATTTATTTACAACTTCCTGCACAAAATCAGACTGTTTGTCGGTAATGTTCATCACCACAACCTGCTGCGGTGATAACCACGTCGGGTAAATACCTGCGTACTCTTCAGTTAGAATACCGATAAAGCGTTCTAGTGAGCCTAAAATCGCACGGTGGATCATAACCGGCGTATGGCGTTCGTTATCTTCACCGACAAATGAAGCATCTAGACGACCCGGCATTGAGAAATCAAGCTGGATAGTACCGCACTGCCATGCACGGCCTAAACAGTCATACAGAGTAAATTCAATTTTCGGACCATAGAATGCACCTTCGCCCGGCAGTATATCATACTTAATGTCGTTTTTATCTAAGGCATCGCCTAAAGCAGCTTCAGCTTTATCCCAGGTTGCATCATCACCTACGCGCTGATCCGGGCGGGTTGATAATTTAACTTCGATATCATCAAAACCAAAGGTTTTGTAACATTCAAATACCATTTGAATACATGCAGATACTTCACTAAGAATCTGCTCTTCCGTACAGAAGATATGTGCGTCATCCTGAGTAAAGCTGCGCACGCGCATCAGACCGTGCAGTGAACCCGATGGTTCATTACGGTGACAAGAACCGAACTCTGCCATACGCAGCGGCAGATCACGGTAAGACTTCAACCCCTGGTTAAAGATCTGTACATGGCCCGGACAGTTCATCGGTTTAATCGCGTAATCGCGGTTTTCCGAACAAGTACAGAACATATTGTCTTTGTATTTACCCCAGTGACCAGATTTCTCCCAAAGAGAACGATCTAATATCTGTGGTGCTTTTACTTCCTGATAATCATAAGCTTCAGTCTGCTCACGAACATATTTCTCTAATTCGCGGTAAATAGTCCAGCCGTTATTATGCCAGAACACCATACCCGGTGCTTCTTCCTGCATATGATAAAGGTCTAACTGTTTACCGATTTTACGGTGGTCACGTTTAGCCGCTTCTTCAAGACGTTTTAGGTATGCCTTAAGCTGCTTTTTATCAGCCCATGCTGTGCCGTAAATACGCTGCAGCATTTTATTGTCTGAATCACCGCGCCAGTAAGCACCGGCAACTTTCATCAGTTTAAAATACTGACAGAATTTCATTACCGGTACGTGCGGACCACGACACATATCGATATATTCTTCATGATGGTATAAACCTGGACGGTCATCTTTGTGGATGCCTTCAAGAATCTCCAGCTTATACTCTTCACCGCGCTCTTTAAAAACGCTGACAGCTTCATCTACCGATACTTTCTTTTTAATCACAGAATAATTGGTTTTAACCAGCTCATTCATGCGTTTTTCAATTTTTGCCAGCTCTTCATCATTGATAGCAACATCTAAGTCGATATCGTAATAAAAGCCGTTTTCGATAGTCGGACCGATAGCCATTTTAGCTTTAGGGTAAAGCTGTTTAACTGCGTGACCTAATAAATGCGCGCAGGAGTGACGTAATATTTCTAAACCTTCATCATCTTTTGCGGTGATGATAGAGATATTTACATCATCTTCAATGGGATCACAGGCATCAACTAATTGACCGTCTACACGACCGGCGATACATGCTTTCGCAAGACCCGGACCGATATCAGCGGCGATTTCCATTATTGATGTAGTATTTTCGAATTGACGTTGATTACCGTCGGGAAGAGTAATTATTGGCATGCTATTTTCCTCACAGTGATGCTTCCAACCAAAAAGCATTTGTATTATCTATAAAAACGAAGCGCGCATTTTAAAGCAATATAAGCCGCATGAAAAGCGGCAATTATCAATCGCTTAAAAGTTAAACATATTTTTAATGGATAATGAGTTAAACAGCCTGAAAGTTATCTATTTTTTGCTTTTTGCCGGGGTGCTTTCTGGTAAAAAATCATTGCCTTTAAACAGATTTAATACCACCTCCTTGTTACTTGCCAGGTACAGACCGAGCTCCTCTAACTGCTCATCATCTAAGGTAACCGAGCTTGCTCCCAAAAATGCCGCCAGCTGATCAGCACTGTCTAACATTTTGTCATAAGCATCAGCTTCTTTTTTGCTGGTAAAGGTCATTTTTTCAACACCTTTTCTTTCTACAATGTATTTTATAATTACTGCCACGGCGGCCTCTTTTATAATTCGATAATGAACAGGTACCACACCTGTTTTTTTATACAGTAAAATATTTATATTTAAGATGCAAGCTTTGTTTAAAGATATAAACTTTGCTATCTTCTACTTTACCTATTAAAACATATGAATATAGCCAGTGAAAACAATCATCTGCCACCATTGTGATATGGTTTCAAAAGTACCGAAATTAAAAGCGGGTTACGCGGCAAAATGCATACGCTGCGGGCGGCTGATCGCCAAAAACAGCTTATGTGACCCTTCCGGTATACTGGCTTTATGCATAGCAGCCCTGATTCTTCTTGTACCTGCCTTCTCTTTTCCGTTAATTTCCATTCATCTGTTAGGCATTACCGAAGGGGCTAATTTATTACAAGGCGCTTTAATGATGACCGACAACGCGCCGGTTGTCTCATTTGTGGTTCTATTTTGTGCTGTGATTGCACCTACCCTGTTAATTTTAACCATCACTTTCAGCAGTGCCTGTTTAACATTTAACTATCACCCGCCTTATCTGCCGAAAATTTTTAAAATAACCCGTATTCTTATACACTGGTCGATGCTTGAGGTATATATGGTGAGTTTAATGGTTGCCATTTTTAAACTCATGACCTACGCCGATCTGTATTTAGGGTCGGGTTTTTATTTTTTTGCAGCCCTGTTACTGCTTAATATGACGATTTTAAGTAATTATAATAATCATGATTATTGGGAGCGCTATATACATGGATAAACGCGCGACAGCAGGAAAAACCGGTATAGAACAAGGACTGCAGCTTTGCAGTATCTGCGGCAATTACTCAAAACAGATTGATAACCCAGAAATCTGCCCGGTATGCTTTAACGATATCAGCCAGCGCAAAAAAAACAGTTTACAAAAAACCTGGGCATTATTAATTACATCAGTGGTATTCATTATCCCGGCAAATTTGTACCCGATTACCTATCTGCTGAAAAATAACACTTTATATCCTGATACTATATTTTCAGGAATTTTAAGTTTAATCAACAGTGATATGCTCGGCATTGCTTTAATCGTATTTGTTGCGTCAATAGCAGTTCCAATTTTTAAAATCGCCGCATTAGCGGTAATTGCATTATCAGTACAGCTGCATTGGAACTTAAGCCCCAAAAAACAGCTCTGGGCATTTGGATTCGTTGACTGGATAGGAAAATGGTCGATCCTGGATCTGTTTGTTATATCAATTATGGTTGCCGTTTTCGATAAAGGACACCTTTTGTCCGTATATCCGGGAATCGCGGCAACTTCTTTTACAGTAGTAGTCATCACCACCTTATTTGCAGCTAACAGCTTCGATACACGTTTAATTTGGGACGCTCAAACACATGAATGAACACTTTTCGGAAAACCAGGCACAGATTGTCAAAACTCGTTCAATTTCTCCTATCTGGTTTTTACCTGTTGTGGCGGCCGTTCTCGGCCTGTGGATTCTATTTCAGAATATCACCCATGCGAATGTACAGGTTAAAATTCACTTTCAAAAAGCGGACAGCATTATCGTTGATAAAACCAAAATCCGCTATAAAGGTGTGATTGTCGGTACCGTCAAAAAAATTGAACTGGACAGCGCCAGCGGTGTTAATGTTATTGCAGAAATTGAATCCCACGCCACTTTTATGCTGCGTGAGCAGACTCAGTTCTGGCTGGTTTCACCAAAAGCCTCACTGACTTCAATTAGCGGTTTAGATACCCTGTTTTCAGGCAGCTATATTAATCTAGAACCCGGTGACGGTGAAGAAGCAACAGTTTTTGACGCAATTGATGAAGAACCGATATCCATTCCCGATAATGCTTTATTAGTCAGCCTTAAAAGTGATTCTGCCGGTTCAGTCAGCGTCGGCACGCCCATTTTCTTTAAAAAAATTAAAGTCGGTGAAATTGTGCAGGTGCGTTTAGATGACAGCGGCCGTCATGTCAATATCAAGGCCTTTGTCGAAAGCGATTATAGTCACCTGGTAAAAAGCGCCAGCAAGTTTTGGAATATAAGCGGCTTACGGGCTAATATTTCGCGGGCCGGCATCGACGTCAATTTAGACAGTATTACTTCGTTAATCGCCGGAGGTATCACATTCAGCTCTCCACAGAAGAGCACAGCGGCTTCCGCAGAGACTCAGTTTGAATTATATGAAAACATTGATAAAAGTGAGGCAGGTCAGACCATCGAGCTGACTGTCAATAATATTAACAACCTGCCTAAAGGTGCCGGTATTTTATTTAAAGGTCACGGCATCGGCAGAATCACTGATATTGAGTATTCCCTTGAGCAGAAACAGTTTATTGCCCAGGCCACTATCAACCCGCAGTTTAGTGAGATGATCACTCAAGGAGCTCAATTCTGGGTTGAAAAAACCGCGCTTTCATTTTCTAAAATTAAAAATCTGGGTAATATTATCACCGGCGACTATGTCGCTTTTGCCCCTGCAGCAGACGCGGAAGTTGCGCAAAAGGCCTCCAGCTTTGCTCTGCAGCAGTCACGCTTACCTGTCTCTCCTGCGCTTGACTTAATGCTGCTTACGGAAGATGCGACAGGTTTAAATGCCGGTGATCCGGTCAGTTACCAGGGGATAAAAATCGGCAGCATCCGCAGCTTAGATTTTGCAGAGAACGGCCGTTTTATCGAAACCTCGATCAGCATAGACAGCAGCTACCAGTACCTGATTAACAAAAACAGTCAGTTTTATTTATTAAGCGGTGTCAATATGAAAGCTTCTCTGCAGGGCATAGAGATGCAGTCGACACCTTTAGAGCACCTTCTTTCCGGCGGTATCGGTTTATATAATGCCGAACCGGTCAAAAAATCTGCTAAAAACACGCTCCTCGACAAAAATCTGCGCTTCAGATTATACCCTTCCAGAGCGCTTGCCGAAGTGGGCAAAAATGTCTTTAGTAAGCCCTTAATTCTTTCTGTTTTAAGTAAACAATTACCCGCAGTCAGCGAAGGCTCACCGGTTTATTACCATAAACTGCCGATTGGAGAAGTAATCGGATTCTCTATCGACAACTCAGGTTTAATGAAAACCGAGTTAAGTATTAAAGGACAATATAGACACCTTATTAAAGAGCAGAGTATATTCTGGAATATCAGCGGCTTTAATGTAGATGCAGGACTTGGCGGCATTGAAATACAGGCAGAGTCATTATTAACCATAGTAAAAGGCGGTATTGCAGTTGATCATGGTAAAAAAGACATAGATAACAAATACGCTAACGGCAGTTATAAGTTGTTCAGCAGTTATGAAAAAGCAGCTAAACCTCCTACTGTTATCACCCTTCTTTTTGACCAGGCCAATGAACTGCAGGTCGGTAGTAAATTACGTCTGAAAGGCCTGGTTATCGGCAGAATAACGGAGCTGACACTCAGCAGTAAGGGTAAAGTACAGGCAAAAGTAAATGTCAAAGCTGAATTTGCAGCGCAGACAGCCCGTAAAGGCAGCCGCTTCTGGGTAGTAAGCAGTGATATTTCATTAGCCGGCGCTAAAAATCTGTCAACATTAGTCAGCGGTGTATTTATCAATGTTGAACCGGGTAAAGGCGCCCCCGCGACTGAATTTACCGGTGAAGTCAAGGCGCCTATTATTGAACGCAGTAAAACCGGTCTGCCGTTAATTCTACTGACCGACAACGCCGGCTCAACCGATATCAACAGCCCTGTTTATCACCGTCAGATCCAGATTGGTGAAGTGATGAGCAAGCAGCTCAGCAGTGATGCATCGGGTGTTGAAATCGCGGTGAACATCTATCCTGAATATTCACACCTGATCCGTGAAAACTCAATTTTCTGGCCGGCTTCCGGCTTTAACTTAAATGTAGGCATTACCGGTGTGGCACTGAAATCAACCTCACTGACCTCTTTAATAAAAGGGGGGATCAGTATGAGCACTCCGGACAATAAACCGCTGCAGGAAATGAGTGACGCTTTTGCCCGCTTTGAACTGAAAAAAGAGTTCAATGAAAGCTGGCTGAACTGGAAACTGGCCATTCCCAAACCGTAGCATTAACAAATATACCCGTTACCAATCAAAATGCATTTATCAGTCGCTAGCTCGGACACCAAGACAAGGCGCAACATAATGACAATGGCTAGCCCTTATCGAATGTTGCAACGTAGTATTGGTTTTCGAGCTAGTGACCCACGGGGCAAGCCGTGATGTAAACATCTTCGTTGTTGTGAAGTCTCGATTTAACCCGTTAGATCTTCATCTTCACGCCTAGAATCTGTTCACCTCTCGACTTGCTGATTTTTGCATCTTGATTGATAACGGGTATATAAACATGTATAAAGCGCACTTATGCAGCTGCACAAGTGCGTTTTTTTTAAGGATTAATAATGGACAGCAACACGCTTCTACCACAGCTCTTTATCGATAAGATGGGCAGTATTTTACCAAAACATCTGCAGCTTCAAGACCTAATCGACGCCTGTCAGCGTCCGCTCCGCCGTGCTGTTAGGGTGAACACATTAAAAATATCCGTAAGCGGTTTTAAAAAACGTGCTGTTGAACAGGGCTGGAACTTAACCGAAATTCCCTGGTGCAGCGAGGGTTTCTGGATTGAAATTGAAAATGAACAAACGCCTCTGGGCAACAGTGCTGAGCATTTAGCCGGGCTTTGTTATATTCAGGAAGCAAGTTCAATGATGCCGGTTTCTGCACTGTTTCATTTCTTCGAGCAGACAGATAAATCAATACTGCTGGATGCAGCGGCCGCGCCGGGTTCAAAAACCACGCAGATGGCGGCTAAAATGGAAAACCACGGCCTGATCATCGCTAATGAATTCTCCTCAAGCCGCATTAAAATGCTCCATGCTAATGTGCAGCGCTGCGGCATTAAAAACGTCGCATTAACCCATTTTGATGCACAGGTTTTCGGCACATGGCTGCCCGGTACCTTTGATGCGGTTTTGTTAGATGCCCCCTGCTCGGGCGAAGGCACAGTACGTAAAGACAGATACGCAATGAATAACTGGAGCCAGTCCTCCATTAATGAAATTGCACAGATGCAGCGGGGGCTTATTTTAAGTGCTTTTCATGCATTAAAAGAAAACGGTATTTTAATCTATTCGACCTGTACATTAAGCCATGAAGAAAACCAGGATATCTGCCACTTCTTAAAAAATGAATTTCCAGATCATGTTGAGTTTTTAGATCTGCGCGATCTGTTCAGCGATGCTCATAAAACAGCAACACAGGAAGGTTTTCTGCATATCTGGCCGCAGGTATATGACAGCGAAGGTTTCTTTGTAGCGGCAGTTAGAAAGACCCGAAGCAGCACAGTTGAACCGGCTAAAAAACGTTTAGGAAAATTCCCCTTTATCAGACCTACCAGGCAGAAAGAGAAAGAACTGTATGACTACTTTGCAGATCAGTTTGCTGTAACAGATATTGAAGGCATGTTATATCAGCGCGATAACGAGTTCTGGCTGTTTCCTGAGCCGATCAAAGGACTGATCAATGAGCTGCGCTTTTCCCGTTTAGGTATCAAGATTGCCGAAGAGTTTGGTAAAGGGCGTAAAAGCGGCTTTAAAACCATGCATGAGTTTGTCAGCAGTTTCGGCGATCAGGCGGGCAGAAATAAAATCGAATTAAATGCTGAGCAGGCCAAAGAGTTCTATCAAGGCCGCGATATACGCGGAGTAGAAACACAGGACGCCTCAGGTGAGATTTTACTGAGTTACCGCGGCAATGTAATAGGTTTAGGCAAAGCCCTTAATAACCGCATTAAAAACAGCCTGCCGCGTGAAATGATCCGCGATAATAATTTATTTGAAAAATAACAGTTCTGCTGAATAAAGCAGGAGTTTCCCTCAAAAGGCTGCGTTTCTTATTATTTATTTGAACTGCGTCTTTCATTTTGAAAATAAAATACAGTCAATGATTTGTATATCAGGTGATCTTGACTAGACTCAAAGTGTTCAAACAATTATTCCTTTAATTAGAAACAACTGTTTCCCAAGCCTAGGTTCCCCCTTTACTCCTAGGCTTTTTTTTGTTTATTGATTGAGCAGGGTTAATTTCTGGAATTTATTGTTGTCATCAAGCAGCAGCTGAAAACGCCCGCGCACTCCCAGCTGCGAAAAGAAAGGCACAAAACGCATCGCCGGTATCTGAATCATCCGCCCTGCTTCGTCCCGTACCTTAACAATCGTATTAGGTGTATGGTACAGCTGTTCAAAAGCCTGATAGGAGATATTGAGGCGGAAATAATAAGCATTCACGAATTTTTACCCTTTACAGTTAAATGTGTATATCTGCCCAGCGATGCATAGGGCTCCTGATGACAGTATTGTTTTTCCATCTCTAATAGTTGTGCAAATTTTTCTTCGCAGTGCGAAGACTCTTTTAAATAGTCATGTAATACACGGACACCGGTTTTCTGCAGGATCTGCATCTCAAACTCATCCAGCCACATTTTAATATCTGTTTCTAACAAAGGATATGTTGGTGTTAAGCGCACTACCTTTTTACGCACCATACCTTTAGCAACAAAATCAAAATTACCCGAGACTAAATTAAAAAACCGCTGTGCTTCTTTGTTATAAAACATTAAAGACAACAGACCGTCTGCACAGAGAAAACTTAATAACCCTTGTAATGTCTGTTTAGGATCAGCCAGCCACTCTAAAACAGCATGGTTTAATATCAGATCAAATTTTCCAGAGCAGTGCTCGGGCAGATTCTGAATTGAACAGTGCAGGATCTCAACATTTTCAGCATAGGCCTGACCGTTAAGCTGCTGCTGTGCTTCTTTTAACAGCTCACCGGAAATATCACAAAGCACAACCTGGTGTCCAAGGGCCGCCAGTTTTTGAGTGAAAAAACCAAAGCCGCCTCCTGCATCAAGAATACGTAACGGCCGCTGCGGCAGTAAAGATAAACAATGTAATAACTCAGACCAGACGATCTCTGAGCGTATTTTACCTTTAGTAGAGCCGTAAATGTTTTTTACAAATTTCTGTGCGATATTATCAAAATTATGATCAGCCAATTTATATACCCATTTTAATGCTAGAATTCAATTTTTATATTTCATGGAAAATAAAGCGAGTTATCAATATGTTATTTATGTTAAAAAAATGGATTGGCGGGCTGTTAATGCCGCTTCCGCTGTTACTGATACTCTTTTTTATCGGGCTTATTTTACTCTTTTTCAGCAGAAAACAAAAAACTGCTAAGACTTTTTTACTGTTTACTTTTATCCTGCTGTTCGCTTTAAGCTCTATGCCGGTCTCTGAGCGTATTGTTCACTCGGTAGAGCGAAAACATCTGCCGATTATGCAGCCGGCACAAAATTATGAGGTTATACTGCTGCTCGGCTCCGGCGGTATTGCCGATCCGAGTTTACCTGTCACCGGCCAGCTTTCAGCAACCGCATTAAGCCGCTTTATTGAAGCATTGCGTTTATATAATGCCAATCCCGGGGCGACTTTAGTGGTTTCCGGCTCCGGTTTTGGAGATGTAAAAACGCATGCGCAGATGATGCAGGAGTTAGCCTTAACCATGAATATTCCGGCTGACAAAATTATTCGCCTGGATGATACCTTAGATACTGACGATGAAGCACGTATTATGTCGGAAATGATCCGCGGTAAAAGAGCGGTATTAGTAACCTCAGCCGCGCATATGGACCGTTCTCTGCAGCTGTTTTATAAATACGGCGCAGGACCGGAAGCCGCCCCGGCTGATTTTCTAGCCAAGAACCGCATGGGCAAAGTTTCTGCACATTATTATATCCCTTCTGCGCGTAATCTTGATAAAACCACAAAAGCCTGGCATGAGTATTTAGGGAAATTTCAGAATCTGATCAAAGAACTGCTGAAATAAAGATAAAAAAAGGCGAAGAAATTTCTTCGCCTTTTCGACTGCTTATAACAGAGAAATTAAACCAGCTGCGGGCCTGCTTTAATCACTGCCTGTGCGACAACGATATGCTCGCCGTTAAACGACATTGCCGGCGAACCGTATAACTCATAACCCTCTGCGAGCAGCTTGGTTATACGGGCACAAAATTCTGCATCATCTCTACCTGTGATCAGTTTGTATGTTTCTTTTACTTGAGGCATTTAAGTTTCCTTCTTGTTAGCATCTATAACCGTCAGCATACGACAATAATTTAAAAGAAAAAATCAAACGCAGTAAAACTGTGAAAGCACAACTGAGATGGATAAAAAAACGGCACTTTAAGTGCCGTTTTTGTGAGGGATAACGCTTGCAGCTAAAAGGACTGTCTTACCTACGGGCGGTAAACTTTAACGTTTTCAAAGCCGGCTTCTTTTAAATATAAAGCCTGCAGCTGACTCATCACACCGCGCTCGCAGTATAGAAGGTAGGTTTTATCCTGCGGCAGTTTTTCAAACTGACTGGCTAATTTAAAGAAAGGCAGATGTTCAATGCTTACCCCTTCAATCTGCAGCGGAGCTTCTTCCTCTTCATCAGCTGAGCGGATATCTAACACTACTTCATCAGCTGCAAAATCAGAAACAGATTCAACTTCAGCCACTTCTTCATGAGCTTGTTTTTCTATATCACGGATATCTAATACATCAGCTTCTGTTACCACCTGCTCGATTAGAGAAAGATCAAACTTGGCTTCCTCTTTATCAATTTTTTTCATTACCGCTTTAACTGTCGGACGCTGTGAAATAACGCCGCAGTATTCAGGAATAGTTTCAGAAAGCTCTGCAGTACCGATTTCACGGGCACAATCGATAATATCCTGCTTATCGGTAGCAATAAGAGGACGCAGAATAAGCATATCAGTTACCTGATCAATCACAGAAAGGTTACGCAGTGTCTGACTGGAGACCTGTCCAAGCGCTTCACCTGTTACTAATGCTTCAATATCTAAACGTTCAGCGGCTATCGCTGCGGCGCGCATCATCATACGTTTTAATATAACGCCCATCTGCCCGTTATCGACTTTCTCTAAAATTTCAGCAACAACCGGCTCAAAAGGAATCGAGATAAATTTAACCCGGTGCGATGCACCGAAACGGTTCCAAAGCTGATAAGCAACCTGCTTAACACCGATCTCATGGGCAGCACCGCCTAAATTAAAGAAACAGTAATGAACACGTGAGCCGCGTTTAAGCAGCTGATAGCTGGATACACCGGAATCAAATCCGCCGGAGATAAGTGATAAAACCGATTCCTGCGTACCTAGAGGGAATCCGCCAAGACCCTTATGACGTTTATCGATGAAAAACAGCTTGTCGTTATTAATTTCAAGGTGAACAGTAATATCCGAACCTTTTAATTTAACACCGGCAGCATCGGTATGCTGATTTAAACCGCCGCCGACATAACGCTCTGCTTCGATAGATGAGAAGTCATGTTTACCGATACGTTTAACACGCACGCAGAAGGTTTTACCGTTTAATGTGCTGCCGACATTTTCTTTAGTCTGCTCATAAATATTATGCAGATCAGTAAACTGTGTTTCTTTAACTTCTAGAAAATGCGCAATACCCGGTGTGCTTTTCAGCACATGAATCAAAGTTTCTCTGTTTTCAGGTGTTTCATCTGCCGTGCGGACAATGATTTTATCCCACTCTAAAATTACTTTAACCTGTTCATCATGGCGTGATAAAACATTACGGATATTACCCTGTAACATTTTGCTGAAACGTTTACGAACGGGTTTACTTTTCATCATGATTTCAGGGAAAAGTTTTACGATAAATTTCATTGTGTGATCACTGTGCTAGTTAAAATAAGGTGGCGGATTATACCCTTTGCGCTCAGTGAGGCAAAGAGGATAGTTAATTTTTATTGCTGATTCTGCAATGCACTACAGGTCACTTCGCATTCACCAAGCTCGGCAGCGGCATATAACGAATCACCACTGATAGTAAGCGACAGATCCATACTGCGTTTAAGCAGCTTAGCTAAAGCTTGAATCTGTTCAAATTGAAACTGATAAACTTCAACATCAACAGCTGCAAAATCAGCTTGTGACTGCTTCCACCACACGGCAGATTTAGTGTTAAAGCTGTACACTTTTACCGCCTGTGCCTGACGGCGGGCTTTTTTAATACGCTCAAACGCCGGTTCACCGACATCAATCCATAATAAAAATTCATCGGCTAAACTTTTTGCCCAGATATCCGGATCATCAGCAACGGATAAACCTTTGGTAAAGGTTAAAAATTCTTGAGCATTAAGGCAGAATGCCATTACACGCGCCGTCATTCGCTCCAGTGTTTCAGAGGGATGCTGGGCAACGGTTAAATTCAGCGTGTCATAAACATCATTATTAAGATCCGAGAGGTTAATGTTCATTTTATAAATGGTCGGTTTAAGTGCCATGTTTTTTCCATTATTTAAGGGCAACAAAAAGCCGCGGACAACGCGGCTTTGAAATTTATAGTTGGTAATTTTTGTGAGCGGTTTATGCCGTAGGCATTTTAGCCAGCTCAACACATACTAAGTCGCCGAACTCTTCAGTACTAACAAGGTTAGCTTCAGTCGCTTTAGACAGATCTGATGTTGAATAACCTTTAGCAAATACGCTCTGCATGGCAGCCCAAAGGTTCTTCGCTTCTTTCTCCATACCAAAGCTCATCTCCAGCATTAATGCAACAGAGCCGATCATTGAATACGGATTTGCGATACCTTTACCGGCAATGTCCGGCGCACTGCCGTGTGACGGTTCGTAGTATGATTTTTCAGGACCTTTGCAGGCAGAAGGCATCAGGCCTAAAGAGCCTAAAATACCGCCGCCCTGGTCACTTAAGATATCACCAAACATGTTTTCCATTACCATTACATCAAACATGGCAGGATTTAAACAAAGGTAAGTAGCAGCCGCATCAACCAGAATATTTTTAACTTCTACTTCCGGGTAGTTTTTACTTTCTTCTTCAACAATTTCATTCCACAGCACGCTTGATTTTAAAACATTTGATTTGTGGATATTATGAAGCACTTTTTTGCGCGTCATAGAAACATCGAAAGCAACTCGGATAATCTGGCGGATCTGATCTTCATCATATTCAAGTACTTCACGGACAAAACGTTTACCATTTTCATCAACGCCGTTTTCTTTCTCACCGAAGTATAAACCGCCCACTAATTCACGGATAATCATAATATCGATACCTTCACCGATAACTGATTCTTTTAACGGAGAAAAGTGTGCAAGACCTTTAGGCAGGTAAACCGGACGGAAGTTAGCGTAAGTATTGTAGCGGCGGCGAAGCGGTAATAAAGCACCACGCTCAGGCTGTTCATCAACAGGGATTTTTTTAGAATCTTCATGATTCAGACCGATTGTACCTTTAAGAATTGCATCGGCTTTATCACAAGCTGCTTTCGTTTCTTCAGGGAAAGCGCTGCCCGTTGCAAAATATGCCGCAGCACCAAATAACACGTCGTTAAGTTCAAAGTTAACTTCCGGGTTACGCTGTTCAACAAGGTTTAATACTTTAACCGCTTCTTTCATTACTTCAGGACCGATACCGTCACCTGCAAGTAAAGCAATGTTATATGTAGTCATTATAATTCCCTAAATGATGGTTATGTTTTTAGATCTTCTTAATTTTGTGTAAAACACTATAAGGAAAAGCAGAGGCAGTTTCAAACCTCCTGTGACTATTTCCCGGTAAAAATGTTTATTTAAGCAGAATATATGAATATTAAACCGGATTATCGATATCGATATAGGTTACATCCAGCTCAAGTTCGTCATTAATCCATTGCCCAAGCGCCTGTACTCCATAACGTTCGCTGGCATGGTGACCGGCTGCAAAATAATGAATGCCCATTTCCCGGGCAATATGTACGGTGCGCTCGGATATTTCACCACTAATAAAAGCATCAATGCCCTGCTCAGCGGCAATATTGATATAATCCTGTCCGCCGCCGGTACACCAGGCGACACTTTTAATCTCTTTTTTACCGCCGTTTATATGCAGCGGCTTACGTGATAAAGCAGATTCAATACGCTCACTCAGCTGCTGCGCGCTGAGCGCCTGTTCAAATTTACCAACCCGGCCGACACTGCGTTTATCCCAGGGCTCTAAGGGACGACGATCGGTAATCCCTAATAATTTCGCCAGCTGCGCATTATTTCCCAGCTCAGGGTGCACATCTAAGGGCAGATGATAGGCATAAAGGTTAATGCCGTTTTCAATCAAGGTTTTAATACGATTGTATTTCATACCGACAATCGCTTGATCTTCACCCTTCCAGAAAAAACCATGGTGCACTAAAACTGCATCGGCCTGTTGTTCAACCGCAATATCAATCAAAGCCTGACAAGCAGTGACCCCGGTAATAATTTTCTGTACCTGCTCCACACCTTCAACCTGCAGACCGTTCGGGCAGTAATCTTTAAACTGATGTATTTCTAAAAACTGGTCTAATTTATTGGCGAGTTTTTTATTTTTCATATTATTTCCCATCGAATAAAAGCAAGTATACCCAAACCACCTCAAAATACAGATTCAGAGCTTCTCCCATAGGGCAAGACGATAAACGATAATCTTCGTTGTTAAAAGGTTTTGATTTAGAATAACTAGATCATCAACCTTCTGCCTAGAATCTCATCATTTACCGGCTTGCTGATTCCTGCACTTTGAGGTGGCTTGGGTATCATATTGTAGCGGATAGCTTCTCTATTCGATACAAACTAAAGAAACTAAAAAATATAGGAATAAACGGTATTCATTTAAGCCAGGTAATTCTGCGGTATGACAAAAAAGAAGCGGCTGCCCTCACCTAAAGTACTTTCAATATTTAATTCACTGTCATAATGGGTTAATGCATGCTTTACAATTGACAAGCCTAGTCCTGAACCGCCGGTATCACGAGAGCGGGAAGTATCAACACGATAAAAACGTTCCGTAAGATGCAGAATATGCTCCGGTGCAATACCATCACCGTTATCCGTTACGCAGAAATAAGCGCCCTGTGCACTGGAGCGCCAGACAACTTTAACCGAGCCCTTCGCAGGAGTATAGTTAATTGCATTGTAAACCAGATTAGCCATCACACTGCGCAGCTGCATCTGATCACCAAGCAGCAGCAGGTCATCCTGAATTTCAAACTCAACAGACATCACTTTCTTGTCACCTAAAGCAACGGCTTCATTTTTAATCTGAGTAAGCAGTGCAGGCACATCCACATGCTGATCCAGGTCAATACTCGGTGCACCTTCAATTTTCGACAGGGTCATCAGCTGTTCAACTAAGGAACACATACGAGTTGTCTGCTGATCCAGCACAGTAACCGCTTTGCTCTGGTAGGAGTTTTCTTCAGTCTGCATTTCTAAAATTTCAATATACCCCTGCAGCACAGTTAACGGTGTTCGCAGTTCATGGGAAACATTAGCGACAAACTGGCGGCGCATTTCATCCATCTGCCGATAGCTTGTAACATCTCTAACAATCAGCAGGCGCTGATGCTTTGCATAGGGCATAACCCGGAACTCTAATATTTTGTCCGGATTAATCGGCGACGTTAAATCAAGCGGTTCATGAAAATTATCCGCTTTAAGGTAACCGACAAAATCCGGGTGACGGATCAAATTGGTGATATTTTCACCGCTGTCTTCCGGCCACTTAAAACCCAGCTGAAACTGCGCTAAACGATTACACCAGATAATCTGACCTTCCTTGCGAAATACCACCACCGCATCGGGCAGTGCTTCAGAGCCTTCGCGAAAGCGGCTGATTACGTCGGCTAATTTATTACGCCGTTTGCGGTGACGCTGCTGCATATTATGAATACCGGTAAAAGCATGTTCCCACTCGGATCTGCCCTGCGGCAGCACTGTACTTTTACTCAACCATAACCAGTCATTGAGTTTTTTAAGGTAATAATAATGCCAGATAATATGTGCGGAAAATGCAGCTAAGAGCAGCTCAGTCAGACAGTTAAATAATATACCGATAATCAGCAGCGGCAGGTATACAATTACCAGCGCCCATATTAACTGCTTCCATGAATAGATTTTCAAATTAGTTACTCTTGCTTGCAGTCATAAAACAGCTAAGATTTAGTCGAAAAACGATAACCGGCGCCGCGGACAGTCTGTACCAGGTGATCGTGATCGCCGAGTGCTTTACGCAGACGTCGAATATGCACGTCAACGGTACGGTCTTCAACATAAACATTGGTTCCCCAGACGTTATTCAGCAGCTGTTCTCGACTGTAAACCCGCTCCGGGTGGGTCATAAAAAAGTGCAGCAGTTTAAATTCCGTCGGTCCCATATCCAGCGGCGTTTCAGCAAGCGAGGCTCGGTGTGAAACCGGATCTAACTTTAATTTCCCCACTTCCAGAGTATCGTCCAGGGAAGTCGGATTAACCCGGCGCATCACTGATTTTAAACGGGCCATCAGCTCTTTTGGTGAAAAAGGCTTAGTTACATAATCATCGGCGCCGTTTTCCAGACCGCGTACTTTATCTTCCTCTTCACCGCGGGCAGTGAGCATTACCACCGGTATCTGGCGCAGTATGTCATCCTGCTTAAGGTGTTTTAATAATTTAATGCCGCTGCCGCCGGGAAACATCCAGTCTAGTAAAATAAGATCCGGATAGGGTTCAGCTAACTTGTCTAGTGAACTTTGATAATTATCAGCTTCAATACATTCATAACCATGCTGATCTAATACAAAACACAACATCTCGCGAATTGCCTGTTCATCTTCTACAACTAAAATACGGCTTGCCATTAAATTTTACCTGTTTGTTGTCAATTTTAAGTGCGCTTATTATTGCCATGCATTATGACACTTATATTACAATGAATCATAAACTGTCATCAAACTTGCAGAAAACAGCATTTATTAAAAAAACTGATCAACTTTTGCCGATTTTCCTAAAAATCATTTACACTCTGTTCCTATTTTTTGTTTCTCATTAATTAAGGTGCATTCCATGTTTTTCAAAAACCTGCAAGTTTATCGTTTTACTCGTCCGTTAGAGCAGGACGCAGATGCTTTAGAAAGAAATCTTGAAGAGTTTAAGTTTAAAGCCTGCGGCAGTCAGGATGTTTCTAAACTTGGCTGGGTATTTCCAATGGGAAAATCAGGCTCCATGTATACTCACCTGGCCAGTAAACAGATTCTAATCTGCCTGAAAAAAGAGGAAAAAATGTTACCTGCCGGTGTTATTAAGGATCAGGTTAATGAACGTGCAGAAGCCATTGAGCTTGAGCAGGGGCGTGCACTGAAGAAAAAAGAGAAAGACAGCCTTAAAGAAGAAATTATTATGCAGCTGCTGCCCCGTGCATTCAGCCGTACTTCACAAACTTTCGCCTGGATTGATCCGGAATCAGACATGTTATATGTTGACGCCTCAAGCAGCCGTAAAGCAGAAGAGTTAATTTCACTGCTTCGTAAAACTTTAGGCAGTTTACCGGTTGTGCCGGTGCAGCTGAAAAACCAGGCTGATGTAGTTATGACCGACTGGCTGGCTGAAGGTAATATCCCGGCTAACTTTAAATTAGAAGATGAAGCTGAATTATGCTCGGCGTTAGAAGGCGGCGGTATTATCCGCTGTAAACAGCAGGATCTGCTTTCAGAAGAGATTAAAAACCACCTGTCTGCAGATAAATTTGTCACTAAATTAGCACTTAACTGGGCTGACAGCATCTCATTTATTATTGGTGAAGAGTTTGCATTCAAACGCATTAAGTTTGCCGATGTACTGCAGGAGCAGAACGAAGATATCGATAAAGATGATTTTGCAGCCCGCTTTGATGCTGATTTTGCTTTAATGACCGGCGAAATTAAACAGCTGGTTCCCGCAGTGATTGAAGCATTCGGCGGCGAACAAGCTTTGTAATTTAACAACCAGACAAAAACCTCTGTGATTACTCGATTACAGAGGTTTTTTATTGTCTAAATTTTATATTTTACTGCAGCTAATCCGCACCGTTTCCTGCTATTATGCACCGCTAATAATCCCCATTAATTACACAATGAGTTGAATATTATGAGTCTTTCTATTTTTGGCAGTGCGACAGCAGAGAGTGCAACAAAAGCCCTTTTATTAGGTTCAGGAGAATTAGGTAAAGAGGTTGCCATTGAACTGCAGCGTTTTGGTATTGAGGTCATAGCGGCAGACAGTTATGAAAATGCCCCGGCGATGCAGATTGCACACAGCTCACATGTTGTCAGCATGCTTGACGGTGAAAAATTAGAGCAGATTATCCGCGCTGAAAAGCCTGATTATATCATTCCGGAAGTTGAAGCTATTGCAACCGAGACCTTAGTAGCATTAGAAGCTGACGGTTTCAATATTGTTCCCAGTGCACGCGCTACAAAATTAACCATGGACAGAGAAGGTATCCGCCGTCTCACAGCAGAAACACTGGGCGTTAAAACATCTCCTTACATATTTACAGACTCAAAAGAAGAATACCTGCAGGCAGTTAAAACTGTCGGCATTCCCTGCGTAGTTAAACCGGTAATGAGCAGCTCAGGTAAAGGGCAGAGTATTATTAAATCGCAAGATGATTTACAAGCAGCCTGGACTTACTCGCAGGAAGGCGGCCGCAGCGGCGCCGGACGGGTCATTATTGAAGGTTTTGTTCCCTTTGATTATGAAATTACCCTGCTGACGGTCAGCGCTGTTGACGGAGTGCACTTTTGTGCGCCAATCGGGCATCGTCAGGAAAATGGCGATTACCGCGAATCCTGGCAGCCGCAGCAGATGTCAGAAGAGGCTCTGAGCAAAGCACAGAATATTGCAGAAAAAGTCGTTAAAGAACTTGGCGGTTACGGCCTGTTCGGTATGGAGTTTTTTGTTAAAGACAATGAAGTCTACTTCAATGAAGTATCGCCACGCCCGCATGATACCGGATTAGTGACCCTGCTTTCTCAGGATGCTTCAGAGTTCGCTCTGCATGTACGCGCTGTTTTAGGCCTGCCGATCGGCGGTATCACTCAGTATGGTCCGACTGCATCCAGTGTAATTTTAGGTAACGGCAGTTCACAGGATATTAAGTTTGCCAATATCAGCCAGGCATTAGGCGCAGTACCGGGTTCACAGATGCGTTTATTTGCTAAACCGGATATTAATGGTTCGCGGCGCTTAGGTGTCGCAATTGCACGCGGTAAAAATACCAGCCAGGCAGTTGAAAATGCCAGAAACGTTTCATCGAAAGTTGAAGTGATTTATTAACTTAATCTACGGCAGATAAATGCAAAGGCAGCTTCGGCTGCCTTTTTTTATGCCAGAAAATAGGGTTAAAGATCAATTTTTATTAATAATCATGCACAAACAGCAAATAACGCTTGAAATATAAACACAAAACAACTACTGTCTAGTTATACAGTGTTTTTACATACAGGTGTTTATTATGTTAGCAAATTATGTACAGATCAAAAACTCAACTTCCTCTTTAACTGAACTTTATGCAAAAGCAATTAATAAACAGTTCATTAACGTAAGTTACGAGCAGCAGAACTTCCATGATTTATTAAGCCATCTAAATGAAGATAGTGATCCGCGCTGGATACTGTTTATTGCACCTCCCGGCAGACCTAATTTCAAGTTTCTACAGCAGGCCGGCATTGATAAAAGCCGCGTTATCACCCTTGATGCCGACAAAGTAAAAGATGCGCTAGAGATGCTTAAAAGCACATTAAAAAGTAATAACTACGCAACGGTTGTTTCCTGGTTAAACAATGTGGATAACGATTTAAAGGCTGAACTGGAAACATACTGCAAAGCATCTGAAACAGACTGTTTTGTTTACTGTAAACAATAGCGCCGCTGAATGAAAAAATTGGGTATAATAGGCAAAATTTATTAACAAGCAGGCCATTAAATAATGTTTCAATACAGCGACAAAACCAAAAACTTAATCAATCTTATCGGCAGCGGTGATGCGGCTTACGTACCTAAAGCAATTACCTGTGCTATTAATACACTGGATGCAATTGCCGCTGATGAAAGTTTATCTGATAAGACCCGTGAAAATGCGGCCTTTGCCGCCGCTAATCTGGTATTAAGTGATTACAACGATAACGATTAGTATCTCGAAGCTAATCTCAAAAACAAAAAAGGAGCCGGCAGGCTCCTTTTTTTATGGATGTTTGTTACAACAACTATTTAACCGATATGGGTAAGACCGCCCATGTAGTGTTGTAAAACAGCCGGGATTTCGATACGGCCGTCTTCAAGCTGATAATTTTCCAGTATAGCAACCAGTGTACGCCCTACCGCTAAACCCGAGCCGTTTAAGGTATGTACTAATTCCGGTTTTTTTGCACCCGCCGGACGGAAGCGTGCCTGCAGGCGGCGCGCCTGGAAATCACCTACGTTTGAACAAGATGAAATTTCACGGTAAGTTTTCTGCGCCGGTACCCATACTTCTAAGTCATAGGTTTTTGTCGCACTAAAGCCCATATCACCAGTACATAGAACAACTTTACGGTAAGGCAGTTCAAGATTTTTAAGTACCTGCTCAGCATGTGTAGTAATCTCTTCTAATGCTTCAAAGCTTTTTTCCGGATGTACTATCTGCACTAACTCGACTTTATCAAACTGATGCTGACGGATCAGGCCGCGGGTATCACGTCCGTAAGAGCCGGCTTCGCTGCGGAAACAAGGTGTATGAGCTGTGATTCGAATCGGCAGATCCGACTCATCATAAATCATATCACGCGCCATATTAGTCAGCGGCACTTCCGCAGACGGGATAAGCGACATACCGACCCCCTCTTCCGTTGCCGGTTTAGTATTAAACAGATCATCACCGAATTTCGGCAGCTGAGTTGTACCGTATAAACTGTCGGCATTAACCAGCAGCGGTACGTACAGCTCAGTGTAACCATGGTGGTTAGTGTGAAGGTTCAACATGTACTGCGCTAAGGCACGGTGTAATTTGGCAATCTGCCCCTGCATCACAATAAAACGTGAGCCACTGATTTTAACGGCAGATTTAAAATCTAAACCGCCTAAGGCTTCACCCAGATCAACATGATCTTTAACGTCGAAATCAAACTCTTTTGGCGTTCCCCAGGTAGAGATTTCAACATTTTCATCTTCGTCGTTACCAACAGGGACCGAATCATGCGGGATATTAGGAACAACATAAGAAGCCTGTTTAATCTGCTCAGCTAACGCAGTAAACTCTTCTTTAGCGGCATCAAGGTCTTCACCAAGTTTACCCATTTCAGCACGTAAAGGTGCAATATCTTCACCGCGTTTAGCCGCCATGCCGATCTCTTTGGAACGAGTGTTACGCTGTGACTGTAATGTTTCTGTTTCAACCTGCAGTGTTTTGCGTCTTTCTTCTAACTGATTGATTAACTCAACATCTAAAGCAAAACCGCGAGACGCTAATTTTTCTGCTGTTTCTTCAATATCATTACGTAAAAATTTTGGATCTAACATGCTCTTTCCCTAACTCTTTAAAACTAATAAAGTGCCTACATATGCGGCTAAAATACAGACAACAACATTCAATGCGACATTGAGCATCGCTTTGACTAATTCACCCTGCTGTAAAAGCAGTAAATTATCCATGGAGAATGTTGAAAATGTTGTTAATGCACCTAAAAACCCGACACCGATTAACGGCCACCAGGGTGATGCGGTAATTGTTTCCTGCTGGACCAGCTGAAAAATGTAACCCATTATCAGCGAGCCTAAAATATTGACCGTAAGTGTAGCAAATGGAAAACCTTTTCCAAAGAGGCTTATCATGCCAATACCAATTAAATAGCGTAATGTCGCACCAAAAGCGCCGCCGCAGGCCACTAAAGCTATATTTGTTATTATATTATTCATAGAATTTGCTGCTGCCTTGTAACTTTTCTAAATCAGAAGTGAACGGAGCATAAAACAAACGCCCCGTATCAGCTGCTTAAGCGATATTTGTTATCATATTATTGATAGCGTTTGTTGCTGCTTTGCAGATTGAGCTGCTGCAGGTAATTGAGTTTATCTGAAATCTGTTTCTCAAAACCGCGATCGCTGGCCTGATAAAACTGAGTGCCCTGCAGCTCTTGCGGCAGATATACTTCACCAGCGGCAAATGCACCGTCTTCATCGTGGGCATAACGGTAACCAAGGCCGTGATTAAGTTCAGCCATCAGTTTTGTTGGTGCATTACGAAGATGCAGCGGCACCTCAAACTCCGGCAGTTCCTTAACAGCCTGCTTAGCCTTAGCGAATGCGACATACACGGCATTACTTTTTGGCGCTGATGCACAGTAAACAATCGCCTGCGCAATAGCACGTTCACCTTCATAGGGGCCGACACGGGCAAAACAGTCCCAGGCATTAATAGCAATCTGCATGGCGCGCGGATCTGCATTACCAATATCTTCAGAGGCAATGGCTAACAAACGCCGCGCCACATACAGGGGATCACATCCGCCGGCTAACATACGTGCAAACCAGTAAAGAGCCGCATCGGGATCCGAACCGCGTACAGATTTATGAAAAGCAGAAATAAGATCGTAAAACAGATCCCCCTGCTTATCAAAACTGACGCCTTCCCGACCGGCAATTTCCATCAGCAGATCTAAACCTATGGTCAGATGCCCGCCACTGTCATCAGCCATATCCGCCAGCAGTTCTAAATAATTAAGTACTTTTCGAGCATCACCCTGCACCAGCTGTGCAAGCTTATCTTTAACACCGTCGTCAAAGCGAATATGCTTTTCAGCTAAGCCGCGAGTTGAAGAGCAGGCCTGATCAATCACTGCACTTATTTCATCATCGCTTAGTTTTTTTAACAGATAAACACGCGCCCGCGAGAGCAGTGCGTTATTCAGTTCAAAAGAAGGGTTTTCTGTCGTCGCACCGACAAATAAAATAGTGCCGTCTTCAATATAGGGTAAAAAAGCATCCTGCTGACTTTTATTAAAACGATGTACTTCATCAACAAACAGCAGGGTTCTGACACCCGATGCCTGGTTCTGCTGCGCAATTTCAATGGCGGCGCGGATCTCTTTAATACCGGAGGTTACCGCTGAAAGCCGCTCAACATGCGCCTGGCAGTAGGCCGCAATCAGCTCGGCTAATGTGGTTTTTCCGATGCCCGGTGGTCCCCATAAAATCATGGAATGGGCGGCACCGCTTTCAAGCGCTTTACGCAGCGGTTTACCGACACCAACAATATGAGACTGACCGATATAATCAGCAAAACCTCTAGGACGCATACGCGCGGCTAAAGGCTGAAAATCATTATTAAATTCGAATAGATCTCTCATTAACGCTGATCATCAATTTCAACACCATCGGGAATGGTAAATTTAAAATAACCCGTTTCTAATTTTTTATTCAGCGGCTTCTGTGTTAATTCAAACTCACTGCGCTGCCCCTGCGCTTCGATAACCACAAATTTACTAACATTATCAGCGTCGTTGAATTCAAAAACAAATGTGGTTTCCTGCTCCTGCTGTTTATTGTCTTTTACGGTAAACTGATTTTTATCTTTTTTAACCGAATAATCCGCCCACTGCTGTTTATTCGCCCCGGACAATAAAACAAACGGCGTGCCCTCTATAGCATCACTTAAATTAATAATGCTGACCTGCTCAACAAACGGCGTGTAATACCACATAGTTTTGCCGTCAGAAACAATCAGCTCTTCTTCTGGTGTCTGTACCTGCCAGCGGAATTTACCCGGGCGGGAAATGGTTAACTGCCCTTTGCTTTCATTTAATAATTTACCTTCCGGGCTGATGATTTTCTGTGAAAACAAAGCGTTAACCACGGAAAACTTTGCTAACTTTTCTTTCAGCAGCTGCGCATCACTAGAAGCTGAAGCGGTCTGCGGCAGCGTTAATAAAACAAATAACAGAGAGATGATTTTTTTCATGAATTAATCCTTCACTGGGGGTGGAGTAAGTACGTCACGGCTGCTGTTTGCACCAGAGGGTGCGCTGACAACGCCCTGCGCCTGAAGCTGATCAACAAGGCGTGCAGAGCGGTTATAACCGATTCTGAATTTACGCTGAATGCTGGAGATTGATACTTTACGGGTTTCAGTTATAAATGCCACTACTTCGTCAAACAAGGAGTCAATCTCGCTTTCAGATTCCGCTTCTTCGCCCGGTAATAAAGTGTCTAATGAAGCATCGCCGTCAATAATCTCCTGGATATAATTCGGCTCGCCGCGTTTCTTCCAGTCGGCAACCACTTTATGTACCTCATGATCATCAACAAATGCACCGTGAACACGGGTAGGAACACCAACGCCCGGCGGCATATATAACATATCACCATGACCTAATAATGTTTCAGCCCCCTGCATGCCTAAAATCGTGCGCGAATCAATTTTGCTCGATACCTGGAAAGCAATTCGAGTTGGAATATTGGCTTTAATCAAACCGGTAATAACATCTACCGACGGACGCTGCGTTGCTAAAATAAGATGAATACCGGCAGCACGTGCTTTTTGTGCAATACGCGTGATCAGTTCTTCACATTTTTTACCAACAATCATCATCATATCGGCAAATTCATCAACCACCACCACGATATTCGGTAATTTAGTCAGCTCAGGTGCGCTGACATCCATGCTGTCACCCGGTTTCCAAAGCGGATCCGTTAACGGTTCACCGGCATCTACTGCTTCCTGTACACGGCTGTTATAACCGGCAAGAGTTCGTACTCCGATTTCAGAGAGCAGTTTATAGCGGCGTTCCATTTCACCAACACACCAGCGCAGTGCATTAGCAGCATCTTTCATATCTGTTACCACTTCAGATAAAAGATGTGGAATACCTTCATAGACACTTAACTCCAGCATCTTAGGATCGATTAAAATCAGGCGCACATCTTCAGGTGATGATTTATATAAAAGACTGACCAGCATACAGTTCACACCAACAGACTTACCTGAGCCCGTTGTACCAGCGACTAACAGATGAGGCATTCTGGCTAAATCCACCACCACCGGCTCTCCGGAAATATCAGCACCAAGCACCATGCTCAGCGGTGATTTAGCTTCAGTGAACTCTTTACTGCCTAATACAGTCGATGAATAGACGGTTTCACGATATTTATTAGGCAGTTCTAAAGCAATCACAGATTTACCAGGTATCTGATCAACCACCCGCACACTCATTGCAGACAGTGCACGCGCCAGATCTTTTTCCAAACTTGAAACTGTGCTTACCTTCATACCCGGCGATAATGCTAATTCAAAACGGGTAATAACCGGACCGGGCAGAACATTCACCACATCGGCTTTTATTTTAAATTCTAATAACTTAGCTTCCACTAAACGGGCGGCACTATCGAGCTCCTCCTGAGAAACTGGATGCGCTTTTTTATTCGGTCTGTCTAACAGATCAATGCTTGGAAACGGCGCTAAATCTGTATCGATTTTACGTTTAATAACCGGTTTAGCGTGTTCCGGAAGATGCGAGAAATCAGTCTTGGCTGGAACGGCCGGTTTCTCTGCAGCAGCCGCCTTTTCAGGAGCCTGATAAGGCGGTTCATCAAAGATAATATCTTCTATATCAGGGATTTCATTATCTATTTGAAACGGCGCTTCAAGATAGTCTTGGTCACTATCGCGATGGTCAAAATCAAATGTCACCTCTTCTTGCGGTGCATCTGCCTGCTCCTGCTCAACAATACTCAAAGGTACAGGCTCTGCGGCAGCTTTGGCGGCACGCTTAGCGGGCTTCCTGGATTTTTTCGGTGCAGGACTATTGAGCGCTTCTTCAGCAGCCTGCTGCTTTAGACTTCGGCGCTGTTCGTTCCAGCGGCTGATGTGTGACGGTAACTGATAGAGCCAGGTAACGCCGGCAATTACAGCAGCACCTAGACCATCAATCAGGCGCAGCCAGGAAAAACCCAGCAGCAGTGTTGTGCCGGAAATCAGCAGAGTCAATAAAATAAGATTAGCAGCTAACAGACTGAAAAAGCCCAGCATACTCTGGGAAATAATATCTCCAACCAGACCGCCGGAGGGGTAATAATGAAAGTCATTAAAATTCAATGACGCTAAAGCCGAAGTGCTGAATACAGTAAAAATAAAACCAACAATACGAAGGCCCAGATTTAGAAAATCAATATCTAAACGAAACTGCGGTTTCCAGAAAAGAACCCAGGCAAAAGCGGCAATAACAACAGGAATAAAATACGCCAGCAGACCAAAAGCATAAAAAAGAATATCTGCTGTCCATGCGCCGACTCTGCCGCCGGCATTCTCAATTTCAGCAACCCACTGCTGCTGCGACCAGCTTGGATCTACCGGAGAAAATGAAAAAAGTGAAATTGAAACAAAAATAGCCGCAAAAATACTGATGATAATGCCGACTTCAAACAACTTTTGAACACCTGAGAGGTGATTAATCATATTAGTTTTCGTCAAAAGGTTAACCTTGTAATAAATATTTAACTGGAAATACTACACCCAAATATTTTCGGTGCAAAATACTTAATCTAAAAAATCATCGGGTAACTGGTCACGCAGGCGCAGCCATATTTTACCGCTGGCAAAGGCTGAATCTCTGACCACCTGCATTATCTGCTGCGAGTCGCCCTGCTCTATCGCCTGTTTAACCTGAGAATAAAAATCCAGCGCTATTGATTTAGCCTCAGTATTAGAAAAATAAAAAGTACCGACTTTACGATAAAGATCCTGCAGGCCGTTTAAAATTAAAACATAAATCATATTGTTAGAAGAAACAGCAACCTGATGATAAAAGCGGTAGTCAAACTCAGTAAAGACTTCACTGCTGGCTTCAATGGGAGGGACATCCTCTAAAAATGACAGCACCGTTTCACGATTGTGTTTAGCAGCCATGCGCAGGATGATGGTACTGACATTAGTTCGCACCGACATTAACTGATCAATAAAATCAGCACGCCGGTCCACATCAAGACGAGTTAGCGTGCTTAAAATGTTAAGACCAGAGCTTTCCCAGAAGTCGTTCACCTTGGTCGCTTTACCATGACGTATGGTGATCCAGCCGTCTTTAGACAGGCGCTGCAGTACTTCACGCAGAGTAGTACGCGTAACGCCGATTTTATCAGCAAGCAGACGTTCAGCAGGTAAGTCTGAGTGAATTGGAATCGATCCGTTCCAGATGGATTCAATCAGATACTGCTCGGCAACATCTGCAGGACCCTTTGCTTTCATAATCATTAATTTCTACCGCCCGTTTCTTATTATTTTTTTATAATACCACAGACATTATTAAGCAGGAAAAATCGTTTACTTATATAGACCTAGAAGAAACAAACAATTGTGCTTATGTTATAAACAATTACAGCAAATAATCACCTTATTATATTGAAGTTCATTTATTTACAGCCGCCGCGGTGGTAATGTTAGAAAGTTAATTTATCTTATTATCTAGGAGTCAACAGTGTTATCAACATTAAAAAATCTCAGCAGACAGCGCTGGGCGTGGCTGCTGCTGGCCGCCAGTGCTTTCACCCTTGAACTGTGCGCACTCTATTTTCAGCATATTATGAAACTCGAACCCTGTGTAATGTGCGTATATGAACGGGTAACCATGATAGGCATTGTATTTGCTGGGTTAATCGGCGCAGCGGCACCGCAGAATATGCTGATCAGACTGTCAGGGTTCTTAGTATGGGCAGTCAGTGCCGTGTGGGGGTTGTTATTAGCGATTGAACATACTGACTACCAGATGAACCCGTCACCTTTTGCCACTTGTGATTTTTTACCTAACTTTCCAAGCTGGGCACCTCTGCACGAATGGCTGCCGTGGTTATTTAACCCGACCGGTGACTGCGCAGATATCGTCTGGCAGTTTCTAGGTTACTCAATGCCGCAGTGGTTAATTGTCAGCTTCGGCATTTACTGCGCACTCTTCCTGTTTGTTGCGCTTACAGCATTATTACCAGACAGAAAATAATTTAATCTATCTGCATCAGCCCGGCATCTGTCCGGGTTTTCTTTATATCAAGCTCCTCATCCTTAACAGTTCTAGCATTCCAGCTCAGTATGATTTTATAGTATTACCTAGCCTGCTCTAATAACTGCGGGTATTTTAAAAATACCTGCAGGCGCTTAATTTCATTAGCAGTAAAGTGATCCTGGCGGTAGGAAAGCAGAATATCTCTGCGCTCCTGCTCGGTTAGATTGTGATTTTCAGATATAACTTTCTGATATGCATTAACTTTTTGTAACCACTGGCGGCTGCTTTTTCGGGTCTGCTCAATCCTGCCTTGTATTTCCGGGTTGAATTGATGAATATCTTCATTTGCCGAGATTAACTGCGACAGTACTTTTTCTGCGTTTATCGTCGGCTGCAGTGCACTTGATTCCTGCGCACTAAGCTGGCTGATCTGGTATTCAATCAGTTGTTTCTTGTGCTTATCAGTCAGGCTTGGATCCTGCCTGATTTCTAGTCGTGCTAATGCCTGATCCAAGTAACGTATCTCTGCGCTGAAAAAGGCTTCAATTTCGGCTGCAGAAAAATACTGAAATTGTAAATTGTAAATCTGCTGCAGAAATAGCTTACTCTCTGCTATATCAATAAAATCATCTCGTTGCGGTGCATCTTTTTTTATAAAAAATACGGTCTTCAAATAATTCTGATATCGAAAAAACAGCTCAATTAAATTGTCTGCCGCCTGTTGGTTTAAATTAAGTTCAGCACCTAATGCAGCCAGTAAGAGTTCAAGACTTAAGCCTTTTTCCTGATGTTGAAAAATTAAATGATCAAACTGCCGGCGCAGCTTTAAATCGACTGTCAACTCAACTTTTAAAGGCCGTTTTTTGCTGCTGATGAGCCACGGGGGCTGTTTCTGCTGCGTTTTTATTTCTATATTCTGCCCGCCAGCCTGCTGATGATTTGACTGCGGCTGAATCTGCACTTCAGGCTGTGTTTTTTCGTTCAGATAACCTGAAGCGGTAAAAAACAGTATCGACAGCAGTGATATCGCGGCACTCACCGCGATAACTTTGCGCATAACTATAAGCCCTTCAGCTTTAAACGCTGCACATGCTGGCGGTATAAAGTAACCGGATTTGTTTCAAACCAGCTGACCAGCCCGAAACTCTGATTTACTTCATCCATATGATTCATTTTATAATCATCCTTAATAACCCGGCCTAAATGAGCACTGCATGAAGCAACAACCCCATCATTTAATTCTCCGTCATCAAAAGAATAACTGGTTAATTTTAAGGGATAATCAACTGCATCTGCCACATGGGTAAGCGGCTGTGCTCCCGACCAGGAATAATAATAAACGCCGTTACTAGCTAGCTCCTGACCTTGGCCGCAGTATGAAGACGGCATTCCTTCAGGGTATTTTTTATTGAATATCAGTGAACCAGGAGTGGTTAATGCATCGGTCATTGCCAGACTGTCTTCAGGTAATAACTCCCCTTCGCTGATGCCGGTAACAGCATGAGCTAAAAGATCCAGGCCTTGTTTGATTAAAGCCTCTGTTACCGAGTCTTTAGTAACGATACCGCGCATCAGATCGGCAAATTTGCTTCCCCAGTTAACGCCGCCGATTGAGGTAACTGATGCGACCATCTCCGGACTAACGCTGGCAACATAACGTGCTGTTGGTCCTCCATGACTGTGGCCTATAATATTAACTTTTTCAGCCCCGCTTTCTGCCAGCACCGCTTGTATATAGGTCCGCAGCTGCTCTCCTCTTAATTCAGTTGAATTGGCAGGTGAAAGGCTCGCTAAATAAACCGCAGCTCCCTCATCACGAAGCGCCTGAGGAATACCGTAAAAATAATCAATTCCCCATATATCATTAAAACCAAAAATACCGTGAACAAAAACTAACGGGTATTTAGTGGCGGCGCTGTTACCTGCATGCGCAGAGTTTACAAAGACTAACAAAGAAATAATAAATATCATCAAGTTCTTTTTCATACTCTCTCCCTGGATAAAATCCGATCTAATTTCAAGCAGTCTGCTTGAATATTGTGCAATTAGAGAGTTATCTGCCTAGTGAGTCAACACTTCAAAGTGGTTTTTATTTTATATTTTGATCACCATCAAAAATAAAGCAAGACAGACGGTGTGCATCATTGTTTTTCGGGGTATTACAGCGAGCCTATCTGCAGCAGCTGAGGTTTATATGGAGGGATATTAAAGCAGATCAGCTGCTGACAAAAAAATATTCAGTTCATTGTCCGCAGCAGTTTAAAGACGTTTACAGCACTTATTCAGCCTGATGTTGTTCTACACGGTTTCTGCCGTTATGTTTGGCTAAGTAAAGCGCGGCATCTGCCTCTGAAATTATCTCTTCTAAGGATTTGTTTCTGCTTAAAAAAGAAATTCCAATACTGACAGTAACCGGAATTTCACGCCCTGCAGAAATAATCGGCGCCTTATCAACACACTCGCGCAGACGTTCACATACCTGCCGCGTCTGCTGCTCAGTGGTATTAGGCAGGATCAGTGCAAATTCTTCACCACCGTAGCGGCATAAGCTGTCAAATGTGCGCAGCGTAGCCTGCAGACGTTCGGCCAGTTCTTTTAAAACATCATCACCTGTCTGATGGCCGTAGGTATCGTTAATTGATTTAAAGTGATCGGCATCAATCATTGCAATACCCAGCCCCCAGTTTAAACGCCGGCAGCGGGAAGCATCCTGTACTAACTGATCCAGGAAAAACTTGCGGTTAAACAGCCCGGTTAAATGATCATGCGTGCTGATCTCCTGCAGATCTAAAGCCTGTTCAGTGACATTTTCAAGGAGTTTTTGACTGACCGCTATTTCCGTTACATCGTAAATAGCAATGCCGACAGCAATGGTCGAATTATCGCTGTCTTTAACAGGAAAATATGAACAGTTCTGATACATAAAATCAACATCGTCGATTGAATATTGAGTACTGGGCAGTTTCAGCAGGTAAGGTCTATGCTCCCAGGAGGTAACAGCCTGGTTATTCAGCACTAAGGTTGATCTTATTTTTTTATTCAGCCAGGCTTCATTGACATCAGGAAAAAAACTGGTCAGCTTGCGGCTGAGAATTTCCTCGGATTTTATATGGCTGTGAAGCTCCATAAAGCGGTTCCAGAATATAACATTCATACGCCTGTCCAGGATAATAAAACCGATACTTGACAGCTCTTGAAGAAGCTTGGAGAACTCGGTGAACTGCTCTTCATTTACCATCAAAGCAGCCTTTCTAACGCATTGCGTAAGTTTTCTAAACTGCTTATTTTAAGAGAGATAATATTGTCACAATACAAATTAATATCTTTAATAAAAAACTTAATTTCAAATAATAATGTCTGATGTGTCTCTTGATGTTTTTGTTTAAAGAAGAAATCTTTTAATGCTGAGTTAGGCGTATTGAAAGCGGCAATTGAAGGATTGGTCAGTTCAATATCTAACTCAAGCTGTTCCGCTAACCCGGACAGACAGGCGCTGTTTACTGCATTTGAGATATCCATCAGCATCTCCTTCTGATGTCCTTCATCAATAGCATCATACTCCTCATACCCGAGAATATTGACTAAATCGGCAAAGTTATGACCGCCGATAATAAATGCTGAACGCCCTTCAATTTCGCCGATAAAGGACTGCTGGATAATATTGACAATGGGACTGCCGGTTTCAAATTTTAAAGCTAAGGAGTTGAATTTATCTTCATCCACCATCGCCACATTAGGTACATTCAGCGTAACCCGGTGTTCAAATACCTGTGATAACTTGGCCCCTGCTCTGCCCATGCCGATATTAGCAAGTTCTTTCAGCGCATCAATCTGATAATCAGTAAATTCTTGTTGAGTTGTCATCAAACCACCTCATGTTGCTGCAGCATAGCAAGCAAAGTATCGGTTTTAATTGGTTTTGGGAAAAAATCTAACGCTCCGCGCTCTTTCGCTATCTGCTTTGAGCTCTCTTGAATATCAGCCGAGATAATAAATACTCGCGAATGATAATTGCGTTTATTGAGTTCTAATAAAACATCAAGTCCGTCAATGTCGGGCATGGTAAGATCTAAAAAAATAACATCAAACTGTTTAAGCTCACAAACTTCCAGCGCTTCCTCACCGCAAATTACTTCAGTAACATCAACGTCCCAGTCACTGGGCAGCACTCGTTTAATCATATTTCGGGAAAAAGTTGAGTCATCAACAATTAACAAAGATGTGGTCATTATATTCCTCTTATCTAGTCGTATTTACGCCTGTCTGCTGTCCCTGGCTAATTAATTTGAGCTCAGCTGTGACTTCACTGCTGCATAAATCATGCATATTTACACTGCAGCTGTTCGATTTTTATATTTATTGATACAGCACTGACAAATCAAAGCGAAAATATATAGGCTATGTGTTTATTGGTCAATAATTTGCGTAATTCAATATGACCCAGGTCATGAGAGAAGCTCAGTAAATTAATAATATGCAGATAAACAGGTAAATAAGTGAAATTCAAATCCTGCTCAGCGGCCTAAAAGCACTTCATTGCATTAGTTTTACCTTTGATATATAAATATCGATATCGGAGGGATATATGAAAAAACTTACTATTTTACTTTCTTTAATTGTACTTACTTTAAGCCCGGCTGCCTACGCAGACGGATGTGCTGAACTCAAGGTGGCGGGCGATACCTATAATAACCTTAATAAGATGCTTAGCCTGCAGGTTAAAATTTATAATTTTAATGTTTCAAGAGTACAAGAAGATATTCAAAGCCTGTTTACCCGCGTTAATGAAAATGACGATGTTAAAGCAGCCCGCAAGCTGAACAGCATACTTGAAAACTTTATTAAAGAGCTGCGCACAGAGCTCGAAGGCGTAGAAGAGACCTACATGGACCTGGATCTTCTTGGGTTTGCACGCGATAATATTGCAGGAAAGTGCCGCGCGAAAGCAGTAACCTTAAGCGATGACTTTATTGACCCAGTGGCCGAAGAAGCAGCCCTATTAATGGTTAAGTACGATGACCTGATTAAGGAACTCGAACGAGTTAACACCCGTAGCAGGAAATTACTCACTAAATAAGCCTGCAGCTGCCCGGCCGTTCTGCCAGGAAGGCTTTGCGAAATAAAACACAGCTCCTTTATCACCTGATAAAGGAGCCTAAAAACAATCAACACCAATATAGAATTCGATTCAGTTTCAAACACTTTGCTTGAATTTCATTCAAAAATAACGTTATCCGTCTATTAAGCAGAAACTGCAGCTGCTTTTTATTTTACATTTTAATCACCTGAAAAATAAAGCAGAACAGAGTATGAATAAAAAACTGCTTTTGCTGTTACTGCACAAACAAGTTTAAAAGAGCGCAGATGTTATTACGACTTAAAAAACAAACTCTTCTTAACACCATGATTTTAAGCAATTTAATGAAACACAGCAGTTTTTGTTTTTATGCAGCTATGCATTATGATCTGCTATAAGCAGTTTTTAATTAACTCTATAAATTGATCTTTTAATATTAAATATCTTTTCGTTATCTACTCTGCAAACAGCAGACTCAGCCCCTGACTGCCAGTCATTAATAAATGATGATATTTATATAAATTTTAATGGGAAAATTATTATTTCAACTGTAAATCCTGTAGATTTTAAGACTAGTCAGATTCAAGGTTGTAGTATGGAAGTTTTAAATCGTCAAGGAAGCAGAATTGAACTAGATAGAGGTTTTAGATTCGGACATGATTTTTTTAAATTACTGAACTTTGTTAAATCTCCAGATCATAAAGATTTAGACAGGCACTCTATTGAAGATCAATGCGATATTTTTTATCGCGATATTATGAATTATGGTTTTGCTGAGTCTCACAACCAGCATTTACGTGACGGTAGATATGATTTAGCGGCTAAAAATTTAAATGAAATTAATGACTTATCTTTAGATCCGTTAACCGGTTTAAGAAAAAAGGAATTTTTAAACAGAAAAATCGCCAGCTTAGAAAGTGATATTTATCTTGACAGCATTTCTGACTTCTCTTTAATTATGTGTGACTTGGATAAATTTAAAGAGATTAATGATTCTTTCGGCCACTCTGTTGGTGATGATACTTTAGATTTATTCGGCAAACTTGTTTTAGAAAGTTTAAGGCCTTGTGATTTCGCCTACCGCTACGGCGGAGAAGAGTTTTTAGTGCTGCTGCCTGAAACTAGTTTGTCTGATTCGGTTACGGTTGCGGAAAGAATCAGAACCGCTATTGAACAAAGACTGCTGATTGGACACTACGGCTTAAACCAGATCACTGCGCATGATTTATGCAAATCTTTAATTGAACCCGCTGATGATGAAAACGATGCTTTCTTCTTATCTAAAGATATAACCTGCAGCTTCGGCGTAGCAAATTATCTGGACTGCTCTCAGTCTGGTGACGATCTGTTTTCCAGGGCCGATGAAAATCTCTATGTCGCCAAAGAGGAAGGCAGAAATAAAGTTATATATTAATCCCCCTGAGGCTGGTTAAAATCAGCCCGCCATTTTTTCAGCTTACTCTTTTGCTCCGCAGTTATTTTCGGCCTGGTGGAATTAAGAGCCGGCGGATAGTGCCCTTTTTGAAAACCAATAATTAAAAAAGCGGCTTCATCTCCAACCGTTGAACCACCAAACTCGATATAAGAAGAGATCGATCTTGCCACTGCAGCACAGGGCTCAGTTGAGTCCAGCAGCTTAATCAGCTGCGTTATATCAGAGTCTTTAATCCAGTTTTTATGCAGTCCCTGCACGGTATAATATTCTTCAGGGCCTATGCTCTGGAGCATATCTAAAAAATCAGCCGGTGTTTTTTCCTGCCAGTTAAAGGTATCGCCATACTCCGCCGCACTATTACCTGACGGCAAAGAATATATCACCTGATGATATCGAAGCTCTGCCGTTAAAGGAGTGCAGGCGGCTGTGAAACAAACTATCATCAGCGGCACAAAAATTATTTTCATCTCCCCTCCTTGGTAATGTGCGTTTATTTGACATTAAATATAAATTTCCGACAAACAGAGCAGGTAACTGCGCCGGATAACGTACTTTTCGCAAAGCCCTTAGTGCTGACTAAAACAGATAAATATCACTTGTCATAAAAATGTAATCTAAATGCAACCCGGCTGTCATATTCAATTGTTTCAATACACTCGCTTCCACAGAGGAAGACCGAGTTAATTTGTAATACTACTTTAATAATAGAGTGACTAAAAATGAAAAAAGTAATTGGTTTAGCAGCAGCTATTGGTTTAATGACAACTCCCCTTGTCCAGGCAGACTCTACCATTACCGTATCTGGTTCGACATCAGTTACCAACGTAATGGAAGTGTTGAGTGAAAATTACAAACAGACAACAAATAAAACTGTTGAAGTACAGGGAACAGGATCTTCAGCAGGTATTCGCGCAGCTAAAGACGGCACAAGCATGATCGGCATGTCTTCGCGTGAAGTAAAAAAAGATGAAATGACAACAGATACAAAAGGCACTGTGATAGCACGTGACGGAATCGCAGTCGCCGTTAATAACAACAACCCGGTTAAAAACCTCACTAAAGAACAAATCACTAGAATTTACCGCGGTGAAGTTAAAAACTGGAAAGAAGTTGGCGGTGAAAACAAACCTATCGTTGTAGTTACCCGTGATACCGCATCCGGTACGCGCGGCGCATTTGAAGATATCTTAAAACTTAAGCGTAAAATAAACGGTATGAAAGTATCGGCGATTACAGCAACTGCACAAGTGGGCAACGGTAACGGCATGGTTAAAACAATCGTTGCTAACAACCCCTTTGCCATCGGTTATATCTCTTTAGGCTCGGTGGACAGTTCATTAAAAGCCGTAGCGGTTGACGGTTATAAAGCCAGTGACAGTAACATTGCTGCCGGCGACTATACCATTGCACGCCCGTTTGTTTTATTAATGAAAGAAAACGTCAATAAAGAAGCACGAGAATTTGTTAACTATATCCTCTCTGATGCAGGTCAGAAGATCATCGTAGATGAAGGTTACATCCGCGTAAATTAATCAAGCCCCTGCTGATCAGGAATACCTGTTCCTTATCAGCAGCACGCTCTTCTTATCGCGAATCTTATGGATTAAATAATGAAAAATATTCTAAGCTTAGCTGCCGCTTTCACTCTGTTAACAGCTCCCCTTTATCATGCCAATGCCGCCGTCAGCGTATCCGGCTCTACATCGGTATCCAACGTGGTTGAAGTGCTGGCTGAAACTTACCAGAAGAGCAGCGGCCGTCATGTTGACGTACAGGGAACCGGCTCTTCTTCGGGCATTGTGGCGGCAAAAAACGGCACCAGTATGATAGGCATGTCGTCACGAGAACTAAAAGCAGGTGAAGCGGCGGCAGATATACAGCAGCTGGTTATTGCCCGCGACGGTATTGCCGTGATAGTCAATAACAACAATCCGGTAGAAAACCTAACCCGAAAGCAGATAAAAAGTATTTACCGTAATGAAATAACTAACTGGAAGCAGGTTGGCGGAGAGGATAAAGCAATCGTAGTGGTGACCCGTGACGCTTCTTCCGGTACTCGAGAGGCTTTTGAAAAAATTCTAGGTTTAAAACGTCAGGTGAACGGTATACCGGTAACCAGTATTTCAGCAGGTGCACAGGTTGCTAATGGTAACGGCATGGTTAAAACACTGGTCGCAAATAATGATTATGCAGTCTCATATATTTCGCTGGGCTCCGTTGATAATAACCTGCTCAAAGCATTAAAAGTAGACGGCATTACAGCCAGCGACGAAAATATACTTTCCGGTCAATACAGCATAACCCGCCCTTTTATCCTGTTATTTAAAAATGAAACGGATCCGAGAGCGGCTGACTTTATTCGTTACATTTTATCAGACAAAGGCCAGAGCATAGTCGCAGAACAAGGTTATATCCGTGTTAAATAACATTCCACCAGCAGCTCAAGGCGAAGTTATGAATACTTGTACTAAAACAAACGACAGCGGCATCTCTCACCGCCATACCCCCAAGCCTGACCGGCTGGGCACTTTCTTCCACCTTGTGTTTATCTGTTGTGCAATGGTGGGCGTTGTTTCACTGGCAACTATTGCCTGGTTCCTTTTTTCTGAAGGTTTAGCGGCCTTTCGTCAGGCCGGTGTTATCGAATTAGTGTTCGGCAGTGAATGGCTGCCGCCGGCTTTGTTCGGTATCTTCCCGATGATTGCTGCCTCATTGATTTCAACACTAGGTGCAGTATTAACCGGTGTTCCGGTTGCCGTCTTAACCGCAGTTTTCCTTGCTGAACTTGCTCCAAAATGGCTGGCTGACATTGTCCGCCCAGCCGTGGAACTGCTAGCCGGTATCCCGTCGGTTGTTTACGGTTTTTTTGGTCTGGTGGTTATCGTACCGGCAATTGAAGTACTGTTTAATATCCCGGCGGGTAATACCCTGCTGGCCGGAATTATTGTCCTGGCGATTATGATCCTGCCGACGGTTATCACCATTTCAGAGACCTCGATCCGCGCTCTGCCGCCGGTATACAAGGAAGGCGCATTAGCCTTAGGCGCATCGCATATTTACAGTATTTTTAAAGTGCTTATCCCGGCTGCTCGCAGCGGTATTTTAACCGGTGTAGCTTTAGGTGTTGCCCGGGCAATCGGTGAAACCATGGCAATTATTATGGTGATGGGTAATGCCCCCGCCATGCCCGGTTCAATACTGGAGCCGGCGAGAACATTAACAGCTAATATCGCCATGGAAATGTCCTATGCAACGGGTATCCATGCCAGTGCGCTTTATTCAACCGGCATAGTATTACTGATATTTATTGTATTACTCAATACAGGCCTGCTGTACATTAACAAAAAGAGAGTTCACTAATGTTAAAACGCGAAACTCAAGATAAGCTTTTGTTTGCCTCAACCTGGGCAGCCGCTTCAATTACCATTTTGTTTCTATTATGGGTGGTATGGCACATTCTCAGCAACGGTCTTTCCCACGTCAGCTGGGAGTTTGTCAGCAGCGCTTATACCCGTATCGGTGAAAGTTCGGGTATCTGGTCAATGATTGTCTCAACCGTTTATATGGTTGCTCTGACATTAGCCATTGCAGCCCCGGTCGGCATTATGACGGCAATCTACTTAACTGAATACGCCAAAGCCGGCAGTAGAATAGTACAGGTACTGCGCTTCTGCATCGAATCTTTAGCCGGTATTCCGTCTATTGTATACGGCCTGTTCGGTATGACCTTTTTTGTTACTACTCTGGGGCTGGGTTTCTCAATTTTAGCCGGTGCATTAACATTATCTGTTCTGATCCTGCCGGTTATTATCCGTACTACCGAAGAGGCATTAATGGCCGTGCCCATGAGCTACCGCGAAGGCGGCTATGCATTAGGCAGCTCTAAAATTTATACCATCTGGCGTCTGATTTTACCCAGCGCCATGCCGGGTATTGTCACCTCAGTTATTTTAAGTATCGGCCGTGTTATTGGTGAATCAGCACCGGTATTTTTAACCGCCGGTATGGTGACAAAAATTCCAGAGTCCGTGTTTGATTCCGGACGTACCCTGACCGTACATTTATATAAATTAACCCAGGAACTCTTTACCCAGCATGAATGGGATCAAGCCTATGCAACCGCAACCATCTTGATAGTTTTAGTGCTTGTCTTAAATTTAATGACAAAAATTATTGCAGCCCGCTACAACAAAGCATCACATTAAGGTCGATATTATGAATAAGCTTGAAGTTAATAACCTGAATCTTTTTTACGGCGAAAACCATGCGCTGAAAGATATCTCAATAAAAATACCCAATCGTCAGGTAACTGCATTAATCGGTCCCTCCGGCTGCGGTAAATCAACCCTGCTGAGAACCTTAAACCGTATGAATGATCTGGTGCCCAGTGTCAAAATCAGCGGTGAAGTGAAATTTGAAGATCAGGATATCTATGCGGGTCATGATGTGCAGCAGCTGCGCATGCGTGTCGGTATGGTTTTTCAAAAAGCCAACCCTTTTCCCATGAGTATTTATGAAAATGTTGCTTTCGGTCTTAAAGCACAGGGGATGCGCGATAAGAAGCAGCTGGATAAAATCGTTGAGGAGTCACTGCGCAGCGCGGCGCTTTGGGATGAAGTGCAGGATCGTCTTGATACTTCTGCGCTCGGCCTGTCAGGCGGACAGCAGCAGCGTTTATGCATTGCCCGTACGATTGCCATGGAGCCTGAAGTGATTCTAATGGATGAACCCACCAGCGCTTTAGATCCCATCGCCACACATAAAATTGAAGAGCTGATGGATGAGCTGCGTAAAAAATTCACCATTGTGATTGTCACCCACTCCATGAATCAGGCGAAACGTATCTCAGATAAAACAGCCTTTTTCTGGATGGGCGAATTAGTTGAACACGGTGATACCCATCAGGTATTTAATCAGCCGCAGGATCAACGCACCCAGGGGTATGTCAGCGGTGAGTTCGGTTAATAAATCATGAAAAAAACTCAATACCTGAAAGCACTAGGTTTTTAGCTGCAGGAAAATTTACAGTCCTAAATACAATAAAAGCGCACTCAGTCGGCTGAGTGCGCTTAATAATCACAAGGTAAAACAGTAATTGGCTCGGTTAAATATCCTAAAGAGCTCTACTGATTAACATCATCCATCTCATTAAAGTATTCAACCTGCTCTCCAAGAGGCATCGCCTGATTATTCGAGCCCAGTGTCCACATAAAGAAGCCGCCGTAGCCTTCTTCATGCTGCCACTGAGTACGATATATATTATTTTCTCTTGTTTCAACAAAAGCACCGTTTGGTCCCCATTGACTGTTAATGGTATTACCTAGAACCACTTTATCTTTATCCACATACTGGGCGTAGTTGTTCATTGCAACTTTATACAGGAAGTTCTCTCCTGCGTCGTAGGCCATCACATTAAAGAAGTCAAACTTGTCACTTGCCGACTGCAGTAATGAAATCACCTCACCATGATGGCTAGAGCGGGCAGGTTCAACATAGGAACAGTTTTCAGTCACCGACGGCTGCTCACAATTCACCGGATCTGCACCGACATGGTAAGTTGTCAAAGAGAGCAGTGTATCGTGACCGACCTCTTCATCTGCACGTATCAAGTCGATTAACGCTTCCAGGTTTTCATTCTCCTGATCAGTGATTCGAGCCGCTTTTTCAAAATCAAAATCTAAACCGTCAAGAGTGATATAATCAGCAATTTGATATGCTTCAAAGTTACATTCTTCCATCTCTACCGGCTCACCACTGCTGCCTAAACATTGACCATTGTGTATTTCATCTGCAGTCAGCCCTTTTTTATACACAGGGTACGGGGTTTTCAGCAGTTCAATTAAACCTTCCGCAATTTCTTCACGACTTTCAGGCGTATTTAAATACCCCCAGATACTTTCATAGGTCTGCCCGCCGAACGCAACTAATACCGCTTTTTCCGGATCATCATGTTTAAGCTGCGTCCAGGATAAATAATTCGGCGCAAGCCAATGAGCATCATAAGCAGGTACATCAAACATGCCGTCTGAACTTAAAATTGTACCGTCTTGAGTCCATTGACCAAACGCCAGCAGGTAACCGTTACCATTAGACTCATTAATCTGAGCATAATCAGCAGGTAATCCCCAGGATGTCAGGTAGCTGATTGAGCGGTCAGGGTTGTCAGCAAGTCCCGTCCCGGGAACATCTTCTTGTACTTCAATATTTGAAACGGCAGTTTGCTGCTCAACATCTTCGCTGTTAACCGCTTTGGCATAAATTTTGTGCGCACCTACTGCGGCTCCGATCCAGTCATACTGGTAAGGTACTGTTTCTGCTGTATGAACTTTCTGATTATCGACATAAAACTCAACATGCTTAATTTCACCTTCAAAACTAGCCGCTTTAGCCGTAAGACTGATGGTACGCCCTTCAGTATAAGTTGAACCGTCTGCAGGAGATGTCAGACTGACAACAACATCCTGATCCGTAACAGCCAGCGGTACAGGTGTGGTTTCTGTAAAACCGCCTTCCAGATCATAAGCCACTGCTGTTAATACATAAGGACCTTCTGACTGCCCCGGCACAGATATAATATACTGTCCCTCTTCATCGGCTTCTGTACCCGTCGCCACAAGTTCCCCGCCGAGTAATACATCAACTTTTGTAATCTCACTTTCAGAAGAGGAAGCATCAACCGATACCACAAATTCCTGCTCAGGTGCGATACGCTCACCGGCTGCCGGTGATAAAATATCAGCCTGCGGCGGCGGTGTTACATCACACGCACCAAGTTCGTCCCAGGCATCTGTCCAGGCGTCAGGATAATCCGGATGCCCGGTTCCCGGCGTCCATACCGGATCACCACACCAGCCGAAGACTTTACAGGAAAAGATAAAGCCGACATTAGAAACCTGATCTCCAACCTGGTAAGCAATACCGTCTTCATACTGCGGTACAGCACCGCAGCTGCTACTGCTGTCAGTTACGGTAATTGAAAGACTGGAACTTGCTTCTAACTCCGCTTGATCAACGGCCTTGGCATGAATTTCAATGCTGCCGAGCGTATCGGCTGTATAATCACAGCTGTAAACATCACTTGGTGCATCCGGATCCGCCAGTCTGGTACAGATCTCGTTATTATTTGCATAGAAAGTCACTGAAACAAGATCGTCATCCGCATCGCTAACATTAGCAGAGACTTCAAGCTGATCATTAAGCTTATGGCTGCTGCCGTCTGCAGGAGTTAAAAAGTTAATAATCGGCGGATTGACAGGCTCTTGTGAAGAAGTAACCTCAACATTCACAGACTGCTGTTCAATATTATCGCCGGCTTCATTAAAAGCGATTACACTGATAACTGTATCTCCAGCTGCAGAAGGCGTCCAGGTATGTGTGTATACCTCTTTGTCGTCTTCTATCTGCTGCTCAGAAATCCGCTCATTTTGTGCCCAGAACTCTACTTTAACCGCATCTTCACCAGTTATCTGTGCTGAAATATCAACTGCTTCAGAAACCGGCAGTTCAGCACCGGACTGAGGTGATAAAATAGTCACCTCAACATCACTTGGTGTCCCCTCTTCCTGAGTAATCACCTTAACGGACTCTTCAAAAGCGTTAAGATCTGCAATCTGTCCGCCCAGAGAAACAACCAGAGTAAAAGACTCGCCAGGCTGCAGTATATGATCGACCCAGTCACCCTCTGGGAACTTAATTTCCACATCATGCACAATACCGTTACTTCCCGGCGTATGCACAGTATTCAGAGTCGGGTAACTAAGATCCGATGAGCGCCAGCCCATATCCGACGTAGACTGCTCCAGCACAAACTGCACTACAGCATCCGTTAAATCAACCTCAACATTATCGTTGTTAACGACATGAATATCATATGTACTCCAGTACTGGCCTTCAGTCTGCGCTGAAACCTCAGTATTAAACTCACTGGCAACCGCACTGGCTAACGGAGAAAGAGCAAAACCAAGACTGAAAAGACCGATACCAATATTTCTACCAACATTTTTTGTAAACATAAAAATTACCTTCTAGTTTTTTTAAAATAATAAAACCAGTCCTTGTTTTATTAACCGAACCCAGCTGTCACTTTATCAGAAGTTTCAAAACAGGATTAATGACTGCACTTTATCTTCTATATCAACACCTTATAAGTGATAACTTGTGAATAAATGTGAAAAGAAATGAATAGCCATAATATGAAGAAAAACGATGAAAAACACAGCAGACGGCGATAAATAATGACGATTAAACAAACAGATTAACTATTTGTAATGCTCCTTCCACCTTTTTGAAATGTACGCCCAGGTAAACTTCAGTCATCAATCACAAGGAGATAAACATGAAACTAAATAAATTAAACAAACTAATCTGCGCTGCCGCCGCGCTTACCTCTTTTACAGCAGCAGCCGACAATGATGCTCTTTCACTACTGGTTTTAAAACGCGCCGATTTCACCATGGAGCAGGCGGTTGAAAAAGTAAGCAGTGACTATCCCGGACAAATCGTCGGATTTAAACTCGATGACCATAGAGGACAAAGCACCTATCAAATAAAAGTGCTTAACCTGCAGAAAGAAGATAAATATAAGCTCCACTTAAGCACCGAAGACGGCTCCTTACTTAAGGAGAAAAGCAGCAGTTTTAAAACACTGGGTTTTAACAGCTTAGACGATGGTGATTATCAGGCTCTGCGGGAACTGCAGGTTTCAGAATTCAATCTGCAGTCCACCATAACCATACTCAATGAAAAATATAATGCACAGATCGTTGAGTTTGAATTAGAAAATGAAAAAGGCATTACCTTCTACAAATTTAAATTAATGGATCAGCAGGGCCGTAAACACGTTATTGTTGACGTAAAAACAGGTGAGATGAACAGTATTTTAAAAAGCTAATCCCGCAGCCGAGAAGCCCTGACAGCAGAAACAAACAGGGCTGTCCGCTAAGCGTATTAACGGTGAACACTATTTTCCGCATCCAGCCAGATAGTAAACATCTGCTGGTCAGCCAGGCAGATATAGATTTCTAATTGTTTAAACTCTTCCCGGGAGCAGACTGCAAGTGCGACCTCGGCAGCCTCCCGATGAGGATAACCATATACCCCGCAGGATATTGCGGGAAAAGCGATACTTCGGCAGTGATTTTTAAGCGCTAAATGCAGCGAACTTAAATAAGCACTCTGCAGCAGCTCTTTCGGGTTAGGAACTTGATGATAAACAGGTCCCACGGTATGAATAACATATTTAGCCGGCAGGTGACCCGCAGCAGTTATCCGCGCTTCCCCCGTCGGGCAGCGGATGCCGTTAACCGCTTTAACTTTACGACACTCTTCTAATAAAGCAGGGCCGGCAGCCCGGTGAATAGCACCGTCAACTCCCCCTCCTCCCAGCATCTGCGGATTAGCCGCATTTACAATGGCGTCCACTTGAGCTTTTGTTATATCCCCCTGGACAATAAATATATTGTTCATCTGCTTTAACTCCCTGCACATCACTTAAACAGAAAAGTATAACCTCTGTCGAAAAAAACACCTGCAAGGCTAAAAAACATACAAACAGTATTTTTTGTGACCTCCTCCATATTTATTCATAAGAAGTGCATAGTTATTTGATCATTGCACAATTAACAACCACAACACAGGACATATCAGAAAAATATCTATTAAATAGCATCGCGCCGCTTAAAACTTAGTTTTACACAAAGTGCAGGGAATGGGCGGCTTTAGTAACAACTCTATAGGTCTATAACTGTTTGCGGCTCCTGCTCAAGCAGTTTTTCTATAGGTTATAAAAATTAAAATGCGGCAGCGGCACAGACTAGTTTACAGGTGGAAAAACCGTTAATTAAACAATCTATTGCTCTGCTTTTTTAAAGCCGAATATAAGGATATAACAGATGAATAAGAAGTTGCTGTTTGCAGGTATGATCACTGCATCCCTGACAGTTCAAGCCCAGTGGGAATTTCGCGGCACTGCAAATAACTGGCAGAGTACCGCCCTGCTGTACATATCGGGAAATTTGTATCAGACATGCCAGACTTTTACTGACCCGGATTCCCGTTTTAAAATTGACCGCTATGGTGACTGGAGCGAAAGCTATCCAGGCACTGATTACCGTGTAACTGGCGATAAAAGTTATAGAATAAACTTTTATTCAGACAGCCACGTTATCGAAACAACAGAGGTGACAGACTGCAGCGGTGATAACGGTGATAACGGTGATCCCGCTGATTATGCACAAAATTTTACCAGCCTGAACTTTCGCGGCACAGCTAATGCGTGGGCCTCGACGGCAATGCAGTTAGCTGCCGATAATACCTGGCAGCTGACCGTGACACTGGACGGACAGGATCAGCAGCGTTTTAAATTTGACCTGCTCGGCGACTGGACGCAAAACTACGGTGATAGCGATGCTGACGGCTCTTTAGATCTCGGCGGCAGTGATATATTTACATCGGCTTCCGGCGACTACATCATTGAAGTAAATGATGCTTCACTGACTTACAGCCTGACTCCAGCAGACGGCTGCAGCGTAGACTGCGCAGATTCAAGCAGTGACACATTAGGCGCAGCCTACTCAACAGACAGTACGACCTTCTCTATCTGGTCGCCGCAGCACAGCAATGTAAAAGTACGTGTTAACGGTGTTGAATATACCATGAACAAGGTCGCCGACTTTGCTGGTTACAGTGATATTTACCAGGTTAAAGTCAATGGAGATCTTCACCTGCAGGAATACACCTATTTAATTAACGGCATTCAGGTACGCGACCCTTACGGTAAAATGGCCAAACCCGGTACAGGTGACTACGAAGCTGTTAATATCGTGATGGATATGTCCCGCACCGAACCAGCCGGCGGATGGGCGACACGCCCGGCTTTAATTGAGCGTGAAGATGCAGTTATCTACGAAGCCCATGTACGTGATTTCACCATCGATTCCAGCTCAGGTGTCAGTGCTGGTAATCATGGTAAATTTATGGGTATGGTCGAAACGGGCACCCGTTATAACGGAGTAAAAACCGGCATCGATCATCTCAAAGAGCTGGGAGTAACTCATGTGCAGCTGCTGCCGGTATATGACTTCGCAACCTGTGACGGTCTGCCGGACAGTAACAGCTGTTATAACTGGGGTTACGATCCGCGTAACTTTAATATTCCCGAAGATCGTTATTCTAAAGTACCAACGGACTACGAAGAGCGTGCACGTGAATTTAAAACCATGGTTAATGAATTCCATAAAGCCGGTATCCGCGTCATTATGGATGTTGTTTATAACCACACCTATAACAAACTGATGTTTGAAAATATCACCGGGCAGTATTACACCGCGACAGATCTCTCCGGTACCGGAAATTCTATCGACGCCGACGTACCTATGGTCAGCCGTATGATTCAGGACTCACTGGAGTTCTGGGTAGATGAATACGGCATTGACGGCTTCCGCTTCGATCTGATCGGTATATTCTCCTATCAGGAAGTGGAGAAATGGGGACACTATATGAACAGCACTTTCCCGGACCGTAACTTACTGCTCTACGGCGAGCCCTGGAACGGTTATGCATCGGATCCAAAAAATGATCAGCGTGTCCGCTACGGTACAACCCATAATATGGTAGAAGAACATGTCGGTGTCTTTAACGGAGCATACCGTGAAGCGATTAAAGGCTCTAATGACGGTACGCAGACCGGATTTATGTTTAACAATCTAGCGGCAGCTGACTCCGGCTGGAGCATCTACGACGGTTTACGCGGCTCTGCTTATGATGCCAGTGACAGCCGCAACGGAGAGTGGTTCCGCAACTATGCAGCCGATCCGGAACAGTCGATCAACTATATCTCTGCCCACGATAATTTCGGCCTGTGGGATAAAGTTTACCTCAGCCTGGCGTCCGACGTGTCGCAAAACAGTTCGCATCAGGTTAACTGGTTAACACCGCCTGCGGATCTCGGTTATGCAAAACGAGTTGTAAACTTCGGTATGGGCATGGTACTGACTAGTCAGGGCATTCCATTTATTCATTCTGGTGACGAGTTCCTGCGCACTAAAACCAACAACCAGGAGATGTGGAGTGCATCGGCATGGAATTATGGAGAGCACGGCGGGACTCATAATACCTATAATGCACCGGACAGCTTCAACGCAGTTCGCTGGGCAGATAAAGTCGACAATGCGCCGACCTTCAACTACTTCAAATCACTGATCAGCCTGCGCCGCAGTCATGCCGGTATGCGCATGAACACTAATCAGGAAATAGCGCAGTACATGGTCGTTGATCGCCCGGATGCTTTTGCAGGGCAGGTAGTCAGTGCTTACATCACTTATCCTGAAGACAGTAAAAAACTGTTTATTGTCTATAACAGCGGTAATAATCAAAATATCACCCTGCCTTCAGGAAACTGGACAAAAGCAGCTGATGCTAACGGTGCAAGCAATATAAGCGGCCTGTCAGGTAGTGCAGTGGTAGAGGGCACTGCTGTGACTGTCTTTACTCAGTAAAATTAACCGTTATTAACATCCCCTGTGTATTCGGGGGATGTTGTATCATTTTTGAGAGCTTAGGTGTAAGACTGAAGAACAGATAAAGTCGACAGCGTGTAAGCTCTCTCTCTGTAAAAAATCCCGCCAAGATAAAACCACCCGCATTACTAAGCAGCGGCTGCACTCTTAGGCCAGAAAATTGAATTGTATAAAAAACAGTCTTACAATTTTCACAACAGGCAGTTATAAGAAAAAGTAATTATTCTTATAACAATTCTGCATATGTTTTTCAGTCCAAAGTACAAATGAGCTGACTTATTTAACTGATGATCTCCCTATAACTATAAAGGGGCTGGAGTAAAATTATGAAGGCAATATTTGCTGCATTCATTCTGTTTTTTAGCAGCCTTGCTTATGCTCAGGTGCAGCTGAAAGTATGTACAGATGCAAGCACATGGTATCCCTTTACTTTTGAAAAAAACGGGATCTCAAAAGGTATTCATGTTGATGTGGTCAGCTCTGCCTGTGAAAAATTAAACTGGAGCTGCTCATTTAAACCTTTACCCTGGAAGAGGTGCCTGCAGGAAACCTTTCAGGGTAAATATGATGCAATAGTTTCAGCTTCTTACACAGAAGAAAGAGCCGAATATTTGTACTATCCAGAAAAAATGCAGGGTGTAAAAAAATCAAAATGGCGAATTACTCAGGTGGAGTACATAGTTGTTACTCATCCAAATCTAAAATATAAATTTACAGGAGATCTTAGCACCTTACCTAAGCCTATTAGAGCTCCCTTGGGTTATTCCATCGTAGATGACCTTAGAAAAAAAGGCATTGAGGTTTTAACCGATCAAAAAGCAGAGACCAATTTTATCAAAGTAATTAAGGCCAAACGAGGTTCAATTATCAGCCCGCCTGGAACTGCTGAGCTTCTTATTAAAAAATTTAATTTAGATGCTTCTACCCAGATTCATGAAAAACCAATTGCATCAAAGTCATACTTTATGCCTTTTTCTAAAAAAACAAAAATTCTTCAAGCGCGGCGTTTAGAAATGTGGCAGACAATTATTTTAATACGAGAGAATAAAGCGCTGTATAATAAGATTATATCAAGTTATTAAGTAAGCGATAATGAGGTTAGCGATTCTGCTTGTAGGGAAAGCAAGACTGGAAGTACTTGATAATTGAGCACTTACTCAGTCTCCTGCTCTGTGATTTATACACTTGACGCTGAAGCGATCTCATTCCCTGAATCAATTTCTTTAATAAAAAACAAAATGTCTCCTCCCTGTAACTTAATATGTGCACTATAATTTTTTCCCGATTCAATAAAGGCAGTCACCTTGGCAGAAGCCGTACTGGTTCCTCTATTGCTGTATCTGTAATAACTGAGATCAAATACATGGGTACCAGGCTCAATGTTGATCGCTTGCTGATATGGAAAATGATCATAATCTAATGTCTGTCCATTTACAGCCTCAAATGCAACGCTTCCATTATTGTAACTTCCTATGATTGTTGCCGCTTTATCTGTATCAAAATCACTGGGAAGATTATAAGAAGAACAGCCCTGCAGGATAAGCAGCAGTATAAAACAAAATATTTTTTTCATCTAGAACACCTTTATTATAAAACGATGATGAGTTTATATGCTTAACGAACCACATCACAAATAAAACAATAGTTTATAACAAAACAGGCGCGAATAAACAGCATTTTATTAGCCTAAAAGTCAATAACTAGTTCAAAAAAGGAATATAGATATACTTTAGTCCGATAAACTTTAACATAACCTTTAAATATCAATCAATTATAATAAACCTGCATGTACATAAAGACAGCAGACTCTAAAGAACAACAAAGCAAACATTTATTGACAATACAATTCCCACATGAACTTTAAGTGATTAATTGATCACAGGTGTTTTAAATTTTAAAGGTAAGTTTTTTTGCTGATGGAGGAGGGAGGAAAAATAAGCAGGTAATAACTGAGGCGTATCTTTTTAAATTTATTGTTCTGTGCTTTTCAGAGTAACCACAAAGTGAGCTAAACTCACCCGCCCACTTTTATTCAAAAGGAAAATAAGCACATTAGCATTTCCATAATTAAATAGAGTGAAACAAAAGAAAAGCAGCTGGCACTAACATATATTCACTTTGATATGCCTAGTGCTTACGATTCGGGTCAGTCTTGTTATTTATCTAAAGAGGCAAAAACAAGACCGGCCCAACCTTTTTTACTTAACCGTTATGCTTCTTTAGGGTTAAAACCATAAAAATTATCTTCCTGTTGTCCGTTCTGGACAAAAAAGATAATTAAAATAACAGCACCGATAAGTGGAATTAAAGCAATTAACTGCCACCAGCCGCTTCGCCCAGTGTCATGCAGTCTTCTTGTAGCAAGACTTAAACTCGGGATAAATAAAGCTAAACTCAAAATAGCTGTAAATATCGGCATTGCAATTAGGCCGTCAATTATTGAAGCAACAACAGCAATAATCATATAAAAGAGAACAAACATCCAGTACTCTTTTCTTCTCGCTCTTCCGGAAAAATCTGCATACTGTTGTAACGCTTTGATAAAATAATTCATTTGTAACTATCCTTATTAATAAAACCAATATCTTATTTGAATAGAAAAGTCCGTCTTTCTAAAAGAAGCACGAAACCATCAAGTTTTTGTAAACGGCCGAAGGATACCTGACAAAAAATAAAAATCAATAACACAACAAAATAAGACAGGCAAATATCATAAGGCATTCGACATTTTTCCAAATCAAACAGAATATCTAAAGCTTTTCCTATATGATTTTATTCGGAATCAGTCAAATAAATTTCAGCTGTCCAAATCTATGTTATGTTGGACTTACAATAATACTGTTGTTTCTGAACTATGCTTAGGGGGTGAAAGTATTTGAGGAACCTATAGTGAAAAAATTTCTGATCTGCTTGCTGCTCTTACTGTCCGTCGGAGTGCAAAGTGAGACTTTCCGTATTGCCACAGGCGAATTTACTCCCTATTGTTCCAGTGTTGCAAAAAACAAAGGCTTTGCCAGTCATGTGGTGAGCGAGGCTTTCGCTCGTCAAGGACATAAGGTGGAATTTTCTTTTTTACCCTGGAAGCGCGCCCTTGCACAAACCCAAAATGGTGACTTTGACGCAACCAGCTGGTGGGCTTTCAATGAACAAAGAGCCGGAAACTTTCTTTATAGTGAGAAACTTTTAGAAGCCCATATTCATTTCTTTTATGTAATAAGTCATCGTCCGGATTTTGACTGGAAGACAGTTGATGATCTTAACGGATATCGGATAGGTAAGACTCGCGGTTACTTTACCTCCGATAAACTTGAGGCTGCTAATAAAGATGGAAAAGTTACATTCATCACAGTTAATGATGATGAACAAAATTTCAGGCTTCTGCTTTACGGACGTACGGATCTGTTTCCTGTTAATATTGTAACTGGACTTGAACTGCTGAGAACAAAGTTTGCTCCAAACATTATCCATCAAGTCACTTTTCACCCCCGGCCGATGAACTCCCGACCAGGCTTTCTGCTGTTTCCCAAAACCAATAAACGTTCACAGGAAATAATGCGTATTTTCAATGCCGGATTGAAATCGCTTCGTACAGATGGTACCTACGATAAGATGTTTGATGATCTGTTATCGGGCTATTATTCTCAATAGAGAAACGTACAAGGGTTGCCGCAACAGAAGTAAAGCAGAGACAGCTTTTTCTCAGTCATGAAATTGGTGACAGGGTAAAAATACTGATATTTATCCGAAATGATAAAAAGTCTGCAAAACGAAAAACCAGCATCTCAACTTAATGCCTGCCAGCTAAGAACTGACAGGCATTTCACCATTAGGCAGCCTTTAATAATCCCTATAACGGGTGTTATGTGAAATACAGGAACTCTTGACAAACCGCCAGGCACTCAACAAACGCTTAACATACTGTCAGGTATTTATTACACCCGATCTGAACGAGCAAATGTACCTACTCTAATATTCACTGAATTACTTACTTAGACATTCACTTTACACTCAAGGCCTTACACACCACCAAAGTAAAGACTGCATATCCTTACCCACTGACTTCAGCCGATTTGCTTTCATCGACATGTCGAGAACATTTACACAGTAAAATTTACAATACTTTAACAAATCACAAGTATCCCCATTTTTTAGCATCTTACGTACCACATTCTTCATTGGTGTATATATTGCTTAATATATCCTGTTGTTTAAATATTTATTTATTCATAACTAACGAGAACCTCCTTAATTTAAATGATTACTAACGGAGTAAGTATGATGAAAAAATTAATTCTATTATGTTTAGCAGCATTTTTATTGCCTCTGTCGGCGCATGCCACGCTCATTTCGTGGGATTCTACCGCTCCTGGATATTTAGGCTTTAGTGACTCGGCCACAGGTGTAGCTGTCTGCTCGCCTGGAGATAAATGTGCAACAACTCAAACTTGGGATTTAGGTAGTGGGTTATCGGTGACAGCTGAATCCTATGATGCAGGTTTAGGCAGCGGATTTGTCAGTGATGCCAACCGCCTCGTTCTTTGGCACGATGTTAATCCTGGAGGAGGCGGATTAGGTAGTGGGAAAACGTCTGATTTAGGCAATTCAAGCGCCGATAACAATACGGGCAAAGAGTCCATTCATCTAATGTTTAGTTCTGCTGTAACAATTGATAGCCTGCTGTTTAATGGTGACCACGTCCCCTTCAGTGGTTATATCTGGGTTGGTGATTCTTCTGGGACTACACTCATTGATGATGTGTTTAATACAGGTACCCTAGCCGTTGGGGCATTGCTGACACAAGTGTATATCGAGCCTGATTTTAGCTTCCTGCCAATACCATCAGAGCCTTGGTATCTTGCAGGCTTGAACTATCGTAGCGTTCCAGAACCAGCTGGTTTGGCTTTATTAGGTTTAGGTTTATTAGGGATCAGCTTGAGCAGACGTAGACGTCAATAATTTAGATAAATAAGAATATAAAAGCAGGAGCCGTTAATATGATTTCTGCTTTTTTGCTATGGTGGAAACGTAAAATTATTTACTTAAAATAGAGCTGCTGGCGAAAACTCAGGCAGCTCTATCAAAAGTGTTTTCATATTCAACTAATATCTAACTTTTTTATAGACTGTGTCGCTATATCGCATTCGGTTTTTGGATTCAAACCTTTAACCCGTAATTCGCGAGCTGATAATTTTAACTTTCTGGCATCGGCTAATGAAACTGCCGGGTATAAGCCCAGGCTCATGGACGTTCGCTTTTTAGTATTTAGTATAAGGATTAATAAAATCTAACAACCAGGTTTTAGCCCGTTAGGGTTAACACGTAACTGTAAACCTTCGCCGTCAGAGAGCTTGTTTACAATGAGCTTATCGCCCTTCTGCTTAGGCTTCGCCTGCTTAACTTCTGTTGCAGTTAGTGGAATAGTTTTAGCCATGTAGTACAACTTTTGGGTAAATGAAATTGTACTGCATATTGTACTACTTTAGATGCGGGATACTACTGCAATTTACCGGGACACTCGGACACAAAAAAGCCCCGAGACCCTTGTAGCACAAGGATTTCGGGGCTTTCTCACCACCTCTCGGTGGACAATGTGGCGGTGACGGAGAGATTCGAACTCTCGATACGTTGCCGTATACACACTTTCCAGGCGTGCTCCTTCAGCCACTCGGACACGTCACCAGCTGCTTCGCTATATCGTTGAAGCGGGGCGCATCATAGATAACTCTCCGCATAAAATCAACAACTAATATCAATATTTTTATTTATTTTGTAATTCCTGGCGAATAAATACACTAGTGCCTAATAAACCAGGATTACTGTGTGTAATTAAATAAGTAGGAACAGCCGACAGATAAGCTTTAAAGCGCCCTTTCTCTTCGAAGCAGCTTCTAAACTCACTGGCTGTAAAGAAATCAACAAAACGCGGCACTATACCGCCGGCGATATAAACCCCGCCGCTGCAGGCAAGATTCAGCGCCAGGTTGCCGGCAAAAGCGCCCATCACCTGACAAAACACCGTCAGGCTTCGCACTGCTAGTCCGCAGCTTCCATCAAGAGCGGCTTTAGTTACCTGCTTAGGCTCATGAAACTCCGGTGGCTTACCATCTAAGCGGCACAGGCTGTGATATAAATTAACCAGGCCCTGCCCTGATAAAATGCGTTCAGCTGAAACATGGCCGAACTGATCCTGCAGGAGCAGTAAAATATCAGCCTGTTCGCGTGTGTTTGAAGCAAAGCTGACATGACCGCCCTCGCCGTCCAGGCTTATCCACTTGTTATTGGATTTAATGATGTGCGAAACACCTAAACCAGTACCAGGTCCAAAAACAGCGGTAACACCGCCGTCCACTGCTTCACCGCCGCCAATTTTAATTTTGTCAGCTTCGTCCACAAACGGAACAGCAAGTGAAATCGCCGTGTAATCGTTAATGACAAACAGTGATTCGAGCTGCAGTTTCTCTTTTAATGCCTGCTTAGAAAATTCCCAGCTTAAATTAGTCATCACTACATGGTCCTCTTCAACGGGACATGCTATAGCAACACACAAGTGTTTAACCGGCTCTTGAAGTGTTGAAAAATATTGAAAAAGCGCAGCATCAAGTGTTATAAATTCTTTACAGGCAAACTCCCTGAGCTTACTTAAACTGCCGGTTTCTAAATCACATACAGCAAGACGAATGTTCGTCCCGCCGACATCAGCAACAACAGATAACATAAATACTCTCTCCTATAAATCTTAAAAACAAAACGGAATATAAATGATCGCCTTCTCATATTTGTAACAATACCAGCTCGAATTTGATCTAAAACAGTTTTTTTCTGTAATAAAATGACATCTAATGGCGACTTACTTATACTAAAAAGCAATTTAAGGGTTATTTTGTAGTAAATTTTCAGTTTGATAACTGACTTATTTCAGATACTGCAATATGTTTTTCAAACAGTTATCAATTTAATCAAAACCCGTAAACAATCAGTTTAACGCAAAAAATATAAATCACGTGGAACGATATGAATACTTTAGAGTTAATTCAAAAAAACCTTGATACTTTCAGCAAATCAGAACGCAAAGTTGCAGAAGTTATTATTGCATCACCGCAGATTGCCATTCATTCCAGCATTGCTACATTAGCAAAAATGGCAGAAGTGAGTGAACCCACTGTAAACCGTTTCTGTCGACGCCTGGAAACAAAAGGGTTTCCTGATTTTAAATTACATCTGGCACAAAGCCTTGCTAACGGCACTCCCTATGTAAACCGCAATGTTAACGAAGATGACGGACCAGAGGCATATACAGCTAAAATCTTTGAGTCTACAATGGCATGCCTGGATGTGGCGAAAAATGCGTTAGATACGTCTTTAATTAACCGTGCTGTTGATGCATTAACTCAGGCAAACAAAATTTCATTCTTCGGCTTAGGAGCTTCTTCTTCTGTTGCTCACGACGCGCTGAATAAATTTTTCCGCTTTAACATCCCGGTTGCCTGCTTTGATGATGTAGTAATGCAGAAAATGAGCTGCATTAACAGCACTGAAGGCGATGTAATCGTTCTGATCTCCCATACAGGCAGGACTAAAGCACTGGTTGAAGTTGCACAGCTTGCGCGCAAAAGTGACGCTTTTGTTATTGCGCTTACGGCTTACAATTCACCGCTTGCTTTACAGAGTAATCTGGTACTTTCCATGAGTGTACCGGAAGATACTGATATTTATATGCCGATGGCTTCGCGCATTGCGCAGCTGGTATTAATTGATGTATTAGCAACAGGTTTTACTTTACGACGTGGTGCAAAGTTTAGAGATAACTTAAAACGTGTAAAAGACGGGATAAAAGATTCTCGTTTTGACATTTAAAAGCAGTAAACCATTAACTGTAACCATCCTTTAATAAATGATATGCAATACTGTTACAGTGAAATTATTAATATTTACAGGAGTATACAATGACTAGACGTACCAAAATCGTAACTACATTAGGACCCGCGACGGACCGCGATAATAACTTAGAAAAAATCATTGCCGCCGGCGCGAATATGGTTCGTATGAACTTTTCGCACGGTGAAGCAGTTGATCATGTAAAACGTGCTAACGATGTGCGTGAAATTGCAGCCCGTTTAGGCAAAGAAGTAGCAATTATGGGTGACCTTCAGGGCCCTAAAATCCGTGTATCCACATTTAAAGACAATAAAATTCAGCTGGCTGTCGGTGATAAATTTACTTTAGACAGTGATATCGAAAAAGGCGCCGGCAACCAGGATGAAGTTGGCCTTGACTACAAAACATTACCTCAGGAAGTTGAAGCCGGTGACGTGCTGCTGCTGGATGACGGTCGTGTGCAGCTGCAGGTTGAAAACGTATCAGGCAACAAGGTACATACTGTTGTTATTATCGGTGGACCATTATCAAATAACAAAGGCATCAATAAACAAGGCGGCGGTTTATCTGCAGCAGCATTAACTGAAAAAGACAAGAAAGATATCTTCACTGCTGCTGAAATCGGCTGTGATTATTTAGCTGTATCATTCCCGCGTAACGGCGAAGATCTGCGCTATGCACGCAGCCTTGCCTTAGAAGCCGGCTGTAACGCAAAAATCGTTGCTAAAGTTGAACGTGCAGAAGCGGTAGAAACAGATGAAGCTTTAGAAGATATCATTTTAGCTTCTGATGTAGTTATGGTGGCCCGTGGTGATTTAGGGGTTGAAATCGGTGATGCACGTCTGGTGGGTGTACAGAAGAATATGATCCGTACAGCACGCCGTTTAAACCGTGTTGTTATTACTGCAACGCAGATGATGGAGTCTATGGTCAGCGCACCTATGCCGACTCGTGCAGAAGTAATGGACGTTGCTAATGCGGTACTTGACGGTACTGATGCTGTAATGCTTTCTGGTGAAACAGCCGCAGGTGATTATCCAGTTGAAACTGTGAAAGCAATGAGTGATGTTTGTATCGGTGCTGAAAAACACCCGAGCATTAACGTTTCTAACCACCGTATCAACTATACATTTGACGATCCGTCAGAAGCGTTAGCCATGACAACTATGTTTGCAGCTAACCATACAGTTGGTGTGAAAGCGATTGTTGCATTAACAGAATCAGGTACAACACCGCTGTTAATGTCTCGTTTGAGCTCTGGTTTACCTATTTACGCCCTTTCAAGCTGTCAGCAGACATTAAGTTACTGTGCGCTTTACCGCGGTGTAACACCAGTTAAATTTGCTTCTACAACGACTAACAGTACTGAATTTTTAGAAAATGCAGTTGAAACACTAAAAACTGAAGGCTGCATAAATACTGGTGACCTGATCTTAATCACTCATGGTGATGACCGCAACGCTGGTTCAACTAACACATGTAAGATTGTGGAAGTTAAATAACAGTAAAATAACTGTAAAAAAGCCTCTCAACTGAGAGGCTTTTTTGTGCCAGAAATATATTTTCAGCTGCAGCTCTCTCCGGTGCACAGTTTAACATCGTAACGCAGATATTTTTCAGCACGAGTCACTCTCTTTCTAATCTCCTTATCTTTGAAAATAGGCGGCTCTTTGCCCTCTTCAATAACAAAGGGTTTAACACTCCATTTGACAGCAAGCATATAAATGCTGGTACTGCCGCGCATTATTTTATAATAGCCGAGCTCCCCCTGCTGGGTATCTCGCCTTAAGGAGCAGGCGTACTGGCCGTAATAGATATGATCAGAGACCTGATCATTTATATCCGGGCGATGAATGACAGCATTCTCACAGATACTTTCAATAATATCTTCAACTGAAACGGAAAAACGATGAACGGTCATAGATTTGGGCAGATTAGTCAATTTCTGCTGGTTGATAAATGCGTGAATTTCACCTGCCGGCGGCTTAACCGGAGTATATTCAATTTCCGAAAAGCGTTCTAAGGACAGGTTTTTAGTTTTCTGCCAGCCTTTTTTCCAGCCGGGATAAACCGGCACCACAAATTTTTCATATTCAAAGACAGTCTGATCAGCAATTCCATTATCTATTATCACCGTGGTCTGCTGGTCATCACAGGGGACATTTGAAAAGCTCATTGAGTTTCCGTCCATACATTTATACACCTCAGCGAAAACCGGTGCTGTGAATAATAGAAAGGACATAAAAATAGGAGCAGTTTTCAACATAAGTTAGAGAAAAGCCTTTTATTTTACTATGTGTTTACTTCAGCTTATGTCTAAATTGGCGAATCTAACAGTAAAATGCGTAAAAAATTATTTAAAACTTTTATAAATCAATTCTATGAATATCAGAATCGGTCTGCTGTGCAAACTGTTTTTTCAGTACTTTTTTACTTTCCATATGAATATCACCGCCTTTTGCGACAGTAAAATGATCCGGCTGCACATTAAATTCACTTTGGTACGCCAGCACCAGCTGCAGTGAATGCTCCTTCTGCTCCCGGGTTAATTTATTGCCGTCTGACCATTTTCCTGTTTCAACTGCTTCTTTTAACTGCTCATATAGTGACGGTGATATATTTTTAGCATATTCAGTTAAATTTGACACGGAGACTACCTCCTAGTAGTTTAAAATATTAATTTGGACTATCCTAAGTATATTGATTTAACGGAATAATTCTACTCATGATTATCAAGACCTTTCAACCCGCTCTACTGCTGGGTGCACTGCTTTTAACAGCAGCCTGTAATCCGCTGAAGAGCGATGACCTTGCAAGTATCTGTAAGGAGCACCCTGAGCTTTGTGCAGATCTACAGCAGATTGGTGACTGCCGCTATAAACGCACAACTGTTATCCGCGCCAGATATTATGAAAAAATTGAGCCTAGTGAAATACATACTCGTGATCTGCTTAACGAACTTGATGAATATCAGTCCTGTATGGAATTAACCCTGTCAATGCAGTTCACCCGTAATAAAGAGCGCAAGCAGCATCGCCTTGATAATTATTTACAAGCACAGAAACTGATGAATGAGCTGCTTATAGAGACGAAAGGCACGCAGGATCCGCATCTTGCCTATTACCTGTGGACCCGTCACCAGGACTATGAAGCCAAAGAGGTATTTTTGAAAGCTGCCAATCAGAAAGGCATAACGGATATCCGGCTGCTGATGAAGTTAGCTAATTTTAATGCTAAGGAAGATCCGCAGGGTGCATTAAACCTGTTTTATAAAGCATTAAATGTCAGTAACTCAATTGAAGATATTCCCAAAAGCGCTTTTCTGTCGATAATGACGCTGTATTTCCAGAATAAAAACTTTGAACAGGCCTATGTGTGGGCACTGCTGGCAGAAGAACAAGATGATAATGATGAGTTTCCCATTAACCTGGACCTTATATTACGAAAAGGCCTGGCAAAGGGGAAAAAAGTCATCGCCAACGAGGACGAATTAGAAGATATGGCCGATTTATATTACCAGCAATTAGCAGACGGTACTTTCACAGAACAGGCACCGAAGTTAAAAAAATAAGGCTCTCTGTGCCAAAGAATCAAGCATAAAAAAAGGCTATGTCTTAGTTAGCTGTTGTAGATCTACCATACTTAATACATGTGTGAATAACGATACCGGGTTACACTCATGAATGAACAACAATTTATCCCTTTCTTACAACAGCTTAAACAGTTATCCCCCAGTCAGCGACAGCGTCTTCATCATACCCTTGATGATTGTGAGACCTCCACTGAAGAAGTGTTAACTATTAAGGCGACTTTACGCAAGTGCCCACATTGTGAGTCAACTAGTTTAAGACCTTGGGGATCAAGTCATGGCCTACCAAGATATCGATGTGCTTGCTGCCTAAAGACATGCAATCCTCTCACTAAATCCCCTCTCGCT
>NZ_AUAM01000014.1 GCF_000428725.1 Psychromonas aquimarina ATCC BAA-1526
AAGAAAGTGGTGGGCCGTGAAGGATTTGAACCTTCGACAAATGGATTAAAAGTCCACTGCTCTACCAACTGAGCTAACGGCCCGAATAGTTTTCGGTCTTACTGTTTGAGTCGAAGGTATCCCTTTGGCTCTTATCAACACAAGTGAATTAAAAGTAACTTCAAAACCACCTGACTGACAATCCGAATAATTTTCGGTAGTTAAAACTTAATATGAACTCGGTCACATGTCCGTCTCAACTGCGGCGTATAATATAGAATATTTTTAAGAGCGCAACAAAAAATATTTCTTTTTTTTCTGTTTGCCGAGAAAATAAACAAAACTCTAATAAGCGTGTTTACAAAACGTTATTAATGCCGTTTATAAGCTTTTTAAACGCTTATCTGCTAACCCGGCAGCTGAAGAGCTCGGATATTCTTTTAATACTTTCTTATAAAATTCTTTTGCCGATGAAATATCACCAAGGTATTCATCGATAATACCTATTTTAAATAAAGAATCCGGACGTTTATTTGAGTCAGGATATTTTTCAGTTACGATCAGAAAAGCACTTCGAGCTTCATTACGTTTCTTATTTTTATATAAGAGCTGCCCTAACCAGTATTGTGAATTCGCCACATACGGTGATTTAGGGTGATCAATAACAAATGCTTCAAATGCGGTAATAGCCTGTTCGAAATCTTTATTCACCAGTACCAGATCCACGGCACTCTGGTAAGCTGCTTTTTCACTTTCCGAACTTGGTACTGCTGACAAGTCGTCAACAGCGGCGGCGGATGCCGTTTTACTCTTTTCTTCAATCAGCTGATACAAATTGCGCTGACGGTTTTCAATCTGCTCAACTTTATGATTAAACAGCTCAATACTGCCTTTCATTTCACTCATTTCCAGCGACAGTTGATCAAGTTGATTTTGAAAGCGCAGCTGCATCTTAGTACGCATTTCTAATAAACGAGTCAGTTCCTGGATCTGTTTTTCTATCGGCGCACTGCTGCTGGTCACAGTCACATCATTTACAGGAGCGGCGGCAAATGCAGAGGCGGATAAAAAAGCGGCCATAAAAACGGCCGCATTAGAATTAACTTTTTTCATCACAAATAATTAGTAAGTTAATTCTGCACGACGGTTTTCAGCGTGAGCTGCTGCGTCATGACCAAAGTTTACCGGCTTTTCTTCACCGTAACTTACAAGTTCAAGCTGGCTTGATGAAACACCAACGTTTTCTAAGTAAGTAGCTACAGACTGCGCACGACGCTCGCCTAGTGCGATATTGTACTCAGGCGTACCTCTTTCATCTGCATGACCTTCAATAGTTAATGTTTTATCCTGGTTATCCATTAAGTATTTAGCATGCGCATCAAGGATTTTAGTGTACTGAGGCTCAATCAATGATTTATCGAACGCAAAGTTAATTGTCGTTTCTAAAATCGCATAAGTGTATTCTTGAACTAATAACTCTTCTTCAGTTAACTCAACAGCTTCAACCACATCTGTCTGCACAGTGCTGTCAGCAGTTGCTTCTGCAGCTACTTCAGTTGCCGCTTTAGTAGTTTCTGTTGACTCGGCATCAGTTTCACTGTTTGAGCTACATGCGCCTAAAGCCAGCATCGGTAGTGCAATCAATAAGCTTTTTGAGATCATCGTTAAGTTCATTTTCTTTCCTCATTTATTGTTAATAAATTTACTTTAAGAATGGAGACCATGCTGGTGATTTAACTTCACCGTTTTTAGCAGGAATATTAGCCTTAAAACGTCCATCCATCGAGACTAACGCCAAACCTTTTTTGCCCTGAAAGACAGTACTGTAAATTATCATACTGCCGTTTGGAGCAATGCTTGGTGATTCGTCTAACTCAGTTTTTGTCAGTGTTCTTAACTCACCAGAATCAAGATCTTGCACTGAAATTTTGTAATCTCCGTTATGGCGGCTTACTAGCACTAGGTTATCACCATCAGGGGTAATTGTGCCACCTAAATTCATATCCCCCTCCCAAGTAATCCGTTTTGTTTTACCAGATGTGAGCTCTATTTGATAAATTTGTGGTCTGCCGCCTCGTTCTGAGGAGAATATCAAACTTTTTCCATCCGGCGTCCAGCTTGGTTCTGTATCAATTGTCCGGTTATGAGTGATGCGGCGCAGCTCTTTAGTAATAGTATTTAGAACATAAATCTCCGGCTGCCCGTCTTTTGACAATACTAATGCTAACTCTTTTCCATCAGGCGACCAGCGGGGAGAACCGTTAATTTTAGTAAAGCTGGTCATCAGTTCGCGTTTATGTGTATATAAGTTCTGCACATAGATTTGTGAACGACGTTTTTCAAAACTCACATAAGCAAGTTTTTTACCGTCCGGTGACCAGGATGGAGACATAATCGGCTGTTTTGAACGCAGTACAGACTTTTCGCCGTAACCGTCATAATCGGAAATGCGTAACTGGTAGGGATGGGTGCTTTTACGGTCAACGGCAACATAAGCAATACGTGTTAAGAAAGCCCCTTTTTCACCGGTTAACTCTTCATAAACATAGTCACTGACAGTATGTGCAAGATGACGGAATTTACGCTCTTCAACAGTAAAACGACGTTTATCCAGTATAGGACTGTATTCCGGCATGCCCATATTACCAGTCACCACATCTAACAATTCATAGGTAATAGTAAACTTGCCCGCTTCTCTTGCCGGTCTAATCTCGCCCATTACAATAGCTTCAACTCCCATATCATGCCATAGGGAAAAATCAATATTGCTGCTGTTTGACGGCGTTTTCGGCATTTTATCAATAGAAATAGGATTAAACTGTCCGCTTCGCTGCAGATCCGCAGAAACAATGTCAGCAATGCCCTGCGGTCTCGGCCCTTTCCCTATCCACTTAAAAGGAATGACCGCAATCGGCCGGGCGCTGTTTACCCCTTCGGTGATCAGAATTTCCAGGCGGGCAGAAGCTTGAGCGGAAAAAATCACAATTGAAAAGGATAATAATAAACGTAATAACATGGATCTTTTTCCTTACAAATCAGGTTCTAAAGTAATATCAAAATCTCGGAACTGCGGCGCGATTTTTGGATCTTTAGGAATTGGTAATGTTTTAGCTTTTAACGCGGCACGTCTGGCGGATGCACACATTTTCACATCTCCGCGGCTCCGTTCCGCACTTAAGACCAGGCCGTCCGGCGCCAGGCGTATTGCTAAAGTACAGGTTTTGCCTTTCATATCCGGATCAACCTGCCAGTTTCTACTTATCTTATTTTCAATAAGCGCTTTATAACGGGCAATTTCAGACAGCTGTTTAGAATTTTGCGCACTTGAGAAGGCATCTTCAAACTCAGATTCCATCTGTCTGTCCAGCTCAGCCTGGCGTAAACGCTCTTTTTCAGCCTCAGCTCTGCGTTTCGCTTCTTTTTCTGCTTTGATTTTGGCAGCTTTTGCCTTAGCCTCTTTTTCCGCTTTTATTTTCGCAGCTTTAGCCTTAGCCGCTTTTTCAGCCTGAATCCGCTGTGCTTCCTGCTTTTTACGTTTGGCTTCAGCTTTTTTGCGCTCAGCTTCCTGTTTTCTGCGTTTATCATCAGCAAGCTTTTTAGCCTTAGCAGCCTCTTGTTTGGCTTTTAGCTTTTTGGCGGCTAACACTTTTTCCGCCTGAATCCGCTGCGCTTCTTTCTTTTTACGTACAATTTCCGCTTTTTCAGCTTTGATGCGGTCCGCTTCCTGCTTCTTACGCTTAGCTTCTGCGCGTTTAATACGCTCTTTTTCCTGGCGCGCTTTCTCTATTCTGCGTTTATCTGCCAGCTGCTTGTCTTTTTTACGCTGTGCTAAATCATCAAATAGTTTCTGATCAACCACTGAAGCTTGAATAACCGGCGTGCTGCTTTTAATTTTTTCTTTCGTAAATGAAAGATCAACATTCATCAGCAGTACACCACCAACAATAAGATGCAGTGCAAGTGCTGTAATAAAAGCGATTATTGTTGAACTATTTTTCATTATTGATCAGGCTCAGTCATCAAACCAAGAGAAGGGACACCCGCCTGCTGCAGTAAAACCATTAAATCAATAACACGTTTATAACTGACATCGCCGTCACCTTTAACAACAAACTGCGCATCTGCATCTAATGCTAACTGTGCACGCACTAATGCGCCCATTTCCTGCGCATCAAGCGGCGATTCAACACTGTCACCAACATTCAGATAATAACGCCCCTGTTTATCAATCGAGGCAATCATCGGCGGCTTACTGTCATCAGGCAGCGGCTCTGCAACGGCCTGCGGCAGATCGACCTTAACACCTTGAGTCACAAGCGGTGCGGTTACCATAAATATAATCAGCAGAACCAGCATCACATCGATATACGGTACAACATTGATTTCGGCGATAACACGGCGTCTTTTCGGACTGCGGTAAGAATAATGCATAATCTTATCTACTCGTTTTCAGTCATAGCTTGGCGATGTAAAATGGAGGTAAACTCTTCCATTAAATTAATATAAGCTGTTTCCAGTTTCCCCACCTTAGTTGAAAAACGGTTATAAGCCATCACGGCAGGAATAGCGGCAAACAGCCCCATTGCAGTTGCAATCAAAGCTTCGGCAATACCCGGTGCAACCATAGTTAAAGTCGCCTGCTGCACTTCACCTAATGCAATAAAGGAGTTCATAATGCCCCATACAGTACCAAACAGACCGATATAAGGGCTGATTGAACCAATAGTTGCTAAAGCCGGCAGGCCGCTTTCTAAATCATCAATCTCTCTTGATAAGGTTACCCGCATAGTGCGGTGCGCCCCTTCAGTAACACTGTCCACGTTACGTCCCGGCATGCGGTGCAGGCGCGAAAACTCTTTAAAACCGCTGTAAAATATTTTTTCACCGCCAAAAATGCGTTCACTGCGTGCCGATGTTTCTTTATATAAACGGCTTAAATCATGACCGGACCAGAAACGTTCTTCGAAATGCTCCAGCGCGGCGGCGGCTGCTTTGAGCATTCTTGAGCGGGCAAAAATTAATGTCCATGAATAAATAGACATGCCAAGCAATAACAGCATGACAAATTTAACAAGCCAGCTGGCTTGTAAAAACAATCCTAAAAAAGACATATCAGCTTGCACTGGGAATTACCTCGATTATTTCAGCTGGAATAGCTGTTGGTTTCATTTTCTGTAAATTTACGCAGGCGATTAGAGTCGCAGCCTGGCAAAGAAGTTCCCCATTTTCATGAAAAATTTCCTGCTTGAAGGTTAAACTCGCTCTGCGTTGTTTAATAACTGTAGTTTTGACAGTAATCAGCTGGTTAAAACGTGCTGATTTTATGCAGTCCATATCTACTTTACGGACTACAAACGCAATATTTTTTTCTAATAAAGTATCCTGCTGAACATTAAATTCACGTAAGAATTCTGTACGTCCGCGCTCGAAAAACTTTAAATAATTAGCGTAATAAACGACACCGCCGGCATCGGTATCTTCATAATAAATTCGTACTGGTAATGTTGAAATTAACACGCTTTTTTTCCATCGATAAATATTAGCAGTAAGCTACTATAAATAGGCTTTATTGTCGACCTCAGAGTCATATTTGTATTGTTCGCCTTAAATAGCGTCTATTCTAAATCAGTCAAAGGCTGGCTGGTTATAATTATTAACAAGATAAAGAAAAGGCTTCTAAATAAATTCAGAAGCCTTTATATAAAGCTCAAAGAGCATTAACCTCTTAACGCTTTACCGTTAAGCATAACGCAGATTATTTTCTGCACGCTTTAGCTAAAAAGCGCTGACGTAATAAATAAGCTCCGAGCAAACCCAATAATAACAGTATTTGAGAACCGGGTTCCGGCAGCCTGACAGTCTTGCTTTCGCTTACCGCCCACTCTTCAAAATCAGCACTAGGTCCAAAGTCACAATGATTGCGGCTGCCGACATCGCAGTCACCACTTGCTAAATTATACTGTCCGGGATCATTTCCTATCTCACCAAATAGAGAATAAAAAACTAGATTATCCGTCTCTGCCCAGCCGTCAAAGAAACTATTGTTTAAATAGAAACTCATATCACCAGAACCGCTGCCATGCCCCAGGCCATAATTTAATGCTACCCAGTTGTCTAAGCCGTCACCTGGATCATCATCAAAGTCATAAACAAGAGTCCCAAGAGGCCCGCCGTCAGAAAGGTCCGTTGTATTTGAGTTTGCCGCACCGCCCATATACACCTTAATTTCATCTAATGAGATATACTGCTCAAGGTAACCATGGGCTTTACTGTGACTTTCATTAATATCAAGAAAAAATTCCCGATAGAGATCATTATTAATTGTAACTAAGCCAACATCACCAAGGGTAATCGCATGGTTCCAGTTATCTGCCGGACCGACATCAAAAGTACCGTCAACCGTAGTATTATATGCTTGTTCAATATCTATCGTATTACCGTTGCCTTTTACCTGAACAAAAGGATCGATCACGCCTGTTCCCGTAGGCTGGGCATCCGATTGATAAAATAAAGCGCTGCTTCCCAAATTACCCGAACTGCCGGCCACGCTCAAATCAATCATTGTTGCATATGCACCGGAACCGATAGCAGTTGTAAATAACATAATAACTGAAAATACTTTTTTTATAAGAAACCTGCAGCTGTAATCAAATAGACTCATTAGTTATCTCCTTAAGGGTTGCTTATTATAAATATTCCTTAATCAAAGTCAGAGCAATCACCTTGCACAACACTAAGTTCATGCATAAAATAAGCCCTTGTAATTATCTACATTTAAAACAACCACTTAACGTTTTACGGTAAAACACGACAAATCAGCATGTAAAAGAAATCGACGCAGAATTTTCCACGTACCAGTCTGATAAGACGCTGTTTATTGTGACCATAACAGCAGCCGGTGGCTGTGCCGGAAATAAAGGCGAAGTATTGTTAAATAAAAAAGAAGAATGGGTGAAATAATGTGTAAATATTATCGGCATTTCGAAAAACGTCTGTAAATCGTCCCCTTATAGAGCTGGACTTTAAACACAGCGCCTATTCGGCAGACTGGAGCAGGCTTCTCGACTTAAAAACACAAAAGCACTCTGCACCAAAGGCCTTACTTTGTATCAGCAAAATTTATTCTGTGACCTTTACCCGTTAACAGTGCGGCCTCGCTTATCTGCTGATTTTTATCCAGTTTTAATTCACCAATCGCACTGCTGTTCACCAGACGCTGATCTCCCGGAGTAGACGGATCCCGTTTACTGATTTTCATAGATTTTCGTTTAGTGAAAAAGTTTATCGGGGAGTACGGACTGTAGATAATACGATCCAGAAACTCGCAGCAGGTCAGTAACCTCTCTGGAAACTGATTTTTAATACCGCTGCAGGTGATCTGATAAATTTTAGGACTGTTAGAGCGGAATCGTAAACGGATATCGTAGACAAAAGAATAATGTACATCACCGGACAAGATAATAAACTGCTCCGGTGTTTTTCGATGACTAAAAATACTCAGCAGTACATTGGCGGCTCCTTTATGCGCCATCCAGTTTTCAGCATCCACCATCAGAGGCAAACCTAACCAGGTCATCAGCTGCTGCAGCGCTTCGATAAATTTAACGCCGAATATAGGCGCAGGTGATACCAGGATAATACTGTCTTCATTAATCATGCTCTGCTGCATCTCGGTCAGGGCCTCCCAGTCCATCAGGCCGGAAGGTTTATTGAGATTCGATTCAGAGCGCCAGCGCCGGGTGCGAGTATCTAAAACCAGTATCTTAGGATAGGTATTAACAGTGTAGTGCCACTGCTCAAACTTAAATAGATATTCAACAAAATTGTCATGACTGCTTTTATTTGGCTCGGTAAAATAACTGCGGGCGGTTTTATGAAAATCCAGTCCAAAATTATCCGGCTCATTGCCCCAGCCCTGACATAACCAGTAGGCCATCAGACCGTTGCCGATAATACGCCGGGAAAACGGATGCTGATAGGTCTGCTGCTCCCAGGCGGCGCTGAGATTCCAGTCATCGGTAATATCATGGTCATCAAAAATCATATAGGTCGGCAGGTGTGCAAACAGCCGCTGCACCTGCGCTAAACCGTTTACAAAAGAGTTAATCTCAACACACTCCTGTAACCAGTGCTGCTTCTGCGCATCAGAAAACTCCTTATCCAACTGAGGCGGCTGCTGATATTCAATTAACGGCCATAGCTGCGGCGACCAGACCAGCAGATACATAGCCATAAATTCTGCAAAACTAATCAGATGATTATCAATCTCTGTCGCACTGAATACCGACTTATCTTTAACCGGCAGTAAACTGCTTAATAAACTCTGCTTCTGGTGCTTAGGTAAAATTGCATCGCGATTCAAAAGAGAATCAGGGTGCTGATACAAAGCTTGTGAATCGGCAACAGCAGCCTGCTCAAAAACTTCATCATTTAACCCGAGCAGATTAATCACTTCTTTAATGGCGCCTAAAGTCGGCCCGGCAACGTGATCCGCATAGATCTGATCACCACTGAGCATCAGTAAAGCGGGCCGCTGTAATGCGCCCAGTTCAGCAGTCTTATTATCAGCGGCGACTAAGGAGTCTGCACTGCTATGGTGGGGATTACGGCAGGAGCCATGCATCACATAATCAAGTTCTGTTTTAATAACCAGCGTCGGCAGCGTTTCGCCAGGATATAATAAACCCGGTAATAAATATTCCAGCGGTCCCTGCTGGGTTATAAACTGATAATTAAGAATCTGATTAAGCGACAGTGCTTCTTCTGTACTAAAGTGACATAGGGTTATCCAGCAGTGTCTGCCCGCCCGATAACAAGTCTGCTGTTTAAGATCTGCCTGCAGTAAAATCTGCTGCTTTAAAAACAGGGTAAAAGAGCCTGTTAAGGGCTCTGAGGTTGCAAACCAGAAGACAACTTCCTGTGCAGTGCATTTTCGCACAATAGGGCCGGCAAGAATCAAAGGTAACGAGTGCATATATAAACCTTGTGGTTGAACATCATTTTATTATTCGAGTAAGGTTCATCCATAAATCACAACTCTATTGACGGCAGGCGTCTCGAAACACTAAGACTACTAAAACATCAGCAGCCGGTGCAAGCCTGTTATTTTACAACTCCCTGTTTAATCAGCCTGACTCGTAAATTTTCAACACGTTTGCGGTTAACAGCAAAATCATAATAACCTGAACGCGAAGCAGAAAAGACTGCAATTATACCCAGCTCAGGGCGAAGCTGTAATTTAAGATCGTCAACAAATCCCCACAAAGCACTGCGCACCTCAACATGAAGATAATTTTCTGTTTCCGTAATAATTGTTGTACGCGCTAAAACCTGTACTTCTTTACGAACTGCTGACCAGGCTTTCTCTGGAGGGGCTGTAAGCTGTAATGGTGCAGTAAAATGCTCGCTGTCATCTGCGGCCGCATCACTTGAAACACAATTCGGCGAAGCAGGGCAAGCCGTAAAATAAGATCCGGGCAAATCACTGCGGGCTGCCTGTTTGTCACTGCAGGCGCTAAGACTAACAACTGCACAGGCTACAGTCAGCGCAGTCAAAATGCGGCGAATTTTCATAATCAACTGCTCCTGTAAAAATTATTAAAAATTAACAGTCAGCATCTTCCGGTTCTTAACCAGTTCAAAAAATTTATCAGGCGCAACGGCTTTACTAAATAAATACCCCTGAATTTCATTACAGCCGACCTCTTTTAGGAACTGCAGCTGCTCTTTATTTTCCACGCCTTCGGCAATCACAATCATATGCAGGCTGTGAGCCAGCAGTGTTGTTGCTGTAACAATAGCCGCATCATCAGGATCGCTGGCCAGATCCTGAACAAAGCTTCGGTCTATTTTTAATTTACCAATCGGGAAACGTTTTAAATACGCCATAGAGGAATAACCAGTACCAAAATCATCAATAGCCAGCAGTACTCCCATCTTATGCAGATGCTGGAGGATGATAATATTATCTTCAACATTTTCCATAACCGTGCTTTCAGTTAATTCTATTTCAAGGTACTGCGGATCTGCCCCCGTTTCTGCAAACACCTGCTTAAACTCTTCAATTAACTGCTGACTGAAAAACTGTTTACTGGAAATATTAACGGCAATGCGGATCCTGGGCATGCCCTGCCGGCGCCATTCGACCTGCTGACGGCAGGCTTCATGCAGAATCCATGAACCCAGCTGCTTTATCAATCCGCTCTGTTCGGCAATACCAATAAAGGCATCAGGGAAAAGCAGTCCCCGTTCAGGATGGCGCCAGCGGATCAAAGCTTCACAGCCGATGATTTTACCGCTTGTCACACTGATCTGAGGCTGATAATGCAGAATAAACTCCTGCTTATCTATCCCATAACGCATATTATTTTCAAGCTGCAGTATGTCTTGAGCCTGAGCATTCATTTCTGCGGTAAAAAACTGCGCTGTATTACGCCCGACTTTTTTCGCCCGGTACATAGCCGCATCTGCATTTTTAAGCAGCGTGTCGGCATCTTCTCCGTCAGCGGGAAAAGTACTGATACCTATACTGCTGGTTACCACCACTTCCGTATGATCCAGTAAAATAGGTGAAGCGATTGTTTTAAGTATTTTCTCCGCTACCTGCAGGACATCCTGATTTGACTGTATATCAGTTAACAGAACAACAAATTCATCACCGCCCAGTCGGGCAATAATATCCACCTTGCGTACTTCGCTGCGCAGCCGATCTGCTACAAATTTCAGCAGAAGATCACCAGTCGCATGCCCGGATGCATCGTTAATCAGCTTAAAATTATCCAGATCCAGATACAATAAAGCCAGCTTATGCTTATGGCGCAGGGAACCGGCAATAGCCATCTTCATCTGCTCATAAAATGCAGAACGGTTATGCAGTCCGGTAACTATATCGTAATGAGCTAAATGATAGATTCTCTCTTCTGTCACTTTTTTTTCAGAAATATCACTAAAAATACTGATAAACTGAATAATATTACCTGTCTTATCACGTACTGCAGAAACCGTCTGCCAGGCAGGAAAAACATCGCCGTTTTTGCGCCGGTTCCAAATTTCACCTTTCCAGCTGTCTTCCTTTAGTAAAGTTTCCCAGAACTCCAGATAAAATGCATGGTCATGCCGGCCTGACTGTAAAAAACGAGGGTTCCTGCCGACAATCAGCTTACTGCTGTATCCGGTAACCCTGCAGAAAGCCGGATTAACGCGAAGAATTAATGCTTCTTTATCGGTAATAACAATCGATTCAACGCTTTCATTAAAGACACTCTCCGCCAGCTTCAGCTGCTCACCCGCGGCCAGCAGATCCCCCGACTGCTGTGCAACTAAGTCCAGCAGCTGCCGCTTACTGGCAGCCAGCGCGGCATTAGCCCGCTGGCTTTCTTCAATACTCGCCACCAGCGCCAGAGACGCAGTCATCATAATTCCCATAAAGACTTGTAAAAGCACAAGTGATTCATTCTCAGAAGCCCTGACAAAGGGACCAAAACCATTCAGGGTTCCAAAAACGGCAAAACTTGAAACACAGATAATATACAAAGTAGTGCCGTGGTGGTGAAAGCGATAACCGATCCAGATAGCAATAGGCAGGTAAATAAATGCCAAAGGATAACGCTCATTACCAAACGAAAATAAGCTGCTGAAAACAGCGGCTGTGCTTAGAGCAGTAACAAGCAGTAAGAGCAGAACTTCGAAGGTAAACAGAGAGCGCCATGCACTCTTTTTCACTTTAAGCCAGGTAACTAAAAACGGCGTAACAACCAGTCCGCCGACAACATCACCTAACCACCAGGTTGATAATAATAAAGCAACAGATTCAACGGGAATAATGTCACTTAAAAACAAACTCATTACCCCGAAAAGTGCACTGATCATGGTTGAGACAAATACAATAACTGTAAAAAAAGCCACGTTTTTAATCGAATTAAACGGCAGCCTATTAGTATAACGAACCAGCAGCCAGCAGGCGGCAAGGGCTTCAAACGTATTGCCCAGCCCGATAACCACAGAAGCAGGCAAAGGTAATCCGCTGCTCAGGCTAACAAGAAATGCACCGAGAGTGATGCCCGGCCAGTTAGAGCGCCCATAAAGAAGCAGAGCTGCAATCGCGATACCTGTCGGAGGCCATACCGGCGATGTGTTAACCTGTTCAAAAGCAAGACTTAATCCGAATTTTGCCGCAGTAAAGTAAATGCCGGCTAATAAAAACCACGAAAATACTTGTTTATATTTATGAGGCATTAACACACAGCCCTAATAAAGAGAATATAAAAATAAGATTAGCAGAAGACGCTGAATATTCTTTTTATATTAAGATATTAGAAGCCTTATTAGAATGACATAGCTAAGCTCTGCAGGCGTATGCCGGCTTTGCCGCGCCGATACTGGTACTGCCCAAAAACAAAAAAGGTGCTCAATGAGCACCTTTTTAATAAATAAGCAGTGTTATTTAATTAACTCCCTGCAGAAGAGTTTCTGTAAAACTTAAACCGCAGCCAGTGCATCATTTAAAGTTTTACTTGGACGCATTGCGGCTGAGACTTTAGCAGCATCGGTATGGAAATAACCGCCCAGCTCAACTGCACAGCCTTGAGCATCGTTAAGCTCTTTCACGATAAGCGCTTCGTTTTCAGCCAGTGTTTCAGCAAGCGGTGCAAATACAGCCTGCAGTTCAGTATCTTTAGTCTGCGCTGCTAACGCTTCTGCCCAGTACATTGCCAGATAGAAGTGACTGCCGCGGTTATCCAGCTCATTCACTTTACGTGAAGGAGATTTATCTTCTTTTAAGAATTTACCGTTAGCGGCATGCAGTGCTTCAGCAAGTACAACAGCTTTGTCATTACCCGTTTTAGCAGCGATATCTTCAATAGACACAGCCAGAGCTAAAAACTCTCCCAGTGAATCCCAGCGCAGATGCCCTTCTTCAACAAACTGCTGCACATGCTTAGGTGCAGAGCCGCCGGCCCCCGTTTCAAACAGACCGCCGCCTGCAAGCAGCGGTACAATTGAAAGCATTTTAGCACTTGTACCCAGCTCCAGAATAGGGAACAAATCCGTCAGGTAGTCACGCAACACGTTGCCCGTTACCGAAATCGTATTCTCACCCGCAAGTACACGTTTTAAAGAGAATTTAATCGCTTCAACAGGTGCCAGAACCTGAATATCCAGACCTGCAGTATCGTGATCTTTTAAGTAGGTATTTACTTTAGCGATAAGATTTTTATCGTGAGCACGACTTTCATCTAACCAGAATACTGCCGGCTGGCCGGTTGCTTTGGCACGGCTTACTGCAAGACGCACCCAGTCACGAATTGGAGTATCTTTTGCCTGACACATGCGCCAGATATCCCCTTCTGCGACACTATGTTCCATTAACGTATTACCGGCCTGGTCAATAACTTTAACCGTGCCCGCTTCTTTAATCTGGAATGTTTTATCGTGTGAACCGTACTCTTCCGCTTTTTGCGCCATCAGACCGACATTAGAGACATTCCCCATAGTTGCCGGATTAAATGCACCATTTTCACGACAGAATTCGATCGTCTCCTGATAAATACCTGCGTAACAACGGTCCGGGATCATCGCTTTAGTATCGTGCAGTTTGCCGTCTGTGCCCCACATGCAGCCCGAGCTGCGGATAGTCGCCGGCATAGAAGCATCAATAATCACATCACTTGGTACGTGTAAATTAGTAATACCTTTATCTGAATCTACCATTGCCAGTGCTGGACGTGTCGCATAAACAGCCTGAATGTCCGCTTCAATCTGCTCTTTCTGTGCAGCCGGTAAGCCTGCAGTTTTAGCGTAAACATCACCTAAACCATTAGTCGCATCCACGCCCAGTTCAGCAAATAAAGCTGCGTGTTTGCTGAATACATCTTTAAAATAAACCGTTACAGCGTGACCGAACATAATTGGATCCGACACTTTCATCATGGTTGCTTTAAGGTGCAGTGACAGCATAATATTATTGTCGAAAGCATCCTGCATTTCAGCTTCAAAGAAAGCACGTAATGCGGCGCTGCTCATCACAGCGGAGTCAATCACTTCATCTTTTAACAGCGCTGTAGAGGCTTTTAATACGGTTACTTCACCGGATGTATTAGTGAACTCAATTTTCACATCATCATCCTGGCCAAGCACCACTGACTGCTCGCTGCCGTAGAAATCACCACTGCGCATATGCGCAACATGTGATTTTGAATCTTTAGACCAGGCGCCCATACGGTGCGGGTTGTCTTGAGCGTACTGTTTAACGGCATCAGCAACACGGCGGTCCGAGTTACCTTCACGCAGTACCGGATTTACCGCACTGCCTAATACTTTTGCGTAACGCGCTTTAATCTCTTTTTCGGCATCTGTCTGTGTTTCTTCAGGGTAATCAGGAAGCGCATAACCGTGCTCCTGCAGTTCTTTTATTGCAGCCTGCAGCTGCGGTACAGAAGCACTGACGTTCGGCAGTTTAATAATATTTGCCTGTGGCGTTTTAGCAAGTTCACCTAATTCAGATAATGCATCTGACATCTGCTGCTGCGCAGTTAAACTATCAGGGAAGTTAGAAATGATACGAGCAGCTAAAGAGATGTCACGCGTTTCAACAACAATGTCAGCTGCCTGTGTAAAAGCATTAACAATAGGAAGCAGAGAGTGTGTTGCAAGCGCTGGTGCTTCATCAGTTTGTGTGTAAATGATCTTTGCTGTTTTATCTGTCATATTCGTTCCTTTAACAAGATTAGTAATGGCCAACTTATGACGCAACAAATGTTATGAATTTGTTACGCTGCAATAATTTAGGGCATCATCATAACGAAAACAGACAAATAGTCCAATTTACAACCAGCCGGCGGCCAACTTTAGCAGGCTCAGACTGGAATTTGTGACGGGTCTGAACAGCAATATCTGTTACAATCCGCGATTAATTCTTCTTTTAAAGGTGTTTTCACGTGTTTAATAAAAAATCGACTTCTTTTGACAAAACTAAATTTTCAAAAAAGAAAAGCCGAGGCCCGCGTAAAAACAAAAACACCAAAAATCACCTGCCTGCGGTGACAGATGCGATCCGTAGAGTAGTTCTGTTTAACAAACCTTTTGATGTGCTGAGTCAGTTTACCGATCAAGGTAGCGTTGAGAACAAACGCAAAACCTTAGCGGATTTTATTGATGTAAAAGAAGTCTATGCGGCCGGCCGCTTAGACCGCGACAGTGAAGGTTTATTATTATTAACCAATGACGGTAAGCTCCAGGCTAAAATAACCCAGCCCGATGCTAAAACCACTAAAACCTACTGGGTGCAGGTAGAAGGCAGCCCGCAAGAGTCAGATCTGCAGAAACTGCGTGACGGCGTGAAACTTAAAGATGGTTTAACCCTGCCGGCAGAAGTTGAGATTATGCATGAACCTGAGATCTGGGAAAGAGTACCGCCGATCCGTGAACGCGCAGCTATTCCAACTACCTGGCTGAGCATTACTATCAGCGAAGGACGCAACCGCCAGGTACGCCGTATGACCGCAAATATTGGTTTTCCAACACTGCGTTTGATTCGTTACCGTATCGGCGCCTGGACGATTGACGGCATTGCTAACGGCAGCTATAAACTGCTTTAATGATTAAATATTGAGTCAAACCACTGAGAACCATATTCTGCAGCATTTAGCTAATACCGGCAGCAGAAAAAATAGACGGCGAAAATGCGAGTGGATTAGTTTATTGATTCTAGTGCTTTGAGTTAGTTGTAAAAACAAAGTGAGTATCCAGCCTCAGCCTTTTCTATTCATTACTCAGCAGCGCCTCTACTAACAGGTAGTCAGCCGCTCACTAAAAACTAACTTGTGGTTATCTGATTACGTCCATTCTCTTTTGAGTGATATAGTGCTGTATCAACCCGTTTCAAAATAGTATCTATCGATATATCGCTTGGTTTTATTTGACTTAGTCCGCCGCTCACGGTAAATGATAAATTTCCGTTAGGAGTCGCAACTTGTATTTCACTTATTTTTTTTATTAACCGCTGAGTAAAATGTTCTACCTTAGCAATAGACGAATCAGGCATTACAATCAAAAACTCTTCTCCACCTAAACGGCTGATAATATCTACTTTTCTCACTTCATTTTTTAGAAAGTTACTTAATTCAAGCAGCACTAAATCACCAATGTCATGTCCGTAATTGTCATTTATCTTTTTGAAATAATCAATATCAATCATTAACACCGAAACATCAATCGTATAACGCTTACATCGTTGAAAACAGTTTTCAAGCTCCTGCATAGCATGACGCCTGTTATATAACCCGGTTAACGGATCAGTAACCGCCATCTCATGCAGTTTCTGCTCCATCAATTTTCGCTCGGTAATATTACGATTAGAGCATACTAATACTCTTTTTTTCTCAATAAGGGAGTTAATGGGGTATATTTTTAATTCAAACCACTGCTCTTTGACTGGACCGACTGCAGTGGGACTAAGTTTCTTTAATTCACTTAAGGATAAAGAATATTCAAAGCTCACGATCTTACTTTCCGATAAACATTCAGCAATTTTCTGCTTAATTTTTAAAGCAATTTCACTAGTAGTGAACTCAAATACTGAACGTAACTCAAAGTTCTCAATATGATAAAAAAGTTCAGTCCGCACATTGCCGAAAAAGCAGTGTACAATACCGCTTTCATCGATCAAAAAATGGCGATCGGGCATAACATCAGTTATCTTTTTCATCAGATAACTGTTAAGAGCAGTATTAACCTCTTTAAACTCCATTTCACTTAACATATAAACCCTTTCTCGTAAGCAAGATCACAACAGCTGCATCACATAATCTGAGCTCGGTTTAATTTCTCTCAATGACAGGCTTAAATTAATTTTAGTTCATCATCTGCTAATTTGATTTTTGGTTTCTTCCTTGGTTTAATAATTCTCTAGTAATTTACCGTTACCCTCGCGGTGTTTTTATCAAAAACCTTATAAGCCAACACAAACAAACCAATACATTCAACAGCTTACAATAAACTTTTGCCTGGGAGTTTTCTGAACCTTTCATGATTTACCTTTCTCCCTTTTCTTTGAACAGCCCAGCGGCTGCCTTTTGCTTATATCCCCAGGCAATTCTAGTACGTTAAATTAATTACAAAATCTTTTGAAAAAAGAATTCATTTAAAATGCACATACCCAATTGATAAACAACAGAATTTTCAAAAGCAGTGAAAATTAATATCAAAATGACCTGGTAGAATTGATGCAGGTAATACTTAGTCAATTAAACTATTAGAAAACAACAGGCTCTAGGAAACTGCAGCTGACTCTGCAAAATAGGCGAGCTTTTATATCCAAACGACCTGAAGATGCAGAGTCTAGCTAGAAAGTCAGAACTAAGCCGACAACCTAGCATGCGGAGGTAAATATAATGCTTTACCTGATACTGGCTGACTTACTGGTACTAGTGCATTTTCTGTATATTCTTTTTGTACTTCTAGGCGGACTGCTGCTGATTCTGCGCAGCTACCTTTTTTTTATACACCTGCCTGCCGTTGTCTGGGCATCGCTGCTCAGTTTTAAGGGCTGGATCTGCCCGTTGACTCCACTGGAAAATTACTTAAGACAAGCAGCAGGCACTGAGGGCTATCAGGAAGGATTTATCAGTCACTATCTAATCCCTATTATTTATCCTGACAACTTAACCCTTAATATGCAGTCTGCACTGGGCATTTTGGTTATAGTCGTTAACATTAGTATCTATTCTTTAGTCTATTATAAGCACATAGCTAAGCAGCACGGGAAACAGGGATGAAGAGTACTCTAGTTACAATAATACTGGTTTATATTGGTTTTTGTCTGCTGCTGTTCGTGCTGCAGCGTAAATTTTTATATTTTCCGCAGCCCGCAGGTCCAGTGAGCGGCGCGGCTGAAATCAGTTTTATTACGGACGGTGTGCAGTTGAGCGGCTGGGTGGTTAATAAGGGACGTCAAAAAGCGCTGATCTATTACGGCGGCAATGCGGAAAGTATTGAAAATAACATCAGCTTCTTTAAGGAGCGGCTGCCGAATTACAGCGTGTACCTTATTGCCTATCGGGGTTACGGTAACAGCAGCGGTCATCCCAGCGAAACACATCTCTATCACGATGCCCTGTATATTTTTGATCAGGTAAAAGTTAACCATAAGCAGATCTCTTTGATGGGCAGAAGCCTTGGTTCCGGCGTTGCCATCTATGCAGCAGCTAATCGGCAGGTGGAAAAACTGCTGCTGGTCACTCCCTATGACAGCATCGAAAATGTTGCTAAGAGTGTCTACTGGATGTTTCCAGTATCCCTGCTGCTTAAAGATAAGTTCCAGTCGATAAAGCAGGTGAAACACATTAGTGCACAAACCTATATCTTCACGGCGGAAAATGACCGGGTGATTCCACGCGCGAGAAGCGAACGGTTAATCGCTCAATTTACTGAGCAGCTGGTCGACTCAGTCTTAGTCAGCGGCGCCGATCATAACGATATTTCGCTGTATCCGGAATACATTGCGGGAGTGCGCCGGGCACTTGAATAACAGCAGCCTGAATAGGTATCTGCTCTTTTATGCTGGTTAAATAAAAGTGATTAAAAAAGAATCACTGCAAAAGTACAGATAAAATGGGTATCCAGCTTTTCTTGCTGTATACTGCGCGACCTTATAATTGTGACTAAACGCACATTTCATTTTGAAGCTTGTTGGTCATGCCCCTTTCCGTTAGTAACTAGCGGTTGGAAATACCCGTTAGCAAAACTTAGGAAACCTTCTTTTGATCTCTACCTCTAACATCACTATGCAGTTTGGCCCGGAGCCATTATTTGAAAATATCTCGGCTAAATTTGGTAACGGCAGCCGCTACGGTTTGATCGGCGCAAACGGCTGCGGCAAATCTACTTTTATGAAAATCTTAAGCGGCGCACTGCAGCCGACCTCCGGAAATGTATCTATCACGCCGGGATTCAAAGTCGGTACACTAAGCCAGGATCAGTTTGCATTCGAGCAATACAGCGTGATTGACACTGTGATCATGGGTGATACCGCCCTATGGAAAGTGAAACAGGAAAGGGACAGCATTTACGCAAAAGCGGAGATGAGCGAAGAAGACGGTATGCGGGTAGGTGATCTGGAAAGCCAGTTTGCAGAAATGGACGGCTACAGCGCTGAAAGCCGTGCGGGTGAAATCCTGCTTGAAGCCGGTATTGAAGAATCACTGCACTACGGTTTAATGGAGCAGGTTGCACCGGGCTGGAAACTGCGTGTTTTACTTGCGCAGGCACTGTTTGCAGATCCGGAAATATTACTGCTTGATGAGCCGACCAATAACCTGGATATCCATACCATCAGCTGGCTGGAAGGTGAGTTAAACAAACGCAAATGCACCATGATCATTATTTCCCATGACAGACATTTCCTAAACGCTGTCTGCACACATATGGCTGATATTGATTACGGCGAATTACGTATTTACCCGGGCAACTACGAATACTTCTTAGAGCAGTCTGCTTTATTACGTGAACAGCTTTTATCCGGCAATGCTAAAAAGAGTGCTGAAATAGAAGAACTGCAGGACTTCGTAAACCGCTTTGGTGCAAATGCTTCTAAAGCCAAACAAGCCAGTTCCCGCGCTAAAAAAATGGAAAAAATTAAACTCGATGACGTGAAATCATCAAGCCGCATTACTCCGTCACTGAGCTTTGCACCCGGTAAAAAAATGCACCGCCAGGCATTAGTACTGGAAAACCTCGGCCATGGTTTTGACGGCGAAACCTTATTTGCAGACGGTGAGATGATTTTAGAAGCCGGCGCAAAACTGGCAATTATCGGTGAAAACGGTGTCGGCAAAACAACTCTGCTGCGCTGCCTGGTAAACGAACTGCAGCACAATGAAGGTGTCGTAAAATGGTCTGAAAACGCCTCAATCGGTTACTGTCCGCAGGACAGTGGTATGCTTTTTGAAAATGATTTAACACTGATGGAGTGGATGTCTCAGTGGCGCCGACCTTGTCATAACGATTTAATGGTGCGAGGCATGTTAGGACGTCTGTTATTCACTGATGATGACGCCAACAAAAAAGCCCGCAACTGCTCTGGTGGAGAGAAAAACCGTTTGTTATTCGGTAAATTAATGATGTCCGATATTAACGTATTAATTATGGACGAACCGACTAACCACATGGATATGGAAGCGATTGAAGCGCTTAACAATGCCCTTAAAGAGTTCGAAGGCACGTTGATTGTTGTCAGCCATGACCGGGAGTTTGTTTCATCTTTAGCGACACGTATCATAGATATCAAAGATAAAAAGATGGTTAACTTCCAGGGCACTTTAGACGAATACCTGGCAAGTCAGAAAGAAGCCCTGCAGGCAGCTTAAATCAAGGTAAAGCAACAAGAATGCCCTGGCTAGACTGCACAGCCAGGGCATTTTTTTGTGCACCAGGTTAGCAAATGGATACAACCGCAAAGACAATATTGCTGTTAAGCATCATTATAAGCAGCCCGTGCATATCTTTCTTATATACCCAGTTTTCTAGGAATTAAAATGACAGCTAAAAAAAACAATAACCCTCTATACGGCCTGAAACTAGATGTACTGCTGACTGAAATTTCAGAACATTACGGCTGGGAGTTATTAAGTGAATCATTAGAGATTAACCGCTTTCAATTTCATACGGGTATGAAGTCAACAGTTAAGTTTCTGCGTAATAATCAATGGGCAAAAGAGAAAGTAGAAAATTTTTATTTGTATCAGTATAAAAATTTCCCATGCCCGGACGACAAACAATTGTCCATTGCCCCCCGTGATCGCTTTATTCCAGCAGAGCAGCTGGCGGGAGAGCCCGTGGAGATTACCGATGATGTTATCTTACAGATAGATAGAGCTTGTCGATTACGGACTTATAAAGCCGCGGATAAAACGCAGCAGGCTAAAAAAGAGCCTGCGCGCAGCAGTGAAGAACCGCCGTACGATCCAAGTAATCCCTGGAACAAATAACTCCATGGTATATTCTTGATTAATCATCTAAAAAAGGAGCGCTTTCAACGCTCCTTTGTTCTCGGCATTCTAACCGGCACGCAGCTGCAAAGCCGCTTTTACCATATTTGTAAGCGCAGGTTTTACTTCATGCCACTGCCTTGTTTTCAAGCCGCAGTCCGGATTAACCCATAACTGCTCCGCAGGAATACGCCGCCCTGCTTTTTCCATTAACTGCACCATCTGCTTAATATCCGGTGTGTTGGGGGAATGGATATCATAAACACCCGGACCAATTGCATTGGGATAGTTAAATTCTTCAAATACATCCAGCAGCTGCATATCAGAGCGTGATGTTTCAATGGTGATAACATCGGCATCCATGGAGGCAATAGCGGCAATAATATCGTTAAATTCGGAATAACACATATGCGTATGGATCTGTGTTTTATCCTCAACACCGTTAGCGCTGATACGAAATGCCTGAATTGCCCAGTCCAGGTACTCAGACCATTTACTGCGGTGCAGAGGAAGCTTTTCACGCAGGGCTGCTTCATCAATCTGAATAATACTGATCCCGGCTTTTTCCAGATCTAATACTTCATCGCGCACCGCTAATGCAATCTGGTTACAGGTTGTCTGCAGCGCCTGATCATCGCGCACAAATGACCAGTTTAAAATGGTAACCGGGCCGGTTAACATGCCTTTTACCTGTTTTTCAGTTAATGACTGCGCGTATGCACTCCATTCGACGGTCATCGCCTGCGGACGAGAAACATCACCAAATAAAAGCGGCGGTTTTACGCAGCGGGAGCCGTAAGACTGTACCCAGCCGAACTGTGTAAAAGCAAAACCGTCAAGAAGCTCGCCGAAGTACTCCACCATATCATTGCGCTCAGCTTCACCATGCACTAAAACATCAAGACCTATGTTATGCTGCTGGTCAATACAAAACTTTATCGACTGTTTCATACTGTTTTTGTACTGTACTTCGCTGATTTCACCTGAACGTCTGGCTTTACGCGTTTCACGAATATCACTGGTTTGCGGAAATGAACCGATGGTGGTCGTCGGATAACTCGGCAGATTTAAATAGGACTGCTGAACAGCAGCACGCTGCGGGAAAGCCTGTTTACGCTCACCTAGAGATGCATTGATATGTTCAACTCGCGACTGCACCTCGGGGTTAAAAACACGGGTACTGTTATAGCGGCTGTGCAGTGCGAGTTTATTTTCCTCAAGCTCACTGCTTACCGCTTCACTTCCCTGATTTAAGGCGATGCCTAAAATATTTAATTCCTGCAGCTTTTGAGCTGCAAATGCTAACCATGATTTAATCTCAGGATCGAGCTTCTGCTCGCTGTTAAGATCCACCGGCACATGTAATAACGATGAACTTGGCGCAATCCATAAGCGCTGCTGGAGCTTATTATGAATCGGTGTTAACCACTCTAACGCAGCATTAAGATCCGTTTTCCAGATATTACAGCCGTTAATAACACCTAATGATAAAACCTTATTTTCACTCAAATAGTTAACTGCAGATTCAACTTCATGGCGTGCATTAACCGCATCAAGGTGCAGTCCGGCAACCGGCAGTTCACAGGCTAGTTTCAGGTTATCTTTAAGCTCACCAAAGTAAGTGGTTAATAACAGCTTAAGTTTTGACTGAGTGAGTTTATGATAAGCACTCTGCAGTGCTTCCTGCCACTGCTTATCAATTTCCAGCACTAAAACAGGCTCATCAATCTGCAGCCATTCAATCCCTTTATCTTCTAATAAAAGTAAAAGCTGCGCATAGGTTTCCAATAAAGCCGGAAGCAGATCTAATCTGCTGCTTTGATCTTTTTCTTTACCCAGCCATAAATAGGTGACCGGCCCGATAATCACAGGTTTTACATTTTTACTGATCTGCTGCAGCTCTTCTATCTGCTTAATTAGATTATCTGCATTTAAAGTAAAGGTGGTCTGCGTCTCAAACTCCGGCACAATGTAATGATAATTGCTATTAAACCATTTAGTCATCTCCCCTGCCTGCGTTTCACCTGCATTGTTATGAACCGCAGAGCAGCAGTTTTTTTTCTGCGAACGCCCGCGGGCTACACGGAAGTAGTTATCCAGCGAATTATCATCACTGCTTTGTTTCGCCCGTGCTGGAATATTCCCTACTAAAAAACTGGTATCGAGTACTTGATCGTACAGTGAGAAGTCACCGGCAGTGTGCAGGTTTAAAGATAAATCCTGCTGTGCAAGCCAGTTATTTCGGCGTAACTGAGCTGCGCTTGCCTGCAGTTGTGTTTCTGTTATTTCACCAGCCCAGAATTTTTCTTGAGCAAACTTTAACTGGCGTTTATTACCAATTCGTGGAAATCCTAAGTGATGTAATTGTGCCATTTTTTCTCTCTCTTTTGCCTGCTGTTGAAGTTAAAAGTTATTATGCGTAGTATTTATCATGAAAAATAATGATGTTTTACACGCAATCCATGAGGTTTATTCATAATGATCGAGCCGTCTCATCTTAAAATAATGATTGCCCTGCATGAAAAAGGCACATTAACTCAGGCTGCAGGTTCGCTGTGTTTAACGCAGTCAGCCCTGTCGCATCAGATTCGTTATTTAGAAAAAAAGCTCAATGTTAAGTTATGGCAGCGCTGTGGCCGGCGGCTGCGGTTAACACCTGCAGGTGAGCTGCTGTTAAAAACAGCGAAGAAAGTAATGCCGGCGTTAGCCCAGACTGAGCAGGCTTTAAAAGCAATGGGTGAAGGTGTTCAGGGGTTACTGCGCATAGGGGTTGAGTGTTATCCATGCAATGAGTGGCTGACCCAGGTGGTTGCTCACTCTTTACAGGAGCAGCCGAATATCGATATTGATATCATTCGGCAGTTTCACTTCTCCGGTATTGAAGGGCTGATAAATCATCATGTGGATTTACTGGTTACACCGGACACCATTGAGCACAAACTGCTGCAGCACCATGCGTTGTTTGATTATGAGCAGGTTCTAGTCGTCTCAAACAAGCATGCACTAGCAGATCAAAGCAATGTTTTCGCCGAACAGCTGCAAAGCGAGGTGCTGTTTACTTTTCCAGTCGAAAAGCAGCGTCTGGATATTTATCAGCAGTTTTTATGGCCTGCAAAGGTGCAGCCGAAGGGACATAAGCAGATTGAATCTTTAGCAATTATGCTGCAGATGGTTGAATACCAGCGCGGCGTTTGTGTTCTTCCCGAATGGCTGGCAGATAATTTAAGCGAACAGTACAAGATAAAAAAATTACGTTTAGGTGAACAAGGCATTTATAAAACCCTGTATGCGATGATTAAGAAACAGGATAAATCGATCCCCTATATCAATAAGTTTATTGAGATAGGTAAAGAAAGTGCAGTGAGTTAGAGTTTAGGGGAGAGCTTAGAGAGCGGAGGAGTAATGGCAGATTTAAACTTAGATTTTTCGAAACGGATAGTAATCAACACGGATCAGAAGCCCTGGATAAACTCGCCCATGCCGGGTGTACGGCGTATACCACTTGCTAGAGCCGCTGATGAAAGCGGTCATATCACCAGCATAGTGCAGTATCAGCCGGGCTCTTATTTCAGCGGCCATAGTCATCCTCTGGGCGAAGAGATATTTGTATTAGAAGGTATTTTTTCTGATGAGCATGGTGATTATGAAAAAGGGACTTATCTGCGTAATCCGCCGGACAGTTTTCACCAGCCTTTTAGTAAACAGGGCTGCACTATACTGGTCAAACTTAATCAGTTTGACCCGGAAGATAAACAGCAGGTAACGATTAACACTAATACGGCCAGCTGGCAGCCGGGCATTGGTGGCCTGCAGGTGATGCCTTTACATGATTTTGAACGGCAGTATACCGCCTTGGTAAAATGGCCGGCCGGAGAGGTGTTCCAGCCGCATAGTCATTTCGGAGGCGAGGAGATTTTCGTTTTGTCCGGCACATTTAAAGATGAACACGGCAGCTACCCGAAACATACCTGGATCCGCAGTCCGCATTTAAGTGAGCATCACCCTTTTGTAGAGCAGGAAACCATTATTCTGGTTAAAGTCGGGCACCTTTAATTCAACGGCTATATTTTCATTCCTGCACTCTGTGTGGGAATGCAGAACAAAACCATCCGTTGTGCTTCAAATTTAAACGAGAGATTAAGAGCGCTATCAACTTCAGATGTCAAAAAGTCCAGCCTTTATGAATTCCCCCTAAAAGCATGCAGACGTATTAAAGCCCGCTTAATAGCCGTTGTCGATGAGTCTGAGCTGATCTGTTCAATTTTATAACGTTTGAATATTTCACTTAAATAAGCACAGGTAAAATTTAACGGCGCCTGAGCAAACAGTTTTGGGTTCGATGAATAATCACAGCCATGTCTATAAAACCAGTCTCTATGATCTTGATCTTCCATAAAACCAGATTCACTAATAAGCTGCTTTAATTTAAATAACGAACTGTTCAAATTAACATGCGCTTCTTCAAACTCATGGGATAAATCAGCGACCGAGTTAATGGCCTGCTGGTTAGGCAGTAAAGAGATGTTGTATATTTTTCCCATATTGGCGTACCTTTATTTTAAGAACTTAGCTGTGAAGCTTATCTTTACCCACTTAAGCTGCGTTTAAAACATGAACAATAATACCTGTTCAAAAAACGAGCTCTGTTCTTTAAAGAACACTTCCCTGCAATTACACAAAAAAGAAGAAATCTGCACACTTCGGCTCTGCATAAGTTAAAACAAGTGACAGCATAAATAGGAATATAAGCCGATAAGCCGGACGGCTGGTTTATTTGAGGCAAAGTTTTACTATGGAAACGAGTGCACTATATTTCATAGTATATTACTCTGATAATAGGCCTGAAATGACGGACTCTAGTACTGATGCAATCAACTGGCCGTGCCCACTGTCAAATACTTTAAAGCGGCAGCTGCTTGATATTGCACAATGCGGTAAAGGCCTGCCGAATACACAGAAAAAGGCCGCTTTTCCCGGCCTCTATTATATAACCAGCGGCCTGGCTACTCTTTCTTTCCTGTCTGAAAATATGAATAACACTTTAGGTTTTGTACTTGGTGTTAATGACTGGGTTGGAGCCAATTCATTAGGAAACAGCGCTGATCTGTTTTTTCTCACCGTTGAGCTGGAACCGGTAGAGTACCTGTTCTTATCAAAACAAAAAATTGCACAGCTGGCAGAAAATAACAATGAAGTTTTTAAATTCTTATATTACTGCATGATTCAAATGCAGCCAAGATCCCAGCAGGCTCCGCTCACCGCACTCCACGATAAAGAAATACGTATTGTCTATACCCTGCTCGCCTTAGCGCAAAAAAAACAAACTTTAAAAGGTGTAAAAACAACAATTGATATAACCCAGGAGCAGTTATGCACCGTGACCGGTCTTTCTCGGCCTAGAATTAACGAAGTACTAAAAAATATTGAAAAAGCCCAGGAAATATCAATTGAAAGGGGAAAAATCCATATTATTGACATCAATGCGTTAGGGGAACGTCTCAATCAGTTAAACAGCATGTTCAGCGATCCGAGGATAAAGCCGTAGTTATAAACATCCCTGCCTTAATTATTTGCAGCGACAAATTAATAACTAATATGTGATCTCTTCAGCTGCCGGTTACTAGCATAAATTACAGACGCGAATAATCTGCTCTTATTCGTTAACAGAAGTGCAGCTGTGAAACAGCACTTCTGCTTTACATTTTTTATCCCCTGTATAAGCGCTTAATAGTCATAATTGACGGGCACCATTGAACCGAAGGCTCGATATCCAGCATAACCAAGCCTTGCTTCTCCAGAAGCAGCTGTTTCTTTCCATAATGAATCACCTGCTGATTCAAGGTTTACCGGGCTCTGAAACTTGGCCATTGCAACAATACCAACAAGAACATCTTCTTGATCAACAAATGATAATGTGACCAGGCCGTTAGCGCCTATTTTCAACTCTTTCACATAATCGCTATAAGCCCCGCTTCCCTCAAGACTACTTACCTCAAACGACGCATTAGTTGACGTTATAGAGGTGACTCCATCGCTTTTAAAATATAATGAGATAAGCAGATCAGTGGCACCGTTGCTTAGCGGAAAATTATGATAACTAATGATTCCGTCATCTGTAGAGACAATACCGTCAAGATCATCATCCGTGATATCCAAATCACCATTTTCAGCAAAATCCAGTACTTGAGTGGAAACCGGGTCCATCAAATTACCGTCAATCGTCGTTCTAATTTCCCAGGTATTATTATCGCTGCTGGTTTTCATAAAATACATACTAAGTATGTGATTCTGTCCAAGCGAGTCATAGATTGTTACCGAGGTTGCATTATTAAAAGTAGTCGGATTAGCGGCATCAAAAGCATCAACTGCTAAAACAGTGTCATTAGCAGGTAAATTAGCACCGATGCCAACCGAGGTTGTCGCAACAGGGCTGCCGTAATTATACTCTAGTTGTATCGGTTCACTTGTTGACAAACTGACTGAAGCTGGACTGCCGTCTTCATTAACCGGAAAAACTTGAAGCGCTAAATTAGAGACATTCACCAAATAACCTTCACTATTAAAATAAAATTCATTTGAATTGGAAAAATAGATGTTTTCCCTTAAAGTATCGACATCTACAAGCACAAAAAAATCATTATCTACAGCCGTCTGCAGTTTAATACTGTCGATAGGTGGCGGAGTAACAGTTGTATTGTTATCTGCACTTGCTTCGCTGGAGGTAACTGCCACATTAGTAGTACCAGCGCTGGAGGTAACTGGCGTATTATTATCAGAATCTGACCCGCAGCCCGTAATAATTAACGGCGCTATAAAACATAAATACTTACATAATTTCATCACTTACTCCTTGTGGGTGGCAAATATAACCATTCATTTAATATCTGCTTTATTGTTTTCAATTTTTTATAAAATTATTTGCTTAGATTAAATATCAAGACTAAAACAATACAATTGATTTTACAAAAAAAATACAAAATAAAAGACAAAACAACAAGGTAAAGCATGTTTAACGATCCGAGAAAAAAACAGCAGTTTTAATTACTTGCAGCGGTAAATTAATAACTAATAATATCAGTTCTCTTCAGCTGTCGATTATCGGACTAAACAGCAGGTGCGAATAACCTATTCCTATTTAGTAACAGAAGTGCGGCTATAAACAGCACCTCTGCTTTACATTTTTTTATCCCCTATATAACCACTTAATAATCATACGTAACGGGTACCATTGAACCGAAAGCTAGGTGTTCGGCGTAGCCAATCCATGCCTCTCCTGAATCTACTGTTTCTTTCCATAACGAATCACCTGCTGATTCAAGATTTACCGGGCTGGGGAACTTTGCCATTGCAACGGTACCAATAAGGACATCTTCCTGATCAACCAATGATACTGTAACCAGGCCGTTAGCGCCTATTTTTAACTCTTTCACATAATCGCTATAAGCTCCGCTTTGACTAAGTCCAGTTACCTCAAAAGACTCATTAGTTGCGGTTATAGTGCTGACTCCGTCATTTCTGAAATATAATGAGATAAGCAGATCAGCGGCGCCGTTGCTTAGCAGAAAATTATGATAACTAATTATTCCGTCATCTGTTGATACAATACCGTCAAGGTCATCATCCGTGATATCCAGATCACCATTTTGAGCAAAATCCAGTACTTGAGTGGAAACAGGATCCATCAATTTACCGTCAATTGTTGTTCTAATTTCCCAGGTATTATTTTCGGTGCTGGTTTTTACAAAATACATACTAAGTATGTGACCATGTCCAAGCGAGTCATAGATTGTTACCGAGGTTGCATTATTATAAGTAGACAGATTGGCAGCATCAAAAGCATCAACTGCTAGAACAGTGTCATTAGCAGGTAAATTAGCGCTGATACTGACGGAGTTTGTCGCTACGGGATTGCCATAGGCATAATCTAGTTTCATAGGTCCACTTGTTGCTAAACTGACTGAAGATGGAGTGCCGTCAGCATTAACCGACAAAAGTTGAAGCGCTAAACCCGAGCTGTTCACCAAATAGCCTTCACTATTAAAATAGAAATTATTTGCATTGGAGTAATAGACATTTGACCTGTCGAGCTCCATAAGCACGAAAAAATCATTATCTATGGCCGTCTTCAATTTAATACTGTCAATAGGCGGCGGGGTAACAGTCGTATTGTTATCTGAACTTGGCCAGCAGCCCGCAATAACTAACAACGGCATAAACCAGAAATATTTATATAATTTCATCATTTACTCCTTGTGGGCTGTAAATATAACCATCCATTTTATATCGGTTTTATTTTAAGGTGTTTATAAAGTTATTAATTTAGACTCGTGTTAAACATCATCACTAAAACAATATAATTGATTTTACAAAAAAAACACAAAATAAAAGACAAAAGAACAAGGTGAAGCATGCTTTACGAGCTGCCAAACTAACAGTTAGAATAAATACACACTGTAATTTTTAAACGAAGAACAGCAAAGAACTGAACATTACTAAACAGGAGATGGGATTAGTGAGTTGAACGCAGAGAGTTGTTTTAAAGCTTATAAAAAACGGAAGAGTTACTTTTTAACGATTGTAAAAAGCCTCTTCCGCTGCACTATTAATTTTTGAAAGCTGGTTTTCTCTAACCAGTCGAACTGCCATTATTTTCTAAATAAACGAAAAGTAAACTTACGTTTATTACTCTTAGTGATGCACTCGCTTTTGCTGTACGCTAAAAAATTTTGTCCTGCAGATAAAAAATGAATATCCATGATAATTTCCTCTTATAATTATTGGTTTCTGTCAATCTCTGACGCAGCAAATGTAACCTAGATCACACTTTTACGCAAACAAAAAATGAAATAAAATTACAAAATAATAGTTCGCAAAGCGTAAAAACACAAAGACAAAGATAGTAATGCGATCGGCATCACCATAAAGCGTAATAATATTACAGAGCAATGCAGAGTCTGAGAACCAGCTGCAAAAGCATTCAAAAGCGTGATCCTCGCGAATTTAGCCGATAAAAATCAATGCTATATTTATCTGGATAGTCTAAACATGGAAAGTGCTAATAGCAGAGCCGACAAGGCCCTGTTCATTTATGCTGATTAAAATGAATGTTTGTTTTGATTTTGTAATTAGAACACCTAGCGGCTGCAGTCAACGGCTTGCTTTCAAACATTTTCGTATGCCTGATATAGATAACTCAATTAGCGGCACGGGTATAAATATAAGTACCTTCTCTTGGGAGCTTTATTTTTAAACAAAATTATTTGGAGAATCCAGTGCAGAAAAATACCAAAACAGGAGCAGGGCTTTTAGGTCTGTTTATATTTCTCGGTTTAGCTACCCTAGGCTACTTTCTTTCCAGTGCAGCCATACAATATAAGCTGTACGACAGAAGCGTGAAAGTAAAAGGGTTGTCCGAAAAAGAATACAAAGCAGATATCGTAATATGGCCGATAACATTTACCCTGGTAGATAACAATCTCACTGATTTATACCAGGGCATAGACATGCAGTCAGAAATGATACGCAAGCATCTCAACATAAACGGAATTACGGAAGAGGAAATTACTCTAGCATCACCGGCTATTACCGATAAATCAGCCCAGCAGTACGGCAGTAATACGCAGGCAGAATTTCGCTACTCGGCATTACAGACAGTTACCGTTTATTCAGAAAATATAGATATTGTACGTAATGTGATGAGTTCACTTTCTGAGCTAGGTAAGCATGGTATTGTTTTTACAGGCAGTAACTACCAGTCGCAAACTGACTATCTGTTTACCCGCCTCAATGAAGTAAAACCGGAGATGATTGAGGAAGCTACTACTAAAGCCCGAGAGGTCGCGGAGAAATTTGCTGAGGATTCACAAAGTTCACTGGGTAAAATTAAAAGAGCCTCGCAGGGACAGTTTACTATCACTGCCAGAGATAAAAACAACCCGCATATTAAACGCGTTCGTGTAGTCTCCACGGTTGAGTATTATTTATCTGATTAATAATCAAAAATTAATGCCGAGCAGTTAATCATTCACTGTCGGCATTATTCGCTCCTGTTAATTCGTCATCGCGGCTTTATACAAACATCCTGGTGGCGAAAAAAAACAGAACCGGCCACGCTAAATAGGGGGAGAAAATAACCCGCCACAACCACAACCGAGGTTCAAATCCTAAACCATGCACAAACGCCGCAGTTAAAGCCATCATCAGAACACTTAAGTAACCGTTCTCTAAAGCGGCTGTACTGTCAGCTATATGATTCGGATTAAGCAGCAGCAGGCCGCTTAACAGCAGCGCCAGCAGGGTAGAAACCCAGCGTGACAGCGCATACTGAAAGGGTTTATGAATAAAATCAAGTGTTTGATTAATCTTCATTATTCTCTTCTTGCAAAGCTGCTTTTTCAGCTTCTTTTTTATTTGCTTCAGTCTGCTCGAACCACAAACCATTAATAATACCAAATGAACAAGCTAATAAAATGCCTAATATCCAAGCATAATACCACATAGAACTCTCCTAAATAAGTTTTAAAAATTTGTATCAATAAGCTGAATGTTTATATTTCGCCATAAATTCTTTACCTAAACGACCGAACATTTTCAGGTAACACCAAGTGGTATAAGAGAGAATAATAGGTAGAAATACAGCTGCCGCTATGGTCATAATATTAAGCGTTTTTTCACTTGAAACAGCATCCCATACGGTAAAGCTGAAATTAGGATCAATGCTTGATGGTAAAATAAACGGGAACATGCTGAGTGCACAGGTTAATAACACCCCGGTCTGGGTAATGCTGCTGCAGAAAAATGCAAAACCGCTGCGGTTATATTTACTGGCAACCCAGGTTAACAGCGGAAATAACAGCCCGACAGCAGGCGCAGTCATGGTTAACGGGTATTTATCATAATTTGCCAGCCATGCCCCGGGCTGCACTTCAGCTGTTTTTAATAACGGATTAGCCGGCCCGCTAAGATCCCCAATAGAAGTGATCACATAACCGTCAATACCGTTTGCAATCCACACTCCTGCCAGGGCAAATAAAACCACTGCAAGCGGCGCACAGATCATTGATACCAGACGTGCCCGCTGACGCAGTGCACCGTCTGTTTTCATCTGCAGCCAGGTTGAGCCCTGCAGCACAAACAGAGTTAAACTGAACAGACCGACTAATAATGCAAAGGGGTTAAGCAGATCCAGAAATCCGCCCTGATACTGAGAGCGCAAAAAATCATCCAGTATAAAAGGCACACCCTGTAATAAATTACCAAAGGCGACACCGAAAACAATCGGAGGTACAACACCACCTATAAAAATGGCCCAGTCCCAGCTGTTTCTCCAGCGCGGATCTTCAATTTTACTGCGGTAGTCGAAACCCACCGGGCGGAAAAACAGAGCAAACAGGGTCAGCATCATAGCCACATAAAAACCGGAGAAGGCTGTGGCATAAACAGCTGGCCAGGCGGCAAAAATAGCACCGGCACCGGTAAGTAACCACACCTGATTACCGTCCCAGTGAGGCGCAATACTGTTTATCATAATACGGCGTTCGTCATCACTTTTACCGATAACCGGGATCAGTGCCCCCACTCCCATATCAAAACCATCGGTGATAACAAAACCAATCAGCAGTACACCGATTAATAACCACCACAACATTTTTAACGTTTCGTAATCAAACATAATCAGCCCTACCCTTGTTTGTTTTCTAATTGCTCGAAGTGATATTTACCCGTTTTTAAACTACTTGGACCTAAACGCGCAAAGCGGAACATCAGGAACATTTCAATGGCCAGCAGTACCGTATAAAAAGCGGCAATTGAGATAATACTAAACAGAAGCTGATCAGCGGTAACCGATGAGGCGCCCATATAGGTCGGCAGAACTTCTGCAATTGCCCACGGCTGACGGCCGTATTCAGCAACAAACCAGCCGGCTTCTATCGCAATCCAAGGTAACGGCAGACTATACAGACAAATTCTATGGAACCATTTATTCTCACCGATAGTATTACGTGCTGACTGATAAAACGCGAACAGGAAGATAAATAACATAAACACACCACAGCCGACCATTATCCTAAATGACCAGAACATAGGTGCAACGCCGGGGATACTGTCATCAACGGCCATTTTAATCTGCTCATCGCTGGCGTCGACCACATCCGGTGCATATCTCTTCAGCAGCAGACCATAACCCAAATCAACTTTAAGCTCTTCAAAAGCAGTTACATTCTCTTCTGTTTTATCACCTGCGCGTAATTTCTGCAGCAGACCGTAAGCTTTCATGCCGTTACGGATACGTACTTCATGATCTGCCATCAAATCTTTAAGACCGGTAACCTCCTTATCAATGGAGCGAGTAGCAATAATGCCTAATGCATAGGGAATTTTAACAGCGTAATCGGTACGCTCCGCTTCCTGATTAGGAAGACCTATCAAAGTAAAATCAGCTGGTGCAGGATGCGTGTCCCACTCAGATTCAATAGCGGCCAGCTTAACTTTCTGCACATCACCTACTTCATAACCGCTTTCATCACCTAATACTATGGTACATAAAATTCCCGCGGTACCGAATGCGGCGGCAATAGCAAAAGAGCGCTTTGCAAAACCTATATCACGGCCTTTAAGCAGGTAATATGAACTAATTGCTAATACAAACATAGCGCCGGCGACATAACCCGATGCAACAGTATGAACAAACTTAACCTGTGCAACCGGATTAAAGACCAGATCCGCAAAACTGGTCATTTCCATACGCATGGTTTCATAATTAAATTCCGCACCTACCGGATTCTGCATCCAGGCATTAGCAATAAGAATCCATAATGCCGACATACTTGAACCAAGTGCAACTAACCAGGTAGCGGCAAGATGCTGCAACTTACTCAGTCTGTCCCAGCCGAAGAAAAACAACCCAACAAAAGTCGATTCTAAGAAAAAGGCCATCATGCCTTCAATCGCCAGCGGAGCTCCAAAAACATCGCCCACATAATGTGAGTAATACGCCCAGTTTGTACCGAACTGAAATTCCATGGTCAGACCGGTAGTCACACCCAGCGCAAAGTTAATACCAAATAACTTACCCCAGAATTTGGTCATATCTTTGTAAATTTCTTTTTTGGTCATCACATACAATGATTCCATAATCACCAGTATCCATGCCAGACCCAGGGTCAGCGGCACGAATAAAAAATGATACATGGCAGTCATTGCAAATTGAAAACGCGATAAATCAACTATGTCATCCATTATTTTCTCCTAAATTAAATATTCTTAAACTGTTACAGCGTTTTATTATTATTTTGTAAACGCAGCGGTGATAACTATTCTGTCTGCTGAGTATTTTCAGTCCTGCTGAGCTCAACAGACAAATGATCCTCATCAAAAGGGACGGGATTTGAAAAGTAGAAATGCTTAATAGTAAAAATCACTATTACTTTAATAATCAAAATCACTGCAATTTCGCGAATTAGAGGAATCGAAAAAATTCCCTGCTGTGCTGACAATTTTTTAAACATTTTTACTGCCCGGATAAAAATCGAACTAAATTGTTAAAGCAATGTTAACCTTTACTCTAAAACCGCATCAAATTTAACATACCGTTAACATCAAAGGCTTACAATCAAAAGTGATTTCTTTATACTGCTGAACTTGACGTAGATCAAGTTTTTAAATGTAAATATAATCAGAAAACTAAGCTGATTCTAGTGACTAAAGCGGGGTAATCTCAGGGAGCTGAATTTAATTTCTTAATAGAAAAGCCAGCACTTGCAGTCAAAAGTGCGCAGGTAAATTATTTCAAGATGCAGATTCAGAGTTAAGCAAAACGAAAAGCAAGCAAATGACACTACCAAGCTATTAAAATCCACTAAGCACTTCCTGTTAACGCTTGTTAAATACTCTAATCAACTCTACAGTTTTTTAAATAGCTAATTTAAGATTTCCATACCAAGGAGGGCTAACAATGAAATACTTTTTGGTTAGCTTGTACTTGATCTTAAATTTGTTTATTTCCATCGCGATTAGCGCGCAGCCGCTGCACTTTGCACTGCTTTCTGCACGAGATTCTCAAGACGCTTTCTGGGGACCTGTCGAGGATTTTGCACAGCAGGCAGCCAAACAATTAGATATAAAACTTTCTATTCTTTACATAAAAGATTCGAAAAGAAATATGTTTAATTTGCTCGCAAAAGCAAAAGAGCTCAATGTTGATGCAGTCATCTTCCCCAACTTGGGACAGATCGCACTACAGCTGATAAAAGAAGCAGAACAGCAGCAGCTCCCAGTGTTTCTATATAACTCCGATATCACTGAGAAAAACAAACCACTAGCCGGTAATCCTCAGCAGATATATAAATACTGGCTGGCCAGCCTGATGCCGGACGATCGCCAAGCGGGATATCTGTTAGGTAAATACTTAATAGAGCAGGCTCGGCTGAAAAACTTCGCTGATAAAAATGGCTCGGTACAGATCATTGCTATTAACGGCTCGATTGCAGATACCCCTGCGCGGCAGCGTTTAGCAGGCCTGCGCCGAGCAGTCAAAGAAGATGGTAACAGCAATTTAATACGCAGCGTGCATGCTTACTGGCTGCAGAAAACGGCATACTATAAAGCTTTTCGTCTATCACAGCGTTATCCCGATACAAAGGTCTACTGGGCAGCTAGCGATCTGATGGCCATAGGCGTTGAGCAGGCCTTATCTGAGCATGGCTTAATACAAGGTAAAGATTATCTGACAGGCGGTGTTGACTGGTCTCAAGAGGGATTGACTGCTGTCAAAGAAAACCAGATCAGCACCTCTGCCGGCGGACACTTTATGGATGGTGCATGGGCGGTGATCATGTTATATGATCACTTTAACGGCTCGTCCCTAAACGCAGACTATTTTTATCTATATCAATCGCCAATGTCATTAATCTCATCCGCAGATATCGATCTGTTACTGCCTCGTTTAGAATCACATAATTGGCAAGATATCAATTTCCGCTTACGCTCAAAAGTGCTTAATAAGCATTTAAAAGAGTATGATTTCTCGCCGGCGTCTGTATTAGAAGAGCTTCGAAAAACGCAAGCATTATAAAACCGGTTTATCAAAACCGAAATGCAGGTAAGTGCGGTTAGCCGCAATACGGCCTCTTGGAGTACGCTGTAAAAAATATACAGGGTTAAATACGGCTCTAACAGACCTTCAATGGTTTCTTTGTCGTTGCTTGTTAAATGCTCGAACCAACTCTACAGTTTTTAAATCACAATTAATTATTTTAGTATCAAGGGGGGGCAAAACATGAAGCATTTTTTGGTTAGCTTATGCCTGCTCTTAAATTTGTTTATTGCCGCCGCGGTTAGCGCACAGCCGTTACACTTTGCATTAATTTCAGCAACTGATTCTCAAGATCCATTCTGGAGACCCGTAGAAGATTTTGCCCGGCAGGCTGCCGAGCAGCTGAACGTAGAGCTAACCGTTCTTTATACAAAAAGCTTGAAAAGAAATAATATTAAGTTGCTTAGCAAAGCTCGAGAACTAAATGTTGATGCAGTTATCATTCCCAATCAAGGACAGCTCGCACTTAAATTAATCAAGGAAGCAGAGCGCCACCAGCTGCCGGTATTTCTATTTAATTCCGATATCACTCCTAAAAACAGAAAATCAGCAGGTAATCCTCAGCAGAAATTTCAATACTGGCTCGCCAGCCTGATACCTGATGATCATCAGGCGGGATACTTATTGGGCAAATACTTAATCAAGCAGGCGAGGCTAAACAACTTAACTGATAAAAACGGGACAGTTCAGATCGTTGCAATTAACGGCTCATTTTTAGAAACCCCTTCTGAATTTCGTTTAGCCGGTTTACAAAGAGCAATTGTAGAAGATGGTGGCAGCAATTTGTTACGCAGCGTTTATGCTTACTGGCTGCAGGAAACTGCATACGATAAAGCCCTTGCTCTATCACAGCGCTATCCCGAAACAAAAATCTACTGGACAGCCAGCGATCTAATGGCCATAGCTGTTGAGCAGGCCTTATCTGAACAGGGCTTAATACAAGGCAAAGATTATCTGACAGGCGGTGTTGACTGGTCTCAAGCGGGCTTAGCTGCCGTCAAAAAAAATCAGATCAGCGCCTCAGCCGGCGGGCATTTTATGGATGGTGCATGGGCTGTGATCATGTTATATGATCATTTTAACGGCTCGTCCCTTAACGCAGACTCTTTTTATCAATTTCAATCGCCGATGTCATTAATCACATCTGCAGATATCGATCTGTTACTGCCTCACTTAAAATCACATGACTGGAAAGATATCAATTTCCGCTTACGTTCAAAAGCATTTAACAAGCAGCTAAAAGAGTATGATTTCTCGCCGGCATCTGTATTAGAGGAGCTCCGCAAAGCGCAATAATTATTGCGCCGGTTTATCAAAACCAAAATGCAGGTAAGTACGGTTAGTCGCAATACGTCCTCTTGGAGTGCGCTGTAAAAAGCCCTGCTGAATCAGATACGGCTCTAACACATCTTCAATGGTTTCTTTCTCTTCGCCAATGGCGGCGGCCAGATTATCTAAACCAACGGGCCCGCCCTGAAAAGTATCTAAGATTGCCATCAGCAGTTTTCGGTCCATATAATCAAAGCCCTGATTATCCACCTCAAGCATATCCAGCGCCTGTTTAGCAATTTCATCATTAATCACAGCTGCTTTTTTTACCTGTGCGTAATCGCGTACCCGGCGTAATAAACGGTTAGCGATACGCGGCGTACCGCGGGAGCGTTTAGCAACTTCAACGGCACCGGATTGATCCATGCTCAGTTCAAGGTGTTTTGCGCTGCGCAGAACAATCTTTGTTAATGATTTCAGATCATAATATTCAAGACGCTGCACAATGCCAAAACGATCCCGCAGCGGCGAGGTTAATGAACCGGCACGCGTGGTGGCTCCGATTAAAGTAAAAGGCGGTAAATCAAGTTTGATCGAGCGCGCAGCCGGACCTTCACCAATCATAATATCCAGCTGATAATCTTCCATTGCCGGATAGAGAATTTCTTCAACCATTGGACTTAAGCGGTGTATTTCATCAATAAACAGAACATCGTTTTCTTCAAGATTAGTCAGCAGCGCGGCTAAATCCCCTGCTTTTTCTAAAATTGGCCCGGAAGTAGTTTTGATATTTACATCAAGTTCATTGGCAACAATATGCGAAAGTGTGGTTTTTCCCAGTCCGGGAGGGCCGAAAATAAGCAGATGATCCAGCGCTTCGCTGCGCTGACGTGCGGCTTCAATAAAGATTTCCATCTGCGCATTAACCTGCGGCTGGCCTTCGTAATCAGCCAGCAGTTTCGGACGAATCGCACGGTCGATAAAGGTATCATCAATTTTTTCAGTGCCGGAAATCAGGCGGTCTTCTTCAATCATTTTTTATACCATGCTTTTAAGTGAACTGCGGATCAGCGCTTCACAATCCATACCGTCCTGATAAACCTGTTTAATTGCTTTTTCTGCCATAGCCGGTTTATAACCTAGCGCCACCAGCGCACTTATCGCTTCATCTTTTGCATTGCCGCTGACAAAGGTATTCTCTAAACCGTTATCAAAAGCCATTTTATCGGACTCTGGTGTTAATAAATCAGCCCCGGTCCAGTTTTTCAGACGATCTTTCATTTCCACCACTAGACGCTCAGCAGTCTTTTTACCCACGCCGGGTAGTTTAACTAAACTGCTTACGGAATCATTATGAATACACTGCACAAACTGGTTGGCCGACATGCCGGACAGGATAGCAAGTGCCAGCTTAGGGCCGACACCGTTAACTTTGATTAATTCACGAAACATGGCGCGTTCGTGCTTATCAGCAAAACCATATAAAAGCTGTGCATCTTCACGGACAACAAAGTGGGTATAAATAATAGCTTCCTGACCAATTTCAGGCAGCGGATAAAAGGAACTCATCGGCAGCTGAATTTCATAACCAACGCCGGAAACATCTAATAATACTTCCGGAGGCTGTTTTTCTAACAGGATCCCGCGCAGTCTTCCAATCATCTTTTTATCCTAAGTAATTATTTAATACGTTAAGCATAAAAAACAACTGAGTTAATATCCAGTGTTATTTTAATCTACGGCTGATTTGTTTCTCAAAAGCAAACAGAGCCACACCCGACCAGATAAACAAAAAAGTAACCGTCTTAACTAAACTCAATTCTTCGCCGTAAAAAACCACCGCAAACATAAACAGTAACGAAGGCGCCATATACTGGAAAAAACCCAGTGTTGATAATTTCAAACGTAAAGCAGCCTGGCCGAAAAAGATCAGCGGCAGCGCAGTAACAATACCGGCAAACATCAGCCAGCTGTTTAATGACCAGCTGTTGGTCAGCATATTTGCGGTATCTGTTCCTGCTGCATAAACAATAAAATACAGTGCAGCAGGCAGCACTAACAGGGTTTCAATAAACAACCCGGTCAGAGCTTCAATTTTAACTTTTTTACGCAGTAACGCATAAAATGCAAAACTAAAGGGCAGGACTAATGAGATCCAGGGTAACGCACCTAACTGAACCACTTGAATTAAGACTCCAATCAATGCCAGCGCCACTGCAATCCATTTAATACGGCTTAAGGATTCATTTAAAAAAATCAAACCTAATACAACATTTATCAGAGGATTAATAAAATAACCTAAACTTGCATCTAACATATGACCGTTATTAACTGCCCAGATAAAAACCAGCCAGTTAGTACTGATCAGTAATGTGGTAACACCCAGAAACATCATACTTCTCGGAGACTTACAAACCTTTAATACTTTCGGCCAGGTTCCCGTAAAACTAATAATGACAGCAGTCACCAGTGCAGACCAGATAACACGATGCGCTAATATTTCATAAACCGGCACAAACTCTAAATGCTTAAAATAAATCGGCGCAAATCCCCACATCAGGTATGCGCCAAGGGCGTAAATAATACCAAGATGTGTTTCGGACAAATCTTTCATTAAAACCTCTTAGGGAAATAGAAACATTAACTCAGCGGTTGAGTTTTAAGAACAAAAATACTAGGGAAAACTTAATTCAATCGCTAAGTTTTTTAACAATAAAAAATACTAGAACAGAAAAGCTTAACGCAGACGTCCGCGGACCGTTTTTTTAACCTGACCGGCCATCGCCACCAGCGACTGTGCGGTGTGGGCATGACATATAGCGACCGCTAAACCATCGGCCGCATCTGCCTGCGGCCTGCCGGACAGTTTTAAAATCTGCATCACCATCTGCTGTACCTGCTCTTTATCCGCGCCGCCGGTACCTGTCACCGCTTGTTTTATCTGCCGCGCTGAATATTCACACACATAAAGATCCGCCTGTGTCGCAGCCACAATGGCAGCGCCGCGCGCCTGACCTAGCTTAAGGGCAGAATCCGGGTTCTTAGCCATAAACACCTGCTCAATTCCGAATTCAGTGGGCTGATACTGTTTAATAACTTCGCTGATCCCTTTAAAAATCATATCCAGCTTAGGTGCCAACGACTCCCCTTTGGTACGGATACAGCCGCTGGCAATATAAAAACATTTACTGCCTTTCTGCTGAATAACACCATAACCGGTAATACGAGAGCCGGGGTCAATTCCAAGAATAATACTCACAAACACACCTTAAAAACCTCAATAAAAACAAGGTTGAAGAACAAAACAAAAAACACCAGCCCACTGTACGCGAGGCGGCTCTGCAGCGCAAAGAAATCATAAATTTAATCCGCTCTGTTTTTCCGCCGCCGGCAGGTAGTTTTCTGATGAGGACACAGTTTAGGATCACAGAAAAAACAACAGCAGGTCATGACTTTTTATTTATGTGCGATGCTTATCAATTGAGTTATACACTAATAGTAAAAACAATCACTTATTGGTTATTCTAGCGAAACGGTAAATACAGGAGGGAGTAACTATGGTACAAAACCGGCGTATTCCGCTTATTCTGATCGGCCTGTACATAATGACGGCCATTTTTTCTATGAGCTGGTTATGGCAGTTCAGTTACCAGAGCCTTATTTCCTCTAATCAGCAGGAGCTTGAGCGCTTCAGCAGACGCCTGGAAACACAGCTGCAGCATTTTGCTTATATTCCGCAGCTGTTATCCCGGCAAAGTATTATATTTGACGCTCTAAAGCTTACGGCTGATTCCGCGCAGCGTGATATAGTTAATTCTCACTTAGCTTCGATCAATCAAGTCATAGATGCTTCCGATATTTACCTTCTAGATACAAAAGGCAATACCATCGCCGCCAGCAACTGGCAGAGCAGGGATTCTTTTGTTGGAAATAATTTTGCCTTTCGGCCCTACTTTATACAAGCAATGGTAGGAAAGCAGGCAGACTATTTCGCGCTGGGCAGCAGTTCCGGCAAACGCGGCTATTATTTTGCCTACCCGGTTCACCATAGCGGCGAAGTACTCGGTGTAGTCGTATTGAAAATGGATCTTTCTGCTGTCGAAAAAGACTGGTCCGGCAAACAGCAGCATTTTCTAGTCACTGATACAAATAATATCGTTTTTATCTCCAGTGAAACCTCCTGGTTATTCCGCAGTCTGACACCGCTTAGTGCACAGATAAAAGAGCAGATCCGCAGCAGCCGCCGTTATGCAGATAAAGAGATCTCCGACTTGAGCTTTTCCGGAAGCCTGAATAAGAGCCCGGCAATAATCCGCTTAAATACAACACAGGGTATCGGCGGCAGCTATTTATCATTAACCAGAAACCTGCCGAATATTGCTCTGCAGGTACGCGTGCTGGCACCGATTACCCCTATTGTGATTGATATAGCGATGCTTATCGCGGCACTTTCCCTAGTATTTATCCTAGTTTATCTGGTGCTTATTCTGGCCGGCCAAAGGCAGAGCAGAATCCGGGAAAAAGAGCAGCTGCAGGTCAAAGCGAAACAGGAACTTGAATTTAAGGTGATGCGGCGCACCTCTGCTCTGCAGGTGGAAGTTGAAGAAAGAAAAAAAGCTGAAAAGGCTTTAAAAGACACCCGGAATGAGTCGATACAGGCGGCTAAACTAGCTGTATTGGGACAACTTTCTACCAGTCTCAGTCATGAATTAAATAATCCTCTAGCGGCCATCCGCAGCTGTGCCGATAATGCGGGTGTTTTTATTGAACGCAATAAAATTGAGCAGGCCTCAGGAAACTTAAAGCAGATAACAGCACTTACCGAACGTATGGCTAAAATCAGCTCTCAGCTTAAACTCTTTGCCCGTAAATCCGACGTGGAGCTTTCTGTTATCACACTGCAGCCGGTAATCTTAGCTGCTTTTGAACTGGTTAAACCGCAGCTTAAAGCGAGCAGAGTAAAATTAAGCCTCAACCTGCCGGAGCATCTTATTCATGTAAAAGCAGAGCCGGTTCAGTTAGAGCAGATAGTGGTCAATCTGCTGTCGAATGCAATTCAGGCGATGGAAGAGTCGGAGCAGAAAGAGATAGAAATTAAATTATGGATTAATCAGCACAAAGCCCAGGTAGAGGTGCTTGACAGCGGTCCGGGTATTATCAATGCTGATTTAAATAGATTATTTGAACCTTTTTTTACCACTAAAGAAACTGGACTGGGTTTAGGCTTGTCGATTTCCCAGCAGATTATACAAAATATGCGGGGGGATATCTGGGCTGAAAACAGCGTAGAACTTGGCGCAAGATTCTGCATAAACCTGCCCTTAGAAAAATATATATACCCGAACCAGCTCAATATTCAGGAATCAGCATCTTGAGCTAGGTAATAAGAGCAGGAATGATACTCAGCTTTTATCTTTTTCGATGAAATGTCTTTCTAAAAAACGGTTACAGATAGCCGCAACATTTTCCTGTGGAGATAGGGCAAAATTAATAAATGCCTGCGCAATAGGTGATAAGTGTTTGCTTTCATGGTGTACCAGATACCAGCTTCTTACCAGCGGAAAATCCTCAATATCCAGCTCAACCAGGCAGTTGGTTGCCAGTTCAAGTGTGAGGCTGTGCCGCGAAAGTGCAGAAATCCCTAAATCAGCCATTACCGCCTGTTTGATAGTTTCACTGCTGCCGAGAATCATATTCGGCTGTATTGTTAACTGATGTGCCTGCAGAAAATCTTCCAGTGCCTTGCGGGTCCCGGAGCCTTTTTCCCGGAAAATAAAAGCATGCTCTGCCAGCTCCTTCAGCTTGATATTTTTCCTGCCGGCTAAGGGATGATTCGGACTGGCGACAATAACAATGGGATTATCAACAAAGGGGTGACGTTTTAATGCCATGGATTCAGGGATCAGGCCCATAATAACCAGGTCGTCTTTATTCTCCTGCAGACGCTGAATCATCTGCTCTCGGTTAACAATATCCAGATGCAGATTAACTTTCGGATAACGTTTATGAAAAGCACCTAACAGATGCGGCGAAAAGTATTTTGCACTGCTTACGGCAGCCAGATGAAAGTCCCCTTCCAGGTTGCCTTTCAAGGCACTTAATGTCATATCCATACTGTCAAAACGCGCAAACAACTCATCACAAAAGTTATTTAACTCCTGCCCTGCTGGTGTTAAATACAGCTTTTTGCCTATTTTTTCAAATAAGGGCAGATCCAGGTTACTCTCCAGCTGCTTAAGCTGAATACTGACAGCAGGTTGAGTCAGACCTAACTCCTGACCCGCTTTGGTATAATTCATTGCCAGAGCAACCTGGCGGAAAACTTTTAACTGATGCAATGTGGCGCGCATAACAACCAACCATAAATAAAAACTTATTCAATTGATAATATATATTAATTTTTATTAATGCAATTAATCCATTAACATGCTCTACACTTATCGATGCTATCGACGGCATTGATTAATAGAGGAAAAACATTATGTCAGCAACAGACAAGTTAATAGCGGGTTATCAACGTTTTCGTGAAGGATACTACCAGCAGAATAAGGAACAGCTGCTGAAACTGGCAGAGCAGGGACAGTTTCCTAAAATAGCAATAGTCTGCTGTTCTGATTCCCGGGTAGATCCGGCCATTATTTTAGACTGCGAACCGGGAGATCTGTTTGTCATTCGTAATGTAGCCAACTTAGTCCCCCCTCGTGAAAGCTGCGACAGTTTTCACGGCACCAGTGCCGCACTTGAATTTGCAGTTAACGGCCTGCAGGTGGAAAGTATTATTGTCCTCGGGCATACACAATGCGGCGGCATTAAAGCTTTGATGGATACCGAACCGACCTCAAAACCGGACACATTTATCTCTAAGTGGATGAAGCAGCTGGAGAATGTCCGCAATGAGATATTAGACGATGAAAACTGCACGGATAAAGAGCAGCGTTACCATGTTTGTGAACAAAAAGGCATAGTACAGTCTCTGACTAACTTAATGACCTTCCCATGCATAGAGGAACGCGTAGCCGCGGGTGAACTGAAACTACACGGCTGGTGTTACGACTTAAACAGCGCAGAGCTGTTTGCCATGAATAACAGCAGCGGCGAGTTTAAAAAAATCAGTTAAGTCTTTGAGAAGCTTACCCCGAAAGTGCTCGGGTTGAGCTTCCTGTTAACCTTCATGGGCTAAGAAGTTCATTATCTGCTCCATGTTCAGATCAAAATCATCCGCGCGCACACACTTTACAATCTGCTCTTCGAGCATTTTTGATAAATCTATATGATGCCCGAATTCAAAATTTTTCGGCCCTAGGCTGTAAAACGGTCTTACATTAGGGCGAATAGGATCCTGACGATTATGGCTTTCAACAATGGCGAGCTTATTGGAATCAAGCTGCACCAGTGCACCAACCGGATAAACGCCCATGCACTGGATAAACTGGTCCACCAGCTTTTTGTCTAAATGGTTATTATCCGCCAGACTGCGTAAAATACTGAAAGCCTTAACCTGAGCATAACCCTGTTTGTAGCTGCGGCTGGAAGTTAATGCATCGAAAATATCACAAATAGCGATCATTCTGCCGTACACCGATATATTGTTTTCTTTGATGCCGTTAGGGTAACCTTCACCATTGAGTTTTTCATGATGCTGGGTGGCTACCTCTAAGCTTAAGGCGCTGATATCTGGCGTTCTGCTGATAATATCAATGGAATGGGCGGCATGTGATTTTATTATTTCAAATTCAGAATCTGTAAGTTTTCCCGGTTTATTAAGTATCTTCTCAGGTACTTTTATTTTGCCTACATCATGCAGAAATCCCCCTACCGCTAACTTTCTTATCACCTCTTTGCCCATTTTAAGATGAAAAGCAAAAATACTGATCAGTACAGATACTGCGACGGAATGCTCTAAAAGATACTCGTCTTTATTACGGATATTAAGTACACAGGCAAGTGCATCAGGATTATCAAAAATGAGATCAATGGACTCGTCGGTAACCATGCTGACCGACTTTAAATCCAGCGGACAGCCGTTTTCAGCATCATGAAATATTTTTTTCTGAATATTTTTGGACTGATCAAATATTTTCCGGGCTTTAACGACCTCCTGCTGGAAAAATTTATCCTGTGCCTTTTTGACTGCAGATACTTTTTTAGCTTTAGGCATGTTGATACTTTTATCCATATCAATCATTACCCGCTCGATCCCTTTATTTTTAAACCTCTCAATAATAGTTTCATTTTCAATTAAACCTGCTTCAGTCAGCTTAAACTTTCCCTTAGGTACGGTGATATCCAGCAGATACATGCCGATGCGGAGTTCTGAGATGTTTTTTTCAATGATCAAAATTGAAACTCCAATTTATATGTCTATCAACACGAGTCAGGCAGCTCATAAAGCGGTCTTTTTTTTAAGGTGAGGACATCTTCAGGTTAACCTTGCTCTGCAGGAGATACTATTTCCTGCATCACAACTTTCCTATTTACTAAGTTTAGACATAAATGAGAACAAAAGACTCAAAGTGAGTAACCAGCAGGAGAGCCAGTTCAAATGAAAACGGATACGCAAAGCAGACCGGGGTCTATAAGCTGACGACTTCAATATAAATAAGTCTATTGAGGCAGGACTTTACAAAAAAGGAGCTGTAATAAACAGTCCCTTATTTATCTGAAGTCAAACTATCCTGCCCTAAGCTCACTTTAGGAGTGCCAATAAATACCTCTATTAATCTTTATGCTCCATAGGATAACAAATCATGAATTCTACACCATGACCTGATAAGCTTCTGCATGTAATAGTTCCCTGTAGTTTTTGAGTAATCAAATTATAAACGATACTCATTCCAAGCCCTTTTCCTTTCTGTTTACTGGTCGTATAGAAGGGATCAAAGACTTTTGACTGGACCTCTTCAGTCATACCAATTCCATCATCTTGGTAATGAATATTGAATGCTTTACCGTCAGCATAGGCTTTTATTGAAATGCAGCCTTTCTCTTCGGGAAATCCATAAATAACCGAGTTATTAATCAAATTGATCAACACCTGAGCCAAAGCCCCCGGATAGCTGTATATTTCTAACTTATCATCACAGTCAATCTGAATATTAATAGACTTTCCCTTTAATACAGGTTTTATACTCATCATTATATCTTTTAAATATTCCTCTACATTATATCGGCGAAGCTGGTCATAACTCTCATCTACAGAAACCTGCTTAAAAATCTTCACCAGATTCCCGGCACGGTTCAGATTATGCAGAATTATTTTTAAGGATTCATAGGATAGATGTATGTATTTCTCAAGGTCTGATTTTTTAATCTGATTCTCCTTATACTTAGTTACAAACTCCTCAGTTTCAGACTGCAGGTGACTGGTTGCCGTCAAACCATTGCCAACCGGAGTATTGATTTCATGAGCAACCCCTGCAACCAGGTTCCCTAATGAGGCCATTTTCTCTGATTCCACCAATTGAGTCTGCGTTGTTTTTAATTCATCTATTGAATCTTGCAGGGAATGGTTTATCGCAATCAATTTCTTCTCGCTTTGCTGAATATGCCTGCCAAAAATCAAGAGCCCCAAAATACCAGATAATAACGCAATTGAATGGCTCACCCAGAGCTCCCATTGGAAAGCGTTATGCTTGAGAAGAAGCGTAACACTAATACCTCCTCGAACATCGCCAACCTTGTACCCTTGCTGTTCATGACACTTCATGCACGATTCCATCATTTTCAACGGAGCTATATAGCGATAACTGTACAGCCCTGAATCATCAGTATGAAATGCCCCCCATTCCTGCACTCCTTCTTCAAAAAGACGAAGGGCACTACTTTCCCAAGGGGCTGCTTCATTTTCAGGACGAATCGGTTTCAAACTGGTAATGTGGAACTGGATATTATTTGCTTTCAATGCAATTTCAGAAATTTGCCGGGTCATGTAGGCAGGATTAATTTTAGTAAGCTGAATTCCGTCTGTCGTCACCACATCCCTTTTGGGATCTTTCAAATAATGATTCTGCAGGGCAATTTCAGAAACAGGAACATAAACACCTCCGTGATTTGCATTCCACTGTCGAGTCAAGACCACCTGCTTAAAAAAAGCTTGTGCTCCTTGTCTTGCAATATTCGTCTCACTCTCAAGATCAACGCTAATATTCCAAAATAAGGATATAATCACTGTAAGTGACCATAGCGCAACAGCGATATAAATTCCTTTTCTCATTAAATCACCAATTTATAAGCTTGTGGTAAAAATTATATAATTAAGTGCTTTAATTCATTATAGGGTTGAATAACATATTTTCTGTTTTTTCGTTGTTTTTATGGAAGTTCGATTACAGCCGGCGCATTTTAATCCCATACATTAATCGGCTTGAGTAATAATCATCAGTTAGTTAACAGAGCAATTTAATATGAATAAGATCTGGGTAAGAAATATGCGGGCTTTATCTGCTCGATTAAGTCGTAAAATATCAGCCCGTTCAGCTGATTAAAAAAAGGCCGTAATAAACGGCCCATTATCTATTTATAAAGCGGCAGCAACTTCATCGGAAATTTCACCGTTATGGTAAACCTCCTGCACATCATCGTCGTCTTCTAAGGCATCAATTAAACGCAGCAGCTGCGGTGCGGTTTTAGCATCTAACTCAGCTTTGGTTGAAGGCACCATAGTTACTTCGGCATGCTCAGCGCTAAAACCAGCCGCATCCAGTGCATCTTTTACCGCGCCGAAATCATTCGGTGCGGTAAATACATCAATGGAGCCGTCTTCATTACTGACCACATCATCAGCCCCCGCTTCTAAAGCCGGATCCATCAGTGCATCTTCATCCGTACCGGCTGCATAAGAGATAACACCTTTTTTATCAAACAGGTAGGAAACACTGCCGTCGGTACCTAAGTTCCCGTTACCGCGGGAAAATGCATGGCGCACACTGGCAACGGTGCGGTTTTTATTATCTGTCATAGTTTCAACTAATACCGCTGTACCGCCCGGGCCGTAACCTTCATAGACAATCGTCTCAAGCACCACATCATCTAATTCACCGGCACCGCGTTTAACTGCACGCTCTATGGTATCGCGGGTCATATTGTTGGACAGAGATTTATCAATAGCGGCACGTAAGCGCGGATTAGCATCGGGATCTGAACCGCCTTCACGGGCGGCTACGGTTAATTCTCGAATAAACTTGGTGAATACTTTGGCGCGTTTGGAGTCCTGTGCCGCTTTACGGTGTTTGATATTTGCAAATTTACTGTGACCAGCCATCTCTATTTCCTCTTAAATTTAATACCCTAATGCAATGATTATAAATAAAAAAAAGGGGAGATAGCTAATGCTAACTCCCCTTTCCTTAACAGTTTAGAAATTTTCTAAATAATTATTCTTGTTCTGTTTTCTTTTCAACAGTCACTGCCACATTCAGCTCAGCAAGTGCAGCCGGATTAGCAAAGCCTGGAGCGTTTGTTAAAGGACAAGCAGCAGAAGCTGTTTTCGGGAAGGCAATCACTTCACGAATTGAGCTGGTACCCGTCATTAACATCACTAAACGGTCTAAACCAAATGCAAGTCCTGCATGTGGTGGAGCACCAAACTGCAGCGCTTCAAGTAAGAAACCGAATTTATCCTGTGCTTCTTCATCACTGATATTTAAAATACGGAAAATAGCAGCCTGCATATCCTGCTTATGAATACGCACACTGCCACCGCCTAGCTCACAACCGTTTAATACCATATCGTAAGCATTAGAGATAGCGCCGACAGGGTTAGCTTCCAGCTCTTCAGCAGTCAGGTTGATCGGTGCAGTAAACGGGTGATGTAATGGTGTTAATGCACCGTCTTCTAATGGTTCAAACATTGGGAAGTCAATCACCCAAAGAGGTTTCCACTCATCTTTAATCAGACCAAGGTCTTCAGCGACTTTAAGACGCAGTGCACCGATCGCTTCCGCAACAATATGTGCTTTATCAGCACCAAACAGAATAATATCGCCGTCTTGTGCGTTAGTGCGGCTTAGAAGCTCAGTAACAATCTCTTCGTTTAAGAATTTAGCAATTGGTGACTGCACGCCTTCAAGGCCTTTAGCTGCTTCGTTAACTTTCATCCATGCTAAACCTTTAGCACCGTAGATGTTTACGTATTTGCCGTACTCATCAATGTTTTTACGAGAAAGTTTCGCACCGCCCGGTACACAGATAACCGCAACACGGCTGTCCGCATCATTCGCCGGACCGGAGAATACGTTAAATTCAACGTCAGTTAACAGGTCAGCAACATCCACTAATTCAAAGTCGATACGCAGATCCGGTTTATCACTACCGAAACGAGACATCGCATCTGCATAAGTCATTTTCGGGAAAGTGCCTAGATCAACATCTAACATCTCCTGGAAAAGTTTAACAATCATCTCTTCCGTTTTATCCATTACCTGCTCGCCGGACATAAATGATGTTTCAATATCGATCTGAGTGAATTCAGGCTGACGGTCAGCACGTAAATCTTCATCACGGAAACATTTAACGATCTGGTAGTATTTATCTAAACCAGACATCATTAATAACTGTTTAAACAGCTGCGGTGACTGCGGCAGTGCAAAGAACTGGCCTTTGTGTGTACGGCTTGGTACTAAATAATCACGCGCACCTTCCGGTGTTGCTTTAGTCAGAATCGGCGTTTCAACATCTAAGAAACCGTTATCATCTAAGAAACGGCGTACAAAGCTGCTTACCTTTGAACGGAATACCATACGCTCTGCCATTTCCGGGCGGCGCAGATCTAAATAACGGTAACGTAAACGCTGCTCTTCAGAGTTAGTCTGGTTGCTGTCCAGCGGCAGAGGCTCAGAGCGGTTTAAGATTTCCATCTCTAAACCACGAATTTCGATACCGCCTGTGGTCATATCTTTATTGGTTTGACCTTCAGGACGCGGTCGAACTTCGCCTTTAATTTTTACACAGAATTCGTTACGTACTGATGCAGCAACGGCTGTTGCTTCCGGTGTATCACCATCAAAGAATACCTGCACGATACCTTCACGATCACGCATATCCAGGAAGGTTACTCCGCCTAAATCACGCTGCTTGTTTATCCAGCCTACTAACTCAATTTCCTGACCAATGTTTGCTTCAGTCACTTCACCACAATACATAGTGCGCATTATCGTTTCCTGTTTTAAATACGTTACAAAATAATTGCGCGCATTATATACCGAAGCGAAAAACAAATATACAGTGAAAACACAGACAAATACTCGTTTCAACCTGTAGTAAGAGGCTAAAAATCATTCATTATTTAATCTCGATAACGGGTTGTTTTGAGACAGTGAAATGTGCCTAAATAAAATGCTGATCATCCCGCTTAATTTAAGTAAAATACGCCCTCAAAATTTATCGCAGATGCGGTTATTAAATACAGACAGGCAGCTCCAATGAGTAAAACAGACAATATTTACAGCAAACCACTTGAACAGGTGGACGGATTTACCTTTGACGAGCAGGTTGTGCAGGTATTTCCTGACATGATTAAGCGCTCTGTGCCGGGTTATGAAAAGATTATTCATACCATAGGCATGATCACTGAGCGCTGCGCTGTCGAAAACAGCAATCTCTATGATCTTGGCTGTTCTTTAGGAGCGGCCACTTTATCGATGCGCCGCGGTCTTAATAACAAAAGCGGCTGCCGTATTATTGCCGTAGATAACTCAGAGGCGATGGTCGAGCGCTGCGGGCAGTATATTCACGCTTATAAATCAGATACGCCGGTCAGTGTGTTATGTGATGATATCTGCAATATTAAAATTGAAAATGCATCCGTAGTTGTTTTGAATTTTACTCTGCAGTTTTTAACACCGGAAAAACGTTTAAAGCTGCTGACAAATATATATAAGGGTTTATTACCGGGCGGCGTATTAGTACTGTCGGAAAAATTTGTCTTTGAAGATCCGGTCAGCCACCAGCTGTTAATCGACCTGCATTTAGACTTTAAACGCAGTCACGGTTACAGCGAATTAGAGATAAGCCAGAAGCGCTCATCACTGGAAAATGTCCTGATTGCCGATACCCTTGAGCAGCATTATACGCGCTTAAAAGAAGCCGGATTTGAGCATAATAACCTCTGGTACCAGTGCTTTAACTTTGGCTCAATAATCTCCATTAAATAAAAAAACGCACCTCAAAGGGTGCGTTAATACTATTTTTGTCGGCAGTAAGGCAGTATTGCCTGATTGAACTTAAAGGCATACTGCTCGGCAATTTTAAACTCCTCGGTCACTGTATCACCATATTCTGCTAAATATTTAACACCACAGCTCTCTTTAAGCGGCAGCTGCAGTGCTTTATCAACACCGGGAATATCTAGACCTCTTGTCGCCCTCGCTATCAGCCGGTAATCTTTTTTCTGCAGCGCACTGTTGATATCTTCAGTTAATTTATCATTGATACGGCTTTCCTCCACCTGGCAGGCAGTGAGTGACAACATAATAAAAACAGCAGACAGTAATCTCATTTTATACCCTCTTGTTTTTTCTGAAACTAATTAAACTAAGCAGCAGTAATAACTGCCATCCTAAACTGCTGCCGCCGCCTTCTGAAGAGACAGGTGTAGACGTAACAGCTGTACTGACATTTTCTTTTATTGTCTCAGACTCAGTTCCAGCTTCCGCAGTGACAACTGCCGTTTTAACAACATCAATCTGCAGTTCAAAAGGCACTGCCGACTTGGAGCTGTTCGTGACAATAACAGGGACAGTTAAGCGCCCGTTAAAACCGGTATCAGGCACAACCTTATTGCCCGCAAGCGAATAATCATCTCCCGCTAAAACTTCAATGGTAAAGTTCTGGCTATCCTGCTCTGAAGAGAAATTAAAATCAGCAAGCGTAACTGTATAACTATTGTCATTACTAATTTCAATTTTCTTAGTCTGGCTTTCAATAACAGGCAAAACAGGCTCAGGTTTTTTAAGCACATTCACCGTTAATGCAAACGGCAGAGAGCTTTTCGATGCATTCGAAACAATGACAGAGACAGTTAACTGCCCGCTAAAGTCCGCATTAGGCACAATCGTATTTCCAACAACCGAGTAGTTATCACCCGCAAGGACTGCAAAAGTAAAGGCGCTGCTGTCCTGCCCGGCAGAAAAGACAAAATCAGCAAGCGTTATCTTATAATTACCGTCTGTGTTAATTTCTATTGGTTGAGTCTGACTTTCAATAACCGGTATGACTGGGGCAGCGCTTTCTGTCACTGAAAAACTGTCCTGCGATAATGCATAAAAAACATTATCTGCACAGGCAAGCATTAACTTAGCCTGATTACTATTTACCTGCGGAGCTGTGATTAAAGCACTGCCTGAGTTATCAACTGCAGCGGCTAATTTAAGATTAAAATTCTGACCGTCTGCAGCCATTAAAATATCAACACTGCTGCAGCTGACGGGAGCATCTTTCGTTCCGGCGGTATTCCAGAGCACTGAATATTCATAGCCGCCCTTCCACAGTTCTGCCGGTGTCGTGACAGAAAAGGCCTCACTTTGTTTAATCACAGTCAACGCCATCTCATCCATTGCCACACCGCCGCGGTTATCTAATGCTGTCACATTAAATGTCATGGTACGCTCCGCAGCAGGCCAGGCTTCACCTGTGACTAAACTGCCGCTTAAGACACCGGTAAGAGAAGGAAAGTAACGCTCAGATAATAACGATGCAGGGTAGCTGCGAAACAGAGAACGATCGCCGTTATCCTTAGTCAATTCTAATGCCGAGCCCTCGGGAGTTGTGCCGATATCTAACTGCTCCCAGCGGTAGTAAAGCTCATCTCCATCAGCATCTGTCGCAGCGGCTGTCAATTTAAAAGCAGTGTTAGCCGGAATAGTATAATCAGCCCCCGCTGATACTGCCGGCGCCTGATTGTTCTGCGCGGCAATAGTGCCGCAGCTGCTGTGTGAAGCTAAATTATCCTGCATCTGCTTAATACTGCCGGCATGAAAATATCCGTCAGCATTGCTCTGCAGATTTATTTCTCCGCAAATACCTACATAACTCATAATAGTCGAGCCGCTTCCCGGCTCCCATGCGGAGTTAGCAGATCGGTTGCCACAGGCACCTAAATTTCCATTAAAAGAGTGCTCAGCTCCCATCTGATGACCAATTTCATGAGCTACATAATCAATAAAAAAAGCATCTCCAGTTGTTGTTCCATAACGGTTTACTCCCGAAACACCATTTGCTTTATTGAAGCTGCAGACACTGCTAAGGCTTGCAAGCCCGCTGCCGCTGGTGTTTAACAGATGACCAATATCAAATTTATCCAGCCCGATTAAGCTGGCCTGTGTAGCCTGGTTGGTGTCTATATCAAGATAATCATTGTCTTTAAACGGATCTGCAGCTGCATCAATAAAAATAGTTTTATCGGTATCGGCAATCAAAATAAAACGTACTGCCAGATCTTTTTCATACACTTGATTTAAACGGTTAACCAGGCGGGTTAATTCAGCCACCACCTCTGCTTTGCTTGAACCAAACAGTGCGCTGTATGTTGAAGACGTTGAAAATGCAATTCTTAGTTCACGAATACCGGCGCCCGCCACAATGGTTCTGGCTGCAGATTTTGCTTTGATTGAAAGCTGAGAGTCGAGCACCTCGTCTTGTAAATCCGGCATTGAGTTAAGAGCATCTTTGCGGTTATAAACAACATATATTTCATTTTCTCCTTTCAACGGATCAATAAAAATCGTCTGCCCCTGGTGTACAAACATGGCGTCAAATCCAGCCGGGGTAAGCGTAAAACTGCCCGTTTCACTTGGATCGCTTAAGTTAACCCCGGAATAGGTTTTTAATCCCGGATACTTATCCGCTAAACCTGCTTCCATCACACTGCTTGCTGTTAACAAATACTCACTAACGCCGCCGTCAGGCAAGGGCAGTGATATTCGAACCGGCTGCTTGTTATTTAATTTCTCTTCAATTTGTAATTTATTTAAGTTATATAAGCGGTATTTTGATGCTGCAATATCAAAAGTACTGTTTTCAATTAAATTAGACGATAATGGCAGCCAGTCAGTCGAATCGGCGGCAAAAGCACCTGCCGAGCATACGGCTAAAAGAAGAAGCGAGGCACTGGGTGTGAAAATTTTTTTCGTTAACTTAATCATAAAACGAACATCCTTGTAGTAAGCTGTCTTTTAAAATAACTGCACAGCTATATTTATACATTTATCGAGCACAATTCCCGGCTCAAAATATTAACTGCGGCTGTTTATAACATATTACGGAGAAGTCTCACATAAAAAACACTTATTAATCACTGCATTCTGAATAACAAGAGCGGCAGCACATTACAGCAGATACACGGGATATTACATTTTTACAAAGGTTTCATATGATCGACTTTACAGACTTTTACAGCACTATTGCTAAAAACCGCTTAAGCCACTGGCTGCGCACTTTACCAACGCAGCTGCATGAATGGGAAAATACTCATGTGCACGGCAAACTAGCCAGCTGGATCCGGGTTTTAAATAAATTCCCGGAAATCAAAACGACTAATATTGAGCTTAAAGAGCGTGTTGAAATCGGCAGCGGCAGCGAACTGTCCAGCGGTGAAACAAAAAAACTGGAAAACCTGTTACAGAAATTCCATCCCTGGCGTAAAGGCCCTTTCCATATTCACGGCGTACATATTGATACTGAATGGCGCAGTGACTGGAAATGGGACAGGGTGCTGCCGCATATCAGTCCGCTTAAATACCGTTATGTTTTAGATGTGGGCTGCGGCAGCGGTTATCATATGTGGCGGATGCGCGGTGAAGGAGCAGAATTTGTAGTAGGTATCGACCCAAGTGATCTGTTTTTATGCCAGTTTGAAGCCGTACGTCACTTTGCTAATAAAGATCCGAACGTTAACCTGCTGCCGCTTGGCATTCAGGAACTGCCTAAACTTGAAGCCTTTGACACAGTCTTTTCAATGGGTGTTTTATATCACCGTAAATCACCGATGGACCATATCACTCAGCTCCAGGATCAGCTGGTTGAGGGCGGCGAACTGATATTAGAAACCTTAGTTATCGCAGGTGATGAAAATGCAGTATTAGTACCTCAGGACAGATACGCTAAAATGCGTAATATCTGGTTCCTGCCAAGTGCAGAAGCCTTAAAGCTGTGGGTTGAAAAGTGCGGTTTTGAAGATGTGCGTATTGCAGATATCAACGATACATTAACCGGCGAGCAGCGCAGTACCGCCTGGATGACTAATGAGTCCTTAGAAGATTACTTAGATCCGGACGATCCGACAAAAACCGTGGAAGGCCACCCGGCCCCCAAACGCGCGTTATTAATTGCTAAAAAAGCAGTTAAACCGCTCAGTTAACCAAGCAGACTTAATACTGACTGTACTGACGCATTAGCCTGCGTCAGCATACTGGTACCGGCCTGCTGCAGTATCTGCGATTTGCTGAGCTTACTGGTTTCCAGAGCAAAGTCCGCATCCTGAATACGTGAACGGCTGGCGGAAGTTGACTGTGAATTTAATTCATTAACGCTGACCGCTGCATGCAGGCGGTTAATAGAAGCACCGATTTCTGAACGCTGATCATTAACATAACTTAACGCTTTATCCATTTTATCAATTACTGCACTGGCATCGGTGGTGACATCAATATCATTAATACCCAGCGCGTCACTGTCGATACGGGAAAGACTCACCTGAATGGTTTCGCCGTTGTTCGCCCCTACCTGCAGATTATACTGCGCTGTTAATAACGGGTCGTTAATTTTTCCCTTAGTCGGCAGCTCAACATCAAAACCTGTCATAGGATCTAAGGTAAGATTAATATCATCTTCAATAACAGCCCGCCCGTCCAGCGAAGCCTCACCGTCAACATCTAAACCGCCGATAGCACCGGTATCTTCATTACCAAAATTGAAGTTAGTCTGCATAAAGGTACTACCAGCATTACCAGTGGTAAATGCTGTTACAATGGCGCCCGCATTAGCCCATGAAACTTTACCTTGTCCCTGCATTGTCGCTAGCGTTGCGTCAAGTGTTGCACCACTGTCGCTCAACTCAACCATCAGATCTTTAATGCCCTCTCCACCATTGGCTTTTATATCTTCATGTAAATATCGTACCGCGACATAACTAGCGCTATAGTGCTCGCTGCTGCCGTCCCATCCAGCTGATGCATTAGTTAACTGCCCCGCTAAAGCATCAAAATCGCTGGAATCAAAGTGCGTGGTATTGGGGTCATTAGCAACCAGATCATTATATACCCGCTCATCAGCACCGTGGATGAGCTCTGCAGCTCCTTCTAAAAACCACGTAGGCATACTGCCCATATCCATGGACCGCCCCATCACCGCATGTACCATTTCATGGGCAATAATACGATCGCTATAAAACGGTGCATTGCCGCCGTCACCAGCAATACCTTTTTCAAAATCACTCATATCTATGGTTAATATTTGATTATCTGTTTTACCTGTGGTCGCATTAGTCGTACCGCTGACTGATGCTGCTATGTCCGGATCTGGCGTATCGGAAAGATCGATTTTTAATGTCGCACCATCTCCTTTAATACCAAACTGTTCAAAAATCCGCTGCTCTGAGTTAGCAAACCACGAACTGAACAGACCGTCGATTACCGCCTGTTTATCTACATCACTTTCAGGTGTTAAATCACCGCGCTGGAACAGTTTAGTGCCGTTAAATTCCGTGGTTTCAGCTATCGAATTTATCTCTTTACCTAATGCATCAATTTCCGACTGAATCGCCTGGCGGTTTTCTAAGGAATAGGTTTCATTGGCGGCCTGCACAGACAATTCACGAATACGCTGCAGGGAATTAGTAACTGAATCTAGAGCACCGTCTGCTACCTGCAGAGCAGAAACTCCATCATTAGCATTACGTACCGCCTGGTTATAACCATTGATCTGTGAAGTCATGCCGGCAGATATTGATAAACCGGCGGCATCATCACGGGCACTGTTAATTCTTAAGCCGGAAGAGAGACGCTCCATCGCCTGATTGCTCACCCCCTGATTACGGTTGAGCATACGCTGTGCAAACAGCGATGATGTATTAGTAACAACTGAATTGGCCATATTCAATTTCCCGGAGCGCTTTTTATCAAAAATTATTGTCGATAAAAAGTTATCGGCAGGCGCACAGGAAACTTTAAAAAATATTAAACAGCATAGTAAAAAACTCATTTACAATGACTTAAGACAAACATAAAACACAGATAAATATTAACTTGAATTCGGTATTCAACATCAGATCAACAAAAAGTTAACAGTAGAAATAGCACAGCTTTATGCCACACTTTAACTTGCTGTTATTATTGTTTCTTTGCAGGCATTTTTATGGACAAACAAACCTTTTTAAATCGCTTTTTATTTCATCATCAGCAGGTTAGTGACAAAAAATCATTAAATGCAGATAATAAACGCTTAAAAAAAGCGGCCGTTCTAGTGCCGCTGGTAAAACGCCGCCAGGGCTTAAATATAATATTTACCGAACGAGCACTGCATCTACGGCATCACCCTGGCCAAGTCAGCTTTCCAGGAGGGAAGTATGAACAGAGCGACGGAAGCCTGCAGCATACCGCATTACGCGAGACGGAAGAAGAGATCGGCATTTTACAAAATCAGATTAATGTTTTCGGTTCTCTACCGCAGCTGCCGACGGTAAGCGGCTTTGTAGTGAGTCCTTACCTGGGATTTGTTAACAGTAATCACTCGACCTTAATTGATCCGCAGGAGGTAAAAAGTGTTTTTGAAGTACCGCTTGAATATCTGCTCAATAGAGACAATTTTCATAAACAGCACTTATTAGCCAATAAAAAGCGCCATTATACCTATTGTATCGCCTACCAGAATCGAATGATCTGGGGAGCAACAGCGCAGATGATTATCAATCTACAAAAACATCTGGCAGGTTAATCATCTCTGCTGATTATCAATTTACAAAAACATCCGGCAGGTTAATCATCTCTGCTGATTATCAATTTGCAAAAACATCCGGCTGATTAACTGCTCTCCCCATTATCTTCAGGTTTTTGATTCATACAAAGCGATACGGGAATTAACACGTTCCAGATAATGCTTAGTTTCATCATAGGGTAATTTAAACATTAACTGCTGGTAAACCTGATCCGGGGTTAATTTATTAATAATACGTGATGCCTTATTAATACTGCGGGAACCGTCAGAATTAAACACTCTGGCGACATTACCGGCACCGGTATTATAGGAAGCAATCGTACAGTACAAACGACTTCGGTCATTTTTAATCGCTTTCAAATAGCGTTTATCTAAAATATCTAAATAAGCAGTACCTGTTTCTACATTTATCTGCGGTACATAGAGATCATCTTTATTCATAGGTTTATCAATATTACGCACCAGCTTGTTGACATCATGACCGGCAGTTCGCGGCACAATCTGCATTAATCCATAAGCGGGAACTGCTGATTTAGCGCGGGGATCAAATGCAGATTCAGAGTGCATAATCGCCATTACCAAAGCAGCCGGGATTTCACGAATCTGCCCCTCTTTTTCAGCATAACCAGAGTATTTAGCGGCACGCTTAGCCAGGCTGTTTTTAGGCAGCCTCACTTTGTATAAAACAACCTTCTTATCCGGTACTGCCTCAACTGCTGCCTTATCGTAATTTTCCGCAGCGCTGTCAATGCGGATCTGGCTGGATTCAAGCAGCTGCTGTTTTTCTTTAACAGCTAACTGCTGTGACTGGCTTTCCGTTAACGGGCTGTCCGGCAGCTGCGCGCGATCTGTTTTTTTATCAATCTCCTGTGCCTGTGCCTGAGTCTGTTTAATAATAACGTCCTGCATCTGCTGCTTTTTCTCGTCGGAGTACTGCACTTCGCTGACAGAAACCTTACCCTTTTTAATCGAACTGTCGCCTTCAAAGATGCGCGCTATATTAGACTGTTTATCCGCCAGCAGCTGATCGATCTGTACCTTAACCTGTTTTTCCGCCTCTTCTAAGGACAGATCTTTATCAACTAAAACTGCAATGCTGACCTCTTCAGCCTGATAATCTACAACGGATTTAACATTTTTATCTTCGCTGAATTCCACATTGCGGTCTTTTTGTGAAACATCCCCTTCCCCCCACTTATTAATCAGCTCATTCTGGAACTGATCAAACTCTTTTAAATATTGAGTCTGCCAGGTCTGATATTCCAGTTCCCGGGCTTCGACATATTTCTGAAAACTGTCTTCCAGCTCAATCGAGCCGACAGATTCCTGTTCATATAGGGACATCTCTTTATCTAAATCAGCAAAAGGATCACCGGCATATAAAGGCGCGCTGCCGAGCACACCTAAGCTAAGCAATAAGTAACTGTATTTCATTATTTTTCCTTAAGGCACTAAACGTTTGATAAACGGTATTTTTACTAAAAACATAGTACATAACAGTGAGATAAGCATGATGATAATAGTAATAACAGGTATCGCGAGCCAGTTAGTGCCGAACAAACTGTACACACCATTGTCTAAATTACGCACCGGAATCAGCAGTATAGGATGGAGCAGATAAATACCTAAGCTGTATTTGGAAATAACCAATACCAGAGCGCGCAGTTTACCGCTGATTTTATCGGCATAAGTTTGCGCCGTAACAAATAACATAGCACCGATAATAACTGTATTCAGTGTTTTATATCCCATAAAGAAGCTGCTGTATTCACCACTTTCAACCGCCATCTGCCAGGAGCCGAAAAAATTAAACACCAGCATGCAGCCGCCGCCGATCAGCCAGTATTTAAGCTCTTTGCTGTTATCGCGGTTAAACAGATACCAGCCTAAAACCAGGTAACCAGTATAAAGAACCAGGTTCTCCAGTAAAAAGCTTTCCACTTTTAACCAGTTCATCAGAAACATAACCATCCAGCTCATAACGGCCAGCTTAACAAGCTCCGGACTGGCTTTTTTTAACACCGGAATCAAAAAAGGGATCACAAAATACAAAGGAATAAAGTCGTAAAAAAACCACAGGTGATACCAGACGGGTTCGTTAGGCGAATCATTCAGTATCTGCATGACGGCCGTACTTGACCACCCTCCGCCCGTAAAGCCCCCGATCACTGCATAAATAAGTGTCCAGCCGACAAAGGGAACAGCAACTTTAGACAGGCGTTTTGTGAGGTAGTGTTCACAGTTAAAAGCACGTTCGCTTGAAAGCAGCAGCGCCCCGCTGATCATCATAAACACCGGCACAGCCCAGCGGGTTAAACTGTTAATTCCGGTCGCGGCTAACCACTCTGAATCCGGTATTTCACCATATAAATATCGGAAAGGCCCGAGAACATGGATAGCAATAACAGCCAGAGCCGCAATACAACGTAAAAAATCGAGATAAAATATTGAAGGACGTTCCTGACTCATAATTATATTCTTCTTATTTTATGGATGAAAAGGCGCACAATTCAACAAACTGCTTATCGAAAGTACATAACTTACACAGCAATTACTACCAAAGAGGTGTAAAAATTGTCTGAATTTTCCCAGCGGGTGCAAATTATTAATATCCTCTTCGCCGAATCCGTACCTTAAGCATTTATAACCCCTGCTCTTTGAGCTGTTTATCTTTCTGCTCCTGCAGTTTTAATAAATCCTTTTCCAGATCTTTTGCTTTATCCAGCGCATCTAACTGCGCCTGCGGAATAATAATCTGCTGCTGCTTTTTCTCCGCTTCGCAGGCCGTTAGCAATCCACATAAAGCAGTTAAAAGCAGTACACTTGTTATCTTCATATTAAGTCCCGTAATCCGTGGTTATCCATGCTGAAAATCCTTACACAACAAATAAGTACTTGTGTTGTTTTTTGATCCCATTACTATCAAAGGTCAACTGTAATTTCTCTCTAGTGTGTTTTTATTTATAAAAGAAACAGTCACCTAAATCTAAGTGGTTTGAGTATAACCATTAAAAGGCAGCTACATGTTTAAATTTTTTGAAAATTTAGTACCGGCACTTAACGATGCAGAGCCCAGGCAACCACCCGCTACATTAATCGCTTTCTGCCTGCATTACACTAAAGGTTACGGGATTCCTCTGGCTATAATGACTCTACTGACTGCATTATTAGCAATGCTTGAAGTCTCTCTGTTTGGTTTTATGGGACAGCTGGTTGACTGGCTGATTACTAAAAACCCTGAAACATTATTACAGGATGAAGGGTTGACCCTGCTTGGCATGGCGCTGATGGTTTTAGTACTTATTCCGCTGCTGACCATTCTGCATTCACTGGTTGTACATCAGATCCTGCTCGGGAATTATCCGATGTCAATCCGCTGGTTTGCGCACCGTTACCTGCTTAAGCAGAGTGTTTCATTTTATCAGGATGATTTTGCCGGACGCATTGCAACCAAAGTCATGCAGACAGCCCTGGCAGTACGTGAAACGGTAATGAAACTGCTCAATGTGATGGTTTACGTGTTAGTTTATTTTATCTCTATGCTGGTTATGGTCGCACAGGCTGACTACCGTTTAGCCCTGCCTATGCTTACCTGGCTGATTGTTTATATCGGACTGCAGTATTATTTTATTCCGCGTTTAAAAAATGTGGCTGCTGAACAGGCTGATGCACGCTCCACCATGACCGGGCGCATCGTTGACAGCTATACCAATATCTCCACCGTTAAGCTGTTTGCTCATACCGACTCTGAATCCGCTTATGCTAAGCAGGGCATGAAAGGTTTCTTAGATACGGTTTACCGGCAGATGCGTTTAGCAACCGGCATCAACGTCAGCGTACAGATAGCCAACTACATATTAGCCTTTGCTGTCACCGCATTGGCGATTTCATTATGGATGCAGAGTGCCATTACGGTTGGCGCAATCGCTATTTCGATCAGCCTGGCACTGCGTTTAAACGGCATGTCACAGTGGATAATGTGGGAAGTAAGCTCCCTGTTTGAGAATATAGGCACAGTTACAGACGGTATGAATACCCTGGCCAAACCCAATATTATTGAAGATCAAAAAGATGCAGCCCCCCTGGATGTTACCCATGGAGCTATTCATTTTGCTGATATCAGTTTCCATTACGGCGAGCATAAAGGAGTTATCGACAATCTTAATCTGAATATTAAAGCCGGTGAAAAAGTGGGTTTAGTCGGGCGATCCGGGGCAGGAAAATCCACCCTGGTAAATCTGCTGCTGCGTTTTTATGATGTTGAGCAGGGAAAAATAATTATTGATCAGCAGAATATTAACCAGGTGCAGCAGGAAAGTCTGCGTTTACAAATCGGCATGGTTACTCAGGATACCTCACTGCTGCATCGCTCAATTCGTGAAAATATTCTTTACGGACGCCCTGATGCCACTGAACAGGAGATGATCCAGGCTACAAAGCAGGCGCAGGCACATGAGTTTATTATGGGCTTAACCGACAGTTCCGGTAATAGTGGTTATGACGCGCAGGTAGGTGAGCGTGGTGTAAAACTCTCCGGCGGTCAGCGGCAGCGCATTGCTATTTCCCGTGTATTACTAAAAGATGCACCGATTCTAGTATTAGATGAAGCCACCTCTGCACTGGACAGCGAAGTGGAAGCCGCCATTCAGGAAAGCTTGTATGAGCTGATGCAGGGAAAAACAGTTATTGCTATTGCCCACCGTTTATCAACGATTGCCGCTATGGACCGGTTAATCGTTTTAGATCAGGGCAGAATAATTGAACAGGGAACTCATCAGGAATTAATTTACGGAAAAGGCATCTACGCACAGCTTTGGGCTCATCAGACCGGGGGGTTCCTAGGCATGGATTAACACTAAATGGCGCGCCTGCGCCTTTTTAATCTATTTTTTCTACGTTTGTAAAGCCTGCAAACCCTGAATTATGCAGTGCTTTTAAAGCAAAACTTTCTGATGATGCTGAATAAAAGCGGCTTCGCATACGTAAAATATCATCAAAGCCGGCCAGAAATATTTTATAAAAACCAGCCTCGGGTTTATCAATACGGGCGGTTGCTTTAAGCCCCTGCGCAGCCCATACCTCAAGCGCTGTTTCCCAGGCCAGAAAGCACTGCGGGGTAATACTTTTAACATTACTGGTATCAACAATTAATGCAAAATCTTCATTCTTCTGCTGACTTACAAAGTCATTAATAGACTCAATACATTCTTTTGAAAGTTCAGGCTTCCAGACACCATTACCTATAAAAATAATAATATCCTGATCCTGAGACAGGCTGTAATGCTGATTGTGTACATACATAACAAACCTCATTCTTCATATTATTGTTATAACAGATAAACTGCATCTGCTTGCCCGCGGGGTTCTGCGCAGTCCAGATAAACCTGCCTGCTGAGTATTCAGCAGGGCGCCTGCTCTCGTACATAAAGTATAGAAAAGAAGAGACAAAGGTGTAAAAAATATATACAGCATCAGTTAGTTTCATTGATACAGTGCAATTAAACTACGTATTTATAACTGCATGCCGTAGAATGCGCTTCAAAATTTCTTTACACAGTTAACTTCCAATTCCCAATGAGGCTTTAAGTGAATAACCCCGAATCTACTCCGCAGCACTGCCCTGCCCCCTCTTTTACAGCACTTTTTCCGCTGTTTTTATTTTTAGCGCTGTTTATTGGTGCAGGAATTTATTATCAGCAGCAGGGTGTTGATTTTGCGTTTTACCAGCTGCCGAGCGTAGTTGCTATTTTACCGGCAATTATTCTGGCATTAACCTTGTCTAAGCAAAAATTAAACTCTGCAATTGAAACCTTTATCGAAGGTATCGGCCATGCCAATATCATTGCTATGTGCCTGATCTATTTGTTAGCGGGCGCATTTGCAGCTGTGGCCAAAGCAACCGGAGGTGTTGACGCAACGGTTGCACTTGGACTTTCACTTATTCCCTCTAATTTACTGCTGCCGGGCTTTTTCTTAATAGCCGCCTTTATCGCCACAGCAATGGGCACATCTATGGGGACAATTGCTGCCGTTGCACCGATAGCATTAGGCATTTCACAGCAGGCTGATATTGATTCAGCACTGATGGCCGGTACGGTTATTTCCGGTGCATTATTCGGCGATAACCTGTCGATTATTTCTGATACCACTATTGCTGCTACACGCACGCAAGGTTGTGAAATGAAAGATAAGTTTAAAGAAAACCTGATATTCGCATTACCAGCAGCCGCTGTTACCTTAGTGTTATTAACTCTGGCTGGACAAGGTAGTGCAGAGCTTGCTGCGCAAGAAATCGATTTTTTGAAAGTACTGCCGTATTTAACAATACTGATCTTAGCAGTTTCCGGTTTAAACGTATTTGTTGTACTAACTACGGGGATTCTACTGGCAGGGTTAACAGGGTTTATAACTATAAATTACTCAGTAACCTCTTTTGCCGACGATATTTTTACTGGTTTCAAAAATATGCAGGAGATCTTTGTATTGTCTATGCTGGTTGGCGGATTGGCGGCCCTGATGCAGCGGCAGGGAGGACTGGCTTTTATCAGCTTAAAAATTGAAAAAATCATCGCCCGTTTTGCTGCCAGACAAAACAAACGCCTTTCTGAATTAGGTATCGCTTGTTTAGTTTCCTTAACCAATGCCTGTGTCGCTAATAATACCGTCTCAATTATTGTGACCGGTAATATCGCCAGGGAGCTTGCAGAGAAACATGCAGTAAGCCCGAAACGCTCAGCCAGCCTGTTAGATATCTTCTCCTGTGTAATACAGGGAATTATCCCCTACGGTGCCCAGGCATTATTAGCGGCTTCAATATTCAGTATCTCACCGTTAGCGGCGGCAGCTAATGCCTGGTACTGCTTTGTTTTAGCAGCAGCGGCAGTATTAATTGTCAGTTTAAGAAAACATTCCAGTTAAGCTCCTTTCTGCAGCCGGCAAGGCGCACCTGCGCCCTGCCGGCCGCATCATAAATACTCAACAGAAAAGCAAAGATTAATCGTTAGTTATTTAAAAGAATGCTGCCGATAGGTTAACGCTTTTGCAAGTAAACTAAGGCGAATATACAAGGATAGCGCTATAGTAGCTAATGCTGGCTTGAATCTGCAGGAGCACTTAATGATCCGCACACTTTTTCTGTCCTTTTTTATCCTCTTTTCAGCAGGTATACAAGCCAATGCCTGTGTTATTGATATCTATGCAAACGCCAGACAAAAACCCAAAGTTTATTATGAAAACGGCCGCGCCCAGGGTGTGCTTATTGACATGATGCAGTATGTCGGGGCTGATATCGGCTGTCAGTTTAATTACCATTTTTCAACCTGGGCAAGAGCTTATAAAAGTATGCTAGACGGCAAAGGCGGCGTTATCGGTCTTTCCATCAGTCAGGAGAGGCAGAAATTAATCGACTATTCGGATATCATGTATTTCGATGATATTTTATTAGTCACCCATATTGATAACGCTTTTACCTACTCGGGTATTGAGGATCTGGCCGGCAAAACACTAGGTGCTCCCAGGGGGGCAAGTTACGGCGATGAATTTGAAAGAGGCATCAGAGAGAAGGTGTTCACCGTACTCCGTGATAACGGCGACCTGGCATTACGTTTAAAACGCATAGCCAAAGGGCGCCTGGATATCGCAGTTATTAACCCTGGAATACAGCCCTTTAATGAATTTTTCAAAAATAATCCGGAACTGCTCGGTCTTAAGTCACAACTGTATGTTGTGCCTACCCCTTTCTTTAGAGATCCCAATTACCTCGGTTTCTTAAAAGAAAATGACCGCAAAGAATTTCTCATAAAATTTAATCAATCAATGAAAAAAGCACGTGGGAACGGGATATTTCAAGCAATTGAAGCAAAGTATCAGAATCAGTAAAAATACTATGTTAAAGTGATTTTTATATATAAATCAATCACAAGTACTATCACCTCGATGATTAAAAACCAAAAAAAAGCCACCTTGTTTGCATTACTCGCCGTATTAATGTGGTCAACCGTCGCCACTGCATTTAAAATTACACTCAGTTATTTCTCTCCCATACAGATGCTGTTGGTTTCATCATTCACTACCATTGTGTTGTTAACCTGCATCTGTCTGCAGCAGAAAAAACTGCACCTTTTAAAAAGCTATTTCTTAAATCGTCCCTGGTTTTATCTGACCATGGGACTGATTAACCCCTTCTTTTATTACCTTATTTTGTTTGAAGCTTATAATCTGCTGCCGGCGCAGCAGGCGCAGTCATTAAATTACACCTGGGCAATTGCACTGAGTATTTTAGCCGTACCTTTCCTCGGTCAGAAACTCAGCAGAAAAGACATCACTGCAATTATTCTCGGTTATAGCGGAGTATTGATTATAGCCACCAAAGGGGATCTTTTAGCACTGGATTTTGCCAGCCCGCTTGGCGTATTCCTGGCAATGCTCAGTACACTGCTGTGGGCTATGTACTGGATACTAAACAGTAAAAACAGTGCAGATCCGATTGCCTCTCTGTTATTGTGTTTTTTACTTGGTTTTCCGGCGATCTTAATTGCGACACCAATGCTTAGTGATTTTAATATGCCGGGCTGGCAGGGGTGGTTAGGAGCAGTTTACATAGGACTTTTTGAAATGGGCTTTGCTTTTGTCGCCTGGTTAAGTGCATTACGTTATGCACAGAATACCGCTAAAATAAGCAACCTTATTTTCATATCCCCTTTTGTTTCACTGCTGCTGCTGAACTGGATTATTAAAGAGCCTATCTATCCGGCTACCATTATCGGGCTGGTGTTTATTATCAGCGGTCTGTTAATTCAGCAGATAAGATCTAAAAAGAGCTGAGTATTCAGCCGCTGTAAAATGAATCACAACTGCATCTTAAAGCGGCAGATTTAAATCTATCTACTTAATCTTTTTTAATCTCCAGCAGCGCTTCTTGGGCTTTCTGCAGATCCACTGAATCAGCGGCTTTTTCTTTATCAACTGCGTCGTATGCTTTTTTATAATTAACATCAGTTCCTTCAACGGAATCCATTAATTTTTCAGTATCGACAGAATCGCCGGCTTTTTCTTTATCAACCGAGTCTGCCAGCTTACCAAAATCAACAGCCGTGGACAGCGTTGGAAAAGAAAATAACAGTACAGCGAATAAGAGAATTTTTTTCATAACAGGTGCTCCTTTTTGGGGGGATTACTGACTTACAATATACACTAGGAATACAGTGTATATGATTTATTTGAGGTGCTTACACCTACTTTTACGGCATTTCCCCCGCCATAAGTACCAATAATTCAGCCACAGTTCAAATATCCGTCAATATAAAACTCATTATTCCGTATTCACACCGTATTAGGGTTTCTTATTGACTCATCTACCTATAGAATCCCGGAGCCCAAAAAACAACTAACACAAATGCAACATAAAAAAAATAACAATTGAGACTATTTTCTCAAAATTAAGACTGAATACGGAAAAAAAATGAATAAACACAAGCTGCTCCCAGTAACACTTTTAGCCTCCACGGCAGTATTAACATCGACACAGGTAAATGCAGCCGGCTTTCAGCTTAATGCCCAGTCAGCAACCGGTCTTGGCCGAGCTTTTGCCGGTGATGCCGTTATTGCCGATAATGCCTCGGTTATGGCACGTAATGCAGCAGCCATGGCTTTATTTGATGAAACGGCACTGTCATTAGGTGTAAATATGATTAAAACTGACATCAATATCAGTAATGCATCATACAGCCCCTCCGCTGGTCCGGCTGCCGGAGCTTCTTTCGACTCAGACTATGATAATGCCGGTGATACCTCCTACGCGCCTAACCTGCATCTGATTGTGCCGCTGAACGAACAGTTTGCAGTAGGTGTAAACCTGTATTCAAACTTTGGTACCAAAACTGAATTTGATGACAGTTTCAGCGCTTCTGAATACGGCGGTTTAACCGATGTTAAAAGCATGAACCTCGGCCTGAGTGTCTCCTACCGTTTAAATTCGCAATGGAGTATCGGCGGCGGTTTAGATGTTATTTACGGGCAGGGAAAACTACAAAGATCCGGCAGCAAAGCACTCGGTTCTCAAAAGATATTAGATATTGACGCGGCCGGTGTCGGCCTTGGCTTTAACCTGGGCACAGTCTTTGAATTAGATAATAACAACCGTTTCGGCCTCTCCTATCACTACAGCCCGAAGTTAGAAGCAGAGGGCGATATTTACTACAAAGGTGTAACAACAGCTGATGATACTCTGTTTATACCACTGCCGGATATGGCAGAGTTCTCCGGCTACCACCGCCTGCAGGGAACTAAATATGCCGTGCACTACAGTGTACAGTGGATCGGCTGGTCTGCATTTAAGACCTTAGAATCACAAGCAAACGGCACACTTAACGAGTATCAGTGGAAAGATGCCATGCACTTTTCACTCGGCGCCACCTATTACCTGAACAAGGAGTGGACTCTGCGCACCGGATATATGTATGACCAGAGTGCCCAGGATCAGGTTACTTCAGTATCTGTACCGGATTCAGATCGTCAGTGGCTCTCTGCCGGTTTCACTTATCATTTTGATAAGAAATCTAATATCGACTTTGGCGCCACTTACCTGCTTGGTAAAGATGTCAGCGTGACTGAAAAAACTGAGCATGTTTCCGAGCTTTCTGCCACCACTCATGCAGATGCACTGTTAATGGCCGTTCAGTACAGCCGCACTTTTTAGAATAACAACAGCTGCAGACCACCTGATGTTCTTTCAGGTGGTTTCCTTCCGTGCAGATACACTCTCTTCAAAGCACTATAAATTAAACCGTAATTTATACAAAGATCCCTTTATTTTTTCAGCTTTTATCTATACTTATGCTTTATTTGCTTTGTACAAGGCAAATAAATAATGTTCTGTTAATATGTCATCAACAGAATCTTTTTTGATTAATTTTTGCTAAACAGACAAGAAAGAATCTGATTAAAAATAACAATAGAATTTATTCACGTTTTGCGTGATAAAACATATATTAAAAGGATGAAAATATGACTAAGGTAAATTATATACTTCCAGTTGCCCTGCTCTTTTCCGGGGCAGTAACAGCCGCCTCAGAAAATCCCTGGTATGCAGGCGCCCGCCTTGGAGGCACATATTACAATGATCTGTCCAGCAATATGCTGGATGCTAATACGCTGGATAAAAATGATGTCGGTGGCGGTGTTTTCTTAGGTTATAACTTTGTTCCCTGGTTTGCCCTTGAAACGGGTTACACCTACCTGGGGAAAATGGGGCCTGCTGAAATTGAAAATATGGGCTCAATTAAACAGCAGGGTATGGATCTTGTTGGTAAATTTACCTGGAATGCTTCGGATTCTTTAGATATTTTTGCAAAAGCCGGTGCTTTCTACTACAAAGCTGACGGTCAGGACCAGCTCAGTGCTTACGATGATTCAGGTGTGGCTGCAACTGCAGGCCTGGGTCTGGAATACTTCCTTACAAAAAATATTTCAACGCGTCTTGAATATCAGTTTTACAACGAGCTTGAGCTGCAGGATGCAGGTATGAACAGCAGCTGGAATACACACTTTTACGGCTTAAGCCTGGTTTACGGCTGGGGCGCACCGGCACCAGTTGTTGTACAGGATGCACCAATGGCAGAGCCGGAACCAGAGCCGATGGTAGAACCAGAGCCGGAACCGGAGCCTGTAGTACTGCCGGCAATGGTTAAAGTTGAACCGCTGACGGTTGAACTGCCGTTTGCCTTTGACAGCGACGAGCTGCCTCAGGAATATCTGGATCAGTTAGCACCGATTGCAGAGCATTTAATTGAATATCCGGAAGCAGAGCTGTTTGTTATTGGCCATACTGACAGCCGAGGTCCAGAAGCCTACAATCAGAAACTTTCCGAAGAGCGCGCAGCATTAATCGGTGAATACCTGGCGGCTAAATTTAACATCGACAAAAGCCGTATTGTTGAGGAAGGACGTGGTGAGTTAGAGCCTAGAGCAACTAACGATACAGACGAAGGCAGAGCTTTAAACCGCCGCGTATCAGTTTATACACCGGGCTTAGAAGTACAAAACAAATAACTTTCTAGTACTTAACTTATTAATGCAGTGTTATTAATAAATAAGACTGCATTAATTTTTACAACTTCCTCAGCGTCGATACAATCCGGAAGCAGAGCTGCTGTAATACTAATCAGCCCCCTTATAGATCGTAATCATCCCCGAGCAGTTCCTTTAAGCGTCTTTTTTCTTGTATCTCTTCAATATTTCGGCGTACTTGAGCTCTTTTTTTATCGCAGAGCTCCTCTTTTGCGGAAGCAGGCTTAAGTGAGCTGTCCACTTCGTCCCAGTCTTCCTCGTTTAAACATTCCTCAATATCCTGCTGCTCGTTTTCGGCTTCTAGAGAATTATTGTTATTATTTCCCATATAAATCACTCCAACTAATTATCAATACTCAGCTGCGCCTTTAATTTTTTTATTTTTATTAACATGGTGAAATTAAAGGCTAATAAGTATTTTTGAGGTTATCAGCAGCGTCTGATAAAACAAAAATACATGCGGCTATTATTACCGTAAAATTTTATTATTTTCGACAAAAAAAGCGATAGTTACGTCACTATAGTCATAGTTAGCATGCAAATATAACAATACAGTGACAGATTATTTATATTATAGATTAACTTGTATTCACTGCTTACTCGGATAGAGGTTTTGTACATATAAATCACAGATAAACACCGGCCGTCATCATGCTGATTATATTGATGAAAATATGTCTGTGAGTGCCGGTTAATAGAATAGTGTGATATACCCGTTATCATTCTAGATGCAAAAATCAGCAGATCGTGAGGTGAACAAACTCTAGGCGTGAAGGAGAATATCTAACGGATATAAGCAGACAAGGCGCAGCTAAAAGTGAAACGGCACTATTGCCTGCTGTAATACCTGGAATAATTTACATTTTACAATTCTGACGCGGCGCTTTACCGGCGCCTAGTCTGGCAATTTCTGCATTTAAATCCGCAATACGTGTTGAGTGTGAAGGGTGAGTTGATAATAATTCCGGAGGCTGACTACCGCCCGATGCTTTTGCCATATTTTTCCACAGCTCGACACTCTGATTCGGATCAAAACCGGATTCAGCCATCAAATGTAAGCCGAGAATATCCGACTCGCTTTCCTGTGCCCGGCCGTAGGGCATCAGCACACCATACTGCACGCCTAAACCCAGTCCGGCCATGGTAATACTCTGGTATTCACTACCCTCGGTCAATAAACTGCTAAACTCTAAACCGGCATTAGCTATCTGGCTGCGGGAGAGTCTTTCGTTGCTGTGTCTTGCTGTTACATGCGCAATTTCATGACCAATCACAGCGGCTAACTGATCCTGATTCTGTGCCACCTTAAGCAGACCGGTATAAACACCGATTTTACCGCCGGGCAAAGCAAAAGCATTAACCTGCTCGCTGTCAAAAACCACTACTTCCCAGCTACTGAAGTTTTCCTGGGGACCTAAACGGCTTGTAACTGCATTTGCCACACACTGCACATAAGCATTAGTTTTTTTATCAGTACTGATCTTCTCCTGTTTTTTCAACTCTTCAAAGGACTGAGCCCCTAACTGCGACATTTCACTGCCGGAAAAAAGCAGGACCTGCTGGCGTCCAGTGGGTGAATTTGCGCAGGATGAAATTAATAATGAGGATGAAGCCAACAGGGCGGCTGATAATAAGAAGCGTGTAGTCTGCATATGAATGTTCCCTTTTATTCATTAACGGATATTTGTATTTCACACATTAGCATACAATAAATAACAGTAGGCGGGCAGAGGCTGTTAGTCAAAAGAGCAGCTGCCTGCAGCTCTTTTAGAGGAAATTCAAGATATCAATAACAGGCAGCTCTATTCAACAGAGCTGCTTTTTAATTGTTAAAATTGCGGATCAGCTGCAGTTCTGACGGAAAGCCTGATGACTTTTCTTACTATGCTCTTTAATCTGTCCAAGAATTGTTTTTACCTGCTCCGGGCTCTGGCTTTGCGCTAATTCCTTAAACAGCTCCTGCAGCTTAGTTATGCCCTGCATATACATCATATGCTGATGGTGCTGCTGGTCGGTCATGCCGGCCATACTTCCATGGTCCATACCCTTCATATCTGCCATATCGCTATGATCCATCTGCGAATGATCCATACCTTTCATATCACCATGGCCCATCTGCGAGTGATCCATGCCCTGCATATCACCATGGCCCATCTGCGAGTGATCCATGCCCTGCATATCACCATGGTCCATCTGCGAATGATCCATACCTTTCATATCGGCCATATCACCGTGATCCATGCCTTTCATATCTGCCATATCGCTATGATCCATCTGCGAGTGCTCCATGCCCTGCATATCACCATGGTCCATCTGCGAGTGATCCATGCCCTGCATAGCACTTTTATCATCATTGATCATTTTAATTTTCACCGGCGTCTCATTAACCGCCAGTTCACTTAGCTTTAACAGCTCATTAAGGTGCAGCTGCATTTTTTCCTGATCCTGCCCCTTAAAACCTTTTACATAACCGCGCAGTTCACTTTTCATATACTTCATATAATCACCCAGCTGGGTATCTTTAATTTCACAATGCTTTTCATGGGCAAAAGCGGATACAGGCAGTGATAAAAACAGCACAACGCTCAGTGCCGGCAGTATTCTGTTTTTTAGAGTTTTCATATTATTTTCCTTTCTATTAAATAAAAAATGTTTTGCGTAAAGCGCCCGGCGGTGGCCGGGCAGCTATCAGTTATACTTTTTAATTTTCTTCAGCAGACTCAAGCATCTTAAACTGCTTAGCCATGCTGACTTTTTTCCACTGGAAATAAGCAGCCGGCAGAATTAACAGCGTGAGAATAACGGCACTGACCATACCGCCGATCATAGGAGCCGCAATACGCTGCATCACTTCAGAGCCCGTACCGTCGCCGTACATAATCGGCACTAAACCGATAACCACTGTTGCCACTGTCATCATCACCGGGCGAACACGCAGGCCCGCCCCCTGCAGAACCGCGTCTTTTAAATCATCCACATTAAAGTGCGCAAAGCGCTGCTGTTTTTTAGCTTGTAATGACTGATTTAAATACAGCAGCATAATGACCCCGATCTCAATGGAAACCCCGGCTAAAGCAATAAAACCCACACCGACGGCAATTGAGAAGTTAAATCCTAGCAGATACATCAGCCAGACTCCGCCCATTAACGCAAAGGGTAAAGTAGCCAGAATCAGCAGTACTTCACCAACCCGGCGAAATGCCAGATAAAGCAGGATAATAATGATCACAATCGTAACAGGAATCACCTTAGCCAGACGTGCATTGGCTTTTTCCATATATTCATACTGTCCGGACCAGAGCAGTGAATAACCAGCAGGCAGCTGCAGCTGTTCATTGACAACCTGCTGCGCATCCTGAACATATGAACCTAAATCTCGATTTTCAATATCAACAAAAATCCAGCCGTTAAGACGCGCATTTTCAGTTTTAATCATCGGCGCTCCCGCTTCGATATAAACATCCGCCACATCACTTAAACTGATATTTAGTTGTGCCGGGGTAACAATCGGTAAACTTTTCAGAGCGGTCAGCGAATCACGGTAGTCATTCGGATAACGCAGGTTAACCGGATAACGCTCTAACCCTTCAATGGTTTCGGTGATATTCTGACCGCCGATTGCCACGGCGACCAGCTGCTGAATTTCAGCAACATTTAATCCGTAACGCCCGGCCTTTTCTCGATTGATATCCACCTTTACATAACGCCCGCCGCTGACACGCTCTGCGTATACAGAAGCAGTTCCCTCGACCTCTTTTAAGATTGATTCAACCTGTTTACCGATTTTTTCAATTTCATCTAAATCGGCACCGGCAATCTTGATACCGATCGGTGTTTTAATACCCGTTGCTAACATATCGATACGTGTTTTAATCGGCATAACCCAGGCATTCGTTAAACCCGGAAACTGAATCAGACTATCCAGCTCCTGTTTAATTTTCTCTTTAGTCATTCCCGGGCGCCACTGCTCAGCAGGTTTAAACTGGATAGTGGTTTCAATCATGGTTAACGGTGCCGGATCCGTTGCAGTTTCTGCTCGGCCGATTTTACCCCACACGGTTTTCACCTCGGGCACAGCTTTAATCAGCTTATTAGTCTGCTGCAGCAGCTCCCTGGCTTTACCAATTGAGATACCCGGATAAGTGGTCGGCATATACATCAGATCACCTTCATCCAGCGGCGGAATAAACTCGCTGCCGATTTTATTAACCGGATAAAATCCGACTAATAACAGTGCCAGAGCAAAACTGATAATTGATTTAGGAAAACGTAAGCTGAAGCTCAGAACCGGTTTATATAAAGCCACCATAAGACGGTTTAAAGGATTTTTATGCTCAGGTAAAACCCTGCCGCGAATAAAATAGCCCATTAATACCGGGATCAGAGTAACAGCTAAACCAGCGGAAGCAGCCATGGCATAGGTTTTAGTAAACGCCAGCGGTGAAAACATTTTTCCCGACTGCCCTTCTAAAGCAAATACCGGCAGAAAACTAAAGGTGATAATCAGCAGCGAGAAAAACAGTGCCGGCCCGACTTCATTAGCGGCTTTACTGATCACCTGCCAGCGGTTTTTATCGGTTAGCTCGGTTTTTTCCATATGCTTATGGACGTTTTCAATCATCACTATCGCACCGTCAACCATCGCACCGATAGCGATTGCGATACCGCCTAAGGACATGATATTGGCATTAATGCCCTGCCATGACATGACAATAAAAGCGGCAAATATACCCACGGGCAGACTTAACAGCACCACTAAAGAAGAACGGAAATGGAATAAAAACGCGGCACAAACCAGAATAACTACAATGAATTCTTCAAGCAGCTTGTCATATAAATTATCAACAGCCGAATTAATTAATTCTGAACGGTCATAAGTCGGCACGATCTCCACACCATCCGGCAGACTTTTCTGCAGCGTATTTAGTTTATCTTTAACCGCTTCAATCACCCCCTGGGCATTTTCTCCAAAACGCATCACCACCACACCGCTGACTACTTCACCTTCGCCATTGAGTTCAGTAACACCGCGGCGCATCTGCGGACCTAAATTGATTTCTGCTACATCGCCTAATAACAGTGGTGTACCTTTGCTGTTTACCTGCAGCGGCACAGCCTTTAGATCTTCAATAGAGGAGATGTAACCCGATGTACGCACCATATACTCAGCTTCAGCCATCTCGATAACACTTGCACCGCTTTCCTGATTGGCATTTTGAATCACCTGGCTGACTTTATTAAGCGGAATGTTATAAGCGCGCAGCTTGTTAGGATCAACACGTACCTGATACTGTTTAACCATACCGCCGACCGATGCAACTTCAGAAACTCCCGGCACAGTCTGCAGTTCAAACTTAAGGAACCAGTCCTGCAGACTGCGCAGCTCACTTAAATCAAGTTTTCCGCTTTTATCCACTAAGGCATAACTGAAAATCCAGCCGACACCGGTTGCATCCGGACCTAATGCACTGCGCGCCTGTGCAGGCAGATCCGGCGCTACCTGTGACAGATATTCCAGCACTCGTGAGCGTGCCCAGTACATATCGGTATTATCATCAAAAATAATATAAACGTAAGAATCACCAAAAAACGAATAACCACGTACTGTTTTTGCCCCGGGTACCGATAACATCGCGGTCGTCAGAGGATAGGTGACCTGATCTTCCACCACCTGCGGCGCCTGTCCCGGATAACTGGTTTTAACGATAACCTGCACATCAGAGAGATCCGGAATCGCATCAATAGGGGTTTTCTGCAGCGCATACAAACCATAAACAACCACAGCTGCTGTGATCAGCAGAACCATAATCCGGTTTTTAATTGACCAGTTTATTACCTTGGAAATCATAACAGCACCTCTTTCGCTTTCATAACCTGCGCGGGTGGAACAGAGCTAAGATCTAACCAGTCAAGATCTTCATCTTCGATGCTCGGATCGTACTGCGGCTGCGGGCGGGAGGTTTTATTCTCTTCAACGGGCTGCATACGTTCAAAATCAGCACTGATACTGGACTCTGAATCTAATAAAAACTGTGCTGAAGTAACAATTTTCTGTCCTTCGCTAAGCCCGGATAAAATTTCCACTGAATCTTTGTTTTCCAGGCCGAGATTAACCAGCACAGATTTAAACTGACCATCGCCTAAGGCTAAGACTACACGGTTCATACTGCCCGCATAAATCACCGCTTCACGCGGGATCTGCAGTCTTTGTTTGTTCATTTCAGGCATTAATTTAACACTGGCAAACATATTCGGTTTAAGCTCAGCCGTCGGGTTGGCAAACTGCAGGCGCACACGTAATGTACGGTTATCGGCATTCATTTCCGGATAGATAAAATCAACCTGGCCGCTCCATGTTTTCCCCGGGAAATAATCTAAAACCATACTGGCTTTATCACCCAGTTTAACCAGCGAAGCCTGCGCGGCAAAAACTTCCACATCCACCCATACCGTATCTAAATTTACCGCTTTAATAACCTGAGTTGCCGGAGAGATATAGGCGCCTTCATTTAACTGCAGCTCGGAAATAGTGCCTTTCTGCGGCGCATAAACAGTAATATTCTGTAACACTTTTTTATCTTTAATGATTTTATTTATCTGACCACTGCTGACTCCTAATGCTTTTAAACGTGCTTTTGAGGAGCTGACTAACGCGCTGCGGTTAAGATTTAAGGCGTTAAATAAAGACTCCTGTGCTTTTACCAGCTCCGGAGAATATAACTCAAACAAAGCCTGACCTTTTTTGACTTCAGTCCCGACCGATTTAACGTAAAGCTTTTCAATCCATCCGGATACACGGCTGTTAATCTGCCAGAGCGCATCATCATTTGCCTGTACCGTGCCCAGACTATTAATACTGATAGTAAACGAATCTTTAACCGCCGTGCCGGTGCGTACGCCGAGATTATTTTCAACGGCAGGTGAAATTTTAACTAAGCCCGCTTCTGAATCCCCGCCAGCCTCGGCATAAACAGGGACGAGATCCATACCCATCGGCGATTTTCCAGGTTTATCGCGGCGGTAATTGGCATCCATCGGCGCAACCCAGTATAAAATTTCCGGCTCAGCTGCGGCTGCTTTTTCCTGCTCGGCATAAACCGGGACGAGATCCATGCCCATTGGCGACTTACCGGGTTTATCGCGGCGATAATTAGCGTCCATCGGCGCAACCCAGTATAAAACTTCCGGCTGTGCGGCTTGTGCCGTCTTATTGATTTGTGCATTACTGCCGGCAAAGAAACCAACCGTTAAAGCGGCTGTTAAAACTAATAAATAATACATAATATTTTCCTGTTAAAGTGCCTGAAAATAACGAATCTGAGAAAGGCTTTTAAGTCCGTCAAAATACAACTGCTGATATTCAATACTGAGGTTCTGCTCATTGATATAAGCTTGAATAACTTCTTTGAAAGGACGGGTATTAGACTGATAACTCTGCTCTAAGAGTCTGCTCTGCAGCTTAGCCTGCTTAAGCAGAGTCTCTTTGTAGCGAAGCTGGCGGGCGGCAAGCTGCTGATAGTTGATAATCTGGGCATCTAACAAAGCATTAAGCTGACGTAATAACAAACGGTGTTCAGCTTGTTTCTGCCCTTTAATCTGCTGTGCAGAAATCATTTTCTGATCCTGACGTTTATCAGTAAACAACGGGATATCCATGGACACAAAACCACTAAGCAGATCCGGTCTCGCCATGCCGTCGTCCATTTCACTTAAGCGGTGACCGTAACCCACCTCTACTTTAAAGCTGGGTTTATAATCCTGCTCGGCAAGCTTTATGTTATTATCAGCAACTAAAATATTCTGCGCTAACATTTTGACCTGCGGATGACTGCTTAACAGCTGGTAATGCTGCTCAGCACCTTTGCCTGCTTCAATATAAGCCAGGGTATCCCTCCACTCGGGAATGTCGGCAGCTAAACGACCATAAGCATTCTGGCCAATCCACTCGCTTAACAGAGTGCGGTAATTTAGTGACTGCTGAGTTAACAGAGCTGATTTTTCGTCATATCTGCTCAGTTCAATTTCAGCCGCAATCAAGTCTTCATTATCAGCTAGACCTAATGAAAACTGTGACTGCAGGTCGTTATAAAAGCCGCTGAACAGCTTTTTATTTTCTGCGACCAGTTCCTTGGATTTTTCCACAAACAGTATGCTGAACCATAACTCACGTACTGTTTTTTTAACCGTCAACTGACGATCGACAGCGGCATAAACTGCTGTTTCTGACTGCTGATTAAATCCCTTCCGGGCAAGCTCCAGCTGTGAACCGCGGCTGAACTGCTGCGATAAACCGACACTTAGCTGGGTCATGGGATCCTGATCTAACTGAAAACTATCAGTCGGGATATTTGCCATTCCCAGCTTTATCATAGGATCCGCCAGGGTAGAAGCACTCACTCCCTGTGCTCTTAGCGCGCTCTGCTGCGCCTGATATATTTTCTGCGCAGGGTCGGAATTAACCGCCATATGCTCGGCTTCGCTTAATAAAAACCCCTGCGCAGCCAGCTTAAAACTAAGCAGCAGGGTCAGGCTTAAAAAGAAATATTTTCTGACATTCATATTCACTTTCCTTTTTTTACTGCTCCCTTTAAAAACTTAACAAGTTGATTTTTAAAATAAAAAACCAGCCGCTTGCAGTTTTAAATAAAGGCAGTTAAGTAAAAATTAATTAATTTGTTTTTTTGATAAATAGGCTGGTAGAAACACTACAAATCAATATTCCGGGTCAGTTCAAAACTGACCAAAAAACAATTAACTTAGAAAGGGAGGGCGATATAAGGATTCGGGGAAATAATAAGGGGCTTCATTAACAGCAGCTGGATAAGCCAATATAAACTGCGCTTGAGTAACTAAATGATTATCTTCAACAAAGTGCAGCATAAAACCGCCGCTCATTAAATTACAATCATTCTGACAGTCCATCGTATGGGCCATTAGTTCAGCAGCACAATCGCCAGCATGATCCATCTGCTCTGGGCCGGTAGAAGGCATACTGTCGGACATAGACGGCATAGGACAATCAGCAGTCATCACCATATTACTCTGCATTACAAAAGCAGACGCCGTCACTTTCTGAGTGAAAGTTAACAGTGTGCTGAGTATCAGTATTAAAGTAATAAAACGGTTCATATTTAACCAGGCAGCTTATTGAATAAATCCATTGTAGAGGCTTACCTAAGGGTAAGGTCAACAGCTGCACCACGATTAAGCAACATTTTATTACTGCAGATAAAAAGCTGTATTTTCAGTACGTTAAGATAGTAAAAACAAATACTGAAAAGTCGTTAAGGATAATAATGCATATTAACTAAATTCTGCTAAACTGCCTGTTTTTAAAACAAGCAGTAAACGAACAATATGGTCGCTTAAGGAACCAGCAGCTTACGACTATTTTAATCCTTAGGAAATTACACAATGATAAAAGCTATTTACCGCACTACGGCATCGTTACTGGTCAGCACCTCCCTGCTGCTGGGCGGCTGTATTGAACATACAGAAAAAGAAAAGGAAACTGAGACAACAACAGAAACTACGGCGGCCCCGAAAAAGAGCCAGGTAATAACTAAGCCGCTTGAAGTTTCCGTCAACTCACTTGCTGAATTAAACGCCCTGTTTGACAAGTACCAGTACAGCAGTCAGAACTGGTTAGCAGACAGCCGGAACATTCCGCGTTTAACTTTTTCCGGTATCAGTAAAAAATGGCAGACGCAGTCTCATAAACTTGCCGTCAACACTAAAAAAACCGTGTTTTTCCGTTTAATGACACCATTGATACTGCTCTCTAATGAAAAAATACTTAAGGAACGTGAAACAGCAGCAGACAGCGCGTTAGACTCGCCTGAATTAATCAAGCTTGCCCTGAAATACCGTATTATCAAAGACAGTAAAACAGCCTTAGATGAAACCTTACGTGAATCTCTTCTGCAGCGTGTTGATATTCTGCCGCCTTCCTTAGCACTGGCACAGGCAGCAGAGGAAAGCGGCTGGGCAACATCGCGTTTTGCCCTTGAGGGAAATGCCTTTTTCGGTCAGTGGGATTTCAGCGGTAAGGGTATGAAACCCAAAGCACAGCGTAAAGAGCTGGGAAATTACGGTGTGGCGCGTTTTGACAGCCCCCTTGATTCGGTAGAAGCTTATATGCTTAACCTTAACAGCGGCAGTGCTTATCAGCCGCTGCGTATTTTACGGGCAGAATTACGCGCCGGAGATCAGAAAATCAGCGGTTATAAACTGGCGGCAACGCTGGATAAATACTCAGAGCGCGGTCAGGCTTATGCGCAGGGATTACAGAAAATGATCAGTTATAATGAACTGGCAGAGGTAGACCAGGCTTCTCTTGCTGATAATCAGCTAGTGCATATCACCAGCAGTGACTAACTAATTTAACGGCAGTACAAGCGGTATTAGTCATAATGCTGCTTTTATTTTATCCCAAATATTAAGGCATGCTTTATGCAGTTTGAATCTGAATTTACACTCAACCGCCAGCACTTCGAAGAGTGTTTTGATCAGTCATTACCCTTTACAAAAAATAAAACGCCAAGATACAAGTTTATCGCCGCTTTACTTCTCGGCGGCCTGCTTATTATCACTTTTACACAGGAGCAGAAAACCTTAGGTTTCTTTTTGCTGGCATTAGCAGGCTTAGAATATTTCAGCTTTCGCTACCGGCGCGCCTGGTGGTTAACCAGACAGATGTGGAGTAAAAACTCAGGTAATACCATCAAGCTGAATATTGATGATCAGGGAGTGAAAATACACAGCTTACATAACAATACGCAGCTGCAGTGGTCAGAAGTCACTAAGGTCGATGAAACCCCTAAAGGACTGATGCTGACCTTAGAAAACGGCAGCTTTAACTACCTCTCTAAAACGGCGCTCAATGAACAGGTGATCAAATTTATTCTGCAGCAGAATAAATAAAACTACAGAGGATTATATCGGGCACCTTAAAAATTAAACGCTTTTAAGATACCCTGCTCATAATAAGTGCTTAGAAATCCTCTATGGTTTTCATTTCAAAAACGCTATAGGCCGCTGTCTCATAGGGATGGCTGCTAATTAAAGCTGTCAGTACTGCTTTGATAAGCTTTTTCTCACAAACCATCTCCACTTTATACTCTTCAACAGACTGCAGCTGATTAACAGAGCCGATAAAGGGGCTGCTTGCTGCAAGCGGACGAAACTGTCCGCTGCCCGGAGTCTGCCAGCAGCACTGTTCATATTCGCCAATTCGCCCGGCTCCGGCATTAAACAGCGCAGATTTAACCTTCTCAACGTACTCGCCGGGTACATAAAAGACCAGTTGATACATTTTATCTTCCTCTTTTGTGCAGATATAAAAGTACGGGCAGCAGCACCACACAGGTGGTCAGCATATCCGCGACACTATGATAATCAAGCAGCCGCATCAGGTAAAAATAGATGCATAATGACAACGGTGCCAGCAGCCGCAGTTTTCGATTCTTCATACTGAGATCTATAACAAACACTAATGCCAGTGCGCTATGGGTACTATAATCCATTGCTAATGCCGGCCAGATTTGTAAGCTGTTATCCACAAACATCAGACCATAAACAAGGGTTAAAGAGAGCAGTAATATAATAAAACGCAGGCGCCGTTTTACCTGAGGCTCTTTCTGCCAGTAATACAGATAAGCAAGCACCAGAAGCGGTGTATATAAATCAGCAATAACAGGCAGAAATGTCACTATTCTGCAGCCGCTTAAGGACGGGCTCTGCTGTAGTCAACAGTATGATCACAGCTTCCCTCGGACTCGCAGTCATTAATACCGTCCCGGTTTTTATCCCAGCTGGAGTGCATACGTTTTACCTGTTTAAATTCAGCTTGACCGCCGGCTGGTGATAGATTTAACAGCAACAGAGTTTTTTCAGCCTTCTCTGTCGGGTAATCGGCAGTGGACTGCCCTTGAGCATGGGTTAAATAATCAACACGGATTTCATTATCGAGCAGATTAATACTCTCTTCACGAATACGGTTTCCCAGCAGTACTGAATCTAAATGGCTGCTTTGTTTAGTAACAGAATCATAGGAAAACAGACCGACATAAACAAAAACGCCGCTGCCGGCAGTATTAACCACAAAAGGGGCTGCAAAATGAATAAGACCCGTTTCTGCTTCAGTCAGCAGCGCCATTTTAGACATATTCAGGTAAAGGGAGCCGCGGTCATAAAGCGCCTCTTTACCATCAGCCGCTTCCTGTAAAACTTCCTGGTAGTGACCGCGCAGATAGAAGGTATTATCAATCTGCTCCTGTTTATCTAAAACCACCTGCTTATCTGTTTCCGGATAATTCATAGCAATAGGATAACCGGCAGACAGGTTTTCATAAATCATCTGAGTAACAGTCTGTTCACAGCTTTGTTCAGACTCATTCCAGACACCGGCAATTTTTTTACACTCTTCAGGCGAGTTAATTTTACTGTTCAGAAAATAGATCCCTCCAAATACAACAAACACCACAAAAATAATCTGATTAATTCTTTTATGCATTTTCACTATCCCGGTTTAATTTTATTTTGGCTAACAGGTTCTTAAATTCATCATCTAAGGGCGCATTAACTGTTATTAATTGATCTGTTTTAGGGTGCTTAAAGGATAAAAACTCAGCGTGCAGCAGTAAACGATGACTGGTAAATTTTTCACGGAACATGGCGTTATGTTTGCCGTCGCCATGTGACGTATCCCCGACAATGGGGTGACGAAGGTGTGCCATATGACGGCGCAGCTGATGTTTACGTCCTGTTTTCGGAGTCAGCGACATCAGGCTGTAACGAGATGAATCATAGGGTCTGACTGCAATCGGCAGCTCGGTCTGCGCCAGGCAGCGGTATTCAGTGAATGCCTGCTGCGCCGGTTTATCAACAGCCGCTTTTTTATCCGCAATTTTATCGAGAATTTCTTTCAGCGCATAATCCAGCTCTCCGTCTCCTAAGTGTCCGCGCACCACGGCTAAATAAGATTTTTCCATGCTGTGTTGAGCAAACTGATGCATCATATTACGCGCACTTTCTTTATCAAGCGCAAACAATAAAACCCCGGAGGTCGGCCGATCTAAACGGTGCACCGGAAAGACATATTGACCGATCTGATTTCGTACTTTCTGCAGCGCAAACTCTGTGGCATGACTGTCTAACCAGCTGCGGTGTACCAGAAGCCCTGAAGGTTTATTAACGGCAACCAGATATTCATCCTGATATAAAATATCCAGATCCGGGCTGCTTCTCTCAATATTAAGATCCTGATCTTCAAGCGCCTCATCGAAAAGCAGATCCTGGTTTTCAAGCAGATTATTTTCTATATCACTCATTCTTTTTCGCTTAAATTTCAATTATTGTCATTAAAAAGACTGTCGATAGAGGCAATGATCTTCTCTATTTCGGTGCTGTTAACGGGCAGAGGTTTAAAATATTCTTCGGCCATTGCTGACAGCGACAACCTCTCCGGCAGCGCCCCTGAAAACTGTAAAATCTTCCCCATTTTTACAATAAATATAAACTGCAGCCACTGCACAAAACTGAGTTTATCAATGGAAAAAGGCTCAGTGCTGTTAAGCGCATCGGCATCGGGTTTCGTTTCCTGCCATAAATTCTGACGGCGTAATTCACTTTCCAGCTGCTTTAAAAGCTCAAGTAAAAGGCGGCGCTTTTTTAATTCACTATCTCTATCTGTCATATCTGTTACTTAGCAAAATTATTAAGTGACATAATATACCAGCTAGTTATGCAATGGGGTATAATCATCAGCACGTTATGAACAACAGAATAAAACTATTATGAGCATAAATACCCTTACTGAATTTTTACAAGAATCTAAATGCCAGTTTCGAGTTTATGATTTAGGACGTAAAGTCAGCAGAATATCCAGCAGTGTTTTCAAAAAAATTGCACATAATGAACAGCCCTACCCCTATCCGATACAGCAGCATGCTTATATTGCTCTGACTTTCTGGCAGAACAGCGCACAAAAAGAGCATTTCATCTGGTTTTTAAAGATGCCCTTAGATGAACAGGGGCTGATGAAAATCCCCGCGCAAAGCAGCTTTATAAGAATGGTGGTTGAAGCTATCGGTGAAGACCTAACTGCAGATATCAGCAAAAAACTGCAGGAACGTCTGGCCGGCAACCCCTTTGTATTTAAGCCCGGAGCTGAAAAATTAGCTATTTTTAATGCAGCCGTGAATGCCGCTTTTATCCGCCCGCCCTCCTCTTTTTATCAAGGTGCTGTGCACTACTTTTCAGGCGCGGCAGGCTGGAATAACTGGCAGGAATTAGGCATTCAGGGCATTGCAGATTTAACGGCCCGTTTAAATCATGATAATAACCAGGAGCAGTTAATTAATGCTCTGCCGTTTTTACCGCAGCAGCCTCTGCAGTCATTAGCCTTATGTTTAGAGAATCAGGATCAGATAAGTACCAGCCTGGCAGAAGCACTTTCCCGGCAGGCAGATATCGAGCTGCAGGCGGATCACCAGGACAGTGCTATTTTATTATTACGCGCTTTAGCCAGTGCTCCGGCAGCCGGGATTACTAAAACACTTTTAGAAAAGCAGTTCAGTTCGGAGTTAATTCATAACCCGCACTGGTATGTTGGTATCGCCGGACGATTATGGACCATGCTGGAAGATGAAACACTGCTCAACCGTTTTCTGGAAGCCTTAGCGAATCATCAGCCGTCATTGTTTCCGCAGCTGTTTGCGGATTTAGTCGCTATTCCCTCTCTGCGTGATAAGGTGCTTAAACAATTACGCTTACCAGCGCGTTCACCGGCATTAACAGAAGCTATCGGCGTCCTGTTTTCAGGCATAAAAACAACTTAACGGAAAAATTATGTGGGATCTGCTATTTATTTTATTTTGTGTTGCCGCGGGTACGCTTATCTGGAAACTGCGCCAGCAGTCAGAATACGCGAAAGAGCTGATCACTCAGCACTGTTTTAAGCTGGATCTGCAGTTATTGTCAGTTTCCCGTTCTAATTTTAATTTCAAACTGGGCAGGCACTTTCTGCAGGCTAGTTTTGTATTTGAGTTCAGCAGTGATAACGATAACAGTTACCAGGGGCGGCTGTTATTATCAGGGTTACGTAAACCGCGTTTCGAACTGCCTGTTTATCGTACCTTTGAAGATCCCAATACACTGCATTAATTTTTCATTTTTATACAGGATATCCCTATGATGGACCGTATTATTTTAGTTGCTCAACAGATTGCGAAAGAAGGTAAGGTACCTAATACCGCATTAATCAAATCACGCCTGCCGAAAAATGTACCGCTGCCGGCAATTATTCAGGGCCTGAAACTGTGGAAGGAAAACCCGCAGAAAGAGATAGATACTCCAACAGAGCCGGCCCTGACAGCAGCTGCAGGCGGTGAAGGTTCAACAAGTTTTGATGCTTTACTGGAAATAAAAATAGAGCAGATGATAAGGCCACTGGTCACTGAAATAGCTGATTTAAAAGAGCAGCTTGCAGCCTTAAAAAAACAGATTAAAACAGAAGATAAAGAATAGCCGTGTTTATTAAAGAACTCACTTTTGAGTGTTACCAGAATACTCAATACGCAGCCGTTGAAAGAGCTGTTAACAACTACTTTGATATGCTGCGTTATAACGGACAGATCTTAGGCCGTGAATTTCCAATTGCCATGTTTGAAGGCTGGTTTGTCAGCCGTTTAGTCTGCCCGGAAGAAAACAGCTTAGACGAAGCTTTTAACAGCCCGCAGGTAAAGCATGCTTTAAATCAGTTAACCGAAGCGGGTTTACTGGCCCCTAAAATTAAAACCGTCGCTGAAGACTTAAATTCAATGGAATGCGCCCCTCACTTTCAGCCAGGCTGGCAGGTTTTATACACCACATTTCTGGATACCTGCTCACCACTTCGCTGCGGTGAAACGCTTGCGCCGATCCCGCTGTACCGCACTCCGGAGGCAGTCAGTAACGGCGACCGTAAAAGTGTTCTAAAATGGCAGGAGGAGTGGATAAACTGCGATGAACTGCAGATGAACGGCTCCGCAGTTTCCAGCGCGGCATTAAAAGAGATTGGTGAAGTCGACAGTAAACTCTATTACCGCGGCTACAATCTGTGTAAGCGCATTGAATTTGTAACCAGGGTACCCACTTACTATTACCTTTACCGGGTTGCAGGAAAAAGCCTACAGGAAGAGCAGCAGCGTAAGTGCCCGAGCTGCGGTGGTGAGTGGAAATTAGCTGAACCGTTATTTGATATTTTCGATTTTAAATGTGATAAATGTCAGCTGGTTTCTAACCTGTCCTGGGATTTCAAAAAATAAACGTCAGCCCGTTTTCCGATAACACTTTAATAATTAAAGGAATAAACACCATGTTAAAAAAAATAAAAATATTCGCCGTCCTGCTGGTTGTGCTGGTAGTTGTTTTTTTTGGATTAAGAGGCTGCTCTAAAGATGAAGTCGGTGATGTTTCCCTGGGCATGTTTACCACCAAAGATATTAAAATTGAAAAACTAAACGATCCGGTTGTTTCCGGTGTAACCTGCCATATTTCCAATATTGTTGCAGATCTGGACTTTTCTGATCCCTCAGACTCCTCAATCAGCTGCCGCCAGACAGGTGAAATCACCCCGGCAATGCTGACTCAAATAGACAAGTCTAAAGGCGGTGAATTAGTTTTTAAAAAATCCAAAAGCATTCTCTTTAAGAGTTTGAAAATAAAGCGTATTTTTGACCAGTCAACACAGACGCTTATTTATATCGCTTTCAGCACTAAAGAGCTAAACGGCAGCTTTAAGCACTCGATGTCTACCGTTCCACTATGGGGAACAGAAGCCTACAGCACACCGGTTGTTGAAACTAAATAGAGAGTAAAAAGGAGCTGAGCGCGGCTCCTTTTCAAACATCATTCCGCCACCACCTGCAAAAAACTCCGTTCTCATAAATAAAAAAACATAGACTAGTTTTATTTGTGATCTCTCCTGCTCAAAAAAATTTCACAAGAAGCTCAGCTCGACATAAACGAGTTAATTGTATTTGCTCAAATATATACAATGCTATAGTAAAGTTAACTTTCTTTACTGAGGGATCAATATGTTAAATGAAAATCATGCGCTTATTCTCGACTTTCCTGAACTAAAAATGGACATAGTTCATCTCAACCATGACAGTCCGGTATTTAAAGAAAAATCACAGCAGTACCACCAGCTCGATTATGATATTCGCCAGCTTGAAATCGCCGGAAGCCCCACCAATGATGAACATATGAATCAGCTGAAAATAAAAAGAGCGCAGTTAAAAGATTTATTATATCTGCAGTTAAAAGAGCATCACGGCAGCTCAAGCGAGTGAATATTTACAGTTTCACAGCGCTTAACAAAATTTAAACGCCTTTCCTTCATTATATCTGCAGTGATTATTAATCAATAATCACTGCAGAATGACGATTCTTTTTTACTCTTTTTACATGCATACATTTTTTGATCTGCTTCTTTGATCAGCTCATCAATAGATAAATTGTTGGCAGTGGAAATTTCAGCTAAGCCGTAACTAAATTCAATATTTCTTTCACTGATAAGGTGGGGGGTTATTCTCTTCTCTATTATTTCCCGAGCTTGTTTTTCATTACTGGGATTAAATATTATCAGAAATTCATCTCCACCTATTCTACAAAAATAATCTTCTTTCCTTAAATGACACCTAGTCAATGAGACAAAATCTGCCAGATATTTATCACCAATATGGTGGCCAAGGCGGTCATTTATCATCTTCAAATTATCTAAATCAATAAATGCTATGGTCATTTTATTCGCGGACCGTTTTATCTTGCACAGCTCTACCTCTAAAAACATATAAGCGCCGCGGCGATTAAAACATCCCGTCAGTTCATCGGTAATAATCTGCCTTTCGAGTTTATCTTCCAGCTTTTTTCTTTCGGATATTTCTGCATGTAAATTTAAATTAATCGCTTTTAAGTCTTTGGTTTTTTCATCCACTTTTTCTTCTAAGCTGTGATATAAACCGCTAAGCTGCTCTATCATTAAATTGAAATATCTGCCCAGCTCTCCAATTTCATCTTTTGAATCAAAGCCTTTAATTTCGCTTAACTCTTTACTTTCATATATCTCTTTAGTTTTATTACGCAGATTTTCAATTGGATTTATTATCTGCTTTCTTACAAAGAGCACCAGCGAATAGAGTACCAGTACAAAGATCCCTAATATTATTTTTACTTCCAAGTTAATGCTAGCGATTGTCTGTTCAATAAATTTTTCCTGCTCAAATTGAAATGCATTTATTTCTTTATCTGTGATCTGCAGATAAGTGTTATATTCCAGCATTTTTTGATTCAGAGTTTTATCGAAGAGATTAATTTCTAAAAGTAGAAATTTAATTCTTTCACTTGTCACTCGGTATCTATCAATTTTCTTAATTAATTCTTTATCTGTAACAGCGGCTTTCAAGTTGGTGATTATTTCAATCCAGTAATTAAAATGTTCTAAATCTTGGTACTGAAATATTGCCTCTTTACTTTTATAGCTCAGTTCTCCAAACAGTTTTATCTGATGAAGATTTTGCTCTTTATATATTTCATCTCTAATAAGATGTCTGCTGTTTTTTTCATTTTTATAAATAGCGTTAAATTCATTCAATGTTTCTAACTTCAGATAATGTGCCTTTAATATCTGCTGCTCTAAATCCAACATATCAAAAGAGGAATATCGCGGCTCAAACTTTGAGTTTTTTGCAGTGAGCCTATTTTTTTCAAGTCGGTTTTCAGGTTTTTCTAACTCTGAAAATGACTCAATCATTAGAATTCTTCTGATTTGATCTCTGCGTTTGTAAATATTGTCGATCACTTTTTCATTCTCAGAAACTTCTGAATAAGCACTTTTCAGTTTACTCATGCTGAAAGTTAAGCTTATTAAAATTCCTGATATAGATATTAAAAAGAAGGCAGCGGACACACTAAACTTATACTTTATCTTCATCTCTTTTATCTTCTGTTTTTATTAAATTAAAATTGTTTAGTGTATTAGACTTTCTAATTCTCTTATTTTGATAGATTTTATTCGCTGATTATTATCCCGAATAATATTCGCTAAATGTATCGGCTGCAGAGCCTAAAAGCTTAAAAGCTTAAAAGCTTAAAAGCTTAAAAAAAACATGATAATACTGAAAAAGACTTAATTTAACAATTAGTTGTCACAAAACCACCCCAAAAACATAAATTACAATTAATTTTAAAAATTGAATATTATTTGCTGACAAGCACCTGAGTCACTCATTTATCAATTACAATTTAACAGTAAAAAACAGCGCTAGATTATTAATATTAATAGGAATAACATTCGCGTGTTTGGGGAGTAGTCACCAATTTGTCTGTCGTCATCACGAAGCCCCATGCTTCCGGCAGCCGAGAGCCGCGTTATTAATATGATAAACGCACTCTGACGAGACCAACGCCATTACTGCATCTTAGGGTGTGTTATTGTAATGCGCGGATGGTCACGATTAATCCCCCCTTCCGCGCTTTTTAGGAGGGAAAAGAAATGAGCCTGTTTAGCTATGAAGGTTTTGCCGTTTTAACCGTATTAATGCTGGCTGTGGATTTATACCAGACCCGCGGCGGCACAGTCACCATCAAAAAAGCCGCACTATTGAGCCTGTTCTGGGTGTCACTCGCCTTAATCTTCAATGTTATTATCTACCTGTACTGGCCTTTAATGGCACCGCAAAGCAGCTATTCCAGCAGCCAGGCTGCAGTGGCCTTTTTAACCGGCTACCTGCTGGAAAAATCACTTAGCGTAGATAATTTATTTGTCTTTGCACTGATTTTCAGTCAGTTTGCTGTGCCTGAACATTTACGCCCGCGAGTACTGATGCTCGGTGTTGTTGGAGCGCTGATTCTGCGCGCTGTGATGATTGCAGTCGGCGCGCAGCTGCTGGCTGAATTCCATTGGGTTCTGTACATTTTTGCCGCCTTTTTACTTTATACCGGCTTTAAATTATGGAAAGAAGATGAGCACAAGAGTGAAGATTTTTCGGAATCTCTGCCGGTACGTTTAGTTCGAAAATGTTTTCGCGTAAGTGACCACTACCAGGGTTCCAGTATATTGATTAAAGACAATAAGGGCTGGCTGGCAACACCGCTGATGATTGTCGTGACTGTGATTGCCCTGACAGATGTTATGTTTGCGCTAGATTCTATTCCAGCCATTTTCGCGGTCACTAAAGAGCCGTTTATCGTACTTAGCGCAAACGTCTTTGCGCTGCTTGGTTTACGCTCTTTATATTTCGTACTGCAGGGGTTATTAACACGTTTCTGCTACCTGCGGGCGGCTCTGGCATTTATTCTCAGTTTTATCGGCATTAAAATGCTCCTGATTGAAACACCATGGGCAATTCCGACATTAATCTCTCTGCTGGTTATTGCAGTATCACTCACCACCGCTGTTACAGCATCGCTATGGAAAACTAGAGATAAAACAACAGATTTATCGACATTAACAAAATAAAACAGTTTTTATAAATCAGAACTGATATTACAAGGGCAGCCCGGGCTGCCCTTGTAATTCCTTAACTGAAAAACTGCGAAGTTATCTTAATCAGCAAACCCTTCCGGCATATTTTTATGCTCTCCGTTAACTGACATCTTATTAATAATTTCAGCTCTGTCGGGATACAGTTCCAGCAGTTCAGAAGCCAGCCCCGCTTCAAAGCAGGTTCCGGTAAACCCGGGAGCCATGGTACAGCCGAACAGTGCATAACGGCCGCCTTCATTAAGGCAGCCGGCCTGCCAGACACCTGCCGGAATAACATATTGAACATGCTGCCCCTGTAGAATATCCAGCCCCATAATTATCTCTTCAGTCCGCCCGTCTGCATAAAACAGATAAAGTGTAAAAGGGTCGCCGCCGTATACATGCCAGATCTCGTCATAATCCAGCTTATGGAAACACGACAGACTTTCCGGCTCATTAGCATAAAGCCCGATCATCGCAGTTCCAGAAGGTCCCTGCTCAGCAGCTGCGGCTTCTCCTCTCCAGGTGCTTTTGAACAGCGTTCCTTCAACGGGCAGTCTGGCAAAACGATAATGACGCAGCACAGCGGCAGTATCAGGATGTACTGGTTTGTGGTTAAAACGATTTAAGTCAATAACATCAATAACCGCATCTCTGTTTAAAGGACCGTATAAATGCGGAAACAGCTGCTGTTTAGGAAAATCATCGGGTAAGCTGCCGCTGGGGGCTTCAAAACGAAGTTCAGAATGCAGCAGACTGACATCAACAACCAACAGTTTAAGATCCGTTTGATTCGGATAAAAAGCTTCCACTACCGCATCAACCTGACTGCAGCTGCAGAAATGAATAAATCCCTCGGTGTTTAAGCTCGGATCACTATACAGCGTTTCCTGAAGAATGCCGGCAAGCTGATTTTCTGAAGCGATATAAAAAATACAAGTTTCTACTGACTGGTGCATATTATTTCCTAAGTGTTTTTTACCTAAAGCGCTTTAAAATGTCAGCACTTTCTGTGCATCTAATGTCCACTGTGATAAATCAATTAAAGTACCGATCCGGATACCTTCAATCAGGCTCTGCTCTGTTACCCCGCGATCTTGGCAGCAGGTTCTGCACAGCTTAATATCGACTCCCTGTGCCAGCAGTATCTCCAGCATCTGCTCAATATTATAGCCCTCCGAAGGACGCTGATTATGCAGCGCGGCAGTCACCGCATCGGACATTAAAAAGAGCTTAAGTCTCACATTTTCTTCATGCTGTTCTTTGATATTTAATGCCAGACGCAGCGCATTGAATGTTTTCTCTGAACCATAGGGTCCATTATTTAAGATAAAAAGTAAGGTCTGCATAAATTATTACGCTCACTATTAATAGAATAATCAAGGATATACCCGTCATATTAACTCAAAATAAAAACTGTTCGTCTTGTCTTATCTCAAAAAAATAAAATAGACTTTAATAAAAAGAAATTATGCAGTGCCTTAAAAGAATAACAGAAGGCAGTAAATCTCCCCACACAGCTCTCGTACTCCAAACAACCATAAACAGCTCGATAAACAAGCAAACGAAAGCGCGAACGAGCATTTGCGATATAGATCACTTAATAAATTATTTTTGTTAGCCATAATCATAACCAGTTAATTGGGCTGACTAATTGGATGAATTATGGGACATATAAGCCGTTATGAAACAGAAGTTTTAATTATCGGTGGCGGTGCTACTGGTACAAGTATCATGCGCGATTGCGCATTACGCGGCATTAAATGTATGCTGCTTGATAAAAATGATATTGCATCGGGGACAACAGGGCGAAATCACGGCCTGCTGCATTCTGGTGCACGTTATGCAGTCACTGATTCTGAGTCAGCCCATGAATGTATTCAAGAAAATAAAATTCTCAAAAAAATAGCCAGTCATTGTGTGGATAAGACCGATGGACTGTTTATCACCCTGCCTGAAGATGACCTTAGCTTTCAAAGTACCTTTATTCATGCATGCAGCAGTGTGGGTATCGACACACAAAAGCTCACACCAGAGGAAGCACTCAAGTTAGAGCCTAATGTAAATCCCAGTTTATTAGGCGCAGTCAAAGTCCCCGACGGAACATTAGATCCTTTTCGTTTATGCGCATCAAATGTATTAGATGCTAAAAAATACGGCGCGCAGATTTTTACCTACTCAGTTGTGCAGTCATTTATCCGGGCCGGTGAACGTATTATCGGCGCATCCTGCTTAAATGTTCGAACTAATGAAAAATTTGAAATATTTGCACATGAAGTCATTAATGCCGCCGGTATCTGGGGAAAAAATATCTGTCAGTATGCAGATCTGGATGTACAGATGTTCCCTGCCAAAGGCTCGCTGCTGGTGCTGGAGCACCGCATTAATGAACTTGTCATTAACCGCTGCCGCAAACCTGCTGATGCCGACATTTTAGTGCCCGGAGATTCGATTTCATTAATTGGAACAACCTCGGAAGAGATCGACTACAGCGAAATAGACTCGCTGCGGGTCACAGATCAAGAGGTCAATATATTAATCGCAGAAGGTGCAAAATTAGCACCGATCTTAGAAAAAACCCGAATTTTACGTGCTTATGCCGGTGTCCGTCCTTTAGTTGATGTCAGCGGCGGCAACGGCCGTAATATCAGCCGCGGCATTGTTTTACTGGATCATGCACAACGTGACGGGTTAACCGGGCTGACCAGTATTCTCGGCGGAAAACTGATGACCTGCCGCTTGATGGCGGAAATGACCACAGATGTGGTGGCAAAAAAACTAGGTAACAACTCCCCCTGTACCACTCACCTGCAGCCGCTGCCGGGTTCCGTTGAAACAGCAGATAAACAGCCTCAGAAAAAAACCGCGTTAACCTCTAAAGCAGCCGCCTATCGTCACGGCGAAAAGGCGGTGCAGTTATTCGATCAAAGTGCCAAGGGAAAATCCATTGTCTGTGAATGTGAAATGGTTTCCGTAGGCGAAATTGAATATGCCATCAAAAAGCTGGATGTGACTAATCTGGTAGATCTAAGAAGACGCACACGACTAGGTATGGGCTCATGTCAGGGTGAGCTGTGCACCTACCGCGCTTCCGGACTGTTTTGTGAATATGGTCAATGCAGCGGCCATGATTCGAGCAAACTGCTGATCCATTTTTTAGAGGAAAGATGGAAAGGCATCAAACCAGTTTTATTTGATGACGCACTTAGAGAAGCCGAGTTCACTTACTGGATATATGAAGGACTGTTCGGCGCGGCCGATGTCACTCTTCTCGGTACAGCACAAAACGATGAAAAAAAGGAATATTATGAAATTTGACAGCATAATTATCGGCGGCGGTATTGCAGGATACACAGCCGGCCTGCGCTGCCTTGAAGCGGGATTAAAAACAGCAATTATCTCTAACGGCCAAAGTGCCCTGCATTTTTCATCGGGATCCATTGACCTGCTTTCACATACCCCTACGGGAAAAATTATCCGTAATCCTGAAGCTGTCTTTGAAAAATTTGCCCGGGAATTTCCGGAGCACCCCTACAGTAAAGTCGGCAAAGAAATAGTTTTTGAGTCACTTGACTGGTATAAAAAAATATTAGCTTCAGCCGGTATTCCTTTAACACACCAGGAAAATGGTGATAATCATTTCCGTATTACGCCGCTGGGCACATTAAAATCCACCTGGATGTCACAGCCTTATATTTATCAGCTGCCGGTTAGGCTTGAAGAGCATCAAGTACAGCGCATTATTGTTGTGCAGATTGATAATTTTAGAGACTTTAACTCAAAAATGGTGAGCGATAATTTAAGTCAGATCCCTGAGTTTAAAGATATTAAAATAAAAAATGTGTCTGTTTCAATTGACGGGTTTTCCGGATTAAAAAGAAACCCATGTGAATTACGTTCAATTGATATTGCCCGTATTTTAAGTGATGACCATGAAATCAGCTTATTCGCCGAAAAATTAAAAAAAATCGCATCTCCTGATGATATCCTGATTTTACCCGCGATTACCGGCAATGGTGACGGACTGGCAGTACTCAATAAACTGCATCAATTAACCGGCTTAACCATTCACGAAGTGCCGACTATGCCCCCCTCTTTACTGGGCATCCGCCTTGAAGAAGCGATGAGTAGACTGTTTATCAATAACGGCGGCGCGCTGTTAAAAGGTGATCAGGTTACTAAAGGAGACATGGCTGAAGACGGTGACACACTGCGCCTTAAAAGTATCTACACACGTAACTTTAAAGAGATGCCGTTAACCGCGGCTAACTTCATTCTAGCCTCCGGCAGTTTTTTCAGTAAAGGTTTTAAAGCCCATTACAACCAGATTAAAGAGCCCGTTTTTGATTTAGATTTAAATACGATCGAAGAGAGAAAATCATGGCACCAGGAGCAGTTTTTTTCGCAAAAATCTCATCCGTTTTTATCCATAGGCATTAAAACCAATACGGCATTCAATCCGATGCACAAAGGGGTTGTGGTTAATAACCTGTTCTGCACGGGTTCAAGTCTCGCAGGATATGATCCGATAGCCCAGGGGTGCGGCAGCGGTGTTGCCATCAGCACAGGTTATTACTCGGTAAACCAGATGCTTAATAACAGCGGAGTAAACAGATGAATATCGCGCAAAACAGTTTTGAAAAATGCATAAAATGTACTATTTGTACCGTGTACTGCCCCGTTGCTAAAGCCAACCCGCATTATCCCGGCCCCAAAGAGTGCGGCCCTGACGGCGCACGTCTGCGCATAAAAAGTCTGGATTATTACGATCAGGCATTAAAACTGTGTACCAACTGCAAACGCTGTGAAACCGCCTGCCCGTCGAATGTTAATGTCGGCGATATTATCGCCGTTGCCAGAGGCAAGTTTGAAAAGAAAGTTATTAACCCTAAGCTGATGAGAGATTTCATTTTAAGCCGGACGGATCTGTTCGGCACACTGTCAACGCCCTTTGCACCTGTTGTTAATAAAATTACCGACTCACAAATCATTAAAACAGTAATGCATAAAACCATAGGTATTGATAAACATAAAGCGCTGCCGAAATATTCACAGGGTACTTTTAGAAACTGGTTTAAAAAGAATGCCCCGGACCAGGAGCAATACCCGCGTCAAATCAGTTATTTCCACGGCTGTTATGTTAATTATAATGACCCGGATCTGGGTAAAGATCTGCTCAAAGTATTAAATGCAATGAACATCGGACTTAAATTATTAAACAAAGAAAAATGCTGCGGGGTGCCGTTAATTGCTAATGGATTTCACGATAAAGCACGTAAAAATGCGCACTTTAATGTAAAAAATATGACCGAAGCAGTCGAAAAGTTTAATACTCCTATTTTATCGACCTCTTCTACCTGTTCATTTACCTTAAAACAGGAATACCCGCATGTGCTGGATGTGGATAACAGTCAAGTCGTGGATAAAATTGAATATATCACCTCATTTTTACTACGTGAGTTTATGAACGGCAATGCACCGAAACTCAAAGAGATAAATAAAACCATTGTTTACCATACCCCCTGCCATCTAGAGCGAAGCGGTCTGGCAATTTTTACCATTGAACTGCTGCGGGCAGTTCCCGGTTTAAAAGTCATTGTTCTGGACAGCGAATGCTGCGGCCTGGCCGGCACCTATGGTTTTAAAAAAGAAAACTATGATGTGTCCATGAAGATCGGTAAACACCTTTTTGAAACAATCAAAAACTCAGATGCCGATTATGCAATTACCGACTGCGAAACATGTAAGTGGCAGATAGAGGAAAACACTAACTTAAAAACAATTCACCCGATTAACTTAATCGCACAGGGATTAACTGCTTAAGAAAACACTTTTAAAAAACGCGGCGGATCCCATTTGTGGTACCTGTCGGAAAATAATCCGCAAAATGCTTTAATCTTATAAATACCATTCAGTTTGGAGTTTTTATATGACTTATCTGCTTATGGGGTTATTTTTGTTTTTAGGCACACATTCCATATCAATCTTCGCACAGCCGCTGCGTGACCGCTTTGCGGCAAAAAGTGAGCTTGGCTGGAAAGCAGTCTATTCGCTGCTTTCACTAGCCGGCATGGTGTTAATAATCAAAGGTTACTCAGAGGCCCGCTTAAACCCGACACTCATTTATGTTTCACCTTACTGGCTGCGCCACGTCAGCGCTTTACTTATGCTGCCCGTTTTTATTCTGTTTTTAGCCCCTTACTTCCCGGGAAAAATAACAACGCTTATAAAACACCCGCAGTTGTCTGCTGTTTTACTCTGGGCATCCGCTCATTTACTGGTAAACGGAAACTGTGCTGATTTACTGCTTTTCGGCTCTTTTCTAACTTGGGCGGCTGCCGATATTTTCTCCATGAAATATCGAATTTCCCGGCAGCCGCCCGGTTTAAAAAAATCAGCTAGAAATGATATTGTGATTGTTATAAGCGGCTTAGCTTTATATCTTTTATTTGCTGTTTATCTGCACAGAATACTACTGGGGGTGTAATTACTCACGACAGGTAGATAAAGCAGTTATCAATTTCCCATTCTTACCGGGATGCGCAGTCGTCCGAAATTCTCTTTAGGACCGGCAAAGCACCCGGCTAACAGCTGCCCGCAGTGTCGACAATGCCCGGATTGATCAAGATTATATGCTCCCAGCTGATACCAGTCCCTCTCAATCACCAGAGAACGGCAGTTTGGGCAATAGGTACTGTCTGACTCGCTGTCATGCACATTGCCGCAGTACACATAGTGCAGGCCGTAACTCAGAGCAATTTTCCTTGCCCGAAGCAGTGTCGACAAGGGCGTACAGGGTTTATCCCTCATCTTAAAATCCGGGTGAAAAGCACTAAAGTGCAGCGGTACATCCGCGCCGAGGTTTTCGGCTATCCACAAACACATCTGATTTAATTCCTGATCACTGTCATTTTCGCCGGGGATCAGCAGAGTGGTAATTTCAAACCAGACATTAGTTTCATGCTTAAGATAGAGCAGAGTATCCAGAACCGGCTGCAGCTGGCCATGACAAATTTTATGGTAAAAGTCCTCAGTAAAACCTTTTAAATCAATATTAGCGGCATCCATATAAGAATAAAATTCTACCCTGGGCTGATCACACATATAACCGGCACTCACAGCAACACTCTTGAGGCCTAATGCTTTAGCAGCCTGGGCGGCATCAACCGCATACTCCATAAAGATCACCGGATCATTATAGGTAAAAGCCAGACTCCTGCAGCCTTGATTTTTAGCAGCCAGAGCCAGCTGCTCCGGCATCGCACTGTCACAAAGCGTATCAACCTGTCGGGATTTACTGATCTCCCAGTTCTGGCAGAATTTACAGGTAAGGTTGCAGCCTGCGGTACCGAATGACATCACACGAGAACCGGGATAGAAGTGATTGAGCGGTTTTTTCTCAATAGGATCAATACAAAAACCCGATGAACGCCCGTAACTGGTAAGCACTATCTTACCGTGATGATTCATACGCACATAACAAGTACCACGTTTACCTTCACGCAGATGGCAGTGGCGGGGACAGACATCACAGGTGACCAGGTCGTCATGGCTTTTATGCCAGAAACGGGTAGGAAAAAACTCAACCGGCAGCTTACTCATGTTCACATCCAGCAATATTACACACACTTAAAGTATAGTGCAGCGGGCGGTATTTTTAACAGGGAACGGCATACAGCAGACAATCCGACAAGGCAATATCGGCACGGTTGGTTATCATAAACAGATGCAGCGAGACAGCGGGAAACAACTGGCCGCTGCGGCAGGTAAACAGATCTGCTAAGTGATCCTTGCCCTGAGGACCTTTGACGGTAAATATTTCCATTCCTTTGCCGCCTAACCAGCCCAGCGGTCTGTCTGCCCCCCAGACGCCAAAGTTATGCGAGTCGATATCCAGCGGCAGCGTCAGATCTGCCTGCGGGCAGGGACTGTCTGCATAAGCCAGTCTGGTATCGGCTTTTAACTCTAATCTTAAGGGGTTGTTCAGCCATACAGGAGACTCGACTTCCCCCTTCAATTCCGATATTTCCGCACGAAATATCCGGTGCAGCCCCGTATAGGCGATTTCATGTGACATTTCATTGCCGGCGCCGCCGCATTCTATGGTGACATTAGGACAGTTAAAATCCTGCTCGAACAAGGCGCCGACTTTAATGGTAGAATGAATAATAAACGGACTGAACAACAGGCATAAAGCAGCATGGCGCCTATCCTGCACATGCGACACACTGAATGCTGGACTTTCACCAGAAGTATTATGCATATCCATCAGCAGTTCAGGCTGCTTTTTGCGGATAAATTCTTTAATATACAGGGCTAATGCGCCCTGCTGATCGCTAATAGTAACATCGGCAAAACAACGGTTCAGGTCTCTATGCTCCGGCAGCATTCGAAAATAAAATAACGGCTCAGCGGTGGCCGCACGAACAGATGCCACAAAAACATAAGTATCAGCAATAGGCTGTGTCTGATTAGTAATTAAGCGCTGCAGTGCATAAACACCAGAAGGCTCATTACCGTGAAGCAGGGTGGTAATTATTCGGCAGGATCGTTGTGAATCTTTTCCTTTAAATAAAATCAGCGCGGAACAGCGTTTGAACTGGGAAAGAAAAACAGCAATATCTCCCTCTCCGCTAAGCTCGCGGCTGTCGTAAAATCCCACCTGCAGCTGCTTTGAATGTATATTCATTTATTTAAATCCCAGTCACTGACAGCTATATTTTTCTCCTGAAAAAGGCGATATTTAGCAAACATCAGATGCATAGCGTCGTGACGAGTTTCTGTTTTTTCATATTCGGCCGTCATTTGACGCTGCCAGCGGGCACCGCTGGTATTAACCTTAATGCGTTCCTGAAACAGATTAAGATAACGCGTGATTTCCGCCTGATTCACACCTATTTTCTGCAGCCCAAGTTCAGCGTAGGGCATTAAACGCCTTAAAATATCAGCCGGGCTTGTTTCTATCAGGCGATGATTTTTAGGATCCGGCCAGATGAGTTTTGCATCGATACCGCTCTGCGCCGCCCGGTAAAAATTATATTTTGCATGCTTAAACGGCAGGCGCGCAATCAGCTCTTCAATATTATCTTCCAGACCGTAAGCCAGGCCGGTTAAGACAGCTGAATTTGCCATCATATCCGCCACACTAGGACCTGCCGGAAGCGTTCGTGCCTCAATCCTGACATGACCGTTTTTATGATAATCGTAAATACCGCGATTCCAGCTCCATACTGTGCCCTGATGAAGCATTAATTCGTCGAATCTTGGAGGCTGTCCTTTTGCCCAGACAGCGGCCGCATCCTGCGCAAATCCCTGGGTAAACAACGGAGAATATAAACTGACATTTTCCGCAAAAAGTTCATGCAGACCATGGCGGTTCCAGCCAGTTCCATAACTCACCCGCGGCGGTTCCCGCCACTGATGCTGATGGATACGGGTGTCCGTTGACTGCTTAAACAAAGCGATACGGGTTTCATCCCACAAAAAATGTTCAAGCAGGCTGGGGGAATTAGCTGCATAGGCCAGAACAGCAGGGCTGACCAGCTGCACCGCATTATATACATTAGCAAAACGCCGCGGCGGTACTCTTAAATGCAGCTGCAGTGATGTGCCGGCTCCTTCATAGGCAATGGTATCTGTCTCTATTACAAAAGGATTTTCACCGTCGATGTGCAGCTTAAACTGAGCGCCTCGACGTGCGGACAGTTCACTGGCAAAAAATTTATAACGGTAATTGTCTGAAAGAACATTTTTTGTTAAGTCCTGCTGGCGCAGTGTCGGCAGGATACCAATAGCCGTCAGCGAAGCATTGTTTTTTTCCGCTGCTAGATTAACCGCCTTAAGAATTGACAGGATCTCATTACCTATGCTGGTAAAAGGGGTTCCCGAAGCTGTCACCGGTGTTAAATTCAGCTCCAGATTATAACGGTTTAACTCTAGTGTTAAACGCGGGTCTTTACATAAATCCAGCAGCTCATGATTCAGGTATTGAGCAGTACCTTCATGGTTAACAATATTCGTTTCCAGCTCTGCGCCCAGAGATAAATCACCTTCACCAAATCCAGGCGTATTTAATACCTGATGCAGAATATCCAGCTGAGATACCAGTCGTTTATTGAAGCTGTCAATATCGAGTTTCCCGCTGCGGCTCAAAATTTATCTCCCGGTCAGTTTCACCTCTTATATATATAGATCCCCTGCACAAAATAGCCAGTTGTTTAATTTAAGCACGATAAAAGACCTCGCTTAAATCAGCTGTAATTAACTATATTTCGCCAGAAAATCCCTTAAAGCCGAATGCAGGAGCTGCGGCTGCTCAACGGGCAGCGCATGACGACAATCGGCAATAACCTGCAGCTGCGCATTACCAAGCTTATCTGTGTAGGCGGCCTTAAGAGCCACCGGCGTATAATCCTGATCCGAAGCGATAACCAGTACTGGACAAACAATCTCTGCAAGCCGGGCTGTAACACTCCAGCCGATCATCGCTTTTAACGCGGCCAAGTATGCCCGCCGGTCATTCTCAGCCCAGCGTGCAGTAAAAGTTCGGCGCAGCCTTTGCTGTTCAGGTTTTATAAACAGACGCCGGCTTAATATTTTTCCCGTGATACGCACACCGAATAAAGACGCAATCAGCAGCCGCAGGAAGATTTCTAAACGTTCCTTAAGGCTATGCGTAATCAGCTCCGGCATACTGTTTATAACGGTCAGGGTCCTGACTAACTGCGGCGCATCCAGAGCAAGCTGAAAAGCGATACAGCCGCCGAGTGACAAGCCGACTATATGGGCTTTTTCAATAGCCAGCCCCTGCAGCAGTCCAATACAGTCTGCAGCAAGCATCGCCATATTATAGGGACCAGCAGGTTTATCAGAGCGCCCATGACCGCGTAAATCAAAGGTGATAACCTGGTAGGTTCGGGAAAATTCAGCGACCTGCAGCTCCCAGTCTCGGGTGCTGGAGCCTAGGCCATGAATAAACAGCAAAGGCTGACCCGAACCATGGATTTCGTAGTAGAGGTTAATTCCATTGCAGTGTAATTTAGGCATTACAAGTTTTCCGACAGCTAGAGTGAAATATATTGCTTAAATGAAAATCAACGTCTCCCGCAGCCGCTGACTGCTGAATATACCTTACCTAAAATAATAGATAACAACGGGAAACAAACAAAAAATATCAGACTGAGCTGCAGCAGAGCACCTCTGGCAAACTCACCAGGTAAATCAGCAATACATTCCCCCGTTGACAGGGTCGTTGTATCGCAATAATCCTGCGGATTTTGCGGTGTTTCAACACCAATATAATAATACACATATAAATTAACAGCCGTCAGAAGCAGCAGTAAAATGAACTGATTTCTTAACAACCTTCTCAGCACTTTGCACTCCTTAAATAAAGGTTAGGTTAAAATAAAAGCAGCAATACTTAGGCATGCGGCTCTTCTCTGTATAAAACTCGCTCAACAATACGTCGACAGCCAGCTCAACTTACCAAGCTAAATATTGAATATAGAAGCAGTAATAACCATTACTACCGTGGCCATCAAAATTATCTAGGTCAATAAAAAACCGCCTGCTTCAAAGGCGGTTTTTTTATTTATTCTAATCCAACAACCGCTTCAGATTCACTAGTACCAAATAGATCCCATGTACTACCTCCGTCTGAGCTTTTTAGCAGCACTCCATTATGCGCTTTGATTCCTGAATAAAGATTGATATCTGCAGTCCCCCCCGTTTCAATTAGCTCTAACGGCCAGCGCTTACGGTACTCTTCTGCACTATCATCACTAAGAAAATGGTGATAGAAGAAATAATTCAGATACAAATCACCGTTAGGCGATATCGATAGTTTGTGATAGTAAACACTGTATGTTCCTGACGCTGGAATCACCATGCTTCCAATATCTTCCCACTCCTGGCCCTTCTTCTTACGCATATAGTGCAAATTATAGCGATCAAATTCATCAACTTTCCTAAATACCATATGAATCGTGTCATTACGATCAATAACAAGACCTGGATAAGTGTTGAATGGATCTCCATCTCCGTTCAGAGATACAACTTCCACCGCATCGCTCCATTTACCGTCTACATTACCACTAGAGTCTGTCTTTGCCGTTAAGTACTTAAACGGTTTTTGGTGGCTTCCTGCCATGACGTGCAGCTTCCCTTCACTATCAATTAAAATAAAGGGAATATTATGATTATCGGGAGATAAACAGCAGCTGCCGGTAGAAGTTAAATATTCAGGCATACTAACAGTACCAGTCGAATGATTATAGCTGGAGTAATATATATCAGTATCCGTAGTATTATTACCAAGATTGCTGTCAAGCCGTGCGAAAACGAAATGAGTGTAATCCCCGACTGTCACACTACTGTTCATTCCACCTGAATGAGAGTAACCAGCAATAAACTCTGTGATAGCACTTTCAGGCTTGATCAGCTGCTGAGCCTTCTTTATCACCAGCCCCTCACCATTTTTTTCTATCGGGACCAGATTGGATTGATCATAAATTAATGTGGGTGGAACATCTCTATTGATGTACGGTATATATGCTTGAAAGTTATAGTGCCCCTGCTGATACTTACAATGTTCAGCCTTTGATGGAAGGCTATAACCTTTCCACTTCGTAAATTGATGATCACCGTATTCAGAATACAAAAGCATCCACCCGCTAACACCGCTAATGGGCTCATCGATACAGGCCAATAAATATGCATCGCCGCTGCTGTCAAATTCGACCCTCTCATGAATCAGTTTCGAACCAGACCACACTCGGCCATTCCAGTTTGATTCATTAAAAGCTGTACGAACGGCATTTTTTACTGAAAATGACTCCCAGCCATCAATTGACTTACGTTGAATGAACTGGTTTCCAGGAAAACCATAAGATGGATAAACAGTACTGTTATCATCTTTCTCTTCATAGGTACCAGCAACAATTACTTCACGGTTTAAGTTATCAAAAGTAACCATATTTGGATAATACCTAGGATCATAATCAAACAGCTCCCTCTCTCTTTTATACAGGCCTGGATATTTCAAAGGGCTGCCCTCAGATATAATAGGGCCATTTACTTTATCCGCATTAAATTCTGCTTGACCATTATCCCAGTGGGATTGATTTACCCTTTGGCTCGGCATGCGGTATAAATGTGAAACTTGGCTGCGGTTTAGCGCCTGGCTAAACAAAGAGAGTTTATCAATCACTCCCGTTAGATGGCGTCGTTCTCCCTGCTTTTCGTAACCAATCGACATTTTATTAGCATCACTACGCTTTAAGCGAATATTATCTTCCGATATCTGCAGTTCACCGTTAACGTATAGCTGTGCAGTTCCAACAGCTAGTTTTGGATCATCACTATCAGGAATAGAATCAAACGTAATGACTATATGCGAAAGTTTATCGACAATTACATTTTCTCCCAGCAGGGAGTTAAACTCTGTACCGTCACCAACAGAAAACTCCCATTTCCCCTGCTCATTAATATAAAGAGCATGTTCATTGTAACCATCAACAAAACTCCATATTGTCTGCTTTTTGCCGTTCAATCTTTCAACTGCAGCCCAAGTTTCTAATGAGAATTTGACTGGTTTAATTTCTTTAGGGAATTCAACATCAACTCCCTGGTTTCCAGCAAGTTTCAGCCCAAGCCCCTCTACACCACCTCTATAAACCTTCGTCCAGGTCGGAGAGCCTTTTAAAGAACCGACGCTTTCTCCAAAGCTGTCAAAAGCAAAATCACCATAGCCTTCAAAAAAATTCCAGCTTGAAATAGGCATTACGGATTTTCGCAAAACTTCCCCTGTAGAATAAGCACCGCTAACAACTTCAATCAGATCTATATTACCTTCAAAAAAGTACTGTTCGCTGCTGCCGCGATAACCGATTCCCATTCTCGCATCCCGGTTCAGGTTATAGGCAACATCATTCGCTTCACCAACAATTTCTCCATTTAAGTAAAGCCTTGCCGTACCAATAAAGGCATCTTTACCAACCTCATTTTCAGCTTGAAAAGTTGCAATAATATGCTGCCAATGACCAAGTTTTGCTTTACCGTTTCCAATTTGCGTCCAGTTTCCCCCGCTATTTAACCAGAACTGCCAACGCTTATCCGGTGTCAGGTATATCTGATAGCCTCCACTGCTTCCCCGAGAGGCCAATGGCGTCTGGTAGTCTCCACCAGTACCGTCTGGTTTAACCCATAAAGAGAGGCTGAAACTTCTTACATTAAGTTCGTCATTCGCTTCAACCCAAGCCCCTTGAGACCTTCCATCTAAAGATATCGAATAGCCGTGACCAGTTACAGAATCATCACTGAATACAGGGCCGCCTACTAGATTTCCAGGATGATTAAACAGTAATACTTCATTTGGATCCGGGGTTTTCGACAGTGGTTCTTCTACTACATTACCTTCACCTTCATTCATTAACCACTGAGCAATAAGAGTGCCCGGTACAACATTACTACTGTAATGTGAAGAGATCTCATTCGGACTTAATGCCTCCTCAAATACTTCAGTTTGAGCAACATTACCTTGAAAAAAGAATTGATTACTACTGCCGCGGTAACCAATGCCAATATTAGAAGTACTATTTGGCTGATACTTCGCCTGTGTAGTTAAAGATACTTCTTCACCATTGATATAGAGAAAAGCGGTACCCGTAAAGATGCCGTTGTGTTCCTCACCATGAGCATCGAACGTTACCGCAATATGAGTCCACTCACCCAGTTTAACTTTAGGCCCGATTGTTTTTGACCAGCCGTCAGGGCTTTGAAGCCAAAGCTCCCATTGTCCGTTAGGAGCAATATATACGACCGCTCCTTGTGCCTCCCCTCTTGAAGAGTAAATGGATTGATACTGCTCAGTTATCGCCTCAGGTTTAACCCAGACTACTGTACTAAAGCTGCTCGTTGCTAATTTATTGTTTGCGGGGACAACTAATCCTGAGCTAAGTCCGTTGAACTTTAGAGAATAGCCAGATAGTTTCTCGGGAGTATCAGTAGACCAAGTAGGAGGGCTGCCGTAGGTAAGAAATGATGCCTGCAGGTTTTCTGCTTTGTAAAACGTATTAACCTCATCTACAAGCAGCGAATCGTGCTTTTTATCCATAAACCACTTTGCGACGGGTGTTGTCGATACAGGATCTGCAAAACATAAATTTGAAGTAAATATAAACAACAAATACGTTAGACTTTGTATTAATTTCATGTTTCCTCCATAGCATACATAAGTACGCCCTAACTGCTGTAAATCCTGATACACAGTTAGAGCACATTGTAAGTTTTATTTGCTTAAATGGTTACCAGACATATCCAAACCCTATAACCAATGCATTATTTACTGCGCTGCTGCCGTCAGCATTTTCTAATCCATTAGCCTGGTTGCGCCATTCAATAAAAGGCTGTGCTCCGCTGCGAGTCCACGTTACCCGAACTTCATGATCCATGGTGTTCACTTTATCGTTTCTGAACGCATCTTCACTGCCTTTTGCTACATAAATATTCTTGTAACTTAAAAGGAAATCAGCGTCAGTGAATTTATAAGAAACAGCATTGTCAAAGCGAAAATCAGAATCCGCACTCTGCAGCTGCCCGTCAACATCTGCATAGATGTGGGCTCGTGTTCGATGATACAGAGAAATCCCATTATCAAAGTTGTAACCCAGCTTAATCAGGGGACGGTACTGGATCGTTTCTCCAGCTTGAACTAAGTTGTGGTAGCCGACTGATGCCCAAAAATTACTGCTGATATCTAACTTCTGCTCTAAACCTAGCGTTACTACCGGTAAAGGCGCACTTGATTCGACGCTTCCAATAGGAATTGAATCAATTTCCATCAACACTCTAGTTCCAGAGTCAAAATTGTGGCCGACCTCCACTGTTGACGTTGATTTTGAACCGTGCAGGTTAGAATCATGAAACTGCACGTTACCGTTAAAATAACTCGTAGATGCAGCGGCAGGAGCTGCAAGTAAAGGTAAAAATGTTACTAATACAATATTTTTTCTCATTACAATTCTCTCTAAAATAATTAAATATAAATAAGTTTTTCAATTAGTTAACACCAAAGAGTGTCGGCAGGTACATGGTAAAAAACGGGAAGTAGGTGATCAGCATCAGTCCTATAAACTGAAGAATGAATATTGGAATTAAAGGCTTAACAATGCTGGTGATTTTTTCGCCGGTCACGCTGCAGGACACGAATAAAACAGTGCCTACAGGAGGGGTTATCAATCCCATACATAGGTTATAAACGATAACAACACCGAACTGAACAGGATCGATTCCTAACGCCATTGCTACGGGATAGAATATTGGGGTGAAAATTAAAAGCGCAGGCGCCATATCCATGAAGATGCCTACAACCAGTAGAGTAAGATTCATCAAAAGTAATAACAGAAGTTTGTTGTCCGTTATACCTATTAGAATTTCCCCAATAGCATCCGGGATACTCGCAAATGTCATACTCCAGCTCATGAGCCCGGAGCACGCAATAAGAAATAAAATCACAGATGAAGTAAGTGCTGAGTCGAACAAAATTTTGGGCAGCTTTTTTATATCTAATGATTTATAAGCTATTGATAGTATAAGACTATAAAGAACAGCGATTCCACCAGCTTCAATCGCGGTAAACACACCAGAAAGAATACCTCCAATGATCACGAATACCATTGTTAAACTAGGAACTGTTTTCCAAACCGTTATACCAATCTCCCATAGTTGATAATTGGTATCATCAGTTTTGTAATTTAACTTCTTGGCATAAAAATAGGCGACAATCATTACCGACAGGCCCATCATCATTCCAGGTATATAGCCGGCTAAAAACATCGCGGCAATAGACGCACTGCCGCCCGTAATCATTGAGTATATGATAAAGATTCCAGTCGGCGGGATCATCATCCCCGTTGGTGCAGATGCGGCGTTGATGGCTGTGGACACTGCCATGTTATAGCCTTTCTCTCTAGCCATAGGCGAAATAATACCGCCAATAGCGGTTGAGGCGGCGATACCCGAACCAGACAGACAACCAAACAGCATGTTCGATAGAACATTAGCCTGCCACAAATTTCCAGGTACTTTTCTACCAAGCAGCATAGCTAAATCGATCAGCCGGCGAGCAATTCCGCCTTGATTCATTATGTTACCGGCGAGAATAAAGAAGGGTAAAGCCAGGAAACCAAAGCTTTCTAACCCGCTAAAAAGCTTCTCACTTGCTGTAATCATTAAGCTCTGAGATTCAATCTGCAGCGATAAAGCTAATAACCCGGAGAAAGCCAGCCCTACAGAGATAGGCACATTAAGTGCTAACAAGAAGAAAAAAACGCCGAATAACAAAAATGTTGAAGTGATTTCCAAATACTCATCAACCAGATACTCGAACAGAGCACTACTTTGAAATATGCCCCAGGCCAAATACATAACAAAGAAAATACCTGCCATAACCAATGCAGTTGTTAATGTGTTTCTATTGATTCCAACAGTATCTATTAGCCTTTTAAGCTGCATCAGGATGATATAAAACCCGGAAATAACCAAAATGCTTTGTAATACGGACATCGAAACCTGCATCATAGGAGAAGTGAATGCAATATTCTTTTCCATAGCATGTATCCCGCCGTAAATAATAATGACGGATAGAATCACGCTTAGCATCGCATTAAAAACAATCACCCAAGACTGATGCTTTTCAGACAAGGCATCAAAAACCAGCGGCAAGCTAAGGTGTAGTCCTTTTGAAAAACACAGTGCAGATCCTAAGAAACTCAGCCAGATCATTAGATATATCAGCAGCTCTTGTGACAGTCCGCTTGGGTCACTTAGTACATATCTAGTGAAGACTTGATAAATGATCAGTATGCTCATCACAGCCAATATGAGCGTTACAATTTTTGATAAGAGCAGTTCATTCCAATGACAAAATTTATACACGACAGCCTCAATTTTTGAGCCTGTTGAGCCTGCCTTTGTTTTTTTGAGGCTGATAGATTTATCCATCATATTTCACATCCTAATTCGTGCGAAGAATACGGTATTCAAGAAGAGGCTCTGATCAATTTCAAGCAGAGCCTCCGATAAAAACTAAAGTGAACGTTTTTGAAGATCGAGCAGCTCTTTTAGAACAGGCCCTTTTTTCGGATCTTTCAGCGTTTTCTCATAAATAGGTCTCATTGATTCAATCAATGGTCCCTTATCAATTTCAACGATTTTCACACCAAGCTTTTCTTGCGCTAAAGCCATAGACTTATCTGCTTCGGTCTGGATCACAGCATAAGATTTTTCGCTGACTTCTTTCATAAGACGCCGAACAGTTTCCGCATCTTCTGCTCCCATTTTGTCCAGCACTCTGTTATTAATAATGATCAAATCAACCATTCGAGTCTGTTCAGTAAGAACACCATATTTGGCAAATTCCCCAAACTTGAGCTCCCACAACGCTCCAAGGCCGCCTTCACCGCCATCAATCATTCCCTGCTGCATAGCAGAATATATTTCAGTGAAGTCTAAAGGGGTTGGAGAAGTCCCCATTAGATTCAGCATTTCAATATAGGTAGGGCTGGACATTGTCCTCAATTTTAAACCTTTCAGATCCTCAACACTGGCTACAGGTTTGGTTGAATAGATGCTGCGAGGGCCATTATCTAGAAAGCCAATGACCTCAAATCCTTGAGGTTTAGTTGCTTTAAAAAGATCTTTGTTTACTAAATCACTATCCATCACCATCTTGAATTCGTCGAACGTTCGGAAAATATACGGTAGATTCAGCACCCCGAATGATGGTTCGATATTTTCCATCATGGCACTGTTTATCAGCCCCATTTCTACCACACCGCTCTGTACCTGCTGTAAGTACTGCGCCTGTCCACCAAGTGTACCGTTGGCAAAAATCTTAATTCTCACCCGCTTGTCCGTTTCATCAGTAACCCTCTGCGCAAACTCCTGAAGAAGCAGCCCTGGAGGACCGTCTGCAGGAACGTTTGACGCTAGTTTGTAGGTCTTGGCAAGTACGCTGCCCGAGGACACGGATAACATCGTTGTTAGTAGTACAGCTGCTAGTTTTTTTAGTTTCATAATTGTTTTCCTAATGGATTAATTCACCTTCTGATTACCAGAAGAATTTTTTGTGTCCCATCGCCCGAAGAACTCCCTCATAGTAGTAATAGTCACCGTAAGGGAGCATTGAGTTAGCAAGGTTTTCTTTATCCAGCTCCTTCGCTACATGAACAAAGGAAGCGGCTTGATTTAACAGCCCTTGTGCATTTTCGTCTGAAGTGAGATCACACTGCTCACGAAGAGCAAGGAGCATTTTAATACCGAATGTACGGTATTTTTCCGCAGTGCTCTTATTACCAAACTTATCCAGCACTTGACTAAGAAGAACGGCACCAGCAGCAGTAATAGAACCAGCAGAACTGTCTTTGTACTGGATTTCATGTTCCGGCAGCCGATAATCCCATACAGGGAGTAAATCATCTGTAATGTGCTCAATAACCCAGTCCAGGAGCTTAGAGCTCACTTCGGCATAACGCTCTTCACCTGTCATTAACGCTAATTGAGCAAAGCCATGGATTGCCCAGGCCTGGCCGCGGCTCCAGCAAGATTCATCTGCATAGCCTTGATAAGTGCCCCCGCGTATTGGCTCATTGGTCGTGGTGTCAAAGTCAAAGCTGTGATAGGTACTCCAGTCATCTCGAATGATATGTTTAATAGTGGTTTCTGCTTGTGCAATCGCGACTGTTTTAAAAGATTCAATGTTGGTCTCAGAGTATGCCCACATCAGCAAAGGCAAGTTTTCCATACAGTCAATGATGATTTTTCCTTGTATCTTTTCTGCGTGTTCTTTTCCTTCAGAGCCGGCAGTCCATGCAACAAGATAGTTACCATTCCAGTTAAATCGGTTTCTTAATGCTTCTGCCGCACGCAGTGCCAGAGTCCTAGCTTCCTTGTTTCCTGTCAACTTGTAGTCAGCCACAGCACTTAAGCTGAATTGGAATCCCAGATCATGATTCATCAAAATAGGTGTATCCAAAATACGATTGAGATGACCATAGCGCATACGGGCAAGGTTTTTAAATTTGCTAGTGCCCGATACCATGTAAGCCAACCATAGTTGTCCAGTCCAAAATGAATCAGTCCAAAAGATCTCGGTAGAAAAAATATCTTCCGGATAAAGCCATTTGTAGTCTGCAGGACCCGCACCCACCATCGGGTTTCTCAGCCCTATATGAGGCGAATTTCGTTCTACGCTTAAAAAAATATCGTGACTAATGGTTTCAAAATTATTACTCATTAAAGTATCCCAGTTATTACGTGATTGAATAGGTTTAATATATTTACTTACCTAATCATTAACCGTGACAAGGCATTGTTTTGAAATATGACGATTAGTGAAACGTTTCATAACTCGAGCTACAAACTCGATCCAGCGCACAAACCCAATCGCAACCAACTGATACAAAAGGATTGTTTTTATAACCTGATCATTTCAGATAAATGACATTGTTTAAAATGAGAGTTATGATATGTTTTACGAAACAATCCATAGATGATTTGAACAAGAATGGTGAAGAAAAAAAAACGCGTAACGCTAGATGACATTGCGGCACTGTGCGGGGTATCGAAAGCCACTGTATCTAGGGTTATCAACAGAAGTGACCTAGTTAGTGAGAATATAGCCAGGCGTGTGAGAGAGGCACTCCATGAGCAGGGTTATCATCGAACACAACCAAGATTAAACTTGCCAATGCCAATAAAAAAAGCAATTATCATTGGTGACTACGATCTAAATACACCGCATAGTTTTTTCTTCTCAGTACTAAAAGATCTTAACAACTATGCTTCAAATCTTGGTTTGTCATTAGAGCTAGTGTTTCGAACTCAACTGCTCGGTGAAGATAAAAAATCGATTCTTTTAAAAGCACAAGCAGTCATAGTCCTCGGCATGGATGATGAGGAATTACTGAGTGTCCTTAGGCCAGAGGACCTACCCGTTCTTATTATCAATGGATACGACCCGCAAATGCAGTTTCTCAGCGTATCACCAGATTATTACTTAGGAGGATATCTCGCAGCCAGGCACCTCCTCGATTTGGGACATACAAATATTAAGTGCATTACTGCAAACATTAAGTCGACAATAGTTCAACGTGCAGAGGGGTTTCGAAGTGCGCTTATTGCTAATGGAATTACTAATAGCGATGATTATTTTATAGATTTAGGGGCGTTAGCCAAAAACATAACTCACACTTTAGGCGAGCCCTGCAACCCAGGGACGGATTTTGGTGCTCACCAGTTTCTTCCCGAGCTAATAAGGAATGGAACATTCTCCAAAGTCACAGCCGTTTTCTGTATTTGTGATATGGTTGCAATTACACTCATCGAGTCCCTAAACACGCAGGGGATTTCTGTCCCTAAAGACATTTCTGTATTAGGTTTCGATGATATTAATATATCTGAACTGATCAGCCCCCCATTAACAACAATAAGAACAGATCAAAAACAGCTAGCTAAAATAGCCATTCATACGTTACTGCAAACTATCAGCTCCAACAGCACAACTGTTACCAGAAGCTGCGTACCGGTGTCCATTGTCAATAGAAAATCATGTAAAGTAGAAAAATAAAATGCCTAACGCTAGGGTCGCCGTCACATAGATTATGATAATAAAAACAAACTGCACAGTTCCCCTCAAGCATGTCAAAAAGTTTTGAACTCCCTAAATACAAGTTAGATAAATAAGCCCGGCATTATCGCTAAGATTTTTTCTGCCGAGTTGAATATAAACGATAGGAGGCAGCCAGCATAAAACAGATTCCTGCAGGAAAAATTAACGCCATAAACTGATAACTTTGATACAAATAAGCGCCGCCGGTACCGCCCAGTATAAACCCCAGTAAAATAAGGCAGAATAATATACATTTTCTTTTATCAAACTCTTCACCGCGAAGTGCACCGCCTAACATAATGCCGAGATCCGTAAAAATCCCAGTCACATGGGTTGTTCTCACTACGGCGCCGCTGTACCTGGTCGCCAACGCATTCTGCAGTCCGCAGGCTGCCGACGCCAGGTAATGTCCTAGCGGTGCATGCTTATCTAAGAAGAAAATAGCGCCAAGAAGCAGCAGCCCTTCAATCATTAGCAAAAGATCATAGTTTCGTCCCAGTTTTAGCGATTCACTGGAAATGAGATACCCGGAAAGCGCTGAGCCTAATAAGAAGCTGAATAGGATCCCGGCAAGATGAGACAGGCTGCTGGAAAAGGTAAACAACTCAGCTCCGAACATGGTTGTAGTTCCAGACAGATGCGAAACAGACTGGTGCTGAAAACCAAGCAGACCAACCGCATTTACTGTACCGGCCAGTAATGCCAGAGTAAATGCGCCGTATTCGACCCAGCGCGGTAATTTTCTTAACAATTTAGATTCCTTAAATAATTACAAATGGCAAGACCAGAAGCGAGGTTACTTCAAGGGTGTTAACAGCTGCTGAATAACACTCTTTAAACTGACAAATACAATCACTATTGCTAAAGCAGGCAAAGCAAACCACATAATAATATGAACACTCGGCTGTAACTGAAATCCCCATTTCATCAGGCTGAACAGCAGCGCTTCTGCTCCGGCTACGGCCGTTAACCCGGCAGCAGCGGCCATCACACCATACTCACTCCATAAAGTTCGGCTGATGCGCTTTCTGCCTGCTCCTAATGTACGGTACAGGGTTATTTCATTCTGGCGCTGTTTCAGACTTAAGCGTAACAGAGTAAAAATCAGTAAGATGCCGCTGATCACCCCAAGTGCGGCTAATACACTTAACGACCAGGAAATCTGCACCAGCATACTTTGAACCCTTTCGCCCATAGTACGAAAATCTAATAAAGTTACCGTCGGGTAATCCCGCCCAAGCTGATTTAATACCGGGATCTGCTTTTCATCTATACGAAAACTAACCAGCCAGGTTGCCGGCATCTGCGCAATTACATCTTTACTGAATATAAAATAGAAGTTAGGTTTCATGCTCTGCCACTGCACTGTACGTATGGAGTTTACCCGGGCACTGAAAGGCAGACTGTTAACAGAAAAACTTAACTTATCCCCTACGGAAATCCCGAGATCAGCAGCCAGACTTGCCTCGATAGAAACCGCATTTTCTGCTGTCCATTTTCCGGCAGTGAGCTCATTATAAACAGGCAGTTTTTCTGCCCAGGTAAAGTTAATTTCGCGGCGCAGCGCATGAACATCCTGATTATTTTCAGCAGCTTTGTCTTTAGCATTAAGATCATTGATATGAGTCAAACGGCCGCGAATAATAGGATAAGCTTCAGACCTTTGTATGCTGTTATTATCCAGCTGCTGCAGATAGCGGCGCTGTTCTTCCGGGGCAATATTAAGCGCAAAAACATTAGCCGCATCCGGCGGCAGCGTCTGCTGCCAGTCTCCCAGCAGATCCGCTCGTACCAGCCAGATAACCGCCACCAGCATTAAAGATCCCGACAATGCAGCCAGCTGCATCATAGTGGTTTGTGGAGAGCGTTTAATACGGCTTAATGCCAGGTGCATAGCAGCCCCCCATTTCCCGCTGCTAAGCAGGTGCAGCAGGGCGTAACTGATAGCGGCAAGCACTAAAAACAACAGAATAAGTCCGATACAGACCATCCATACTAATTTACTTGCGCCGTAAAACAGCAGAAAAGCCGTCACAGGAGCAGCTGCCAGCCACCAGTTTTTTTTAGACCCCTTGCTGTTCTGCTTCTGCAGCACTTCTATCGCAGCTGTATCCAGCAGACGCAGCAGAGGAATGCCCAGCGCCGGCAGACCGATCAGCAGAGCAACTGAAGCGCCGAAAGCAAAAGGCAGCCAGCCGTAACCCGGCAGCTGTTGCGGTAGAATCCCCTGCAGAGGTAAACGCAATAAGAACTCTAAAGCGATACCGATCACAGAACCGATGATTAGGCTGCAGCTGAACATAACAGCAGCCTGTGACAACAGCCAGCCGCGTAACCAGCGCCTGCCTGCGCCCATGCTTTTAAGCATAGCAACAGACTCTGCACGACTGGCGGCATAATGACGGCAGGTCAGCACCAGAGTGACCGATGCCATCAATATCACCATCAGAATGGTAAGGGATAAATACTGTTTGGCTTTAATAATTAAATCCGCGCTTCTCCCTTGATTTTCTTCGCTGATCCATGAATCGCCCGCCTGCGCTTGATGATTATCTTGAAGCTCCTTTAATGCATCGTTTTCACCATTAAAAAAGATACGGTACTGCACCCGGCTGCCTAACTGTACAGCCCCGGTTTTATCCAGATCTGAATAATGGATAAACACACCCGGCATAGTTCTAAAAGGGTTATAAGCCAGTTCCGGCTGCGCTTCAATTCTGCCGGAAACTTGTAATTCTGCATCTCCAACAGCAACAATATCGCCGATTTTTACATCCAGTAAAGAAAACAGACGTTCAGCAAGCCACAATTCACCTGGCTGCACGGCATTTTTTTGTAAACCTGCGGCTCCGGTTAATAATAAGTCACCGCGCAGCGGATAACTGCTCTGCACCGCTTTAGCACTGACCAGCTGCATATTGTTATCGCTGAATGCCATTGTCTGAAAGCGAATCTGCCGCGATAGACTCAACTCTAAGTCCTCGGCATCCGACAGCAGAGACTCTGGAACCGGATTTGCTGAACGAAACACCAGATCGGCAGCCATCATGGAGCGCCCCTGATCTGTCATCACCTTTTCAACACGAACAGCCAGTGCCGATAATGCAACTACGCAGGCAACAATCAAGGTAAGTGCAGCCGTCACCGGCCACAACTGCCCCGACCAGATTTCCCGCCAGCTCCAGCGGAAAACCATTTTATAACCTGAAGAGTTTTTTATATTTTTCACATCGGCTCCACTAAACGGCCGGCATCAATTGTCAGCAGACGCTCACATCGGCCAGCCAGCACCGCATCATGAGTAATCAAAACCAAAGTTGTGCCGTGATCCCGGTTCATTGCAAACAACAGATCAATAATGTTTTCCGCGGTATGCTGATCCAGATTACCAGTAGGTTCATCAGCAAATAAAATTTCCGGCTGAGTCATAAACGCCCGGGCTAATGCGACGCGCTGCTGCTCACCGCCGGACAGCTGTGCCGGCAGATGTGTCTCCCGTCCGGATAACCCTACAGACTGCAGAAGGCCGCGTGCTTTAGCGCTATCCTCCCCGTCACCACGTAAAACAGCCGGCAGGGTGACATTTTCCAGTGCGCTTAATGAGGGAATTAATAAAAAATTCTGAAAAACAAAACCAATTGATTCACTGCGGATCTTTGCGCGCTGCTCTTCATCTAATAAAGACAGCGGCTGTCCCAGCAGTTCAATTTCACCCGAGCTGGGAATATCTAATCCGGCCAATAATGTCATTAAGGTTGATTTACCCGCCCCGGATGTGCCAATAATAGCGATAGTCTCACCCGCAGAGATTTCAAATGAGATATCTTCTAAAATAGATAATTCAGTTTCATTTGAAAGAACCGATTTAGCCACTGAACTTGCTTTGATAATGGACTTTGACATGACAAAAATATTATCCTTTGTTTTTATTCTACTGTTTCCGGCACTGGCAAACAGCACAACACTTCTGATTCTAGGTGACAGCCTGAGTGCTGGTTATAATATGCCCATTGAGCAGAGTTGGCCATCTTTGCTGAGCGAACAGCTGGATAAACATAATAAATCCAGTCTTGTTATTAACGCCAGTATTTCAGGCGATACCACCGGTAACGGTGCGGCGCGTTTACCCGCCCTGCTCAAAGAGCATAAACCGACTTCGGTATTAATTGAATTAGGGGCTAATGACGGTTTACGCGGTTTTTCCCCGGCAGCGATTAAAACTAACCTGGAAGAGATGATCCGCTTAATTGAAGCACAGAATGTACAGGTTATTTTAATGCAGATAGAGGTCCCGCCGAATTACGGTAAAAGATACTCGCAGGCATTCAGTTCACTTTACCCTAAATTGAGCGAAAAACATGCCGTTCCTTTGATCCCGTTTTTTCTCGAACAGGTGATTTTAAAACCACAATGGATAATGAAAGACGGTCTGCATCCAACTGCACAGGCGCAGCCCTGGATTGCTCAGTTTATGGCAAAAGAATTAAGCCCCTACTTGAAATAATAAGCGCTGCAATAATTATCTATTTTATTGAAAATACAGGTTAAATATCTACAGTAAAAAATATTTAAATTATTACTGCAGATATTTTGCTTATCTAAGAAATATGTTTTATTTTACAGTGACTATAAACACAGATAATGTCTGTCATTTCTTATCGAGCAGCAGCAGGAAGCAGCTACTTATTTACCTTTGAGCTTTACTGCGCCGGATAACGCGCATCGCTTCTTTTTTTCTGGTTTACCTATGCAGCTTCGTAATAACGGCAATTTGCTGGCAGTATTTGCCTTCACTCTCTGGGGGATATTACCTCTTTATTTTAATCAGCTTTCCTCAGCGGATATTTTTGAGCTCCTGGCGGTCCGAATTATCTTTTCTGTACCGATTATGCTCCTGGCAATGCATTTTATTGCCGGCACTCATCCACCAATAAAAACCTTATTAGCAGATAAAAAATCTCTGTTTCTGTGTTTCTTAGCCGGCTTAACCGGATTAATCTCTCTATGGGCTTTTACCAAAGCATCAAGCAGAGGTGATGTTTTAGCAGCCAGTCTAGGTTATTTTATTAACCCGCTCTGCTCTATCGCCCTGGCCGTAGTCGTTTTAGGGGAACGTTTAAGCTGGGCCAAAAAAACTGCCGTTGTACTGGCTGTCTTAGGTATCAGCTACCAGGTCTTCAGTTACGGTGAGCTGCCCTGGCTGTCGCTGATTATGGCCGGCGCATTTGCTGTTTACGGATTAATAAAAAAATTTATTAAATTCGATTCATTTATGTCAATTACTATTGAAGTGATCCTGCTGATGCCTCTGGCGCTGCTGTATATGGGCTGGTTATATTTTAACGGAGAAAGTGACTTCTTTTCGACAACGGCAGCTCAGCAGTGGCTGTATATCGGTATGGCTCCTGCGGTGTTGGCACCGATGATTTTATTCTCTTTTGCTGTCGACAGAGCAAGTTTATCTTCAATCGGTTTAACCCAGTATATTGAGCCCAGCCTGCAGTTTTTAATTGCAGTGCTGATATTCGGCGAGATATTTGATCAGGTTAAACTGGTCAGCTTTGGTTTTATCTGGCTGGGTCTGATTTTTTGTATACTCGAAGCTGCTAAAATAATTAAATCAAAAGAGAAAGTATTGAATTAGGGGCTTAAGGCAGGAAAGTTATTCTTTTAAATATTTATCGTAGATATCCTGAAAGCGTCCGCTCTGCTTTAAAAGCTGCAGGCCGATATTAAAGTCATCCCTAATTTGGGGGGATCTGAAAAGAGGCCGGTAATCTAAGGGATTGAGCTGTATAAACTCATGAATATCAATCTCTTTTAAGACTTCTCCGGTATCGTTTTTACGTTTCAGCATAAAATAGCGGAAAATATTACGATCACTCAAAACAACATCATAACGTCCCCGGTACAAAGTCTGTACCTGCAGTTCCTGATTAGAATGTTCTTTATAGCGGCCTATTTTCTCGGGCATAGTCAACCAGTCAGGGTAGCGTTTTAACGCGCCCTGAAAAGAAATAATACTCAGATTATAAAGATCCTGCGGTTTTTTAATTTTAATATGACGCTCTTTCAGGGTAATAAACACATTTTCATAAATAACAGCAGGATCGCCGTAATATCCGCCATGGACAGACATATCCTGGCCCATATCCGTCATAGCGGCATCAACATGTCTGCTGATAAAAGCGCTCGGCACTCTGCCGAGAGGAAAATATTTAGGCACAAGAGTATGGCCGCGAAATGCTAACGCTTCACCAATAATTTCCAGCTCTATTCCGGTGTTTGTTTCAGGAAAACAAAACGGCGGGATCTTTTCACCAAATGCCATAATAACCTGCTCACTTTTTACAGTATTTGTTATTAACAGCAGGCAGGCGGCCAGCACCTTGAATATTTTCAGCATCATGCTCTCATATCTTATTTCCGTTTATCTTTATCCATATTACCAGACTTATGATTATCCCATTCAACAACACTGATTTAATATAAAGTATAAGAAGAATAAACTTAAATTGTTCAGGTAACATACAAGTTTATGTTAAGCGAAGAGTGAGACTTAATTATTCTAAATGAGTGATGAGCAGCGCAGAGTGAGGTAACAAATTAATTTTTTAAGAACGCTAATAAAAGCAATAAACAGCTGTAGGGCACCATTTTATCAGCGGCTGAATAACGGTTAAAACAGTTTCACCATTTTATAATAAGGGACACCGGATTTATAAAAATACGCACCCTGTGGGGTTAAACCGAAGCTCTGATAAAAAGCACAGGCGCTTTGCCGCGCATCACACCAAAAAAACAAAAAGCCTTTTTCGGTAAGAAGGTCCAGAATATACCCGTTACCAATCAAAACGCATTTATCAGGCCATAAAACCTGATGATGAACAGCTAATGTCTGTGCACTGGAGATAGGGATAATTTTCATAGCTTTGATTATTTTACGCAAAGAGATTAAAAAAGAAGTTTACCGAAATGCCGATCACTGATGAAACGTACAGACTAGCATATTAAGACATCTGCTCTTTACGCTGCCTGGTATAAAACCACCAGGGTTTTGCTTCTCCTCCTTCCATATAGTCAATTGCAGACAGATAAACATCAATCACACAGTAATCCTGACGCCAGCCCAGCTGTTCGCAAAGCTGCTTATGAAGCTCAAAAGCATCTTGACCGATCAACTGTCTGGGGTGGGTTATATTTATTTTTGCTAAATCACGCGCAATCGCTTTGCCGATATTCGGCAGCTGATCCAGTCTGCTGACCGTTTCCCTGTCTGGTGATTTCATAAATAGACCCTCTGAGTGCAGATTAAGGTTAAAGCGCTAAGACCGTCCAAGATTAGAACGTCCTGCTCCATAACGTACAAAGGATTCAATAACTGTATCTTGTGATTTGTTCAGGTCCTCTTCAATAGCCGGAATTTGAAATATATCATCTTGAATTGCAAAGCCCTGCTCAATCAACAGTCCTTTCTCATGGTAATAAGCCGCAGAATCAACATCTAAATATACAACTGTATTTTTTATCTTATGTTTAAAAAATTGATAATCAGCCATTTTCACTCCTGCACAAGGATCCTGTGTGATGCTCTGAACATAACATTCTTAAGGCTGCAAAAAAAGGGAGGAAAAAGCTCAAAACAAAGCTCCGTCACAACATTTATCGTCTATTAATACAGAAAGCAGATGATAAATCTTAACAGCAGTTTAAAGCGGGCAGGAAAAAGCCGCTGCTTGCAGCGGCTGTGAATCTGTTGTTTTATCCGCCAATCTTAAACATTAATAAAATCAGCAGCTCTCATTCGCTCAACAACCAGTGCTTTCTGCTCTGCGCTTAAAGGCGATAATGGTAAGCGAGGATCACCGGCATCGATATCGTGTAACTGCATTGCAGTTTTACCGGCAGCAACTCCGCCGAATTCAACTAAGACACGGATCAGAGCAATCACATTATCCATCCCTTTAAATACCGTATCCTGATCACCTGCATTAAAGGCATCAATAATTTTATGGAAAAGCGGTGCCGCATAGTTATAAGTACTGCCGACTGCACTTTTTGCACCAAGTGCTAATGCACCGGGAAGAAACTCGTCAACACCAAAAGGAATATCAAATTTGCCATCACAGGCACGTAAACAACGCTGGTATTCGTATAAATCACCGCTGTTAAATTTAAGGCCGGATAAGTTGGGAATACGTGACTCAGCTTCGATTAAGAACTGCTCCATATCAAGATTTACACCAGACATGCCTGAATGGTAATAATAAAAACCTTTAGAAGGAGCCGCTGCCGCAACCGCCGCGCAGTAATCAACTAAAGCACTAACCGATGCCGGCTTGAAAAAACACGGTCCGATTGCCGAAGTAGCTAAAATATCTAATGTATCTGCATGGCGTGTAAGCGTTAATGTATCAGCAATACTTAAAGCGCCGGTATGAACAATAATATCCATCTTGCCTGCACAAGCCTGAACCCAGCGCTCAGCAATAGCTTTACGCTCTTCAACACTGCAGTGGATGCCTTCACCCGTTGTACCGCATATATAAATTCCTTTAACGCCGTCTTTAATAAGATGTGCTGCAATTTGATCAATCACGGGAAAATTCACCTGCTGGTTGTGATCAAAAGGGGTATGTGGCGCTGCAATTAAACCGCTTAACTTTTTCATAGGATTTTACCTTAAACAACTAGTGGAGATTTTCTCCAGCGTTACCGACCAATTCGGAGTAAAACCAATATATGGAGTAAAATTTCATAATACAACTAAATAAAAGTGTTTTGTGCTCAATTTCAAAACAAAATGTGATCTGCACCATAATTACACTAAGACAGTTAAGAGTAAAACAGCTCAGCTGCAGGCTTGTCTTTTGCTATAGTTAAGCGCATTTTATGAGAACTGCATTTTTTACCGAGCAGTTATTTATATAATTGGAGTTCCACTTCACAAACTGCTGAAGTCATGCGAAAATTAATTTATATATTATTACATTATCAGGACTTAATTATGTCGGAGCAGAAAGACTCTATCAAAGCAGGAAAAGTGCTGGATACAATTGGAAGTTTATATAACAGCCTTACCCCGTCATCTAAACGAATTGCCGATTACGTATTAAGCAATCCTTCTGAGGTAAGCCAATTATCAATTGCAGAGCTGTCACAAACAGTTAATGCAGGCGAAGCAACTATCATACGTTTTTGCCGCACGCTGGGATTTAAAGGATTTCAAGGCTTCAAAATGGAACTGGCCATTGAACTGTCTAACCTGAATCAGCAGGAAAAATCGATTTTTGATACCGATGTAACAGCCGCAGATAATGCTGAAACTATCGGACAGAAACTAAAATCAACCATTGATAATGTCCTGTCTGAAACAATTAACCTGCTGGACTTTAGTGCCCTTGAGGAAGTAACTGAGCTGATTAGTAATGCGCCTTCCATATATTTCTTTGGCGTCGGCTCATCGGGTTTAGCAGCTGAAAATGCAAAACATAAATTTATGCGCATCGGGCTTAATGTTGATGCGTTAACTAATAACCATTTCATGTATATGAAAGCCAGTTTATTACAGCCGGGTGATATTGCAGTGGGTATCAGTCATTCGGGAAATTCAGATGAAACCACTAAAACGATTAAAATAGCAAAAGAATCCGGCGCAGTAACGGTCGCCTTAACCCATAATCCCCGCTCTGATATTACTCAGTTTGCAGATTTTGTATTAGTTAACGGTAACCGCCAAGGCCAGCTTCAAGGAGATTCAATAGGCACAAAAATAGCGCAGTTATTTATACTCGATTTAATTTATACATCACTAGTTAAACGTGATGTTTCCTATGCGCAAAGTAAAAAGCTGAAAACCACTCAGGCCCTGTTAAAATAAACATTAATCAAGCTTATGGATTAAAGTGCCTGCCCATCTGATACACGCTGTTAACTTCATTATCAGCGTTTAACAGAGTAATATTTGCTTTATAACCCGCTTTAATCCGCCCATACTGGTGCGCCATATTAACCGCTTGAGCTGGATATAAACTGGCCATTCTTAAAGCCTCTTCACGACTTAATCCGACTTTATTAATCAGATTGTGAATCCCCTGAATCATGGTGATGCTTGCTCCGGCAATGGTGCCGTCCGCAAAATGACATTTTCCTTCACTCACAAATGCAGGCGTGCCTGCCATATCAAACTCTGTTATATCAGTACCGGCGGGAGTAACCGCATCGGTTACCATAAATAACCGTTCACCTAAATGTTCATGCGCTAAACGCACGGCGGCAAAATCACTATGGATACCGTCAGCAATAATCCCGGTATAAGGACGGTAATTTAAAACATAACCAACTGCCCCGGGCTCTCTAGATGTTAAAGGCGACATGGCATTATATAGATGCGTTGCCATCACAATACCCTGCTTATTTTCCAGCTGTTCATAGGTTGCATTAGTGTGACCCATGGAAATAAAAAAACCTGCGGCAGTTAACTTATTAAGCACCTCCTGGGGTACGCATTCCGGAGCCACAGTCAGCACTTTTATAACCTGCTGGTGCTGACTTAAATACTCTACCGCTTCGCTGTCAAACTCTCTAATATGCAGCGGCGCATGCGCCCCTTTTTTCTCTTTATTAATAAACGGCCCTTCAAGATGCAGACCAAGAATCCCCTGATTCTCTGGATTTTTCAGCCCTTCAACAAGTTCAACCGCTTTACATAAGTCAGCCTTCGAGCTTGTTACCAGTGTTGGTAAATACTGTGTTGTTCCGGAAATTAAATTAGTGTGATTCATTACCGTTAAGGTTTTCTCTTCAATTGCACTATTGAATAACACACCGCCGCAGCCGTTTAACTGCAGATCAATAAATCCGGCAGTCGCTAATAAACCCGGTGATGCTATCTGTATTTCCGGAAGCGAAGTTACACTGTGCATCGGAGCAACAGATTTAATCGTCTGCCCTTCAACCACAATTACCTGATTATTCAGAATTTTATCTCCATCAAATACATCAACATTGGTTAACGCAAAAGCCGGTAACATTTTTTTTGCACTAATAGGCATACAGTTTCACTCCAACACTTTAAATAAAATAGACACTTTTAATACTAATCAGCCGTTAAACTACAACAAAAAGGAGTTTGACTCCACCAGTTTAAATTTTATGATTACTATTTAACAGCATTCAAAAAACACACAACAGCACGCCGTACACCATAAAACATAGCACTGAGCGAGTTCTCGCACAAAAACGAAAACAACAATGAAAAACAAATAATGAGATCCAGCTCAAAATTCACACAGCACCACATTGAAGTTTCACTCCACCAAGAGCATTATGGAGCCACACTCACACAACAACAATAAGTATTGGAGTTTAACTACAGTGAATAATTGCCTTAATACCTTAAAAAAAGGGTTTGTGGCTTCATGCCAGCCCGTAGATTTCGGACCTATGGATTCACCGGAAATTGTCGCCGCGATGGCGCAGGCAAGTGTTGCAGGCGGTGCCGCCGCTTTAAGAATTGAAGGTATAAATAATCTAAAGGCGGTAAGGCCCCATGTCAGTGTACCGATTATCGGCATAGTAAAACGTGACCTTGAGAATTCAGATATCCGTATCACTGCCTTTATTGAAGATGTTGCTGCATTAAAAGAAGCGGGTGCAGATATCATTGCCATTGATGCAACTCACCGTCCGCGTCCCGTTGCTGTCCGCACTTTAGTACAGGAAATTCAAAAGCAGGGCTGCCTGGTAATGGCCGACTGTTCGACCTTCGAAGAAGGTATTTACTGCCAGAGACTGGGTGTTGAAATTATCGGTACAACATTATCTGGTTATACCGGCGGCCCGGTTCCCGCGGAGCCGGATTTATCACTAGTGACTAAACTGAATGCACAGGGGTGTTTTGTTATGGCAGAGGGCCGCTACAACTCACCGGAACTTGCCCGTAAAGCAGTTGAAGCCGGTGCGTCATCGGTCACTGTCGGCTCAGCCATTACACGTATTGAACATATCTGCGCCTGGTTCAAAGAGCAGGTTGAATCCGGCCGCAATACACAAACTGGAGATGCAGCATGAACAGTTGCTTAGCTATTGACATCGGCGGTACAAAAATGGCCGCCGCGCTTATTTGTGACGGTGTAATTTCTTACCTCACCCAGATAAAAACGCCCTCTTCAACCCGGCCGGAAGCAATGGATGAGGCACTGACAGAGCTGATAAGCGGGCTTGACAAAGATGCTGATTTTATCGCAGTCGCCTCCACCGGCATTATCCACAACGGCATATTAGGCGCACTCAACCCGGTTAATCTGGGGGGATTAAATAATTACCCTCTAAAAAGTAAAGTTCAGGAAATCAGTCAACGTCCAGTTTATGTGATTAATGACGCACAGGCGGCCGGCTGGGCTGAGTATAAATCATTACCACAAGATATCAGCAATATGGCATTTATCACCATCTCCACTGGTGTGGGAGCCGGCATTGTTATCAATAATAAACTGCTGACCGGCAGTCGAGGTATTGCCGGACATGCAGGTCATGTTTTAGCCGACCCGAACGGTTCGCGCTGCGGCTGCGGACGACGCGGCTGTGTTGAAAGTATTGCTTCAGGCACAGCTATCGGCAATGCCGGCAAGGTGCTCTGGGGTGAGCACTGTGACGGTAAATACGTTTATAAAAAATTCCTTGAACAGGATCCCCAGGCACAAAAAATCATTCAACGCTCGGCGCAGACTATCGCGAATTTAGTTGCCGACTTGAGCATCACCTTAGATGTTGAGCAGGTGGTTTTAGGCGGCAGTATCGGCCTTGCCCCAGGTTACATTGAACTGGTGCGGCACTGCCTTGACGAATTTCCCCCCGCACATCAGAGCAGACTGTCTACAGCAGCATGCGGTGCAGATGCAGGGCTGATAGGCGCTGCGCAGTGGGCGCTGTCGTTACAAAAATAAACTAATTTTATCATTAATAATTTTAAAGAGGCTTTTGATCATGGAAACAAGCGCATTTGGTTCATTAAATTACTTTGCACTGCTTATCTATCTGGCAGCCATTATGGGCGTCGGGGTTTATTTTGCCAAACGCCAGAAATCGGCCGATGATTATTTTAAAGCCGGAGGGCGTATTCCCGGATGGGCGGCCGGCTTCAGTGTTTTTGCAACAACTTTAAGCTCAATTACTTTTATGTCTATCCCGGCTAAAGCTTATACTGATGACTGGACATTTCTAATCGGTCAGTATGTTGCGATTGCAATTTTACCTATCGTATTCTGGTTTTATATTCCTTTTTTCCGCAAGCTGAATTTAACATCTGTTTATGAATATTTAGAGCGCCGCTTTGATGTAAAAATGCGTTTATTCGGCAGCATGTCATTTATGCTTTTCCATATCGGCCGTATTGCTATTGTCACCTATTTAACCGCACTTGCTTTAATGCCGTTTATTGATATGAACCCGCTGACGATTGTTTTCTTAATCGGCGTACTGTGCATTATTTATACTTTTCTAGGCGGTATTGAAGGGGTTATCTGGACCGATGTTATTCAGGGTGTAATGCTTTCAGCGGCGGCCATTCTTATCTTTGTAGTTATCTGTTTTAATGTCGACGGCGGGATTGTGGAAATATTTTCGATGTCCGCTCAAGCAGATAAATACTTCCCTGCGGAGCAGTTCAGCTGGAGCTGGACAGAAAGTACCATTCCGGTATTAATGATTGGTTTCTTCTTTGCTTCGCTGCAGCAGTTCACTGCAAGCCAGGACGTTGTGCAGCGTTACATTGTGACGGATAATATTGAAGAGACAAAAAAAGCGCTTATTACTAATGCAAAACTAGTTGCCTGTGTACCGATCTTCTTCTTCGCGGTAGGTTCAGCTTTATTTGCATACTACTCGCAGCAGCCGCAGCTGTTACCGGATAACTTTAATACCGGCGGAATTCTGCCTTTCTACATTATTTCACAAATGCCGGCAGGTGTTGCAGGGTTAATTATCGCGGCTATTTTTGCAGCCTCACAGTCAAGCATTTCCAGCAGCCTGAACAGTATAGCAGCATGTTTTACCTCGGATATTTACGGAAAAATCAACAAGCAGACAACACCGGAGAATAACCTTAAAGTCGGCCGTATTATCACAGTAACCGCAGGTTTATTAGGTGTTGCCGCTTCAACTTACCTGATTATGTCTAATGAGAGTGAAATCTGGGATGCCTTCAACAGCCTGTTAGGTTTGATGGGCGGTCCGATGACAGGTCTGTTTATGCTCGGTATCTTCTTCCGCACAGCTAATGCCGGCAGTGCATTAGCGGGTGTAGCGGCAAGTATTGCCGCGGTGCTGTGGGTTCGCTCGGCAACCGATTTAAACTTCTTCTTCTACGGCGTTATCGGAACCTTAATGGTGGTGATTGTCGGAGTGTTAACAGCGCCGCTGTTTAAAAATAATAAAGATTCAGAAATTGCAGAAGAGCTGACCGTCGGTAAACGCGCACGAGTTTAACTTCCCCTACTAATGAAGGTTTGAGTAGTAAGGCTTAAACCTTCTTTAATGAGAGTACGATTATGATTTTTGGCCATATTGAAGATACACAGCACAATCAGCAGCTGCCCGGCGCCATTCAAAAAGCGGTAGCTTTTCTAAACAACAGTGATTTACAGGAATTAAGCCTAGGACGCCATGAAATTGACGGCGAGTTTATGTTTGCTAACGTAATGACCTTTACAACGGCTGATGCTGCCGACAAACAAGCTGAAGTACACAAAGAATATATTGATGTGCAGTGCCTGATCTCAGGAGAAGAAAAAATTGAGTTCTGTTTAGAAGATTCGACCTGTCCCGTCGCTCAGTCTTACGACGCTGACAATGATTTTTATCTTGTTCAAAGCATCAATAAAGTCAGTGAAATAAATCTGTCCCCTAAAATGTTTGCTGTTTTCTTTCCCGAGCAGCCCCATAAACCGGGATGTTTGATTAATAAGCCCGGAGCGCTTAAAAAAGTTGTGATTAAAGTGCATAAGCATCTTTTAAACAGCTAAACCGATAAGTCCCCTGCCGGCGCTCTCCTCTGCCGGCAGAAGCAGAAGATAATCCCTTTTTTACTCCTTTTTACTAAGGCGGGATTTCTGCAGCCTGAAAAGCATAGAAAGGGACTTTCTGCGCTCATTAACATGGATTAAATATAACTTATAAAACTAAGGTATCACCATGAACAAAAAATTACTTATTACTCTATTCCCTGCTTTACTTGCTTCAGGCGCAGCTAATGCTGCCAAGATATACGAAACTGAAGACGGCTCATTTATTAATCTTTATGCGCGTATGCAGGGTGACTTCAAGTATCAGGATGAAAATAAAAGTGCTACCGGTGAAAGTAAATACTTAGGCTCAACAAATTCTCGATTCGGCTTAAACGGCAGTCAAACTATCAATGAAAACGTATCTCTTATCGGTCTGCTGCAGTATCAACTGGTGCCAACTGATGATAGTGCCAGTATTGACTGGCAAGTTCGTTATGCCTGGGCTGGTCTAGACTTTCATGATTACGGTCGTATAGAAACGGGTCGTGTTCTCTCAGGAGTAACAATGTTTTCTGATATCGGTGATATCTTCTCTACGGGTGGAGACCCCGTTGCCGGTTATCACGCAGGCACAGTTGACAGCAGCTCCGCACTGATCTTCCGTCAAAACGGCACACTGCAGTATCGAAATGAGCTGGGTGACCTTGAAGTAGCGGGTGCTTTTATTGCTAATACCTCAGTAAAATCAGGATATAACTTTGCAGCTCGTTATAACATTGATATGGGTAAGCTGGGTTCGTTACAGCCGTCAGCAATGTTTCAAAGTACCAGAGCTGATAAAAACTCAGAACACTTCCTTGATACAGGGGTTTCAAACTACCAGACTTACGGTATTGGTGCTCGTTATTACTTAGGAGGGCTATATGCTGGTGCATCATACGCTCAAGAAAAGATGCAGCTGGAAAATGCTTCTGACGCTATTACCGATGGTGCAGACTTTCGATTAGCTTATGACTTTGGTGACTGGGTAGTGCGTGCTGGTTATCGTTACCTTAAATTTGAAGATCAGGACCGAAAAGTGGAAGATGCGATTCAAACAGAGGTGCAGTACCGTTTAACCACTCAATCATCACTATTCCTGAACTACTCAGATAATAAAGGCTATCACTCTACCGTAAACGGCTCTGGTGTGACAATGGCGGCAAAAGAGAAAGGTGCAGAGTTAACAGCAAGTTTACGTTACGAGTTTTAATAGAAAAAACCAGAAACCAGCGTCTATACGCTGGTTTTTAGAGGCTGGATGTTAATCGGGATTCTGCTGGTAAATATCGGCAAACACTGAAAAATTATCAATAAATAAAGTGGTCAGCTGCGGATCAAAGTGACTGCCGGAACAGTTCAAGATTTCCTGCCTAGCCAGATCTAACGGCCAGGCCTCTTTATAACAGCGTTTACTGCACAGGGCATCAAACACATCTGCAATAGCTGTGATCCGCCCTTCCAGACTTATCTCAAGCTGCTTTTTCCCATTCGGATAACCACTTCCGTCCCATTTTTCATGGTGATCTGCCACTAAGCTGGAGGCCATTTTTATAATGGAATTATCCAGTCCCTGTAGAATATCCCAGCCTTTACTAACATGCTGCTGCATCTCACTCCACTCTCGTGCGTTAAGCTTGCCCTCTTTTTTTAAAACAGAATCCGGTATGCCCACTTTGCCGATATCGTGCAGCTGGGCGGCCAGACGGATACGCTCGCAGAAATACGCCGTTTCACCATTAAGCTTAGCCAGATGCATTGCATATAAACCAACTCTTACAACATGTGCGCCGGTTTCTTTGGAATGTGACTCCATTGTGCCGCCCATCAAAGTAATGGCTAACTCCTGGGTTTCCTCAAATGCATTAACTAATAATAGATTCTCATAACTCAGCAGCACATTACGCAGAAAAAGATCAATCATACGCACTTCTGCTTTTTCTAAGGTCTGTCTAGTTTCAAAGGCAAAAATAGTGTCATAACCGCGCTCGGAATGATGATAATAAACGTAATAGCGCCCGGCATGGAAGTTATGCTTAACTTTTAACGCGTTAAGGAAAAGATCCCGCTCATGGTCTGGCAGCTGATTTATATCACTATGCTCTAAGACATGAATAACATTCGCATTAGCAGAAAACATATTCAGCCGGTCTTCCATCTGCGAAATAGCAAATGTTTCAGAAGATTCAATCAGCATCTTAGTGGAGGATAAATTAAGCACCAGCTCAATCTGAGCTAAAACGGCGGCCGCAAAATTAAGCAGATCCCCAATCTGGCTGATATCTGCAATTGAATTAATTACCTGCTCTAAAAGTTCACGGTGCTTCTGGAGCTGGCAGATATCCCGGTAGGCGCGCAGTGAAGTATAAAATGAAGATTCTAAATCCTGTTTACGCAGCTCTGTTTTACTTTTATAGCCGTCAATATCAAAGTCTTTAATAACACTATGCTCGGGAGCAACTCCCGGCTGACCGGTACGCAGAATGATACGGGTAAAACTGTTTTTAAGATCCTGGCGGATATATTTTGCTAAGTCTAAACCTGCATTTTCCGTTTCCATCACCACATCTAAAAGAATCAATGAAAACCGCCTGTCCTGATCCAGAATCTGTTTCGCTTCCTGGGCTGAATGAGCGCTAAAAAAACGCATGCTTTTGCCTTCAAACATAAAGCGTTTCATGGTTAATATGGTTGTCGCATGCACATCTTCTTCATCATCAACAATCAGTATATTGCAGTGTTCGGTGCTCACCACTAACTCAATCTCAGTATCATCTTCTTCTGCTAACCAGTCCACAGCTCTCTCCTAATTATTTACCCGTTTTGGAAACCTTAAATTAAAAACAGATCCCTGCCCGAGAGTTGAGCGGCAGCTGATCGTCCCCAGTAACTGATGGACAACCAGGTTATAAACTATATTCAAACCTAAACCGCTCCCGCCGCTGCCGCGCTGCGTGGTGAAAAACGGATCAAATATTTTAGCGCAGACCGCAGGCTCCATGCCTTTTCCGTCATCTGCAACACTGAGTTTTACATCATCCTGCTCAAACTCAATACTAAAGCGAATAACTCCCTTTTCGCTGCCGTTTTTAAAAGCATGAATCAGCGCATTCATCACCAGGTTAGTGATAATCTGTGCGAGCGCTCCAGGGTAGGTCTTCACCTCAGGTTCATCTTCCGGGACTTCTACACTTATTTTAATCTGCGTTTTCTTAAGCTTAGAGCGTAAACTCAGTAATACCTCATGCACATATTCACTAATCTTAAATTTGCGCACCTCAGCACTGCTCTGGTCTACTGCTACCTGTTTAAAACTGCGGATAAGATCAGCCGCCCGCTCTAAATTCGCTAAAAGCATGGTGCAGTTTTCAATACTTTCGATACAGTAGCTGTCTAATTCAGAGCGTTTTAGTGTTCCGCTGACTGCATTTTCCGATAATCGATTTGTTTCATCCTGAAGGTGGGATGCTAAGGTAACGCTCACCCCGAGAGGAGTATTTACCTCATGCGCAACGCCGCTGACTAAACTCCCCAGAGAAGCCATTTTCTCTGACTCCACCAGCTGGTTTTTGGTCAGCTCCATTTCCTGAATAACCACTTTTAACTGTTCCCGTTTTTCAAACAGTTCAAAAGTACGCTTAGCAACCTCTTTCTTCATCTCTTGAACAAAAAAAACTTTGCTCTGATAACTTAAATACAGACTGTAAAGCAGCAGAATAACCAGCAGCACAAAAGACAGCAGTGCAGAATTTGTTGCCCAGTAATACTGAAACTGCATCGACTCAACCAGCTGATCAGTCCGCCTCTCATGAAAATAGAAGAAATCATTAATTGCCGACATGATCTTCGCTTTTTCAATAAAATACTCATTACTGTATAAAAGGGTCAAAGCTTTCTTACGCTGTTCAGACTGTAAATAATCACCTTTTTTCTGCAGCCCGATTTTAACCTCAATAAAAGCATCAAACTCGATGGCCGTCAGCTGGTTTGAAGTGTTTTTGGCTGCTTCCAGAAAATCAAACTCCTGCTCTGTAAAACCTAATTTGTGCATCAGATGTCTAAATGAATTTATTTCTCCGTCCGCAAAGGGCGCACTGCCTTTTTCCGGCATTAACAGATCCCAGTACACCCGGTGATAATTTTCAGGGCGGGCTTTAGTGCCGTTGCGGATAGCTAAAATATCGTTATAAAAACCTAAATACTTTTCATTACCGGTTACTGCGTAAGTACGCGCCATTAAAGTAAGCTGATCCGAGCTTAAGCGTAACTGATCTGCTAATAAGAATGACTGATAACGGTTTTCATTAGCTTTCTGCACTTCCTGCATGGTGTGGTAGGAGTAATAAGAAAAGAACAATGCAACAACAGTGCAGATAAATGTAAGCAGAGTGATAACCGAAGGTAACTTACTCGTGTTTGAGGTTACGTTATGCTTCGCAGAGCTTTCGGTCATTAGCTGCCGCCTTTAATTCATCGTCTATTTATGGAAAAAGTTACACTAAACAGTGTCTCTTTATATTATTTAGATAGTTATAGCTTAATTTACAATTGCAGTTTTTGCGCTGCGGCATTCACACTTTGCAAAGAATAACTGCATATTAAAAATTATATTTTTCAATAGACTTACAACATGATAAACAAACGTTTTTTTAATTCTGCCGAACGGATGCACAGCTTATCCTTCGAGACTGGAGTAATCAGACAGGGAAATGAGGTAAGAGTTGTGAATGCAGAGAAATCCGTATGTTATCGCTTTCAGCGGCTGTCATTATTCAGTACAGGCTTTAAGTTAAATACCCGCGGCCTCGATACCTAACAGAGTAAAAACCAAAGGCACAATAAACAGCACTAAGGTATTCCATAAACTGTGTGCGACACACACCACAATAAACGCACTACGCTCGCCGGCTCTCATACGTACATACTCATAACTCAGTGCTAAAGCGGAACCAAGCCCGAAAATAATAACAGCATTAACTATTGAGTTACTTAAATGGATTAAAGCGAATAAGCAGGCAGTAACAGTAATTGATAAGCACACATTATTATACGCCTGCAGTAATAAGCGCTGAATAAGCGTCTGAAATATTAATGTTTCCCAGACCGGGGCTTCAATTAATGAGGAAACAGCAAGGCGGGTAAACTCCGAATCACTAAGGACAGGAGGAATTTCAGCTGCAGCTGCGAAGAAAAAATAATCAATAAAAGAGACGAACAGCATCCACAATAAAGCCAGTCCGTAAACACCTAAAAAAAATGATTTATTACCTAAATTTAATAAGTAAAAAATCAGATTATTTAAATACTTATACATAGGGCGGCCTTGTAGTTAAAAAAACTGCTGTTTAACGGACGCTTTTATCTGCCAGGCGATTAAGGTGATCAGCCAGTACAAAACACAGCTCAATATACTGCAGCGCCTGAGTCTTACCGACCTCAAAATCTTTAGCATGGGCAACCTTGTTTCTCAGCTGTCTCAATTCGTTAAACAATTTACCTTTTTTACTATCAACTATTTTTTCACTGAGCAGAATATTTTCCATCAGCTTATAGCGGGTACTAATATTAAGATCGATATTTTGATCTAACGACTTAATCAGCTTTTCAGCAGCATCATCAACCTCTTTCCAGGCCTCTAATACTGCAGAATTAGGCAGGTTGTCAGCCGAGGCAGTAATCAGCGATTTTTTATCAAGATTAAACTCCGGAAACTCCCCCTGTGCCTGTTCAGTAAGCGCTTTTAATTCCTGATTGAATTCGACTTCAAACTCTTTATATTTCACTTTTTTTGCTAAAGGAATCAATGCAGACAGAGGCTGGCGCATGATAATAAAGAAAAATACAAGCACCAGCGGCCAGGTTATCTTATCCAGTAATTCAATAATAAACTGCATCCAGCTCATATCAGATCTCTTTTTCTATACAGCAGAATAAAAACAAAACGGTTAAATTATCTGCCGCTCACTGAAATTTAATGCTTTCCAGACAGAGCGGAGAGTACGGCAGCCGGGTTATTAAACCAGGGTTAACATAAAAGAAGCATTTTTATCATAGGAAGGGCCCAGGCTTTTCAGAGTAAGAGGTTCAAAGCCCATTTTTGACCAGAACGAATCCGCATTCTGAATAGCAACCAGTGACAAACTGGAATAATTAAACTGGATAGCCAGGCATTTTAAATAATTAAACAAAACCTTAGCTAAACCTTGTCCCTGTGATTTTTTTTCAACGGCCAGATCATGAATAAAAAGATTATTAGAGGTAATAGTTTCAGCAATAACTACCCCCATTTGCGGCGCCTGGTGACTGGGATAGGCATGTGCTAAACCGTAACCTATTACCTGTCCAGCCGAATTTTCACAAACAATACAGGTTGAAGGAGAGCTTAAATGTTTGGATCTGAGTACATCTTCACTTTCTGCTGCGGTTGAATAATAAGCTTCATTTTGAATTCTCATTATTGCCGGCCAGTCGGACTCAATAATTTCTCTTATTTTATAATTGTTCATAATGTCCCTTACTTTTTACTGCAGGTGTAAAATGATCTCTCTGCGTCAAACACGACAGCATAGACAGGCAGAGGAATAAGTTTAAATTGAAACTGAATTAAGTACCTCTCTGGTTTTATCTGTTAAACCCCTTTTATTTACAAACAGTTATTAAAAACATTTAATTATATGGGCAAAAAGTAACCAGTGAGAATTTCAATATACTACAGTGATTTTTCAGAACCAAACGCAATCAGCATAAAAAAGCAAAAAAAAGGTCCTGTATACCCAAATTGAATAAAAATCATCTGAATATTAAGAACCTTAATTGTCTATACGAACTTTTTATACTGTTATTTTTCTGTCACATCAAAAGCATAACCATTGGTGCCGTGGTAATAATACTCAACTGGATTGCTTAATATAACATCATAACCTTCCTGCTTTGCGTACTCTAAAGCAGCCTTCTGTAACGCGGCTTGATCAGCGCTGGAAAACACAGAAACATAGTCGCTGCTCATCACCAGAAATCTGTCCTCTTTAATTGTACTTGCATGAACAGTTACTTCAGTGCCGTCGGAGCTGGTGAAAGTGTCATACTTTGACATAACAAAGTCAGTTTCAGCACTGATACTTGATAAAGTCGTCACAGTTGCCGGCACCATAACGGAGCAGCCGGAAAGAAAAGTAATAAATAATAATGGGATTAAACGTTTCATAGGTATCCTTTTAATAAAAAATTGTAAATTAAGTGTGCCGCTCTTATTTCTGCTTATTTATATCTGCTGATTATGATAAAAGTTTCAGCGTTTTTTATAGTACGTTATAATTTCCTTCTATTGTTAATCATCTGCGGTTATATAAAATGAATAAAGAAGCCTCTTCCGAGCTGGGCCAGCTTATAGTTTCACAAGATAAATTACTTACTGTTTTAGCACAGAATTTAGAAGCGCTTGATGACTATCCGCATCTGCAGGCTTATGCCGGTAAAAAGCACCCTAATATGATTGCTTATAACAAATTGTCAAAAGTCCAGAAACAGGAGTTCTACGAAACTCTTGATGAACGTCTCGGCTGGATCGCCTACGAGTTATCTCAAGAGGTAAAACTCGACTTTCTGGTTAACCGCGCCGCTTTATTAGTTGGCGATGACTTAAAAAAATTAAGCAGTTTAACCATTGCCGATATTGGTGCCGATACCATAGTTAAGTACCTCAACCTGCTTGCAAGCGGCGTTTATGCTCAGGTCGAACGCAAACCTTCATACCCCTGGATGGCAGAAAAAGGCCGCTGGGATCCAAAATTCTGGGCTAATTCACACTTAGCTTATGATGCCTGGAAAACTGATTATTCCAGTCACTATAAACTGGATATGTGGTGCCAGGACCAGCTGGACTGCAGGGCTCCGCAGTCTTGCATCAAGTTTTTTAAAGCATTCGGCGATCCCCGTGAAATTCCTGAGTGGTCAGAAAAATACGAGAAAAAGTGATATCAGCTCTGCAAAAAGGGTTCTGTCTCCGCAGAGCCCGCTAATGCCGAACTCCATATTTTTAGAAATAATAAGAGACTGCCAGCTCAAATAAGTGATCATTATCCGTTAACTGTGCACCGTCAAATCTAAAAAGCTGCGCATCCGTTCGTGTATAGGTATGGCTCAGTTCAGCCCACCATTTACCCGCATCATCAACCGGCGCGCCGTAACCGCTTTTCATTTTAAATGTACAGACGTCACCGGAAGCAGATTTCCCGTCTCGCGCTTCTGCATCTAAAAACATGTACTGCGGCTGCAGAATAAGATAATCACCGGAATTACCAATGGCCAGAGAGCCGAACAAATTAACCTGATAGCCCTTAAGGTCAAGTTCTGCATCTGCACTGCCGACTTCAGCTTTCCCCTGCACATAAGCGATATTTGGAAACAGAGAAAAACTTTCCCATGGAGTTTTAATCTTAGCAATCGCCCCCAGTGCGGCAATATCACTGCCGGCACTTTGATCATTAGTTTCACTCATTTTCCAGCTTTTCATATAATCAACAGAAAAACCAATTTGAGGCATAATACCTGCGTCTATATCAATGACCTGGAAATAACGAAGCCGGGTATCCTGAGCAAGGCGACCGTCGTCAGAGGTTTTTGTTGCACTTTTATGCTCCAGCAGGCCGATAAAATTATTACCAGGTGAATAACTGCCGGCAATGCCTCCCATTACAGATATTTCTCCATCATTTGAAACAATGCCGGAAGCAAAAGAGTTAGTTGAGGTTAAATCACTTGGATCCGGTTTGCTGTCAGCAAAAGCGCCAAAAGAGATTAACAGTGATAAAGCAGCCGCTGTTTTTTTCATAATAATTCCTACTGTTTAAAAGCCTGAGTAATTTTGAACAAGGGCATTGTTTCAAACTCTTTATTACTAGGCATCTGCACTATGTTTAGTAAACCTTACAAAAAGGAGAGACAAAGCTCCCCTTCCTTTATTCCAGGTAAAATTAGTTATATTTAACTCTAAAGTTTTCAAACTCAAGATTGCCGGGATTACCCGCAGAAACATTGTATTCAATAAACTCACTATCAATTTCAACGGTGTGCCACAGGTTTGAAGTCGCAATCTTTTCATTTACCGGTTTATTGATCGGATGCTGCACAAACAGTTCCTGCCATTTGCCCGGGGTCATCTGCTGCGGCGTTTTACCTTTAATTGTTTTAGTGATCAGATCCACACGCTCAGTACTGTCATGATTAAATTTCCAGTAACGGGCAGGCAGTTTGCTCATATCAACCTCTTTCCCCTGCAGCCCTAATGTCTGGCGGTAAGAGCTGGACAGATCGTTATTAACCCGGGCGACATTTGCAACCGCCATATAATTACCGTCAGTTTTATACTCAACCGCTTTATTAGCAGAGACTTCAACAGTACGTGTACCGTTTTTATCTGTCAGCGTATAACCCAGGCCGGCAGCCGGGTGGACTTTATGCAGGTAAGCAATTGCCTTATCTGTACTGCCCGCTTCAATTAATTTACGGTAGATAAAGATTTGTGCCAGACCATGGTCGACATCATGCTCAATCTGGAATTTTGAGTGAGGGGTAAAAGTGTAACCATGCGTTGCATTAATACCATGACCGATCAAAGTTCCCGCGTAGGTTGTCATCAGCAATACATCACCGTTAGGTTTAACATGCTTAATAAGTGCCTGCGATCCCTCAAAATGACGCGTCCAGTCTAATGTATAAGCCAGTGATGCTTTGCCGTCTTTCCATACCGAGCCCATTGAACAGTGACCGTCAGGTAATTCGTTTGCTAACTCCATCGCCAGCATTGCATCCATACCGGTCATTTTTTCTAATACCCAGAATGTTTCATCGAAGTTAAGGTTGTAGGCAAAAACATCATCAAAAGGCAGGCCGGCACCGTCAGCAATGCCGCGAATTTCATCCACTAAATCGGGAGCCTGCTCCTGTGCTGTTTTAAGCAGGCCGGTCTGTTCATAGAAGAATTTTTTGTAGTCCTGATAGTTATAATCTGTACCGGCCATTTTTAAAAACTCATTAATCATATCGTATTTAAAACGATTAATAGTCGGACGAATAACACGCTTCAGTGCCTGCCCCTGCTGAAAGCCGCGCTGATAGTTACTGCCGGAAACCTCAACGGTAAAAAATTCAGAAGCACTGTCATTTAATGTAAATTGATGCTCAACAGGAGGAATGCCGGTCAGCCCCTCCGCATTAACTGCACCACAACCAAGACCTAATATTAATGTACTGATTACTGCTAATTTTTTCATTTCTATCTCCAGACTTTAAGTATTAACTTTGAGACTGAAGTGTAGCGGTTTAACTTTTATTAAAGGTTACTAAGGTTTTTAATGAAGTTTAGAAACTGCAGAATTCCTCTCTTTATCTCTAAACAGTGCAAATACATTATTCATCACAGAAAGGCATCTGCCGACCGGTAAAAAAACAAAAGAGTGCTACGGTTGTGATGAATATTTTTATCACTACGGACGGGCAGTTATGAAAAATAAAATCAATTCCAGAAAAATTTTTACAGGTACGATTTCACTCTTTGCACTATTCGCGGCTATACCCGCTAGTGCTGTTGATACTATTTATAAAAACGGCAAAGTTTATACCGTCGAAGTCTCTCAACCCTGGGCTGAAGCATTTGCTGTAGAAAACGGCCGCATTGTTTCTGTCGGAAGCTCAGAACAAGTCACAAAATTAAAAACAGATAAAACTAAGGTTGTTGACCTTAAAGGACAGTTTGTAATGCCTGGTTTTATTGATGCTCATATCCATCCAATTCGCTCGCAGTTAATGGCCGACGTGGATTTTTCTAACAATGCGGGGGTACCGGTAACCCCGCAGGAATTTGCCAAAAAAATAAAAGATTATGCCGATGCGAATCCTGATAAAACCTGGCTGACGGGCGGTGCTTTTTCCTGGGGAACATTTACCGACAGTAAACTTAACTCCGACTTTTTAGATGCGGTGGTCAGCGACAGACCCGTTGTTATCGAAGATGAAACCGGGCATATCGCCATTGCTAACAGCAAAGCACTCGAGTTTGCCGGAATAACTGAAGACACTGAAGATCCTGTTGGCGGTTATTACGGCCGGGAGGCAGACGGCTCGTTAAACGGCCTGTTATATGAAACAGCTATGCAGGCTGTGTTCGAAAAATCACCGAATTACAGCGAGGATCAAGTTTATAATTCAGGAAAAACGGTCTTTTCTAAATTGAATTCTCTAGGTTTTACCGGTTTAAAAATAGCACAGGGGGATCATTTATGGCTGGGTGCTATGAAACGCCTGGATAACGATCAGTTACTCAATATGCAGGTCTCAGTTTCCCCCTATGAAAAAGATTTCTATCGCCTGTATTCCAATATAGAAACGATTAAAAACCGCGCTGCATATGAAACCGACCATGTTCGGGTAAACTCAGTTAAACTATTAGCCGATGGTGTTCCTTTTGGTCAGACAATGTTTATTAAGGATACCTACCCTGATTCGGATAACCATGGTCTGCCCATGATCCCGCCTAAACAGTTAACCGAAAAAGTGATTAAATATAATGCAATGGGACTGAGTGTTATGGTCCATGCAACGGGTGATGCAGCGGCTGAATTAGTATTAAATGCAACTGAAGCCTCAATGCAGGAAAACGGCATCGAAAAAGTGCGCGCACTGCGTAATCATATCGCTCATAACGTTATCGTTGATCAAAATGACCATGACCGAATGAAGTACAACAATGTGATCATGGAGTTTTCTCCGTCGTTCTGGTTTCCCCGCCCGATTGTTGAACAGGCTGAGGTTGATTTAGGTAAAGAGATGCTGCAGACCGTTTGGCCGCTAGGTCCGACACTAAGAGCGGGTATCAATGTCGCGATCGGCTCAGACTGGAATCAGGCACAAGCCGATCCCTTTATTAATGCAGAAACCTTAGTGACCCGCCGCGCGCCGGGGGCAGGTAAAAACGATGTTATTTTAGGTAAAGACAGTGCAGTCACTCTGGCGCAGGTGATTCATGCCTACACCATGGGCGGGGCTTATGCGATGTTTATGGAAGAGGAGCTGGGCTCTATCAGACCAGGGAAACGAGCTAACTTTGTTGTTCTAAGTCAGGATCTGTTTAAGATTCCGCATAACAGGATCCACAAAACCTTTGTCCGCCAGACCTATTTTGAAGGGAAGCTGGTTTATCAGGGAGATAAAAAAGTCAGCTTTTAACTGTTTAAAAAATGCCTGCATAATGCATAATGCCGATCGTTTAAGAAAACTTGAACGATCTTGCAGATAGATCATAATCCTCAATCTTATTTAAGGTTGGGGATTTTTTTTGTTTAATCAAGAAATGGAATTAGTTTATGAATCATTTGAAAACAAAGATTCATATGACAACGTATTGACCGCTATTGATGCTAAATGGATCGAAGAAGCATTATTTAGCACTCAAAAAGCCAGCATTCGACGACGTCGCTTACCCGCAGAGCAAGCTATGTGGCTCATTATTATGATGGGCTTGATGCGTAATCGTTCTATTAAAGAAGTTTGTGGTTCTTTGGATATTGCCCTGCAAACCAATCCAGATGAAATGTATTCCCAT
>NZ_AUAM01000015.1 GCF_000428725.1 Psychromonas aquimarina ATCC BAA-1526
GAAAACTGTTTGAACGCTATTAGTTTTTTATAAGGATTAGTAAGTTTGCGTCATCAGTAAACAACTAACAGCGCTTTAAGAAAACTGTTTGAACGTTATTGATTTGTGATGGTGATCAGTCAAATTCGCTGTCTATAAACAACAGACAGCGCTGTTTATTAACACTGTTTGAATGTTATTGAGCCGCTGCGGCTGCCTGTTATTCCGGGTTCTTAATTAATTTTAGAAATAATTTTGTTGCCTCTTTAAACTGAGGCTGCATCTTTATCATCTGACTTTTTTTGCTCATTTTTCCCACGACCTTCATAGACGGGCGAAAAACCAGTTTAAAGTGCTTGTCATCCTGCTCAAGGCAAAACTCATCTTCTGAAAATACCCCCTGCTTCTCCGGAGCATAGGCTTTAAAAAACTCAACTAATGTCGCCATGCTTGGGCCGGAAACCGTATGCTGCGCTAAAGTCATGCCTGCAGCATTAGAGATAATTATTTCAAAGGGGTTAGAGCGGTAAGCTAATACCGAATATATTTTACGCAGCTGAATTGAAGTCGGTTTCACGGCGGTATGAATTTTCCCGTCAATGCAGAAACGCACCAGCTGCTCCCTGGCCATAAACGCTATCATGTCGGTATCAATAATTGAGTGTTCCTGACCAAGAAAATCCGGCAGCAGTTTCAGAACGTCGAGGTGATTTTTACGTTTAAAGCAGTTACTGCGGTCCAGGTGTAATAAGCGTCCGTCCGGCAGTATATAACCAGCCTCATTAATGTTGCTGGTTAAACCAAGTACCTCAATAAGTTTATCTGTATCGTTTTCCGGGATCTGTGAATTATTGGATTCTGTATTCATGTTTCTCCCATTATTTATTAATGTGCAACGCTGATATCTGACAGCGGAATGCAGCTGCAGGCAAGAATATAACCCTGTTCAATTTCTGAATCGTTTAAACCTTCATTATTAAGGGTTATGACTTCACCTTCGAGCAGTTTCACCTTACAGCGCCCGCACTTGCCGCCGCGACAGGAATAGGGGATATCAATCCCGGCCTGTTCAGCCTGATCCAGCAGCAGCTGCTGGTTATTGCCGCTGATTGTTATATCTGCTCCCTGATAATGTATCTCTACTGATTTTTTACTGCCTGCCTGCTCTTCAAGCTGTGAGCTGTAAAAAGGAGCGCCTTGAGCAGCAGTGACCTGAATTTCATCACCCGTGCGGATCATACCTTGATTCAGCGGGATCAGATTCAGCCCGAAATCCACATTTCCCTGGTAATAGCGGAATTTTTCCAGAGTTGCCAGCGGTTCATTGCTGCCGGCAATGCCGGTTTCAGGATCAACATTGATAAACAAGCAGCGTGAACAAGGCTTGCTGACTTCAAATTCAACTTCTCCAATTTTTATGCGCGACCATGTATCTTCAACAAATGGAAAATCCCCCTTAACAACAATGTTAGGACGAAAATGTAAAGCTGTTACCGGAGTTTCTAAGCGTGCGTTAAGCAGGTCAACGGAAGCCTGATTGATCAGCAGCAGCGGGTAGCCGTCGGCAAATGAAACCTGGGTCTGTTTGTTTTTTACTAAGCGTTTTGTCTGCTCTACAAAATAGAATAACCGGCAGTCCTGCTTCAGATAGTCAGAAAACCATAAATCGTAATCACTACGGCAGTGTAGAGCATCTACCTGATCTGACCAGACTTGTGTCTTTTTCATCTCTTTGCCGAAATCATCCGGGTTGATAATGAGTGTCGGCATATTGGGGGCGTTTACCAGTAGGGTATTTTGTGAAAACTGCACCTGGACCTGCGTCAGCTGCGGCTGGGTACGGCCGGTAATAAATTTGCCCTGCTTATCAACCAGCATATAGCGGCGGTCAAAACTTAAACCCTTTTCTTCAACCTGAGCTGCCGGCTGGCTGATCGCTTTAACCGATTTAATCGGGTAAATGTAGATATCGCTAAGTGTCTGCAATTTTTATTACCTTCCTGCTGTTATTCTATTGCGTACGTTCAGCTAAGTATCCCTGATAATCAGGGATACGAGTCTGATAGCTGTTCTCCAGATGTACTGAATCTATAATAAAATCAGCGGTAGAAATATTGGTGGCAACCGGGATATTCCATACGGCTGCTAAACGCAGTAATGCTTTTACATCCGGATCGTGCGGAACCGCATTCATCGGATCCCAGAAAAAAATAAGTAAATCGATTTCACCTTCCGCGATTTTTGCGCCAAGCTGCTGATCACCTCCCATTGGGCCTGAATACAGGCATTTGATAGGTAAACCTATTTTTTGAGATAATAATGAACCCGTTGTTCCGGTTGCATAAAGATGATGTAGTTTTAAAATTTCACTGCGTTTTTCTGACCAGTCAAGCAGCTGTTGTTTCATATGGTCGTGTGCAACCAGTGCAATACGTTTATGCTTAGGTAGTTCTCGTGTTGTATAGTTCATTTGTATCCCTTTAATAATCTCATAGCCTGTTCAGAGGGCCATACGACACAACAATATGCATTATTGCAGTGATAAGTAATGTGACCAAGCACAGGCTTTCTGCTTGAGCTTTATCGCAAGCAGTACTGTTGTCATAAAACCGCTATAAATCAGTACACGCTAAGTTATAAACTGGTCATTATTTCAGCTGTATGTCTAAAATCTGCTTATGAATCGCTCGTCAGAGTCCGGCATTTTCATCTGCTTCACTTATAGTACTTGTAAAGTAAAAAGTATCGGTTAAGCTTTATTGTCAGTAGTCTTTTATCTTGTTGTATTTGAGTGAGAATCTCAAATATATTTTGTCTGGAGTTTTTATGAAAAACAGTGACCAGTTATCTCTTTATTTTGCAGATCAATTACCAACATTATTGATTGCTCACCCTACTTTTAAGTTTATCGGCTTAAAAATCAATCGAGAAGAAAATCAAACGGCCCTGCATTCAATTTATATTGAAAAAGAAGATGTTTCGGATGAGCTGCCTTTTCGCGCTTTGATTACTATTGCAGAGTGGAACAACAAAAGTGAAGAAGAAGAGTTCTTTTTAGAGGCATTAACAGCTGAGCGCTTAATTGAAAAATTACAGCGTTTTGAAAATATCGGTTCCTTTGTGTTTTTCAAGATCCCCCGCTCAGTGACTATGGACACTGTAAATATGTATCCGCAGCCTATGTTCTGTAAATTATTTCCGGAACTGGGAGAGTTTGATCGTGATTCTTCTGTGCAGGAGTTACAGCAGCTTGAAGAAAAGTCAGTTAAACTGCTTGAAGGTCTGGAACTGCGTTTAAAAGGGGAGCAGCAGTCAGAGTAAGTATCTGAGTATCTGTTTATTCTGCTGTACATAGCAGACTTAATAAAAAGGGCGTATTAATATTCATTAATACGCCCTTTTTTGTTTACGGCAGATAAGCATTAAGCGGAATAATGTTTATCACCGAACATCAGTTTGTACATTAGCCAGATGCTTAAAAGCAGAGTTAATGTAATTGAAATAATGTTGGAACCAAGTTCGGGGTGTAATGCACCGACAACAGCTGCATAGGAGAAAATTCCGATAAAGAAAGCCGCCCAGGCTGGACGGATACTTAGTTCATTATGCGTTTCTTTTATATAAATACTATAAAAATGGTTTACAGCAAAATACAGGGTAAGAAACGGAAAAATTGAAAACGGCACAATAGAGATCGTTAATATCGAAAAACAGGCGTTAACTGAAAGTCCGATCAAAAACGTGTAAGCAAGCCATTTTAAAGAAATGCGGTTTTGATTCATGAAATGCTTCCTTAAAAAATGTTAAAAAATAAATTTTGTTAACCTTAAAAATAACATGATAATTGATATTTTTCCCATTTTTTTTATAACTTTAGCGGCAGCTTAAAGTACTGCTGTGATATTAGTCCTGCCTAGCGCACGCTTTGTTAGCGGAGTGTGTGACAAATGATAATGCATTGTTAATATTCTTTTTTGTTTTATATTTCGATAGTTGAGTGTGTGTTTCTTCATCAGAGGTTGGTCATGTCCGAGCAGAAAAATAATAAGGTTAAGCCAGAATGTTATGATTACGATGCGGTTGTTATCGGCTCCGGCCCGGGGGGAGAGGGGGCTGCAATGAAGCTGGCCAAAGGCGGCTTACGTGTTGCTGTGATCGAAAAATATCATGATATCGGCGGAGGCTGTACACACTGGGGGACAATCCCTTCAAAAGCGCTGCGCCATAGTGTCAGTCAGCTTATCGAGCTGCAGCACAATGCCCTGTTTATTAATAATTACCCGCAAAAACAATCATTCACTTTTGCAGATGTTCTGCGTCATACGGAGCAGGTTATCAGCAGGCAGGTAAGTATGCGCAGCGGTTTTTATAACCGTAATAACTGCTCATTACATTTTGGTGAAGCTTCTTTTATTGATAATCACACTATCGCTGTTAGAAATAAAGACGGCAGCAGTGAGAAGATCACTGCAGAAAATGTGATTATTGCTACCGGATCCCGGCCTTATCATCCTGAAGATATTGATTTTTCAGCTGCGAATATATACGACAGTGACACTATTCTGTCATTGGACTATCAGCCGAAGCATATTGTGATTTATGGCGCCGGCGTTATCGGCTCTGAGTACGCTTCTATTTTTAGAGGTCTGGGGGTTAAAACCGACTTAATTAACACGCAGAACCGCCTGTTGTCTTTCTTGGATGATGAAATGTCCGATGCGATATCTTATCATTTTAGAAATTCAGGCATTATTCTTCGCCATGACGAGGCTTATAAAAAAATTGAAGCGGTCAAAAACGGGGTGGTAATTCATTTCAAGTCGGGTAAAAAAATGAAAGCCGACTGCCTGTTATTTGCAAACGGGCGAACCGGTAATACCGATAAATTAAATCTGCAGTCTGTAGGTTTAAAACCTGACGGACGAGGCCAGCTGGCGGTAAATTCTCATTATCAGAGCGAAGTAAAGAATATTTATGCCGTTGGTGATGTAATTGGTTATCCCAGCCTTGCAAGTGCCGCTTATGATCAGGGACGAATTGCAGCGCATGTCATTCTGACCCGTGAAGGTAAGAAAAAATTAATTAAAGATATTCCAACGGGGATTTTTACTATTCCGGAAATTAGTTCCGTGGGAAAAACTGAGCAGATGCTGACGCAGCAGCAGGTACCCTATGAAGTCGGACGTGCGCAGTTTAAAGATCTGGCGCGTTCACAGATTTTAGGCTCTGAAGTCGGCAGTCTGAAGATTTTATTCCATCGAGAAACAAAAGAGATATTAGGCATTCACTGTTTCGGTGAGCGTGCCGCTGAAATTATCCATATCGGTCAGGCGATTATGGAGCAGAAAGGGGAAGCTAATAGTATCGAGTATTTTGTAAATACCACTTTTAACTACCCCACAATGGCAGAGGCTTATCGTGTGGCCGCTTTAAATGGTTTAAACCGGTTGTTTTAAATTTAGGGGGTAAGTTGTTTATCCCCGCTGTTAAAACTGCTTATTTTCATCTTCGAGTGCTTTCAGTGTTAATAGTAATGCACTAATGCTTCGCGCTTCCTGGAAGTCTTCTCTGGTTAATAATTCATCAACTTTATTCAAAGGCCATTTTATCACTTCAAGAGGCTCCGGCTCATCACCTTCTAATTTTTCCGGATAAAGATCAAATGCCATAAACAGGGTCATCTCACTACTGAAATAGCTGGGAGCAAGACTTACTTTTTTTAACTTTGTTAAACGCCGTGCACCAAATCCCACTTCTTCTTTTAATTCGCGATCGGCCGCTGTTTCGGGCGTTTCGCCGGGATCTATCAGACCCTTGGGGAAACCTAGCTCATAGCTGTGCGTGCCGGCAGCATACTCGCGAATAAGCAGAAGGGTATCTTTATCGTAAAAGGGGACAATTAATACCGCCCCTGGATGATTGCCCTGCATCCGCTCAAATTCGCGCTGCTGGCCGTTGCTGAATTTCAGCTGGACCGCTTCAATATTAAAAAAACGGCTGCTGGCAATCAGGCTGCGTTTTAAAATTTGCGGTAACGTTAGTGATGACTGGCTCATGAATTTTTCTCCACACTGGAATAACCATTCTGTGTTTATTGTGCCTTATTCTGACTTCCGAGTCGGGCTCTGAATCTGTATTTTCAGGTAGTTTAGATATATATCATGTTATCTTACAAGCAACTGTTAATTAATTATAATTTATCGAGGTTTTTTTATGCATCTGCTCAGCGAAGTTGATACCGTGCTGCTGGATATGGACGGCACCCTGCTGGATTTACATTACGACAATCACTTCTGGATGGAGTTTGTTCCTAGTCAGTATGCGCAGAAATTACAGATCCCTTTAGCTGAAGCTCAGCATCATGTATTTGCTCAGTATGCAAAGGTATCAGGCCGTTTAGACTGGTACTGCTATGATCACTGGAGTAAAACCTTCGGCTTAGATATTCATCAGCTGCAGCACAAAACTAAGCATAAAATTCAGGTCCGCAGCGATACATTATGGTTTTTAGAGCGCCTGTCTCAGCTTAATAAACGGGTGGTTATGCTAACTAATGCGCACCGCAGCGGCATTGCTGTAAAAATGCAGGAAACGGGTATCAGCCATTATTTTGAAAAAATCATTTCCAGCCATGACTATCAGGCTGCCAAAGAAAACCCGCATTTCTGGCAGTCGGTTGAATCCGATCTTAAGCTGGATTTATCCCGCTGCTTATTTATTGATGATAGTGAAAAAATATTAAAAGCTGCAGAGCTGGCTGGTGTTGCGTATCTTCGCGGTATTGCTGCACCTGACAGCACCCAGACGGCCCAGAATATGCGTGACTTTAAGGTTATTAAATTATTTTCCGAACTGTTCTAGGAGATTAGATATGAATCTGAACTGCGCTGTAAAAACAGCTGCAGTTCAGATTTTTGAGATGCTCTGCGGCTTGAGCTAAAAAAGCTCATCAGCTGAGGCGGGATTATTATCTGTTTTTTCCTGATCACCCAGTTCAAACAGCGGCGGTTCAGTACTGCCGGCTTCATCGGTATATTCAGTGGGTGTTGAGCCTGCATTAAAGTATTCAAAACGGGTTGTATAATCCGTTTTGTAGGTTAACAAGCCCGTTGTACGGTCGATGCGTGCGGTGGAAATTTTATTCGGCCTAGCAGGTTTCTGCACCGGCTGCGAAAGGGCAGTTTCTTTCATAAAGTCGATCCATCCAGGCAGTGCAGTCCTTCCTCCAAACTCACCGCCGGAAATCTGCTCTTTACCTAGATTTGAATTCCAGGCTGCTTTACCCAGGTTACGATCGAAATTGTCAAATCCAATCCAGAATGTGGCGGCTGTATTACCTACATAACCAGAGAACCATGCGTCTTTTGAATCGTTGGTTGTTCCGGTTTTTCCCCCAATATCTCTTCTTTTCAGAGCGTTGGCTGCGCGCCAGCCGGTACCGTTCCAGCCTGTTTTATGCTGCCAGCTTCCGCCGCCCCAAACCGCAGTATAAAGCAGTTCACGGGTTAAAAATGCGGTTTCTTCACTGATTGCAGGAACGGCAATCTGCTCCTCACTAATCGGTGAAATTGAACAAACCTGACCCAGCCTGCTTTCCGCTGATGCATTGGGGGTAAGCAGCTCGGATTGTGCCTGCTGCTTATAAAGTTTTTTACAGTCTCGACAGACAGTTTTCGGCGCAGCCTGATATATTACAGTACCGTATGAATCTTCAATACGTTCAATAAGATACGGCTCTATTTTATAGCCGCCGTTAGCGATAATTGCATATCCAGTCGCCACTTCTAGCGGTGAAGCTGATGCTGACCCTAAGGCAATGGTATTATTTCTTGGTATATCTTCTTTATTAAAACCAAATTTTTCAAGCTGGCTGATAATTTTAGAGAAACCAAGGTCCTGCACTAAACGCACAGAGACAACATTTTTAGACTGCCCGAGTGCCCGTCTTAAGCGGATTGGTCCGTCATAGACCGGTGGTGAGTTTTTTGGACGCCATGCGGCGCTGCCGCTCCATTGATTAATTGGGGCATCATTAACCAGGGTTGCCAGCGTATAGCCGTTATCAAGCGCCGCAGAATAAATAAAGGGTTTAATATTTGAACCGACCTGGCGTTTTGCCTGGGTGACACGGTTAAATTTACTTTGTACAAAACTAAAACCCCCGACCATCGATGTGATAGCACCATCCTGCGGATTCAGAGACACGAATGCCGCACTTGCGTCTGGGTATTGAGATAATTCTAAAAGCTGATCGACCTGACGCACCCATATCTGCTCTCCTGCAGAAACAATTTCTGCAGCCGTCTTAGGCGGTTTACCCTGTCTGGAATCGCTTTTAAACGGGCGTGCCCATTTCAGACCGTCCCAGCCGATGGTTTGTATTTCAGTACCTGAGTCTTTAGTGATCACTTGAATCGATTTATCGTCGACCTGCATAACAACCGCAGGGCGGAGATCGGCAAAACTAGGCTCTTTTTTCAGGCGGGCGGCAATATCTTCAACTGACCAGTTTTCATCAGGTGCCTGCCATAACACCTTTTTAGCGCCTCGATAACCATGACGTTGATCATAAGCATGCAGGTTTTCAATAACGGCTTTGTTGGCTGCTTCCTGAGTCTTTTTGTTAATGGTTGTGTAGACGCTGAAGCCGTCGTTATAGCTGCGCTGTTCACCGTAAAGTTCTACCAGTTTGTTGCGGGCTACTTCAGCTACATAATGAGCAGACAGGGTGATCTCTGCACCATGGTATTTGCCGGTAATCGGGCTCTGCGCTGCTTCATCAAATTCCGCCTGAGTAATATATTTTTCGTCGAGCATGCGGGCTAGAACGATATTACGGCGTTTTTTGGCATTTGCAGGTGAATAGATCGGATTTAAACGAGACGGGGCTTTTGGTAAACCTGCAAGTACAGCCATTTGCGGCAGGGTTAATTCCTCTACTGATTTTCCATAATAAACCTGAGCAGCAGCACCTACGCCGTAGGAACGCTGTCCTAAGGATATTTTATTGAGATAAAGCATCAGAATTTCGTCTTTAGTCAGTATCTGCTCAATCTGAACGGCAATAAATATTTCTTTAATTTTACGGATGAAAGTTTTTTCCCGGGTTAAAAAGAAATTACGTGCCACCTGCTGTGTAATAGTACTGGCTCCTTGTCTGGCCTGACCAGTTGATGCATAAACCATAGCCGCCCGGGCGATACCGATCGGATCAATGCCGAAATGCTGATAATAGCGGCTGTCTTCGGTTGCTAAAAATGCATGAATCAGCTGTTCTGGTACGTCTTTTCTGGCCAGGGGTATGCGTTTTTTTTCGCCATACTGAGAGAGCAGTTCACCGTCAAGACTGAATACCTTCATTGGTACCTGTAACTGGATATCCTGAATAGAAGCAACATCCGGTAAATCCGCTTTAACATGATAATAAATAACAACTATTGCTCCAATGCCCGTCAGGGTTAAAAAAGCAGAAACTAAGAAAAATCGTTTCATCCATTTCATCATTTTAGATATACCTTAAACATTTCTTACAAATAGTTGATTTAAATTGATATTATTATCTGTCATGCCCTAGTATATAGTGATATTTAGGGAGTTAAAGAGGGAAGTGTGACTTATCGCCTTGTAGTTAGCGATTTTCGTCTTATTATTAATCCATAAAGTGTTCTCTCTTTTCAAATAATTATGGCAAGGATGTTATGTTTGCAGGTCTAAAAAAAACAAATCAGAATGCGTTGATCGGCATTGATTTCGGTTCAAATTCAATTAAAGCGATTGCTCTTTCCAAGGGCAGGGGAACTTTTCAAATTGATGCTGTCGCTGAAGCGCCGATTGCAAAGGGTCTAATTGTTGATAATCACTTTGAAGATATTACAAAGCTCAGTCAGATTATTAAGCAGTTACGAAAAAATTTCCCCGCTTCATATCAAAATGCAGCTATCGCAGTAACCGGCGCTGATGTTATTACCAAAGTTATGCCGATGAATGCTGATTTAAGCGAGATTGACTTAGAAGCACAAGTTGAGCTTGAGGCAGAAAATAGCATCCCGTTTCCGCTTGATGAGATTTTCCTGGACTTTGAGGTTCTCGGGCCGAATGCTGCTAACAAAGAGTTAAATGATGTACTAGTAAGTGCCGCTCGTCGGGAAACTGTTTTATCACAGGTTGACTGTGTGGAAGTGGCCGGCTTAAAGGTAAAAGTTGTGGACGTAGCCAGTCATGCCCAGGCAAGAGCGTGCGAACTGCTGTTTGAACGGGATGATTTCGATAAGGGCATTGCATTTATTGATATCGGCGCGTCACAAATGATGCTGAATATTATGCATCAGGGTAATGTTATCTTTTCTCGTTCTAAGAATCATGGCGGTGCTGTGTGTACGCAGATGATGGCGGATCATTATGGGATGAGTTTCAGTGAAGCGGAAAAAGTAAAAGTTGAGCATAACTGGCCTGTTGACTGTGACATTGATGTCGTTGCTCCTTTTATTAATATGACAGTTAATCATTTACGCTTTGATCTGCGTATGTTTACCAATACGCCTAATAATATTCAGATTGATAAAATTATACTGACCGGGGGCTGTCAGTTAATGCCGGAACTGGTAAAGCAGTTAGAAGAAGAGCTGGACTTAAATGTTGAAATAGCTAGTCCGTTTCCTGGTTTTGAATATAAAAATGAATCGGACAATGTGCTGCTTCAGAAAGTTGGCGCCAAATATATGCTGGCATTAGGTCTGGCATTAAGAGGGGTTCAATAATGTCTAATATTAACTTATTACCCTGGCGTGATGAATTTAAAAAGAAAAAGAAACACGCCTTTTTTGTTATTTTAATTATTACTTCGATCGTTGCACTGCTGCTTTCCTATGCCGGAAAAATGTATGTTGATGAATTAATCGGAGCACAAAATGAACGTAATCAATTTCTACAGACTCAGACCATTATTTTAGACCGCCGGATTGCCGAGATTAATAAGATAAAAAAAGAAAAAGCGGAGCTCGAAAGCCGTATTAACGTGATTCAGAAATTAGAGGAAAAGCGTAATTCAGCAACTCGTCTGTTTAATACATTAGTGGATGTGGTTCCTGCGGGTATTTATTTAAAGTCTGCTTCCTTTTCTAAGGAGCAGGTTGATGTAAAAGGCATGAGTGAATCAAATAACCGTTTAGCAAAAATGATGAGAAATATAGACGGATCCGGGTGGTTAGGCGATTCATATATCAGCTCTATTGTTGCCGGACCAAGCAAGCCGATCAAGCTGAGCAATTTTGCAATGAAATTTGTTGTTGTTCCTGAAACTAAAGGGGAAAAATAATGGATTTAAATGAGTTAGATTTTGAAAATGTAGGCAGCTGGCCGAAACTTTACCGCGGAGTTTTTATTGTTATTATCTGCGCAATAATAAGCGGTGCTTTTTTCTACTATGTGACTATTCCGCAGTTAGATAAACTGGAGGTTGTAAAAGCCAAGGAAGTTACCCTTAAGAATGAGTTTAAAGTGAAAGCTGCATTGTCTGCTAATTTAGAAGCATACCGTGCTCAAATGGTTGAAATAAATATTATTTTTGAAGGTTTGTTAAATAAGTTACCGAGTAAGAAAGAAGTTGCCAGTCTGCTTGATGATATCAGCTTTATCGGCGCTGATAATGGTTTACAGTTTAAAAGTATTAACTGGGGGGTGGTAAAAAATCAGAAACTTTCTGTCGAGGTTCCTATCAGTATTCAGGTTGTCGGCACCTATCAGGAGCTCGGGCACTTTGCCGCTGATATTGCCGCTTTACCACGCATTGTAATACTGGACGATATGCGTTTAACAAAAGGCAGTAAAGATTCTTTAGTGTTAAATGTTGTTGCTAAAACATACCGTTATAAGGGAGGTAAATAATGAGAATTATTATTATCTTACTTGTGAGTTTTCCTCTTTTATCATGTGTGGAAGCCGATGTTAATGATTTAAGTGCCTTTGTTGTTGAAGCAAAGTCAAAAGTGTATCCAATTAATGATAAAGTACCGGCATTAAAGAAAATTGAAGCGTTGGAGTTTACTCAGGAAAAAGGGCGTAACCCGTTTGTTGAACCTAAAGCAGAAGTTGCCGCACCAACTAAAAATGCACCTAAAAGTTGTCCGCAGCCTAATTTCAAGCGTAAGAAACAAGCGCTGGAGATGTATTCGCTTGGTAACTTAGTGATGCGCGGTACCTTGTTTATGAATGATGAATTATGGGCTCTAGTACAGGTTTCCGGTGGTGAGATACATAAAGTCAGGCCTGGGTATTATCTGGGGTTAAATCACGGAAAAGTATTAAAAATAACCAAAAACGAAATTGAATTATTAGAGTTGGCCTCAGACAGAGACGGCTGCTGGCAGGAGCGGATTACACAGATTACGCTGCAGTCAGAATGATCTTAAAGCAGGGATGAAATAAAATCATGAAAATACAAAACTTAAAAGCATTACTAAGTCCACTTTGGCTGTTATTTATATTGTTAAGTGCACCGGTGGCGCAGGCTGAATCACAGCTCATTAAGTTGAATGTGAATCCACTTATTGACGGAAAGTTTGAACTGAAGTTTGAATTTAATGAAGCCGTTACTCGTTATCAGGATAAGCTGCATTACCGGCCGAATCAGCTGGTAATTGATGTTGAAGAAGCCAGCTCAGTTTTGAAGTTAAATCCGATTCAAATTGATAAAAACGGGGTTAACAATGTTGAAGCTAAGCGTACTACTGACGGCCTGCGCCTGATTATCGCACTGGATACTTTAATGCCCTACCGCATTGTACAGGAAGACAAGCACCTGTTTGTGCGTTTCGGTGATGCATCAACGCCGCTTGTAGATGAAAACGAAAGTGAAACAGCGCTGGCCGCCGCAGTAGCACAGGAAAGCGCCAGTCAGGCCGCCGCTGTCTCGCTGCTTGCCCAGGCCGCAACGGAAGAGAAAGCCGCTGCAGCGGTATCTGAAGAGACTCCTAAGGGTTATGTAAACAGCGTTAAATCAATTGATTTTAAACGAGGTTCTGAAGGTCAGGGTAAACTGCTGGTGTACCTTGATAATTCCAGTGTTGCTGTTGATATCCGCCGCCGCGATCAGCAGCTGATTGCTGAATTCCAAAGTACGCATATTCCCAGTGAATTCTTATACATTATGGATGTGGTTGATTTTGCTACGGTAGTGGAAAAAGTTGAAACTTTTAAAGAAGACGGAAAAACGCGTTTTGTTTTTGATATAAAAGATGAATATAACTATCGTTATGATCAGCTGGATACCCTGTTTATGATTGAGGTATCTGAAAAACCTAAAGATCAAAAAGAAAGTGTGTATCAGGGCAAAGCAATATCTCTGAATTTCCAGGATATTCCTGTGCGTACGGTTCTGCAGTTAATTGCTGATTTTAACGGTTTTAACCTGGTTATCACCGATTCCGTAAGCGGGAATATCACATTACGTTTAGATGATGTTCCCTGGGAGCAGGCTCTGGATATTATCCTGAAGGTAAAAGGGCTTGGTAAACGCATGGACGGTAACGTTCTGATGATTGCTCCGGCGGTTGAATTAGCGGCCAAGGAGCGTGAGCAGTTAGAAACAGAAAAAGAAGTTGCTGAATTATCACCGCTTTATTCTGAGTTTATTCAAATTAATTATGCCAAAGCCGCTGATATTTCAGCAATGTTATCCAGCGGTAATGCAAGCCTGTTATCTGCACGAGGCTCGGTAAGCATAGACGCTAGAACCAATACCTTATTAGTAAAAGATACCGCTAATGTTATTGATGCGGTAAAAGATATGATTGAGGTCTTGGATATTCCTGTGCGCCAGGTTGTTATTGAAGCGCGTATGGTGACTGTGAATGACAGTGTCGGTGAGGAACTGGGGATCAAATGGGGCGTGACAGCACAAGGCGGCAGCAGTGCTACCTCGGGCACACTGGTTGGAGCCGCTGCCGCTAATGCCGGCTCAGTGGCTGACCTTAATGATCGTCTCAATGTTAATCTACCTGTTGCAGGCGCACCTTCAATTGCTTTTCAGGTTGCTAAATTAGCTAATGGTGAATTATTAGACTTAGAGCTTTCTGCATTGGAGAAAGAAAATAAAGCTGAAATTATTGCCAGTCCGCGTATCACCACTGCAAATCAGCAGACTGCGTATATTGAACAGGGTACAGAAATTCCTTACGTAGAGTCTGCATCGTCAGGTGCAACTTCGGTAAGCTTTAAAAAAGCGGTATTAAGTTTAAATGTAACACCGCAGATCACGCCTGATAATAAAGTGATTTTAGATCTGGTAATTACTCAGGATTCAAAGGGTGAAGTTATTCCTACCGGAATCGGGCAGGCCGTTTCAATTAACACCCAGGAGATTGGTACGCAGGTGTTAGTTGAGAACGGTGAAACCCTGGTATTGGGTGGTATCTATCAGCAGCGTATTACTGATACTGTAAGCAAAGTTCCTGTTTTAGGTGATATTCCATATGTAGGCTTCCTATTCAGAAACACGATTCATGAGAATGAAAAATCTGAGCTGCTTATATTTGTAACACCACGAATAGTAATGCAGACTAAATATTAATCAGCCCAAACTCAGCTGCTTATATACATAGGAAAATAAGCTCGAAGTTAATCTTCGGGCTTATTTTTTTTTATACGCTTGCAATAACTTATTAACAATTGCGATAATGTACAGCACTTCTTTTTTTATAAAAGGGTTTTCCATTAATCAATCACTTGAGTAGTAATTCAACATGGCAGAACAACGTAATATTTTCTTAATTGGCCCTATGGGGGCTGGTAAGAGCACAATCGGTCGTCATTTAGCACAAATGCTCCACCTTAACTTTCATGATTCAGATGCTGAAATAGAGAAAAAAACGGGTGCGGATATCGCATGGGTTTTTGATGTTGAAGGTGAAGAGGGGTTCCGTAACCGTGAGCGGGATATGATTGACGAGTTAACACAGAATCATGGTATTGTTTTAGCTACCGGCGGCGGCGCAGTGCTGCGTTCCGAGAATAGAACACATTTGTCTGCACGAGGCATTGTTGTCTACTTAAAAACAAGTGTTAACAAACAGTTAGCACGCACCCTGAAAGACAAACGTCGTCCGTTATTACAAACGGAAGATCCCCGAACTGTACTTGAAGCTTTAGCTGAAAAACGTAATGAGCTGTATGACGAAGTTGCAGATTATACAATCGAAACTGATGAGCAGAGTGCTAAAGTCGTTGCAAGTCAGATTATTGCACTATTGGATTTCTAATGGATAAATTAATTGTTGATTTAGGTGAGCGTAGTTACCCGATCTCTATCGGAGAAAATCTGCTTAAGCAGTCTGAGCTGTTTTCCAGTGTTATTACCGGCAAAAAAGTGATGATTGTAAGTAATGATGTCGTTGCGCCGCTTTATCTGCAAGTGTGTAAAGAAACATTAAAAGATTTCCAGATAGATGAAATTATTTTACCTGACGGTGAAAAATTTAAAAATTTAGCGACCTTTGAAACCATTTTAAGCGGTTTACTGTCTAAAAAACATGCCCGTGATACCACAATTGTTGCCCTTGGCGGCGGTGTTATCGGCGATATGGCTGGATTTGCAGCTGCCTGTTATCAGCGTGGAGTTCCGTTTATTCAGATCCCTACAACTGTTTTATCACAGGTTGATTCTTCGGTTGGAGGAAAAACAGCGGTTAACCATCCTCTTGGTAAAAATATGATCGGTGCCTTTTACCAGCCTCAAGCAGTTGTTATTGATATTAACTGTCTTAAAACATTACCTGAACGTGAGTTTGCCGCAGGTATGGCTGAAGTCATTAAATACGGCATTATTTACGATTCCGACTTTTTTTCCTGGTTAGAAAACAATGTCGAAGCGATTAAAGCGCAGCAGCCGCAGGCCCTTATTTATATGATCAAACGCTGCTGCGAAATTAAAGCGGAAGTTGTTGCTCTGGATGAAAAAGAGCACGGTATTCGCGCGTTACTTAATCTTGGTCATACATTTGGTCATGCTATCGAAGCAGAGCAGGGCTATGGTAACTGGCTGCATGGCGAAGCGGTTGCCGCAGGTATGGTTTTAGCTGCTAAAACAGCATTAATTCTTGGTTTAATTAACCGCTCCCAAGTTGAGCAGATTATGCGTTTAATTAAGCAGTTTGATTTACCGCTAAGTGCACCAGAAACGATGGGGTACGAACAATTTGCTGAACATATGCAGCTGGATAAAAAAGTACTGGACGGAAAATTACGCTTAGTATTACCAACTTCGATCGGTACAAGTGAATTAATTGGCAGTGTCAGTGAAGCAGTGCTTCGTAGTGTTATAGAACACTAAAGCCATGGTCGAGCGCACGCAAATATCTATTATTTCTCAATTGCAGCTGCTCGACCGACTGCAGCATCTTATCTACCTGTCTTCTTCTTTGATCTTCGTTTCCGGAGAAAAAGGAAGCGGTAAAAGCACACTTGCGCAGCTGCTTTCAAATAAGCTGCCGAATACTATTCAGCAGGTTTATGTGCAGTTAGCGGAATCACTGTCAGATTCACAAATCAGGCAGCAGATATTATCGCAGTTATACGAACAGCCGTTATTTAATCCCCAGGATGATCTGTTCACTTCAATGTCGTTACTGCAAGAAAAACATAATAGCGATGCCGCGCGTTTAATTATACTGGACAATGCGCATTTAGTTTCTTTTGAGCTGTTAACTGAGTTATTACAGGTTATTTCACAAAAAGAGCAGTTTGGTGACAATGAGGTTAATATCTTATTTCTTGCTGATGGTTCTAGCAATCAGCAGATGATGAGTTTAATCAAACAGGCTGAGCAAAAACAATTACGAAAATCTGCCTGTCTGGAGTTTAAATTAGAGCCCTTAGGCAGAGGTGAATCAACCGCCTTATTAAACCATATCTTTAAACAGTTCAGTTATAAGCCGCAAATTGACCACCAGGATGCTTTATTAAAGCAGTTGAGTGCCTGTTCTGGGTCTCCGCAGAAAATAATTCAATTAGCTGAGGAAATAACAGCTGGGACATTAGAAAACAGTGAGCCCTCCTGGCTGAAAGCACGCCTCCCTGCGGTTCTATTAATGCTGTTTATGCTTCTTATTGTCGGCGGTCTTGGTACCTACCTGTATCCGCATTTTATAACTTCAACACCTCCAGCAGTCGATTTTGAAGCAAATATTGAAGTTGAGAGTAAGCTTCTGGACGAAATTACAGACTCTGGGATTACTGCTGGCCAGGAGGTATCAACACCCGATGCTGAAGTTGAGGTACTGGCGGGAAGCTGGTCAAATTCTGAAAAAAAGCAGATAGAAAGCAGCCGCCTGCAGGTTGGGGATAGTGATCAGGCTGATAAACGAGTGACTATATCAGAGCAGCAGATATCAGCCTTGCCTGATTTTAAAGCGCTCCCTTCTGCAAATGAACAGGTTGAAATAACTCAACAGAAGCAAGAGACAAAAGTAGAACAAGTTAATGAAGACGGCTATTTAAGCAGGGACGAACAAGATGCAGGGGGGACTGAACTTTTGCTGTCAGTCGTTACCCCTGTAGAAAAGCAGCAAAGTATTATAAGCAGTGCGGCCGCCACTGTGACTAAAAACGGACAAATTGAAAAGCCGCTCAACAGTGAAATTGTTATAGAAGAAACTATAAAAGCTAAGACAGTTCCAGTCGCTGTCGAAACTGCTCCGGTAAAAGTCCATGATGCAGTTAATAAGCCAGATTATTACTCAGTTTTTACTGCGAGAGAGAGTTTATTTGCTGTAAAACCGTCTTTATACACCTTACAGCTGTCTGGTATGAGCTCAGAGCTAACTCTGCAGCGCTTTATATCTAAGCATCAGTTACCGCGAGAAAATGTTTATCTGTATCAGACTATACGTAATAAAAAACCTTGGTATGTCGTGATTTTCGGACAGTATAAAAGTCTGCAGGAAGCTAGAGCAGCAGGTAAGAAGCTGCCGGGATCACTGGTTAATATGGACAGCTGGGCTAAAAAATATCAATCGGTACAACAGGATTTACGTTTAAATAATGAATAAAAAGAATAGAGCATTCTTGAAATGGGCTGGCGGAAAATTCACTCTGACAGAACAGATCAACCAGCGTTTACCTAAAGGAGGGCGTTTAATTGAGCCTTTTGTCGGAGCGGGATCGGTTTTTTTAAATAGCGATTTCGATGAATATCTGCTTAACGATATTAACCCTGATTTGATTGAAATGTATAAAATAATCAAACGTAAACCTAAGCAGTTTATTCATGATGCCAAATACTATTTCCAAGATAAATTTAATGATGAGAGCACCTATTATCAGCTGCGTGCAGAGTTTAATGCCAGCAGTGATCTTTATCAGCGCTCTTTACTTTTTTTGTATATGAATCGTCATGGTTATAACGGGTTATGCCGTTATAACAAAAGCGGCGGTTTTAATGTTCCATTCGGACGATATAAAAAACCCTATTTCCCTGAAAAAGAGCTGCTGTTTTTTGCTGAAAAAGCCAAAAAAGCGACTTTTATCTGCAAACCCTATCAGAAGTTATTTCACTATCTGCGCGATGATGATGTTTTGTATTGTGATCCTCCTTACGTACCGCTGAGTAAAAGTGCTTCATTTACCAGCTATGCAAGCAGCGGTTTTACTTTAGATGATCAGGCTAATCTTGCTAAACTGGCAAGGGAGTCAAAGTGCAGCGTACTGTTGAGTAATCATGATACGACGTTGACTCAGGAGCTTTACCGGGATGCGCTTTGTGATAAAGTGCAGGTCTCGCGTACTATCAGCAGTAAATCATCAACCCGCCAGCCTGTCGGTGAGTTATTTGCCCTGTTTGCCGCGCAAACTCCTGAAAATAAAAAATAGTCTGTTGGCTTTTGCTTCGGTAGAATAAGCACTCACTTTACATACTGGAAGCAAACCATGACTGATTATTTAATTGCCCCTTCAATTCTTTCTGCTGACTTTGCCCGTTTAGGGGAAGATGTTGAACAAGTTCTGAACGATGGTGCCGATGTGGTGCATTTTGACGTAATGGATAACCAATACGTACCAAACTTAACGATTGGTCCTATGGTTTGTAAAGCGCTGCGTGAATACGGCATTTCTGCACCTATTGATGTGCATTTAATGGTGAAGTCCGTTGATACTATGATTGTGGAGTTTGCTAAAGCCGGCGCATCAATTATTACCTTTCACCCGGAAGCCAGTGAACATATAGACCGTTCACTGCAGTTAATTAAAGACCACGGCTGTAAAGCCGGTCTGGTTTTAAATCCGGCTACGTCGCTTGAAGTATTAACGCATGTAATGGACAAGCTGGATGTTATTTTATTAATGTCTGTAAACCCTGGTTTCGGAGGGCAGTCATTTATTCCCCATACATTGAAAAAACTGCGTCAGGTAAAAGCCTTAATTGAAGCAAGCGGTCGAGATATCCGCTTAGAGGTAGACGGCGGCGTTAAAACTGACAATATTAAAGAGATTGCTGAAGCCGGTGCTGATATGTTTGTGGCAGGATCTGCTATTTTCAGCCAGCCGGACTACAAAACCGTTATTGATGAAATGCGCAGTGAATTAGCCGGCGCCGAAGCTTAGTTCTGATAGAAAACTATCGCACTGATTTATGCTTATAACTATATTGAGTCTGTATTGAGACTCAATCCAGATTGCATTATTGATCAATTTCATAATTATTAAAGCTGCTGTAAAAGCACAGCAAGGAAAGACAAATGACTAAACCAATAGTATTAAGCGGCTGCCAGCCGTCGGGGTCACTGACCATTGGTAATTATATGGGCGCGTTACGTCAATGGGTGCAAATGCAGGAAAGCCACGACTGCCTGTACTGCTTAGTTGATCTGCATGCGATTACGGTACGCCAGGATCCAAAAGCATTACGCAATGCAATTTACGACGGTCTGGCAATGTATCAGGCTGTGGGTATCGATCCGCAGAAAAGTACTATGTTTATCCAGTCTCAAGTGCCAGAACACGCTGAGCTTTCGTGGATTTTAAACTGCTATACCCAGATGGGGGAATTGAACCGCATGACGCAGTTTAAAGATAAATCGCAGAAGAATGTGACTAATATTAATGTCGGCCTGTTCAGTTATCCGGTACTGATGGCTTCTGATATTCTTCTTTACGGCCCGAACCGTGTACCGGTAGGCAGTGACCAGAAGCAGCATCTTGAATTAGCACGTGATATTGCAACACGTTTTAATAATGCCTATGGTGATACTTTTGTTGTTCCTGAGCCGGCTATTCCAGAGCATGGTGCGCGCATTATGAGCCTGCAGGAACCGACTAAAAAAATGTCGAAATCAGATGATAATGTTAAAAACTTTATAGGTTTATTAGAAGATCCTAAAAAAATCTTAAAAAAAATCAAAAGTGCGGAAACAGATTCAGATGAACAGGCACGTATCTATTTTGACACCCTTGAAAAACCAGGGGTCTCAAATTTATTAACTCTGCTTTCCTGTTCAACGGGTAAAACAATTGACAGTTTAATCCCTGAATACGAAGATAAAATGTACGGGCACCTGAAGAAAGATACAGCTGAAGCGGTTGTCACTTTATTGGAGCCTATTCAGGCGCGTTATAAAGAGCTGCGTGAAGATGAAACTGCATTACAGGCGATTGCTCGTGTAGGGGCCGCTAAAGCGCGTGAACGTGCTGCTGTGACCCTGGCTGAGGTTTATGACAAAATCGGTTTCCTGCCGAAATAAGTAAAACAACAAGAAGGCTAAACTTATTAGCCTTCTTTAGCCTTTCTTAATATCACCCCGACTTCCTGTATTTTTTTGCCCAATAAAGTAATTATTTCCAGAATAGAAAACCGCACTTTTAGCGACAATAATAACTATTATAACGGCAGCTCAATACTTGTTGATTAACTGTACGATTTTATTAATACTATTGTGTTTGTTTTTTTATTTATGTTTATTTAAATAATTGTTAAAAAAAGCTGCTTGTGAACAACGAATGCTGCTCAATTTATCTATGTATATACGCTTGGATTTACAGTAAATAAGAGTTCTTCTTAGAATGTATGATGTAAGAAACAATAAATTCAAGCATAAGAGCGTATTTTTACCTTGTCCTTGTTTAGTTTATATTGCATTTATATTATATTGTGCTTTTTTGGCTCTTATATATTTAAAAGGACTTTTGCATGCGATTACAGCCCACTCTTCTTTCCGGATTACTAGCTGGATTACTTTCAGCCTGTGGCGGTAGCCTTGAAGGTGAAACAACAGCAACAACTACACCTTCGACAACAACTACAACAACGACAACAACAAGTGGAGCTGTAAGTACGGCCCCGGTAGTTGATGTTGCAACGGGTAAAGCTTCTTACTTTACGTATGCAGGTGCATCGCCTGAATGGATTACAATTAAAGGTACTGGTGCAGTCAACACTCAAGAAAATTCAACGGTTACATTTAAATTAGTTGATGCAAATGGTGCGGCAATTGTTGGCGAACCGGTAACATTTACATTGCTTATAAAACCTGCTGGTACCATTCTTGATCCAGATACGGTTACTGCTGTCTCTGATGATTCCGGTATGGTCAGTACACTAATAAAATCTGGTGAAGTAGCTGGCCCTGTTAGTATAAAAGTTGTGTCAGACAATAATCCTGATATTTCTAAAACATCAAATGGGTTGAGTGTTTCAACGGGTTATCCGGATCAGGATAGTTTTTCAATATCTATTGATAATTTTTCTCCGGAAGGTTTAGACTACGATGGTGTTGAGGTTGGTGTAACCATTCGATTGGGCGGTGGAGAAGACAATACAGCTATTCCAGATGGAACGGTTGTTAATTTTAGAACTAATGCTGGGAAAATAACGGATGAAACAGGCACGTTATCATATTGTAAAACAGCCGGCAGCCTTTGTAAGGTGAAATGGACTTCCCAACGTCCGCATTCAGATAATGGACGTGCGACTATAACGGCTTACAGCATTGGTGAAGAGAGCTTTACTGATTTAAACAGAGATGGTTTATATTCAGAAGGCGAAGCTTTTATTGATAACCCTGAAGCTTTCTCTGATTATAACAATAACGGTGTTCAGGATGGAACGGAATGGTATTCAGATAAAAATGTTGATCAAAGTTACTCTTTGGGTGATGCGAAGTACACTGGAATGCAATGCCCAGAGAATGCTGATTACTGTAATCGAGACTTAGTTAATATATTTTCGAATGCGGAAATTGTTATGTCAGGGAGCTTTCAGACTTGTAAATTTACGGATTTGTCCGGTGCAGAACTATCAACCGTTGATTTAACAACAGCAACAGGCAGTGAATCGGTAAAAGTCAACGTGTCTGTTTTTGATGACAATAAGAATGTACCTCCATCCGGTTCAACGATCTCTTCGGATATTGGCAATGGAACATTAGCGGGTAAATCGGCATGGACTATTAAAAATTCAGTTGCTCATTCATTTGATTTTATTGCTGAATTCACAAGAGAGGCGGAATTGAATGAACGTACATCAGGCACTGCCACTTTTACTATAACTACACCTAAAGGAAATGAAACTCCTTGTTCTCTTACTGTTATAGATGATCCTAAAGCGTAAAATATATATTTTACAATAATAAAAAAGGAGCCTCGGCTCCTTTTTTATTATCTATAAAGACCGTTATTAAAACTTAACCTAGCCCTTTTCCCGCATCTTTTTTATTGATCAGTTCAATCATATAACCGTCCGGATCTTTTACAAAAGCAATCACTGTTGAACCTCCTTTTACCGGGCCGGCTTCACGAGTAATTTCTCCGCCCATGCTTTTTATCGTTTCGCAGGTCGCATATATATCATCGCATTCAATGGCAATATGACCATAGGCATCACCTAGCTCATATTCACTGGTATCCCAGTTATAGGTCAGCTCGAGTACTGTGGTATCGGCCTCATCACCATAACCTAAAAAAGCCAGTGTATATTTGTATTCATTGTTTTCAGACTGGCGGATTAAATTCATATTTAAAACTTTAGTATAAAAGTCAATGGACTTTTGTAAGTCAGCAACACGTAACATAGTATGTAATAAGCGCATATTAACCTCTAGATATTATTGAAAATTAAATAGTTAAGAAACAAAAAAGCCACCGCAAAGGTGGCTTGAAAAATAAGTATTGGGGCTGTGTTTTAAAGCAGGCCTTTGGTTAAGAACTCGACCGTATCGGCCATTTCTTGATCACTACAGTCTGCACATGTTCCTTTGGCCGGCATTGCATTTAAGCCTTCAAGCGCATGTTTTAATAAGGTTTTCTGGCCCTGGGCTAGGCGAGGCTCCCATGCCGCCGCATCACCTTTTTTCGGTGCGCCGGCTGCCCCCGTTGCATGGCAGGCAACACAGTAAGTGTTATAGATTTTTTCACCATCACGCGGACCGGCAGGCTCCTCTGGTTCTGAGTTTTGAGCTGCTGCAATTTCACCATCTAAATAAACATCACCTACCGGCGCAATACGCTCAGCAATGGCATCTTCTGAAAAATCCTGAGCAAAACTTGCAGTAGTGAACAAACAGATTGTTAAGCCGATCAGCAGGGTGATACGTTTAATAAGATGCACTATAAACTCCAATTTTATGTTGGTAATGATTATGTTGTAAAAATGTTAATTATAACGAGGTTGTTTATAACTACCAATCTCTTTATGGGCATTATTGTTTCCAGTTCACTATTTTTTTCTCTTTGCCTGTTAATAAGCGTCGAATGTTACTGATATGACGAAGAATAATTAACACTGAAAGCATAATTACCGGCGTAGTGAATTCCGGTTTTATAAACTCCACAAAAACTGGTGCCAGGATTGCGGTAACAATAGCAGCTAATGAGGCATAGCCGCTGACGGCGATGGTAAACAGCCAGGTTAAAAGTAGAAGGCCGGTCATATCCATGCCGAGAGGAAGAAGAGTACCGAGACCGGTGGCGACAGCTTTGCCGCCTTTAAACTGGAAATAGGGAGGGAAAATATGACCAAGGCAGGTGGCGATACCTACTAAACCGATTGCAAACGGTGAGTAACCAATAAAATAAGCAAGGTATACGGGAATAGTACCTTTTAACAGATCAAAAATAAGGACCGCGCTGGCCGCCTGTGCGTGGTGTAAGCGCAGAATATTCGTCGCTCCCGGATTTTTTGAACCGTGCGCGCGGGGATCCGGCCACCCTTTTAGCCTGCACAGTAATATTGCGCCGTTCAGCCCGCCGATCAGATAAGCCGCGCTGATAAATAATAAAGTGGTCAGGATAATCATTTGTATTTATTTCTTCTCGATCAGGTAAAATACTGCACTTTAATAAGCTGCTGCTAAAAAGGTCATTGATTACAACCTGATAGTACGTGGATTTTTGTGTAAGAGATAGCGTTTTAAAATAACAAATAGGTTCTTCAATGGATATTGTTTTTATTAAACAGTTAGAAGTTATCAGCACTATAGGTGTTTATGACTGGGAAAAATCGTTACAGCAGAAACTCTACTTTGATTTAGAGATGGCGTTTGATAACAGACCAGCTGCGGCCGATGACGATATAAATTTAGCGCTTAATTATTTCAGTGTATCTGAAACGGTGAATAAGTTTGCCCAAAGCCATCAGTTTGAACTGCTTGAAACAATGGCTGAACGAGTTGCTTCTCTTATTATGGAGCAGTATCCGGTTCCCTGGATAAAAGTAACCCTGCATAAACCCGGAGCATTGCCAAAAGCACAGTCATTAGGTGTGCAGATCGAGCGTGGTACCCGCTAGTGGCACAGGTTTTTATCGGTATCGGTTCAAGCATCAATAAACGCATCAATGTCCGCCTGGGATTGACCTCTTTACGAGCTGAGTTTGGTGATTTAAAGATCTCGCCGCTGTATGAAAGTGAAGCCGTGGGTTTTTCCGGTGTTAATTTTTATAATCTGGTGGTTGAACTGCATAGTGATCTAGATGTTCATGCATTGATTGTTAAATTAAAAGCAATTGAACGAAAGCACGGCCGAGAAGAGAATGCACTCAAGTTTGCACCGCGAACCTTAGATCTGGATCTGCTTTTATATGACCAGCAGATTGATGCTGAGATCGATCTGCCGCGCGCTGAAATAACCAGAAATGCATTTGTATTAAAACCGTTAGCTGAATTAGCACCGCTGTTAATACACCCCGCTTTAGGAAAGACCTACCAGAAACTCTGGCAGGATTACCCGAAAGACAAACAAAAATTATGGAGAGTTGAAGATTTACTTTAACTTTACCCCTGAATAAGAAAGAGAACAAAAATGTCACTGCTTGAGATTGTCGTACTAGCCTTGATTCAAGGTTTAACTGAATTTTTACCCATTTCCAGCTCCGCACACCTGATTCTACCGTCACAGCTGTTAGGCTGGCAGGATCAGGGCTTAGCCTTTGATCTGATACTGAATATCGGCACATTATCAGCTGTATTAATTTACTTCCGTTATGAGGTAATAAAAATGCTGCGGGCCTGGACTACTTCTCTGCGCACCAAGCAGCAGACCCGGGACAGCAAGCTGGCCTGGTGGATTATCTGGTCTACTATTCCTGCCGCTGTAGTGGGCTTTTTAGGCAAGTCACTGGTCGAAACCTATCTGCGCAGCGGTTATGTGATTGCTGTAACGACAGTTATTTTTGGTCTGCTGCTGTGGTGGGCGGATGCTCAGGCTAAGCAGATGAAAACTGAATACCAGACGGGGTTAAAAGGTGCGCTTATTATCGGTTTCGCTCAGGTGCTGGCTCTGATTCCCGGGACATCACGTTCCGGTATCACGATTACCGCAGGTTTAATGCTCGGTTTGACACGAAATGCGGCAGCGCGTTTTTCATTTTTAATGTCCATTCCAATTATTGCCATGGCGTCTGGTTATGACATGCTTAAATTTATATTATCTGACGAATATGTTGACTGGAATGCCCTGTTTTTAGGAGCCGGTATCTCGTTTCTCAGTGCGATTTTATGTATCCATGCATTTCTGATTCTGCTTAATAAAGTCGGCATGCTGCCCTTTGTTATTTACCGTTTAATCCTTGGCGCTACTCTGTTTTATGTACTTGCCGGAGTCTAGGCCCTGGGTTATTTTGTTATAGCAGGCTTAGCCTGCTGTTTCTTTATCTACTGTTTTTGCTCTCACTGTGTCTGCTCAGTATTAAAAACAGTGCTGATGACATGCCTGCTGACGCAAACACCATGCACATCACAACTATCTGATACCTGGCTGCAATAAACGGGGAAGTACCGGACAGGATCTGTCCGGTCATCATGCCGGGCAGGGAAACTAAGCCGACAGCAAACAGGGCATTGGTATTAGGAATAATCGAGGCCTGAAAGGCGGTTTTTCTGGCGCTGATATAATCACAACCCCGCTCTAACTCTGCATAAAAACGTTCTCCGGAAAGGCTGACACTGTTCATACAGCTGGCAAAAATCATGCCTGCCAGGGGAATAATAGACTGTGCCTGATACCAGGGAGCTAATTCCAGCACGCCCTGGCTGATCACCAGCAGGGTAAAGCCTCCCGCCAGCGTTATAGAAAACACAGCCCGTTTTAATAATAATAAACGCAGCTCTTTGATATTACCCAGAGCTATCCAGCTGGAAAACAGCACCATGATCAGCAGCATAGTGACAACAATCCAGACATTGGAATTATCAAAAATATAGCTGAGAAAATATCCGACCAGCAGCAGCTGGATCAGCATACGCGACAAGGCATATAAGGCGAATTTTCCGTTTAATGACCATTTAAACAAAATGCCCAGTACGATTAAAACAGGGATAAAAGCAATAGCCAGCTTATCCAGTGCAATGATTGAAAGTGTATTTTCCATGAATATATATCTTCTAATCTTTTATAAGATGAATATTAAGGGTTCAATACTTCCTGTTTATAAAGGTTAACCGCATCAATGCGTGCCTGCTGGAGCTGCATTTTAATTTGTGCTCCTGCATAACCTTTTTTAATTATATCCTGCACATTTACCTCTGCTGCCGTTTGCAAAGCCTGCCAGATATAGTGTGCATTGGGGTAATCTTTATCTTCAAAACCAGTACGGCCTTTGGTATCTGCAATACAGCATTCCAGCATTTGTAAAAACCGCTGCGGTTTACGCCAGGCATCACATTTATCCATTAATTTAACCAGGGTTGACGCTTTTAACTCAAATGCACTGTGCACCAGCGTATGATGCTCACTGACTAATAATGCTAAATCACGACATTCATTGGGGATTTTAAGGCGTAAGCATAAATCTCGAATTGTCTGCAGACCTAAAACACCATGGCCTCTATGGCTTGGCCAGTTTTCTTTAGGGGTCAGCGCTTTTCCAAGGTCATGCACTAAACAGGCAAAACGAAAAGCAACGGAGTCTGAAAGTTTTACTGACTGCTCAACAACCATCAATGTATGGATGCCGGTATCGATTTCAGGGTGCCACTGTTTCGGTCCCGGGACACCAAATAAACAGTCCACTTCAGGGAATAACAGACGCAGAGCACCGCAGTCACGTAATACCTGAAAATAGATCTGCGGGCTGTCTGTCTGTAATGCTTTTGCTGTTTCAAGCCAGATACGTTCGGCCGTTAAATGATCCAGTTCACCGCTGCTGCTTAGTATCTGCATCAGCTCCAGTGTTTCGGGGGCGATCTTAAATCCAAGTTTATAAAAGCGGGCGGCAAAGCGTGCGACCCGGAGAACCCGGAGTGGATCTTCACTGAATGCGGGGGATATATGGCGTAATGTTTTTGTCTGTAAATCTTCTAGCCCCTTATAGGGATCAAACAATTCATCCTGTTCGGATAACGCGATGGCATTAATGGTCAGATCCCGGCGTAACAGATCATCTTCAAGTGAAACATCCTGCCCTGCGTAACACTCAAAACCGGTATAACCGCAGCCCTGCTTGCGTTCGGTACGGGCAAGGGCATATTCCTCTCCGGTCTGCGGATGTAAAAATACCGGAAAGTCCTTACCAACCTGCTGATAGCCCAGCTGCCGCATATGTTCCGGAGTACTGCCGGTTACCACATAATCGCGGTCTTTGACTGTAAGCTGTAATAGTTTATCCCGAACAGCACCGCCGACTAAAAATACCTGCATTGTTTTCCCTCTTTATTATTTCTTTAACTATTATATGTAATTAACTGTGTTGTCACTATCTTCTTTGGACTTTGCTATGTACCAGGAATTTTTTTCATTAAAAACACAACCTTTTTCTCTCTCTCCGGATCCCTCTTTTCTGTTTTTGAGTGAACGTCACAAAGAAGCGCTTGCACATCTCAGTCATGGATTAGAAGGCCGAGGCGGTCTGGTTCTATTAACGGGAGAGGTCGGTACCGGAAAAACAACTGTCTGTCGTTCGCTGCTTCAGGATCATGCAGAAAATACAGATATCGCTTTTATTTTAAATCCGGCATTAACTGAAGTTGAGTTAATAGAAGCTGTCTGTGATCAGTTTAAAATTGCCTATGATCCGGCTAATGTCTGTTTGAAAACATTATTAGATTTATTAACGGAATGGCTGCTCAATAAGCATCAGCAGGGACATCGAGTTGTTATATTAATTGATGAAGCGCAGCATTTGAGTTTTCTGGATTTACAGCTGTTATCTGTATTAGCAGATATTGAAGCAGATAATAAAAAGGTACTGCAGGTCATTCTGATCGGCCAGACTGAACTGCAGCAGATGCTGAAACAAAGCGAATTTCGCCAGTTAGCACAGCAGATTACAGCCCGTTATCATCTATTAGCGCTGACCCGGCAGGAAAGTGAGGATTATATTAATCATCGCTTAAATGTGGCTGGTGTATACGGGCCCGTTTTTGATAAGAGGGCTTTGTCTGTTATTTTTGAAGTCAGCGCGGGGATCCCGCGAATCATTAATCTGCTTTGCGATCGCAGTCTGCTGTGTGCATATGTACAGAATTCGTTAGCGGTAAACGCCGCTATGGTAAGAACAGCTGGTTTTGAGACTGAATTATTAGTTAAGCAGACTTTTTTCTTTTCTTCTCTTAAATATGTGCCTTTAGTTATTATATTAGTTTGTATAGGTCTACTGACGGTAAAGCTGGCTCCCTATGTTTCTGCCCGCTTTGGCGGTGCTGCAGTAATGGCTGAATCAAGCTCTGTACATATACCTGAATATATTGAAAATATTGAAAAAAGTGTGGGTAGGGAAATAAAACCTCGGCAGCAGTTGAATGCAGCACAGCTCGTTTATGTCACAAATTACTTTAGTGCCGAGACAGCGGCTGACGCTGATAAAGCAGGAGAGTTTAGCGTTCTTCCGTTAGTTGAGGCCGATAAAACAGAGTTCTTTAGTATGCTGCTGGTTGAGGAAAATACAGCTGGGCTGTTTACTGCCCAGGCGGCCGCTGTTACAAACAGCAGTGAGACGGCAGGTATTCAGCCGATAGTAAAGAACAACGCAGAGGCTCTGCCTGTATCAATACAAGTTAATACTGTGCAAGCCGTTATAACAGCAGACAGTGTAGTGAAATCAACCTCTGAATCGAGTCTTGAACAAAAAAAACAACCTGTTGTTGAGGCGCAGAAATCTAGTGAAAGCCAAGCCCTAGAGCAGATGTTTACGCCAAGGGAGCTGCTGCTGGCCGTATCTCCCGGCGCATATACTGTGCAGTTATCTGGTTTTTCCTCTGCTGCCGCACTGCGCCGATTTTTTGTACAGCATAAGCTTCCTCGAGATAACATTTATATTTATCAGACGCTGCGCAAGAATAAACCCTGGTATGTTGTTATTTCCGGTCAGTATCATGGTTTTAAAGTCGCCAGAGAGGCCGCTGAGCACTTGCCGGGTTCGCTGTTTGCTATGCCTTTCTGGATAAAAACATACCGGGATGTTCACAGGCAGGTGCATTTAAATGAACAATAAAAAATTACTGCGTTTGTAATCAGGTGAGGAATAAACAATAACGAGACCGTGCAGGGCAGCTCCTTCTTGAGCTAGCTCCGTTCTCCGGTTGATTATTGACTGAATAAATTGCTCTTGAACGGTATTGTCGATTAAAATAGTTGCATTGTTTTCCTGCGCTGTTATTGCGGGGCTGACGGGCAGTTAACTCCGCTGCCGCTATTTTCTTTAGGCTTTGTAATGTATCAAGAATTTTTCTCTTTAAAAGAACAACCTTTTTCGATTTCTCCAGATCCTGATTTTCTGTTTTTAAGCGAACGTCACAAAGAAGCGCTTGCGCATTTACAGTATGGTCTGCAGGGTAACGGCGGTTTTGTACTTTTAACAGGTGAAGTTGGAACAGGCAAAACAACTGTGTGCCGTTCTTTACTGCAGAACCTGTCTACAGATACGGATATTGCATTTATTCTTAATCCGGCATTAACTGAAATAGAGCTGTTAGCGACGGTTTGTGATGAATTTAAGATTGAATACGACAAAGATAAAACCAGCTTAAAACTGTTATTTGATGCACTAACTGCCTGGATGATGAACAATCATCTGCAGGGACGAAGTGCAATTGTATTAATCGATGAAGCACAGCATTTAAGCTTTTCTGTATTAGAACAGCTGCGTTTATTAACTAATATCGAATCGAATAATAAAAAACCCCTGCAGGTTATTTTAATCGGACAGACTGAACTGCAGCAGAAGTTAAAACAAACTGAACTTCGTCAGCTTGCACAGCGAATTACCGCTCGTTACCACCTATTGCCCTTAAGCCGCCAGGAAAGTGAATATTATATCCTGCATCGCCTTAATGTCGCAGGTGCGCGTTTCCCTATTTTTGAGCGTAATGCTTTAAAACATATCTATAAATCAAGTCAGGGAATTCCACGGTTAATTAACTTGTTGTGCGACCGCTGTTTATTATGTGCCTACACACAAAACGTGCCTAAAGTAACCGTGCCTGTGGTGAAGAAAGCCTGTGTTGAAATGGAATTAAGCGAAAATAACGGCTCTTTTATTATTAATAACTGGCGAATAACCACGCTGATTGTTTTATGTCTGTTAACCGGGATACAGGCACCACAAATACTTGCTCGTTTTAATGATGCGCGGCCGGCAGCTGCAGCAGAGCAGGAAAGCCCGTTGTTAGAGGAGGTAAAGCAGGTAAGTGAGCCGGAAATTCAAGCGCCGCCGGTTAAACAGGCTGCGCAGTGGTTTGATGCTTATCCTGATTTACAGTTATCCAATGCATCTTTTGATAATGCTCTGCTGAACTTATATGCGGTGTGGGGATATCAGGCTGATATTGACACTGTAGACTGCGGACAGGGTGAAGGTGCGCTGCTGTCCTGTTACTCGATAAACAGCAGTTTAAAAAAACTAAAAAAATTAAATTATCCCAGTATCATTAAGTTAGAAAACAATGCGCAGGATAGTTTGTATGCGGTTCTTTATAAAATCAGTGATAAATACCAGCTTCTGATCGACGGACAGGTTATAAGGGTTTCTGAAAGCTGGTTTAATCAGTATTGGACGGGTAATTTAACACTTCTATGGCAGGCTCCGTTTGCAGAGCAGAAAGTACTTAAATTTGGTCAGCAGAATGAGCAGGTAGCCTGGTTAGTAACACAGCTTAATAAGGTGCAGGGGTTGGCTAGAGAGGATAAAGATCGTTTTGATCTGCAGCTGCTGCAGCAGGTAAGCACTTTTCAAAGGGCGCAGGGGCTGTCAGATGATGGTCTCGTTGGTTTTCGGACTATGATGCCGTTGATGCAGTTAGCTAACCCGGAACTGCCTCGTTTGATGGAGAGCAGTAACTAATGTCGACAATTTTACAAGCATTACAGAAACAGCAGGCGAATCAGAACACTCAGGTTCACGATAATATGCTCTTAGAAAGTGATAATTTAAAATGGAAAGCTGCATTATTAACGGCGCTGCTAGTCATTATCTGCTTATTAGGTATATTGATTTATATGCAGTTTAACCCTGTTAACAGAGAAAGTACTGAGCAGGCCGTTATTGCTCCGCAGAAAACAGAGAAAGTGCGCATTGCTGAGCCCGTCAGCGGTGCTGAAAATGCACAGAAAGTGAGTATCGATAAATCCGACAGTAGAAATGATAAACCTGTTGTTCAGAAATTAACTTTTGTGACCAAACCGCTGCCTGAGGTAAAAGAACTGGAGCCTGCACAGCTTATTCTGTCGGCGCAAAAAGAGCAGATACCAGTGGTACGGGAAAACAACAGTAATGCAGCGCATAAATCCGCGCCGCCAGAGCCGGTGCCGGAAAAAACATCGCAGGAGCTGGATTACAGCGGGGTATCTGATGATTTACAGAAGCGTTTTAAACAGGCCGTATTAGAGAGCCGGGACGCTTCTAATAGTCCTGAAATTGAGGAGGAGCAAGCTGGTGACGGCAGTGATATTCATCAGATGGGTTATGCATTTCAGGAAAAAGTTCCAGCCATGAGCTATGACTTCCATGTGTATTCTACTATTGCTGAAGACCGCTGGATCCGTATTAATGGTGAAGACTTACGTGAAGGGCAGTCTGACGCAGACGGGACAATTAAACTTATTGAAATTCAGCCGCAGCGCAGTATATTTCGCATAGGAAGACAGAGCTTCAGCCTTGAGTCATTAACGGACTGGAAAGGTTATTAATAAATAGTCAAACGCACAGCAGTGTGCGTTTGACCTGATATCCTGGTTTTACCAGTTATTCTGACGTTTTTTACGACGAGGTATAAAAGGAATAAGTAAACCAAGTAATAAACCAAACAGCAGTACACCGCCGCCGTTCAGCAGCCATTCCATTTTAACTCGTTCATCCTTAGTATCCTGGAGCAGATCCAGCTCTAAATTGCGTGCTTTAAGCTCCTCAATGGTCAGCTGCAGCGTTGCTTTTTCACTCTCCAGAGCCGTGATTAAACCTTCTTTGTCCGAAATTGACTGTATTTTTTCAGCTAGAATTTTGTCGTTTTCTGCTGCAATACTGTCTAATTTAGCCTGTGCTTGTTTAAGCTCTTTCTGCACTGTCGGCAGCATAGTTTTTGCTGGTAATGACTTTTGTAACTCTTTGTTATTAACCCAGCCGGTTTTTCCGGATTGTGTTTTTACCTGCATAAATTTAGTGCTGTCATCGTATTTTAAAGTCGTAACGGATGCGCCGACTTTGATAGTACCGATAATACGGTAGTCTAAGCTTGGTCCTGAATGCAGGTAAATAAATACGTCGTCGCTGACATAACGTGTTGCAGCCGATACATTCAAAGAAAGCGTCAAAGAAAGCATAGTTATCGCAAATTTTATTATTTTCAAGGAGAAAATCCTGTTAACTGGAGTGAATAAAGGTTTATTCTAAAAGTAATTGCCGGCAAGGAAAAGCATTAGATACAAAAAAGAGAGCCGAAGCTCTCTTTTTCTTTTCTCAGCGCAGACTGCCGCTTAGCTGAAAACAGCTTTTAAGATATAGAAGAATACAATAGACAGGCAGGCGCCGATCGGTAGTGTTACTACCCATGAAATAACGATATTACGCACAACACCCAGGTTAAGTGCCGCGATTCCTCGCGCCATACCGACACCTAATACCGCACCGACAAGAGTCTGTGTTGTTGAAATAGGTAAACCTGTACCCGATGCAATTACTACCGTTGATGCAGCTGCAAGCTCGGCGGCAAAACCTCGGCTTGGTGTTAAATGAGTAATGCCTGAACCTATGGTTGCCATTACACGTTTACCGAAAATAGCCAGACCTAGTACGATACCGATACCGCCAAGTGGTAAAATCCACCATGCCAGAGTTGCTTTGGCGGCAATTTCGCCGTTGCTTCCAACGATGCTCACAACAGCCGCCAGTGGACCGATTGCGTTAGCTACATCATTAGAACCATGCGCAAATGCCATTGCACAGGCAGTTACTATCATTAATACCGCAAAGATTTTTTCCACATTGGCAAAGTGCATATCTTTGTCAGCTTTAGGATCGATTTTAACACGGTTAATAAATACCTTACCAACAACGGCAACAGCTATACCGATCAGGGCTGCAAGTATAAATGCCTGGCCGGTAGTGAAGTGCAGGCCGACATGTTTTAAACCTTTAGTAATGGTCACCAGAGAAAGCATAAAACCAGCTAAAAACATGTATCCGGGAACATAACGCTTGGCGTTATTGATCGGATCGCTGGTATCAAAGATTAACTTCTGCGAGCTCATGAAAATCATATAGGCAATAACACCGGATATCAGCGGGGTGATAATCCAGCTGCCGACAATGCCGCCGACCTGGCTCCATGTCACACTGTCCACACCAACGCCGACAGCAGAGAAACCAACAATAGCACCAACAATCGAATGCGTGGTTGATACCGGCCAGCCGAAATATGAGGCAATTATTAACCACATGCCGGCAGCTAACAGAGCCGCTGTCATACCAAATGCTAATAATTCCGGCTGATCGATGTAGAAACTTGCATCGATAATGCCTTTACGTATGGTAGACGTCACTTCTCCACCGGCTAAATATGCACCGGCAAATTCAAAAATCATTGCGATAATGATCGCCTGCTTGATAGTTAAGGCTTTTGAACCGACAGAGGTACCCATTGCATTGGCAACATCATTTGCACCAATACCCCAGGCCATAAGAAAACCCACTGCCGCTGCAAATATTACCAGCGTGCTGCCATATGTAGTTAAAATATCCATGATAAATCCTAATGAACGTTACGAGCGAGCAAGAATAAGTTCAAGCTGTGTGCCGATTAATTCTGAGTGATCGGCAAGGCCGCCCACCCATTCTAAAATTTGGTAAAGGAACATTACATCAACAGGATTGTAATGCTGTTCTACGGCTAACAGGCCGCGGCGAAGTTTGATCTGCAATGAATCAGTATCATCTTCAATCATTTCAAGTTCAGTGATCATTTTAGTAACAACATCAACTTCACGACCCTTAAAACCTGTTTCTAATAATTCATCAAGCTCATTAATTGCTTTTCTGGCTTGTTGAACAGCATCTAAACAGCGCTGCAGGTAAGTCATAAAATCGTCAGATATTTCACTCGGCAGCTGCAGCTGTCGACCGAAAACACGGCCAGCAACATCTTTAGCCGCATTGGCGATTTTATCCTGACGGTTTGCAAGTTCTAGTAAATCACCACGCGCGATAGGCATAAACAGGCCTTTCGGCAGGGTTAAACGTAATTCACGTTTTAACTCATCAGCTTGTTTTTCAAGTTTTGATATCTCTTTTCTTACTTTGTCTGCTTCTACCCAGTTCTGTTCATGGCTAGCTTTAAAAAAAGGTACTAGTAATTCACTGCAGGCAGCAACTTTGTCAATATGCGCCTGAATGGGTTGAATTGGAGATTTTGCAAAGACTCCAAATATTGAGTTAACTGGCATGATTCATCCTATTTTTGAGGTTTGATACCGTATAAATGATCAAAATGAACAACAAATATGCGGCGCATGTTATCTTTCTTTTGCACACAATTGAACATGAATTTAGTATAATTCATAAATTATTACGATCTAAATTGATCGCAGCATCCACTTTGTATAGGTTTTTGGTAAAAAATTATGGAAACAGAAATAGAGATTAAGTTTTTTTTCAGCACTGAATTTGAGCTTGAACTATATGAAACGATTAATAGCCATCGCTATATCGCCAACAAAAAACAGCTTCTGCATAATGTTTATTTTGATACTGCCGGCCGCTCGTTACGTAAAATGGCGATGTGTCTGCGTGTCCGCACCTGTGATGATAAATCGGTACAAACTGTCAAAACTGCCGGTCGAGTAATAGGCGGGTTACATCAGCGCCCGGAATATAATGAAGTCATCGAAGGGCTTCGCCCTGAACTTGCCCGCTTTAATAGTAAAATATGGCCGGAAAACTGCAGCATTAAAGAATTAGAGAATGAATTAATACCTATTTTCAGTACTGATTTCGAACGTCAGACCTGGCTGGTGGAGATGCCGGACGATACCTTGATTGAAGTTGCCTATGATAAAGGTTTTATTGAAACCAACCAGGGTAAGGTTGAAATCTGTGAAATTGAACTTGAATTAGTTAAAGGTGATGAAAAACAATTATTTATATTAGGCGACGATATTGCTTTATTACCTCAGGCGCGCCTGGGAAATGTCAGTAAAGCACAGCGCGGCTATATGCTTGCTGACGGCAGCAGCTTTGCAGTAAAGCCGCTTGTACACTCGCCGCTGGATCCTTCAATGTCGGTTGATCAGGCTCTGCTTACCAATATGCAGCATGGTTTACGTCATATCCAGTACCATGAACACTGTTATTGTGAGCAGTTTAACGACGATGCTTTAAAAGAGTTTTTAAAAGGTATTAAGTTCCTGCACCAGAATTTAAAACTGTTTAAAAGTGCGCAGCCTGTTTTACTTGAGGCAGACTGGATTGAAGATCTGCACTGGTTAGCCCGGACTTTTTCCTGGCTGGATGAGCGTTTTATTAATCAGAATCTGCTGGAAGATAAAGGTCATTATCTGCGTAAACTGCCGAAATACAAATCACTGGTTAAAAAACTGCAGGCTCAGAATGAGCAGCTGCCCAGTCAGCAGGCTGTTTTAGAGCTGCTTTGTTCAACAAGATATTGTCAATTCATTCTTAAGTTTACTAACTGGATGATTCAGTTTGAAAAAAGCACCTTTTCTAATGACAATGCCGACAGCATAAAAGCTTTTTCCAGTCATTGTTTAGATACAGTATGGGGAGAGCTGATGCTTGCTCTGGAAGAACAGGAAGTCACCTCAACCTCTCATATATTATCCTGCCAGGGGCTGTTAGAAGGTACTTTGCTGACCGGCTTAAGTGTTGGAAATGTTTTTTCACAGCAGAGAAGCATAGCATTCCGCTCTCCCTGGTTAGATATAAAGCAGGGCATAGAAGGGTTAGCAATGCTTGATGTTATTGTTGATATGGCTGAGCAGGAAGATAACAGCGAACTGCAGAATGAATATTTCAAATGGATAAAACGCAAAGAAGAATCTTTACTGCATGCGGTGGAGCAGTCTAAGCAGCAGGCTGTCCAGAAAGAAATCTACTGGCACAGTACTGAGCAATAACTATTGTATGATGATAATTAACTGATCTAATTGAAGATCACAGAATGGAGGTATTTATTGTTTTGTAATAGGGTTTCTGGATATTAGCTCTAAACTTTGTTCATATTCAGCCGACCAAATCTACAGCGGCTTAGCTGATATTTCAGTTTAAGCCTGCATCCGGGTATAAAATAAATCACTATGTGGGTATAAAAATGGCAATCTTAAAATTAAATGGAATTGAAAACCGATTTGCGAATATTTCTCTGACCAGGAAATGGCTTATTATGCTGCTGATCGGCGGTTTCTTATTTATCACAAAAAGTTTAACTGCCGGCCTGATATTAACTGAGCAGGCACTTTCTGAGGCACAGGATCCTGCTGCACTTGTTAATACCTACCATTTCTGGTCAGGTCTGATTTTCAGTTTTATTTTCCTCGGTTTTTTATACTGGCTGGTGATGATAATAAAAAAACAGATTGAAGTGATGAAGCACAACCTCTCTCTCGCTATCGAACAGGGTACTCTGGACAATTATGCTCAGCAGCTTCCAAAAGATGAAATCGGCGGTGTTGTGGCTTTAGTCTGTCAGGAATCTGGAAAATTACAGGCTGTTTTTCAAACTCATGCAAAAGGTGCCGGCGAGCTGACCGAAGTTAGTGAGCAGCTGTCAATCTGTATGGAAATTATTAATGATTCCATGGAAGAGGAATTTGCTCAGATGGAGCAGCTTGCTACGGCTATGAATGAAATGACCGCGACGGTGAAAGAAGTAGCGGCTAATGCCGGCAGCGCTTCATCTTCGACAGCAGAAGCCTCGGAAGTGGCACAGGAAGGCAGTCAGTTTGTCGGCGCAACAATTTCTACCATTAATTCATTATCAGGTAATATCGGTGCTTCAGCCGATGCAGTGAATAATGTTGAATTAAAAGTTGAAGGAATCGGCAGTGTCGTTGATACGATCCGCAGTATTTCAGAGCAGACCAACCTGTTAGCATTGAATGCTGCTATTGAGGCTGCTCGTGCCGGTGAGGCTGGACGCGGTTTTGCTGTTGTTGCGGATGAAGTTCGTAATCTGGCAAAACGTACTCAGGATGCGACGGTTGAAATTCAAGGTATGATTGAGCAGCTTTCGATCAGTGCGCAGGATGCGGTTGGCCTGATGGGCAAAAGTGTTCATGAAGCGGATGTTGGTGTGGATCAGGTTACTCAGGCCGGCACAAAACTATTCGGTATTGTTGAGAAGATTCACCATATCTCGGATATGAATTACCAGATAGCATCGGCTGCCGACGAACAGACTACAGTGGCTGCTAGTATTAATGAAAGCCTGGATCAGGTAAAAGAGGTGGTTGAAGGTTCGGTGACCGTATTAAAAGAGGTGACTGAAATGACGGAAACAATCACTAAGCATGCGCAGGATTTAAATAATGGTGTAAATGGTTAACAGCGCCTAGGGTTTCATATATTAAAAAAGCACTTCAACTGAAGTGCTTTTTACTTTTAAGTCATATTAACAACTATTCTGATTTATTAAATTCACTTTTCAATGCGAACTGGGTTAATTCTTCAACCACTGATTTTTTTATCTCCAGCTGCTGATCCGCTGGTATCTGGTAACGTTCACCTAACTGTTGATAATCTTCACTGCTTAAGCTGACCGTTAAACGCGGGCGTTTAGGTTTTTTATGGGTCGGTAGTTCTAATAAATGACGAATCTGCTCCGACGGACTGATGCCCTTGTCTAATGCACTGCGCCTAATGCTGTACTGCAGTTTGGTATCCATATCAAATGCAATTTGTACCGCTTTAATAACCTTTGCTGACTGCTGCCACTTTTCAGGCAGTTCTTTGTTAGACATGTTTATTCTCCTTTAATCCATAATTCAGCAATTTCACTGGCGGGCCTTAAAAAAGACAAATAGACATCGGTATCACCATTTTCGAAAATAAATATGTCAATACAGCGCTGTCCCTGACCGCCCTCCAGGGAATAATATTCAAACTCCCGGCCGTGTTTTTCTTCATTATACTGCGGCGGGGTCGCATTGCGGTAGTCTTCCTGGTGCAGATAACCTGTGGTCATAAAATCCTGCTGTATATACTCGTCGGCAACCATATCTGCGTAGTCATGGTTTGTTGTGACAGGTTTTAAACGAGCATTACCCGGCTGTTCAAAAATTTCAGAAAAATCATCTAAATCAAACAGGGCTTCTACATCATTCCTGTTCAGCAGCAGGCTGAATTTTACCAGTTTTTGTGGATTTCTCGGAAAGCTTAAGTAAACCTGCTGCGTACCGCTGCCTTGAGCGGTTATCTGCGCATAGTGTTCATGTTTGAACTCAATGCTCTGAATATCTGTTACCTGAAGCTGCTGTTTACGCATTGCCGGGGGTAAAGAAAAGCTGTCACCAAAGGTAAAAATATCATTTTCCAGCAGTTCATTCGGGTGTGTTAATACCCTAGTTGGTGCCGGCTGTTTTTTAGCAAACAGTGATTTAAAAAAGCTCATAATTATTACCCTCGTTAAATGCAGATAACCCGGAGCACTGGCAGTGCTCCGGGTTATTAATTTTTATATTATACCTGTTAGGTTTTCAATTTTATGCATAGAATCGACTCATCTATTGAGATGCCGGTTCTGCATCTTGAAGTGTAACGAGTACAGACTTTATTACTTACTTTTCAGACGATCTAAAATTGACTGTGCACTTGACTGCTGCGTGCCGATCCCGGCTTCCTGTAACTTGCTCTGCAGTGAGCTGTCGCCGTTTTCCGACTCAAGTGTTTCGGCCGCTTTTAACTTATCATCAAACATCGCTTGTTTTTGTTTAATGCGCTCTAAAGAGTCTTTTGCATTTAACAGCTTAGAGTTGCTTGCTGTGAAGTTATCGGTAATTGCTGATGTTGCTTTCTGCACACTCTCAGTCGTTTTTACCATGCTTAACTGACGCTTATAATCAGTTAACTGGCGTTCACTCTTTTTAATCAGCTCTTTCAGGCGGTCTGCACTTTTAAGGTAACTTTCGTTAGCCTGCTGCTGATCTGCCGCGCTGCTTTCAAGTTCTGCAATTTTTTCCGCTACTTCAATCGCCAGTGCTTCATTACCCTGATTCAGAGCCTGCACTGCATAACCTTCATGCTCTTTAATGCTTGCCTGAAGCTGGCCTAACTCGCGTGCAGCCTGCATCTGCTTAGCCATCACTTCTGTTAAGTCACGTTTAGCGATAGTGATATGCTTTTCCGAGTCACGAATTTCCTGTTCAAAAATACGTGTTGAATTTGCATCAACAACCGCTTCTCCAGCTTCTCTTGCTCCACCGCGTACTGCTGTTATAATTTTTCTAAATATGCTCATAATAACTCCGAATTAGTTTAGGTAACTGTCCATTTCATTGATCACTTCAAGGCTGTTATCACTTAAAGTAACAATTTCCAGCTCGATATCATCAAGGCTTGAATTGACTGATAAAGCGCCGTATACCACATATTTGTCTTCTACTTTTGCAAATGAAGAAAGCGGCATAGGAACATTCATCTCCAGCATCGCTTCCATCATATTGCTTCTCAGGTCTGTTATTACCTCGTCTTCGCCCCACAAATAAGCAATACACAGTATCTGGTTATCGCTCAAAGAAAGGAAAATAGGAATTTCTTCGCGTCCTATAATCTCAACCTGCAGTACATCAATGTCACCATTAATTGGTGTACAGTCAAAGTTAAAACCAGTTTCAGTATCATCAGCAAGCTGATTTAAATGAGTCGCAATTTTATGAATATTCATAACACTCCTTAATAGCATAAGACATTTAATGTCTTGTTGCCTGTTAATTTAGTTCCCTTGCCATTATATGTCAAGTGATTTGGGGTTTTATTTCTTTTATCTGTTCATTTTATTTATTTGTGCTTTTATATATATTGCGGATGAACCACTATTTTTCAATGCCTAATTTGATTTATTACTGATCATCCTTCACACAACTGATAAGTTAAAGGATGTTTATCCTTTTTATTTTTTGTCTTACGCAGGTACTTTCTTATGTCTTTGTTAAGTGATAGCGCATTATCTCATTTTGAGAGCATCAGGCAGCTGCTTGATTTAACCTCTTTCAACGAGCAGCAGAATAGTGATTTAAAAACCGTATTAGGTTTAAGTGATTTTATTGCTGATGCATTCACCCGGCAGCCTGAGCTGCTTGTGGAGATATTAAACAGCGGGCTGCTCGAGCTGGATCAGCGCTGTGCACAGATTAAGACGGAGCTGCGGGAAGTTCTGCTCAATACTGCTGATGAAACAGCCCTGCATAAAGCACTGCGTTTATTCCGGCGCAGGCATATGGTGATCATTGCCTGGCGGGAACTGCTTGGCAAAGCCGGTTTAGCGGAAAGTTTTGAGCACACTTCCTACCTTGCGGATCAGCTGATTATGCAGAGTATGAACTGGTTATATGAAAAACAGTGCGCTGAGCAGGGGACTCCGATGAACGCGGAGGGGGTTAGGCAGACTCTGTATATTTTTGCTATGGGCAAACTAGGCGGTCGGGAATTAAACTTTTCGTCGGATATCGACCTGATCTTTGCTTATCCTGAGCGCGGACAAACGCAGGGCGGACGGCGCAGTATCGATAATCAGGTCTTTTTTATTAAGCTGGGGCAGCGCATTATTGCCGCCCTGCATCAGATAACAGTTGACGGTTTTGTTTACCGGGTAGATATGCGTCTGAGACCTTTCGGTGAGTCCGGTCCTCTAGTCAGCAGTTTTACCTCTATTGAAGATTATTATCAGAGCCACGGCCGGGAATGGGAGCGTTATGCCATGGTCAAAGCGCGGGTGATCGGTGAGCAGGGACCCTATAAAGAGGCGCTGCAGGAATTACTTAAACCTTTTGTCTACCGTCGTTATATTGATTTCAGTGCCGTTGAGTCGCTGCGTAAAATGAAAGCTATGATCAGTGCTGAAGTGCGCCGTAAAGGTCTAAAAGATAATATAAAATTAGGCATGGGCGGAATTCGTGAAATAGAGTTTGTTGCGCAGGCATTTCAGCTGATACGCGGCGGGCGAACGGCTGAACTGCAGCACCGCGGCCTGCAGCAGACGCTTAAGGTGATCGGCGAGATTGGCGCTATGCCGGCTCCGCGGGTACAGAGTCTGCTTGATTCCTACCATTTTTTACGCTCTGTGGAAAATGTACTGCAGCAGATTGGGGACAAACAGACGCAGACCCTGCCGGTAAATGAACTGGATAAATTACGTTTAATTTATGTAATGGGTTTTGCTGACTGGCAGAGTTTTTATCAGAAATTAAACCAGGTTATGCTTAATGTTCATCAGGAGTTTAACTGGGTGGCAGGGGACAAAGAGGATGAAAATGAGGCCCCTGAACAAGATTTATGTGAATTATGGGCATTAAACCTGGATCAGCAGGAGGCGGAACATCTGCTCCAGGAAAAAGGTTTAGCTGCGCCTGCCGCCGGGCAGTTTGCTCAGCAGCTGCTGGGGTTTAAAGAGGATGCCAATAAGCGTCCGATCGGTCCGCGCGGTCAGGAAACGCTGGATAAATTAGTACCGCGAATCATTAAATTAATATGTGCTTATCCGGATCCCGGCGCATTGATGAACAGAATCCGCAGTCTGTTGTTAAATATTATGCGCCGCACCGCTTATCTGGAGCTGTTAAATGAGAATCAGGGGGCGCTTAAACAGCTGTTAAAATTATGCAGTGCCAGCCCCCGTGTTGCTTCACAGCTTGCCCGCCATCCTATTTTGTTAGATGAATTAATCGATCCTCAGCACCTTTATAACCCCACTGAGCTGCATAACTATAAACGTGATTTACGCTTGTTTATGCTCCGTGTTCCGGAAGAGGATATGGAGCAGCAGATGGAGGCGTTACGCCAGTTTAAGCAGATGCAGTTTCTGTATATTGCAGCTGCAGATATTGCCGGGGGAATTCAGTTACCGCAGGTAAGTGATCATCTGACCTGTTTGAGCGAAGCATTAATGGATTATGTGGTGCAGACTGCATGGCATCATATGGTTGAAAAGTACGGTTTACCGAGCAATGTTGCAGGTCAGGAGCGCAAAGGCTTTGCGGTTATCGGTTACGGTAAAATGGGCGGTTTTGAGCTGAGTTACAGTTCTGATCTGGATGTTGTATTCCTGCATGACCAGGATATTCAGGGCGAAACAAGCGGCCCGCGGGTAATTAATAATCAGCTCTTTTATTTCCGTCTCGGGCAGCGCATTATCCATCTGTTCAGTGCGCGTACTAATTCCGGTATTTTATATGAAATAGATATGCGTCTGCGTCCGTCGGGGGAATCCGGACTGCTGGTGGCAAGTATCGACGGTTATAAGCGATATTTAGAAAATGATGCCTGGACCTGGGAGCATCAAGCCCTGGTTCGTTCCCGCGCGGTATTTTCTGATCAGAAGCTGCTGAGTGAATTTAATCAGGCTCGTCAGGCGGTGCTTTCTCAGATAAGGAATAATACCGAACTGGCAACTGAGGTCAGTGATATGCGGGACAAAATGCGTAAACATTTAAACCGTGCTGGCGATAATCAGTTTGATTTAAAACAGTCGCCCGGCGGTATGGTTGATATCGAGTTTATTGCCCAGTATTTAGTGCTGGCGAATGCTTACCATTTTCCGCAGGAATTATGTAAATGGTCGGATAATTTACGAATTTTTGAAACCTGCAGAGAGCTGGGGTTATTAAGCGAAACCGAGGAAAGCTTATTAACGGAAGCCTACTGTCATATTCGCGATGCGGCCCATAGATTATCGCTTAATAAACAGACCCGTATAGTCGATGGTGGGTTATTTAAGCAGGAAAGGCAGGATATTGTACATATCTGGGACAAGTTTTTTGCTTAATTAATCCAGTAGAAAGGTGCTTAATAAACACCTTTCTACTGGATTATAGTCAAACTGTTTGCAGAGGCTGATCCCGCATCCTTATTTATAAAGCGAAGGTTCGCCTTGTGGACGGGTTTTAAAGCGGCTGTGCATCCACATATACTGATCGTCACATTCGCAAACCATTTTTTCAATCTGCTGATTGGTACGCCTGGTATCCTGTTGAAGATCTTTACTTGGAAAATCCTGCAGCGCCGAATAAAAAATAAGTTCATAACCTGCTTCTCCCGGCAGGCGTTTTAAAAATACCGGGATCACACAGCTGTTTTTAGTGCGGGCCAGATTACTGGTTCCTGCGACGGTATTGGTATTTTCTACGGCAAAGAAAGGTGCAAATACACAGCTTTTATGCGGGCCGTAATCATGATCCGGTGCATACCATAATGCTTCGCCTTTTTTTAGGGTACGCAGCATAGATTTAAAATCTGTACGGTCTAACATAGCGTTATGCTCACGCATTCTGCCCCAGTAAAACCAGAAATCTAACACCGGGTTGCTGTGTTTGCGGTAAACCGCAGAACAGGGCTGCACCAGTCCGAGAGCACGGGCTCCGATCTCTAATGTTAGAAAATGTGCGCCGAGAAAGATAATCCCCTTGCCGTCACGATTGGCTTGTTCGACATGCTCTAAACCGGTTACTTTCAACAGGCCTTTAACACGCCAGGACGGCCAGAACCAGGCCATGCCCATCTCCAGAAGCGCGATACCGGTATTTTCAAAGTTAAGGCGTACTTTCTGTTCAACTTCAGCTTCTGATAGTTCGGGAAAACATAACTGAATATTCCGACGGGCAATTTTTCCTCTAGACTTGACGATAAGAGAGGATATTCTCCCAAGCTGCCTGCCTAGCCAGAGTAAAGCGCTATAGGGTAATAAGGAGCTTAAAAATAGTGCCAGAATGCCTGACCAGGCAAGCCAGTATTTCGGGTGACAGAAGCTCATTTTTAGTTTGTAAGGAGTCATAAAGATAAAACCTGCAGATAAACAATGAATTATTCTACCGAATTATCGAATAAATGCCTATTTTGTCGCGGATTCTTTTTTTGATTTAACTACACTTATTGGGCAAAGATTTTTCGATTCCGCATTGCAGCTGGTTAAATATAAACCGTCATTTTCTGATTTTCATAGGTATCATTTATGGTAAATGCTGAACGCCCTCCTGTTTTTGATTATATTAGCGGTTTTCTGGGGCTGATTTTATTATTCAGCCTAGCTGTTTTAATTCTCGACAGGAGTGGTAAAACAGTACAGATAAAACAGAACCAGAAACAGATCAACAGTTCATATGCAACGATTCTGCAGCAGAGTAAAAAGGATGCGGTTCTGTTATTTGAACTTCAATATAACAATCCGGAAATTGTTTTTCTGCTCGATAAGGTTGAATCGTCATTAAATGATGCGCAGATGCTGAAACGTTATCGCCAGCAGCTGCGCAATATTCTGCATTTAAAGTTTCAGACAAGCCGTCAGTATTTTCCCAAGCAGCGCCTTTATCTTCCTGATGGACGTTCTCTGTTAAGTCTGGATTCTCCTTCTAAGGCAATGCTCAGCGATCCTGAATATAATGTGGGTTTACAGAAAGTATTAGCAGAAAAAATCCCCTATTTCGGACTTGCACTGCTGGATGGTGTTTATGTTTATCGTTTCTTTTTTCCGATTTTTAATGATTACCATGAGCTGACAGCCGCAGCTGAAGTTAGTCTGCCGTTAAAGAGTATACAAAGTTTTCTTTTCGCTGAGCACGGGACCCGCAGCCGTTATCTTTTTGCAAAACGGCCGCTGTCCGATGTTAGTAATAAATGGAGTCTGTACCAGGAATCAATTTTATCCGATGATTATTATGTGCACAAACAAACACGTAAAACTAAAAAATATAATATGTATTTAGATAAGCAGCAGTCTCTACAAATAAAAAATACTTTTACAGAGAGTCATTTAATTTCTTTATTCAAAATGGAGGAATTTTCCTTTGAAGCACAATTGAATGATACAGACGGTTTTGTCAGTTTTCTGCCGCTGAAAAATATTAACGGTGATCTTGTCGGGCAACTGCTTACTTATACTCCTAACTTAGTCACGACTTCTGTTAATAACAATCGTATTTTATTATTTGTCACCCTGTTTGTATCCCTGCTGCTGAGTGCTGTTTTTTACTATCGCAAGTCGGGACACGATCAGTATATGGTTTCTTTTTATAAAAGCATGATTGATGCGCTGCCTTTTCCGGTTTTTTCAAAAGATAAAAACAATCATTATCAGCATGTTAACGATGCTTTTTTAAAACACTTTAATCTGACAGCTGATACAAATTTTGATGACGGCGGTGATGCTTTTGAAAAAGAGCCTGAGTGTATACAAATATCCGCACAGGAATTAATGGAAGCAGGTGGAAGCAGTAAAACTGAGAGTGAAGTGATAGAAGGGCTGAGCAGTTCTAATTTTGTTACCTCATTATTTGTTTTACAAAATCAGCACCAGAGTATTACCGGGCTGTTAGGTTTTATTAGCGAAAATACGGAGAAAAAATCGCTTAAAAAAGCGCTGGCGGAGGCACTTTTTTTCCAGCAGCAGTTATTAAATCTTATACCTATGGGAGTGCGTTTATTTAATGCAGATAGACAAATATCAGAGATTAACCAGGCTTTTGAACTGCTTAGTGGATTTAATAAAAAGCAGATGTTAAGCGCCGACTGTGAAAATATGTTTACCTGCCTGCAGTGTAACCCTGAAGAATGCCCGCTGAGAAAAACCCAGGAGGATAGACTTCATCACCAGATTGAGACGGTTAAATATAAGGCTGACGGTGAAGTGGGTACTTTTGTTGTTTCTTACGCGCCTCTTCAGCTTAAGTCTGGAGAATTCAACGGGATTATCGAGCTAACAACAGATATCAGTGATAAAAAAAGTTTATTAGATAAAACCCGTGAATTAATTATTAATGATGAACTAACTGGTTTACTGAATATGCGCGGGCTTTTGAATATAGGTGCAAATTACTTTCGCTTATCAGAGCGCACTAAAAAACCATTTTTTGCTCTTTATTTTGATATTTTCGGCATGAAAAAGTTAAATTATCAGTTTGGTGAGAAAGCTGGTGATCAGCTTTTAAAAGATTTTACTGAAATTCTTAAGGATACTTTCCGCGATACGGATTTAATTGCACGTGTCGGAGGAGATGAATTTGCGGTGCTGTTAAACGAAAGTGATTATCGGATTAGTGATCGTGGACACTTTACCCGGCTGGAACATAATGTGCAGAAATACAATCAGCACAGCAGTAATGAGTATAAGCTGGTTCTGGATACCGGCATCGTTGAATATTCACCGCAGCTGCATGTCGATCTGCAGGAGTTAATCAGCGAAAGTGAAAAATTAGTTTATGAGCAGAAACTGAAACGAAATATCAGTTGAAGATCATAATCCTACAACAGTGCACTGGCGGTTTTCTGCAGCTCTTTTAAGGATACTTTAAGGCCGTTCTGCGGAGTTAACAGGAAGTAATGAACAGGGCGTTTAAATGCGCTTAATCTATTTTTAATATAATTATTCAGCTGTTCTTCCTGTTTATGATCATTAAACCAGTCGATAAATGCCACGGGACGCTGACCGAATAACTGATCTTCAACAGCAACGACATAAGCCTGTCTGACTCCCTGAAAGCTTAATAGGATATTTTCAATCTCCTCGGGCTGAATATTTTCACCGCCGCAGATAAATAAGCGGTCTTTACGGCCTGTTATCTGCAGGGTGTTCCCCCTGAGAATACCTAAATCTCGACTGGCAAACCAGTGCTCTTCAGGGAGCAGGCTGGCAGCTAAGCTGTTGTTAAAATAACCTAAAAAACGGTTTTTACCACGCAGATAAATTTCATTGGCAACTATTTTTACTTGAGTACCGGTTAATATTTTCAGGCTCTGGCTGTTTGTTGAAGTCGCAACTTGAGAACTCATCTCACTTAGACCATAACTTAAATGATAGGTAAAACCCCGTTCTCTGGTCTGATTCAGCAGGCGCTCCGGAAAAGTGCTTCCACCAAGCAGCAGGTGTTTTATATTCAGCTTGTCTTGTCTGAATAGCGGTGTTTCTAATAAGCGAAAAAGCTGTGTGGCGACTAATGAAAGATGGGTAATCTGCTGCTTGTGCAGTAAATTCAGGTTTAATTTTTCTGTACTGATAACTAAAGTCGCGCCGGCCAGCAGAGTACGCATAACCGCAGCATAGCCGCTGATATGAAAGAGAGGTAATGACAGTAAGTTTCTGTCGCCTTTGTGCAGCGGGATGACCTGCTGTGAAGCAGCTGCGCTGTAATAATGATTACTGAAACTGTGCATAACCGCTTTTGCCCGGCCGCTGCTGCCTGAAGTAAAAATGATATTGCAGACTTGTGATGCCTGTATTGCAATTGCTTTTAAACTGTTCTGCTGCTGTTTATCCGCAGCAAAACTAATGACCAGGCCGGTTAAAGTACAGGAGTCAGGTCTCTGATCCAGCCATATATACTTACTGTTAAGTATTTTAAGGCGTGACTGTATTTCCTGCTTACTGAAACGCGGATTGATCGGGCTGAAAATAACCCCGTTACGGATACAGGCAAGCTGCAGTAAGATAAGCTTAAGCGAGTTTGGGGCGACACAGGCTAGGCGGTCACCTCTGCTTAGTCCTAATAAAAGCAGCTGTTTTACTAAGCATGAAACACGCAGATCCAGCTGGCTGAAAGTCAGTGTCTGACCGTCTTGTTGTATCGCGATGCCTTCGGGGTCTGCCGCCGCCTGTAAACGAAGCGGGCAGAAATTCAACTTGTGATCCATAAATGTTCCGGCTGTATGGTGATATTTGGGGGCTGCGGCGTCTGTAAACAAAGCGGGCAGAAATTCAGCTTGTGGCCCATAAACACTCCAGTTGAGAGAGAGCTTCAGGAAGATTTTCCGCTGTGGTTAACGGCCCTGCGGCAAAATATTTAAGTGTGTCTAAGCCTAATGAAATATCCGTTGAATTCTGCCAGTATAAAGCTAAGCAGGTTAACTGCTGCAGACCAACAATAGACTCAAAAGAGGAGCTGATGCTCACCTTCAGCTGATCCCTATGAGCATTATTGATTAAGGCCTGCATGCGCTGCAGTGAGCCGATTAAGCTTGGTTTGATAACTAATGCTTTAATACAGCGTTTATACTGGTAACAGAAATCAGGCTGCAGCAGGGTTTCATCAAGCGCCAGAGCTATCTGGTGCTGTTCTGCTAATTGTATATTATCTATATAACTAGCTGTTGGTTCTTCAATATAATCCAGCCGGCTGCTGTTTATACTGCTGAAAAACAGATCTGCCTGTTCGACTGTCCAGGCCTGATTAGCATCACAGCGGATCAGTAATAGCGGATTAATAGATGTTAATTGATTAAATAATAGAATATCTGCTTCGGGTGACTGTCTGGCTGCTTTGAGTTTAACCAGATCAGGGCACTTTAAAGCAAGATACTGTTTGATAACCGTCTGATTATCTCCCTGTAGTAAAGGTACTTTATCTAGATTTACTGCCTGCGGTGCGCAGGGGATTTTCTGTGCCGCATAATCCAAAGCAAACTGTACGCTTGGATACAACTCGCTCTCTTCGCTTAAGTTTTCTAGCCCCCGCTCGAGCAGGCCGATAACCTGCTCTTTAGCCTGCGCCAGTGTCTCACGGCTGAAACCGGGCAGCGGAGCTATTTCAGCAAGGCTGATATCCCCGTCTTTATCCTGCAGCTGTAAAATGAGACCTTCGCGATATTTGAGGTTAAAGCCTTTAAAGTTTAAAGGCTTTAAAAAAGGGATTTTATAAGCAAATAGTTTAATGACTTCAGAGCGCCGGCCAGTCTTCATCTGTTTGTCTCTTAATTGATATAGTGCAGGGCAACACGCGAGGTTAACTTGGTGACTAATTCATAAGCAATGGTGCCGATATGTAAAGCAACCTGCTCAGCCGGCAGACCTTCGCCCCATAAGGTGACATCATCACCGACTTGATCCTGCGCATCAGCCCCTAAGTCAACGGTTAACATATCCATAGATACCCGGCCGACAATGGGGACCTGCCGTCCATTGACCAGTACTGGTGTACCTTCAGGCGCCATGCGCGGATAACCGTCGCCGTAACCTACGGCAACAACCCCGAGCATAGTATCTTCAGCTGCTGTCCAGTTTGCGCCGTAACCGACACTTTCTCCAGCATAGTGCCTGCGTACTGCAATTAACTGTGATTTTAAGGTCATAACCGGTGCTAACTGAAAATCCTGTGCGGTTTGATTTTCAAAGGGAGATATCCCGTATAAAGCGATACCGGGGCGAATAACATCCTGGCGGGCTTCCGGCCAGGCAAGCGCAGCTGCGGAATTTGCTAAGGAGTTTAAACCGCTGTGGGGTTTTATATGTTTTTTAAACAGTGTTATTTGTGCCGCAGTTATCGGGTTATCCAGTTCATCTGCACAGTTAAAATGGGTGATTAGGTTGATCGGCTTCTGTACGTTTTTACTATGCAGCAGCTGCTGATAAACAGCGTCAAACTGCTCACTATGAAAACCTAAACGATGCATGCCGCAGTCAAGCTTTAACCAGACCGGCAGCGGTTTGTCCAGATCCGCCTGCACAATGGCATTAACCTGCTCCTGTGAGTGCACCACACAATGCAGTTCTTTTTCTATCAGAATCGGCAGATCAGCTGTCTGGAAAAAACCTTCCAGTAAAACTACCGGCTTTTTAAAACCTGATTCACGCAGAATTAATGCTTCATTTAGACGAGCGACGCCGCAGGCAAAAATATCCGGCAGACTTTGTGCAACCCTGACCATACCGTGGCCGTAGGCATCAGCTTTTACCACTGCTAAAATTTTACTGTGAGGCGCGGTCTGCTGTAATACCTGCAGGTTTTTCTGCAGGGCTTTCAGGTTAATAACGGCACGTGTGATATCCATTAATAGGCTCTATTTTTTTTTATTAAGTTGCGCATCTGCTTACTCATCACCGTGATATGCCGCACCGGTATAGTCATCAAAGCGCGAATAACGACCCTGGAAGGTTAAGCGTACCTTACCAATCGGACCATTACGCTGTTTACCGATAATGATTTCTGCAATACCTTTATCATTACTGTCTTCGTTATAAACTTCATCACGATAGATAAACATAATCAGATCGGCATCCTGCTCAATCGCGCCTGATTCACGTAAATCCGAGTTAATCGGGCGTTTATCGGCACGCTGCTCAAGACCACGGTTTAGCTGAGAAAGTGCAATTACCGGGCAGCGCAGTTCTTTTGCTAATGCTTTTAATGAGCGTGAGATTTCTGAGATTTCCAGGGTACGGTTTTCACTTAATGAAGGTACGCGCATCAGCTGCAGGTAATCGACCATGATCATACTGATGCCGCCGTTATCCCGGGCAATACGGCGGGCACGGGAACGAAGCTCCGTTGGTGTAAGGCCCGAACTGTCATCGATAAACATCTTACCCTGATTTAACAGAATCGACATGGTTGAAGAGAGAGAAGCCCAGTCGTTCTCATCAAGCTGACCGGTACGGATTTTACCCTGATCAATTCGCCCTAGTGATGCCAGCATACGGTTCATAATCTGATCTGCAGGCATCTCCAGAGAAAAGATTATTGTAGGTTTATCTGAATTGAGCGCCGCGTGTTCAGCAAGGTTCATGGCAAAGGTTGTTTTACCCATGGACGGACGCGCGGCAACGATGATTAAATCACCCGGCTGAAAACCGGTAGTCATCTGATCTAAATCGTTATAACCCGAAGACAGACCGGTAATACCGTCGCGCGGGTTTTTACATAAATCATCAATTCTGGCGACGGTTTCTTTAAGAATATCTTTAATCGCCTGCGGGCCTTCGCTTTTATCACTGCGGGCTTCGGCTATCTGGAATACTTTTGTTTCAGCAAAATCAAGCAGCTCGGAGCTGTCACGACCTTCAGTTTCATAACCTGCTTCAGCAATTTCATTAGCAACACCGATTAACTCACGGACAATGGCACGTTCACGTACGATATCCGAGTAGTTATTGATATTAGCGGCACTAGGAGTGTTTTGTAAAAGCTCCGCAAGGTAGGCAATACCGCCAACCCCTTCCAGCTCCTGGTTATTTTCAAGGTGCTCGGAAAGGGTTACTAAATCAACCGGTATATCTTCACTGCTGAGATGTTCAATGGTTGAAAATATCTGCCGATGGGCGCGATGATAAAAATCTCGCTCAACCACACGCTCTGCAACATCGTTCCAGGCTTCGTTATTAAGTAATAAACCACCGATTATCGCCTGCTCTGCTTCAAATGAATGCGGAACGCTTTTAATCGGAGATACAGTTTTATTTTTTTTAGCTGGGAAAGGTGCTTTATCTGCCATATTTAAATCCAGAATTTGTTAATTGAGCTTATAAAAAGAGGATTTCAAGCCAAATATACGCGGTTAATAATAAGGCTATCAATACAGCCGCTGAACCCATATCTTTTGCCCGGCCGGAAAGTTCATGATGCTCACTGCCGATACGATCCACAACGGCTTCAACTGCTGAGTTAATGATTTCAATGATCATAACCAGCACAACCGGGGCGATTAATAAAATGCGTTCAATTTGAGAAACATCCAGATAACAGGCAAGCGGAATTAAAAGCAAAGCGAGAAATGTTTCCTGGCGAAATGCCGCTTCATGTTTAAATGCGCTTTTCAGCCCCTGCAGCGAATAACCGCCTGCTAAAATAATGCGTTTTAATCCGGTATTTTTTTTCATGAAATGACAAACCTGCTGCTCATTGTATCGGAGGGCTACTTTAGCAAAAGGCAGAGGCAAGGTCACTTTCTCTTTCGTAACAAGCCGCTCTTTCTGAGCCGCTTGTTGCGCTGGGTTTACATCTTTTCCGGCTGCTCTGCCGTTATTGCCTAAATATATATGTGCTAGTATTTGTTTTTCTAGGGCTATCTCGCCTCAGTACTTTTTCCAGGTTCTGGTGTCTGTGTTTTTATTTAAGGTGTTTCTGTGTTAGCAAAAGGCTCGGTTTTTTCTCATCTTATCAATAGATACTGGGTCCGCAGTGTCTATGTGCCTCGGCAGCCGATTTCTGAACTACAGCTCGATTTAAAGCGCCCGATTATTTATGTGGTGGAGCAGAATAGCGCCAGTGATCTGCTTGGCCTGCAGGCCGCCTGTGTGCAGGCTGGCTTGCCGGATCCTTACCTGCCGATAGAGGTCGCCGGGCAAAGTTTAAGTGCGGTTATATTTATTCATAACTGGTCCTGGTTTTCGCCGCGCCTTCCGCGCCTGCAGGAAACGCCGTATTTAGCGCAGTACCAGCAGTTATTAAATCTGCATAAGGCAAATAGTGAGTTAGATATCCAGCTGCTTCCGGTATCTTTTTACTGGGGAAGAAATCCGGGAAAAAAGGGGAAAACAGCAAGATTTGACCTGTCCGAACAGCGTCAGATCGGGGCCCTGCATAAGTCTCTGGTTGTTTTGAAAAACGGCAAAGATCATCTGCTTCGATTTAACCGTCCGATTTCAATTGCAGCTCTTTGTGAAAGAGAAAAGAATCAGGCCGGCGGCAGTAATTCAGATTCGCAGTTAGCGCATAAGCTTGCAAAAATTGCGATGACCTATTTTAGTCAGCAGAAGCGCACCAGTATCGGGCCTAAACTGCCGGGTAGAAAAGAGATGGTTGAAACTGTACTGCAGCAGCCGTCTTTACGCAAAGTCATAACACAGACCGCGGAGCAGAAACAGTCGAGTGAATCACAGGTTGAGCAGCAGTGCCGTTTGTACCTGCAGGAGATCAGTGCTGACTTCTCCTATCCGTTTTTACGTATTTTTCGCCGTATTTTAGGCTGGGTATGGAATTATATTTACCAGGGTATTGAAGTGAACCATGCGCAGGCAGTCCGCCAGGCCTGCCAAAGCGGTGCAGAAATTATCTATATGCCCTGTCACCGAAGTCATATGGATTATCTGCTGCTTTCCTATCTGTTATTTGAGCAGGGGTTGGTTCCTCCTCATGTTGCCGCCGGAGTGAACCTTAACTTTTTTCCTGCAGGAGGTATTTTTAGACGCAGCGGCGCTTTCTTCTTACGGCGCACTTTTAAAGACTCGCCGCTGTATGCAGAGGTGTTTAAAGCTTATTTTGCAATGCTGTTTAAACAGGGATATCCCATTGAGTTTTTCAGCGAAGGCGGACGAAGCCGCACAGGGCGTTTATTACCGCCGAAAGCAGGTTTACTGGCAATGTCTCTGCAGACTTATCTGAATCAGCCGGAGCGTAATGTTTTAATTATACCTGTCTATATTGGTTATGATCATATTATGGAAGTGAGCACTTACACAAAAGAGCTGGCTGGGCAGAAAAAAGAGCAGGAGAGTATCCGGCAGGTATTAGGCATAGTTAAAAAGCTGGGTAATTTTGGCCGGGCTTTTGTTAATTTTGGTGAGCCTGTCAATATTAAGCAGCATTTTGATCAGCAGATTCCAAGCTGGAAAGAAACGGATATTGATCAGCAGCAGTTTAAAGAACAAGTCGGGAAGGTGGCACAGAAAGTTATGGCCGGCATTAATCAGGCCGCCGCTGTTAATGCTCTGCCCCTGTGTGCATCCATTTTATTAGCATGTAAAAACTACCAGGTAGAAAAAACGCAGTTGTTTGAATATATTAATAAACATCTGCAGCTGCTGAGTTTAAAAAATTCATACAGTCTGGTTACCTGTCAGCTGCAGAGCGCTGCTGATGCCTATCAGCAGGCGCTGCTCATGAATAAATTCGAGCAGCAGGGTACTTTAGTACAGTGCTCTTTGCCGCAGGCGGCGGAGCTGACCTATTACCGTAATAATATTGTTCACTTGTTTGCTCTGCCGAGTCTGCTATGCAATACCGTCTCTTATCTGCTGCGTCAGAACAAGCCCTTAACATCTGCAGAGATTGTTTTTTATGCGTCAAAAGTTTACCCGTTTGTGCAGGCTGAATACTTCTTAAATACAGGGGCAAATATAAAGACACTGCTAGAGCAGGGATTAGGTGAATTACAGAGCCTTGCTGTATTAAAAGAGCTGCAGGGGACCTATATAGTTGCCGATGGTGCTTTGTTTAGTATTTTTGTCGGGCATATGCAGGAAAGCTACAGCCGCTATCATCATTTCCTGTTTTTATTAATCAGTAATAACAGCTGCTGGCAGGGTTTGGATTTTAAACAAACGGCACTGCAGACAAAAGCAGATTTACAAAACCGCAGTATTGAACCCTTTGATATTAAAGTTATTGAGGTTTATCGCGATACCCTGCAGAGATTATATCCGGATTTTATAAAGCCTAAGCAGGCTGAAACACTACTGGATCTGTTTGATCATTCTCTCTAATAACAAAATTTAATTTAAGGAAAAATGAGTTTTAAAGATGGTTATTTGCCGGCTGGTGGACTTTAACCCGGCAGGCTGCCGGGTTTGTCTGGGGTGAATAGTCGAATAAAGTAATATGCAGGAATTTATTTTGCTACACTTACCTTTTTATTTTTTGTGGAATGTCTGTGACTGAACCTTACCCTATTATCCAGGAAGGGCTGATCTTTCAAGAAGAGATTAAAAAAAGCCGTTTTATTACTTACCTGCAGCCCGCTGCTGGAAAAGAGCAGGCTTTAGCTTATCTGCAAAGAATTAGAGAACTGCATAAAGAGGCTCGACATCACTGCTGGGCTTATATAGGCGGCAGCCCGAAAGACAGCGTTAATATGGGATGCAGTGATGATGGTGAGCCGAAAGGCACCGCGGGAAAACCTATGCTGGCTGTTTTACAAGGTAGCAATTGCGGTGAAATTATGGCTGTGGTCGTGCGTTATTCCGGTGGAATTAAACTTGGAACCGGCGGACTGGTACGTGCTTACTCGAACGGCATACAGCAGCTGGTCAGACAGATGCAGACAATTGAAAAGCGTTTTTATCAACATTATCAGCTGCATTGTGACTATGCTCAAATGGCGCTGATAGAAAGCTTGTTAGCAAGATTATCTGGACGTATTGTGCAGGTTGATTATCAGCAGTTTATATCTGCCACAGTTGAAGTCGATCTGCAGCTGACCGAAGAATTTATTCAGCAGCTTGAATCGCTGACACAAGGAAAAGTTTTTGCGAAAAAAATCCCTATTAAAGCCGGCTAAAGTGAGATAACCAGGTGGCTTTTCGCTCAATAATTAGAATTGTCGGCATGTTAATCGGGTTATTCAGCCTGACTATGCTGCCGCCTGTACTGATCGCATCATTTTATAACGACAACGGTGGTAATGATTTTCTAGCCGCCTTTTCGGTTACCCTGCTGATCGGGTTTATTTTATGGATGCCCAACAGGCATATTAAAAAAGATTTAAAAGCTAGAGAAGGTTTTTTAATCGTAGTGCTGTTCTGGGCCGCCCTGGGCAGTGTTGGAGCGATCCCGTTCCTGATGAGCTCCAGCATAGAGATGAACGGCGCCTCCGCATTTTTTGAATCATTTTCAGGGCTGACCACTACCGGCGCTACAGTTATCGAAAACCTCGACAGTCTGCCTAAATCTATTCTCTTTTACCGGCAGATGCTGCAGTGGTTTGGCGGCATGGGGATCATTGTTTTAGCTGTTGCTGTACTGCCTATGCTGGGTATCGGTGGTATGCAGTTATACAGAGCGGAAACTCCCGGCCCGGTAAAAGACTCCAAAATGACGCCGCGCATAGCGGAAACAGCAAAAGCGCTGTGGTATGTGTACCTGTGTCTGACTGTTGCCTGTATGATGGCATTCTGGCTTGCCGGAATGAGTTTATTTGATGCGTTAGGGCATAGTTTTTCGACCGTTTCTATCGGCGGCTTCTCAACTCATGATGCCAGCATGGGTTATTTTGACAGTAATATTATTAATCTGATCACCGTGGTTTTTCTGATTATTTCCGGTGTGAATTACGCGCTGCATTTCAGTGCATTTTCAGCCGGAAAATTTTCTTTTAATATTTATCGCCAGGATCCGGAAGTACGTGCATTTATTTTTATTCAACTACTGTTAACAGCGGTCTGCTTTCTCGGACTGATAGGCAATGATGTTTATGATTCAATTGAACAGTCGTTTTCGCAGGCGCTGTTTCAAGCGGTTTCTATTTCTACCACGGCCGGTTTTACCACAACTTCTTTTGCTGACTGGCCTCTTTTTCTGCCGGTTTTATTAGTTATATCCAGCTTTATCGGCGGCTGTGCAGGCTCTACTGGAGGCGGTTTAAAGGTAATTCGAGTTTTATTGTTGAATTTACAGGGGATGCGGGAGCTAAAACGCCTGGTACATCCGAAAGCTGTATTTAAAATAAAACTAGGCGATAAAGCACTGCCGGACCGGGTCGTTGAAGCGGTGTGGGGTTTTTTCTCAACTTATGCTCTGGTCTTTATTCTGTGCATGCTGGCACTGCTAATGACCGGCATGGATGAAATAAGTGCTTTCTCATCCGTTGCAGCAATGCTTAACAATCTCGGGCCCGGGCTGGGTGAAGTGGCGGTACATTTTAATGAAGTAAGTGATGCATCGAAGTGGATTATGATTATTGCTATGCTGTTCGGTCGTCTGGAGGTGTTCACCCTGTTAGTTCTATTTACGCCGGTATTCTGGAAAAATTAAAGATTTAATAATAATTTAAACCTGCCTATGTTCAGGCTGGTATGTTGGGAAAAATTCAATGGCAAGTAAAACCCTGGTTATCTATTCGTCTGTTGACGGGCAGACGCTGAAAATAATCAAACGGATCACCACTTTAATTGAAGGTGATATCACTTTATGTAATGTGGATGAAAATCCGCAGGTTGATTTCAGCCACTATGATAAAGTACTGATTGGTGCTTCTATTCGTTATGGTAACTTTCGCAGGAACTTACTGAATTTTGTCAATACACACAAAGCACATCTAGACCTGCTGCCGAATGCTTTTTTTCTGGTTTGTTTAACAGCACGTAAACCTGAAAAGGCGAATCCGGCGAATAATGCCTATATGGCTAAATTTGATCAGTTATCGTTATGGCAGCCGAGATTGAAGGGGGTTTTTGCTGGGGCATTATTATATTCCCGCTACAACTGGTGGCAGACACTGCTTATTCAGCTGATTATGAAAATAACCGGCGGCAGTACAGACAAAAGCAAAGATATGGAGTTAACCGACTGGGCGCAGGTGGAGGTGTTCAGCAGGGATTTTTCTGCTTTATAACAGAAAGAGACCGGACGTAAGCAGTTTGCTTATTAAGCTGATTTTTTAATTCGTCTGGCATACAATGCATGCTTTAAAATATTTGTATTAATGCAGGCAGAAGTATCGTGAATCAACAATCTTGCCCTAACGCGAAACAGATCCTGTTTGATGTGTTTGGCTACAATACCTTTCGAGAAGGTCAGGAAGAGATTATCAGCCGGCTGTGTGCTGGAGATGATGCTCTGGTAGTGATGCCCACGGGCGGCGGAAAAAGCCTGTGTTTTCAGATACCGGCGCTGGTTCGTCCCGGTATCTGCTTTGTTATCTCACCGCTTATTTCATTAATGAAAGATCAGGTTGATACACTGCGCTCCTGCGGTGTCGCGGCTGCATATCTGAACTCCAGCCTTTCTTATCAGGAACAAAATCAGATACTCAACGATATGCACAGCGGACAGCTGAAGATTGTTTATATTGCCCCTGAACGTCTGCTTCGTCCGGATTTTATGAGCCGCCTGGACAACCTGCCGATTAATCTGTTTGCCATTGATGAAGCGCACTGTATTTCTCAGTGGGGTCATGATTTCCGTCCGGAATATGCGCTGCTTGGTCAGTTAAAAGAGCGTTTTCCTGATACCCCGCTGGCTGCATTAACCGCGACCGCAGATCATGCCACCCAGGAAGATATTCTAGCGCGACTGCAGCTCCGAGACCCGCTGATTGCAGTACATAGTTTTGACCGGCCGAATATTGAATATCTGCTGATTGAAAAGTACCGTCCATTGACTCAGCTGTTTAATTATTTATCCGAGCACAAAAATGAAAGCGGCATTATTTACTGTACCAGCCGCCGTCGTACTGAAGAATTAAGTGACAAGTTAAGTGCCAGAGGTTTAAAAGCGCGCTGCTATCATGCTGGTTTACCTCTGCAGGAACGTCAGTCGGTACAGGAGTTGTTTATCAAGGATGAAGTGGATATTGTTGTTGCCACAGTGGCTTTCGGTATGGGCATTGATAAGCCTAATGTGCGCTTTGTTGTACATTATGAGATACCGAAAAATATAGAATCTTATTACCAGGAAACAGGGCGGGCCGGGCGTGACGGTTTACCGGCACAGGCGATGTTATTTTATGATCCTGCAGATCCGGCGCGGATCCGGGGCATGCTGGAAAAAAATGAAAATGAGGAGCAGCTTCGTATTGAGCTGCACAAATTAAATACTATGGTTGCATTTGCAGAAGCGCAGATCTGCCGCCGTCAGGTTTTATTAAATTACTTTGGTGAATACAGTCATCAGGCCTGCGGTAACTGTGATGTCTGTCTGGATCCGCCGAAAAGTTACGATGCAACTGAAGATGCGCAGAAAATACTTTCCTGTGTTTACCGTACCGGACAGCATTTCGGCATGGGATACGTTGTTGAGGTCTTAAAAGGGGCGCAAACCGCACGCATTAAAAGTTTAGGGCACGATAAACTGTCAACATACGGTTTAGGTAAAGAGCAGTCGACAGAGCACTGGTTAAGTATTTTAAGACAGTTAATTCACTGTGGTTTACTGATGCAGAACTTGACCCGGGGGTCTGCGCTGCAGCTGACTCAGGCCGCTCGTCCTGTTTTAAAAGCACAGCAGGTGCTTCACTTAGCTGTACCGCGTGTGAAAATGGTTAAGGTGAAAAAGAAACGCAGTGTACTCGCTGATCTTGCGGATAATAAACTGTTTGCCCGCTTGCGTCAGCTGCGCAAACAGATTGCCGATCGTGAAGATCTGCCGCCGTATATTATTTTCAGTGATGTTTCTCTTTCTGAAATGAGTGAATTGATGCCGTTAACGGATGCTGAATTTTTGAATATCAGTGGTGTCGGTCATATTAAACTGGATAAATATGGTGCTGAATTTATGCAGATAATTAATGAACATTCACAATCGTTATAGAAACTGCGTTTACATAAATATGACTTTTATGGGCGCGGGAAGGTTAATCTGATATGACTTTCCTGCACCCGAAAAACTAAGCGTTTAATTTAAAATCATTTAAACGCTTTAAAGCATGTTCAATAACATTGGGGGAAATTTTTTCCTGGATCTCGGTGACCTCTGCGTTATTAAATAACTCCCCTAAAAATACACAGATGTAAGTTAACGGTGCGCTGGAAAACAGTTTCGGATTTGCTAGAAAATCCTGCCCGCGAGTTGCCATCCAGACCGCATTACTGTGCTTGGTCATAAACTTCGAGTCTAAAATAGTCTTTTTCAATTTGCTTAATAATGTTGTGAAATCAAACTGCTGAGAATTGAACTCATTACTGAATGCAGCCAGTAAATTAATAGACTGTTGATTTGGTAAAATTGCCAGCTTGTGGATATTGGTCATTTGAAGTGTCCTGTGATGATGAACTCTAAATAGTGAAACGTTTACATCCTTGTTATGATTACCTACTTATATTAGTTTGCTGTTAGCATGGTTTAAAAATGACTTGTTTTGTTTCATTGTAAGAAAAGTCATATTCTATGATAAAAAAGTCAAGGTGAAGGGTACAGCTTAAGGCATAAGTGCTTCAATATAATTAATCTCTATTTATTGTAAAATTTGAGTTGCTTAACAATTTAGAAATAATGATTTTATCTGTCACTATTATTTGCTTATTTTTACAGCAGAAAGCAGTATCTGCCGGGCTTTTGGGAAGAGTATAAAATTCAAGCGGATAGTTTTTTGCTAAGCAGAAGATAAAACAATTTGAAAAAGCTGGTATAAAAAAGGCTAATCGAAATTAGCCTGAAACTTACCGTTGTTTACTGGTTAATGCAGTTTAAAATCATTAAGTCGGGCTAATACACTCTTTAATATCTGCGGTGTTAGTTTCTCTAGTAGTTCTTCCAGGCTGTATTTTTTAAACAGCTCACCGATAAAAGCGCAAATATAAGTCAGCGGTGCATGCGCAAATAGTTTCGGGTTAGTTAAATAATCGGAACCCCGTCTCTGCATCCAGTCGGCATTATCATGCTTGACCATAAAGTTAAGTTTGTAAATCTCATTTTTAAGCTTTATTAACAGCTGAGTATAATCAAATGAAATATCATCAAATTCGGCGTGATAATTTGCAATTGAATCAATAACTTCTTGGCTTGGTAAAATATTTAGTGCATGAATATTAGACATTTACAGGTTCCTTCGAATAAATGAATGACCATGCGGCTCTTTGAAAAGAGCTGCATAAATTAATTATCAGTTAGCCCATCGTGTGTTCAATAGTTGTTCTGCGCTGTTTTTGTGTTGTTTCTTCTGCGGTGATTATTAGTCCGCTTTTTTCTTGTGGAATTGCTTTGGTAAAATGAATTGTAGTAAAGGATTTTAGTTTGTCGATGACATTATTTTAATGAAACGGCAAAGATCTGCAGAGTTTGCACTGGATCATATTTTGTGTAAACGTTTTGCATAACTTGTCTTCTAACTCACTTCTGATATTTTTAGTAGTAGGACATTCTTTTTTAAGGAGAGCCTATGCTTCTAGATCAGATTGAGATTGTTGGATTTAGGGGCATTAATCGTTTGTCGATTAATGTGAAGGAATTGAATGCTTTTCTTGGTGAAAACAGTTGGGGAAAGTCGAGTCTGTTTGATGCACTGTCGTTATTTTTATCCGGAACACACAAAAACTATAGGTTCACGGCCGATGATTTTCACCAGCCCCCTAATCCTGAAATCAGTACTACTAAGCTTATCCATCTCGTTTTTACTTTCAAAGAGCAGTTAATTGGGGAAGCCGGTCTGCGCCAGTATGCCAGTATACTAGAAACCTGGAATGCGCCCCGTAATGAATTGAGATATATATATTTCCAGATAGACGGCGAGGTTACAGATGCCGGAAATATTAAAACCCGCCGCTATTTTTTAGATAATGACGGTATTGAAAAGATATACAGCAGGGAAAAATTAGCAGAACTGGTTAATGAGTTTGTTTCTTTTGTACCGGTTTTACGTATGGGTAGTGAAGCGCCATTGATTATGGACTCTGAAGAGGAGGAAGCCAAAGAGTTATCTAGTAAAAGAGAGCGTTGTGAAGAAAGAATTAAACGTGTATTTAAACGTCTGGTTGGCTCTTCGCAGCAGTTATCTGAATACGAAATGGGGCGCGGATATGAAGCGCTTGCTTATCTGTTTGACCATTACCTGTTTAAGCGTTACGGCGGATTTGATTACCATAAAGTTGATTTTGAACACGATATTCATAGCCAGCGGCCGTTTTCTTTTCTCGCTTTAACCCACTTTAATGATCTGTTTAAAACCGGACATAAAAGAGACCGGGCGATGCTGCTGCTGATCCTTGGAGAATTTTTACAAGTGAGAGGCGAGCACCTGCTGCGGCGGGGGGCAACCCCTATATTATTACTGGAAGAACCGGAAAATAATTTACATCCTGTCAATTTAGCGATTACCTGGCGATTTTTCTCTTTGTTACCCATGCAGAAGCTGGTCAGTACCAACTCTAGTCAGCTTTTATCGTTTTTCCCTTTAAGCCGTATTCAGCGCCTGGTTAGACAGGCGGATTTAATTAAAAGTTACTCTTTAAATGCAGCTCATTTTTCCAATAATGATTTACGCAGAATAGCCTTTCATCTGCGTATGACACGCCCGCAAAGTCTTTTTGCGCGTTCCTGGTTATTAGTTGAAGGGGAAACTGAGACCTGGCTGCTAACTGAACTGGCCCGTTTATGCGGCTATCATCTGGTGGTAGAGGGGGTACAGATTATTGAGTTTGCCCAGTGCGGCGTTGCTCCTCTGATTAAACTTGCTCAGGATCTGCATATTGAATGGCATGTATTAACGGATGGGGACGCTGCCGGACAAAAATATGCCGGCCGGGTCGAGGAGATGTTGTCAGCAAAAGACTTTTTAGCGAATCGCCTTTCCGTATTACCGGCACTGGATATTGAGCATCTGTTTTTCGACAGTGGGTTTTCTGATATTTATCTTGAAGCGGCGAATTATACTGAGAAGGATTTAGCGCGTGTTGCGGTGAATAAAATTATTGATAAAGCGGTACATAAATATTCTAAACCAGGATTAGGTCTGGCAATTGCGACGGCTGTTGAGGAACGCGGAGCAGATTCTATTCCGCCGCTGTTAAAACGTTTGTTTGCTCGTCTGGTTGGTTTAGCAAGAACGCAGTCCGGTTGAGCAGACTGCGTTTATTGCCAGATAGTCTGAATATCTTCAGGGGTTATTTAGACTGGTAGGTAAGCTTATGCTCTTTACCCGTCAGAATTAATGTCTGTTCGTTTAATTGAATGTCTGACCAGTCTGCTAATACAGAAGCCACAACCATTTCCACTTCATTGGTCTGCCGGCGGCACATTTTGCGCGTACTGCCCATTTTTTCAATGCGCAGCTGGTTATTGTGCAGCTCAAGCGCGCCGAAAAAGTTATTACAAGCCAGGTTACCGGTTGCTTTAGACTGGGCATCAATGGTGATTGTGCTGTTGATTTCAGCATCTACTGCCTGCTGGTCAATATTCACTAACTGCCATTTATTCTGGAGTTGTATCAGTTCAATGACGGCTGGTGAAACATCAGTATTGTTAGTCGCTGCTGTGCTGCAGGAGAATAAAAATAATGATGTTGATAAAACTGCCGCTGTTTTAAACAGGCTCATCTAGATTTCCTTTGCTTTTATTTTTTTGTTGCTTCGTTTGACACTGGTTACGCTGGAAAGTTTCTTAATCTGACGCATTACTCGTGACAAATGAATTCGGTTGATAACAGTCAGGGTTAAGTTGATCGAATAAACATGATCCGGTAATTCAGTGGTCTGAAGATCCACCACATTGGCATTACTTTTGGCAATAATATTAAACAGTTGAGCCAGGCCGGCTTTATGGTTAATCATCATGATATTGAGATCGCTGGAATATTCATACTGATTCATGAAATCCATATCCCATTCAACAGGGATATATTTATCTAATTCATTTTCATAACCGGTAACATTATGACAGTTCTGCAGATGTACCACTAAACCTTTACCCGGACTCGCATGGGCAACAATGGTATCTCCAGGTAACGGCTTACAGCAGTTGGCGTAAGATATCATCATATCTTCAGTGCCTTTGATGGCACTTTGGCGGGTCTGCTGTTTTAATTCCGACTCGGTTAATTCATCGGTGTTGCCGCGCAGGCGTCGGGCAATAATAATACTCATCAGCTTACCGCTGCCTATTTCGTGCAGCAGGCTGTTAAAATCATCAAGATGGTGATCAGCAATAACCCTGTCGATATTTTCCTGCGGGATATCAGTTAAATTGGTACGGTTAAGCGCCTGTTTTAATAAACGCCGTCCTTCCGGAATGGTGATTTCTCTGGGCAGCTGTTTAAGGTACTGACGAATATTGTTGCGGGCTTTATGAGTGGCAACAAAGTTTAACCAGTCTGCGCAGGGCTGCGGTTTATTGGAGGTGATAATCTGGATAGTCTGGCCGCTTTCAAGTTTATCGCTGAGCAGTGCAAATTCTTTGTCTATTTTGGCGCCCGTGCAGCGGTGGCCGATTTTGGTATGCAGTGCATAAGCAAAATCAACAGGGGTTGCATGAGCGGGTAAAACAATGATTTTTCCCTGCGGGGTTAACACATGAATCTCGTTATTACCCAGCTCCTGCTTAATATTTTCCAGCATTACCAGTGAGTTAGTTGTATTGTCTTCCTGATCAGAGAGCCCCTGGAACCAGTTGCGAGTCTGCAGCTGCGCGGTCATATTAGAGTTGCCGCTGCCTTCTTTATAACTCCAGTGTGCAGCTATGCCTTGTTTGGCTACTGCATCCATATCTTCGGTACGGATTTGAATTTCAATATTCACACCATGGTGGGTGATTAAAGTGGTATGCAGCGACTGGTAGCTGTTTGATTTAGGAATCGCGATATAATCTTCGAAATGCTCGAGTTTCGGCTGATAGAGGTGATGCATCTGCCCTAAGACCCGGTAACAGGTATCAAGATCTTTAACTATGATGCGGAAAGCATAAACATCCATTACATCATGGAACTGACAGCCTTTTTTGCGCATTTTCCGGTACAGGCTGTACAGGTGTTTTTCACGCCCGATAACGTCTGCTTCAATCGACATGCTGTCTAATTTTGCTGAAATCTCATCACAGATACTTTGAATAAAGTCTTTGCGGTTGCCGCGTGCTTTGGTGATGGCATCTTTTAATACATAATAGCGGGCGGAATTTTGTGCTTTGAAAGCAAGCTTTTCTAATTCGTTTTTGAGGTGGTGAAGGCCAAGCCGGTCGGCAATTGGAGTGAATATCTCAAAGGTTTCACGGGCAATCCGCCTGCGTTTATCAAGGCGTAATGAGTCTAAGGTACGCATATTGTGAACGCGGTCGGCAATTTTAATGAGCATAACCCGGAAGTCTTTAGACATGGCGATCAGCATCTTACGGATATTTTCTGCCTGCGCCTGTTCGCGGTCTTTAAAGTTAACTTTATCTAACTTAGTAACGCCTTCCACTAACTCGGCAACACTTGGATTGAAGGTATCTGACAGCTCCTGGTAGGTTACCTCTGTATCTTCAAGAACATCATGGAGAAGCGCCGCCGCAATTGCTTCATGATCCAGCTTCATCTCCGCCAGTATTTCAGCAACTGCTACGGGATGAGTGATATAAGGTTCACCGCTTGCTCGTTGAACGCCGTCGTGTGCGGCGTAAGCAAACTCATAAGCTCGCTCAATAAACTGACATTGCTCTGGGGCAAGGTAAGATTGAGTCAAATCTTTAAGTGCTTGAAATATTAACATTTGCGACCTTATTTTTAATAACCTGTCAATAATAGTAAAGCCAGTTAGCAGACTTGGAAAGTATAAAAACTAACTTTTCTATTTTTATTGTGTTGATTGCTGCAATTGTCGGATTTCTTCATGGGGAATATCCGAACTAATGCTCTGCCGCTGCTGCGGTATTAACTTTCTAAAACCCACTCTTTTAACTGCTGGATTTCCTGCGGCCAGATTTCCGGATCCGTTGTTTCTAATACCATGGGGATATTATCAAATCTTGGATCCTGCATGATATATCTGAAGCAGGACCAGCCGATTTCACCGGCCCCTAATGAAGCATGGCGGTCTACTCTGCTTGCCAGCGGCACTTTGCTGTCATTGATATGCATAGCCGCCAGGTATTCAAAGCCGACAATCTCTGAAAATGCCTTAAATGTCTCACGACAGGCCTCTTCGCTGCGCAGATCGTAACCGGAAACAAAAGTATGGCAGGTATCCAGACAAACTCCAACACGCTGTTTATCTTCAACATGTTCGATAATGACAGCCAGCTGTTCAAAAGAATAACCTAAATTGGTGCCTTGCCCTGCGGTATTTTCAATCACGGCTTTGACTGTAGTTGTCTGCTGCAGAGCCCAGTTTATGGATTCGGCAACACGCAGCAGGCAGTCATGTTCGCTGATCTTTTTAAGGTGACTGCCGGGATGAAAGTTCAATAATGTTAAACCCAGCTGTTCACAGCGCTGCATTTCGTCTAAAAAAGCATTTCTGGATTTTTGTAATGCTTCCTGTTCCGGGTGGCCGAGATTAATTAAATAAGAGTCGTGGGGCAGGATCTGCTCCGGACTGAAATTATAACGAATGCAGGCCGCTTTAAATTTACGGATGGTGTCATTATCAAGCGGTTTAGCTTCCCAGCGGCGCTGGTTCTTGGTAAATAATGCAAAGGCGGTTGCACCTATTTCATGCGCATTTTTTGGGGCGTTAAATACGCCGCCGGAAGCACTGACGTGTGCGCCGATGTATTTCATAGCTGAATATCCGTAAGTTATATAGCCGTGAAGTATAAATAAATTTAGCAGGGCAATAAATCAATTATCGGCAGTGCTTATTAAGAATGAGGAAAATTTTACCGGCAGATTAAGTTAAACAGAAAAAAGAGGTTAAATTGTATTCAGAGAATTAAATATGAGCTTCATAATAGCCTCGTTAACAGCCCGGCGGCCTGCTATGATCTGCATTGTCTATTAAACCAGAAAAGGATTTTCCTTGTTAATTATCAAGTTATTAAGTGCCTACTGTTTAGATATATTGTTTGCCGATCCCTATCGAATTCCGCATCCGGTACAGGTAATCGGCTGGTTTATCAGCCGCCTGGAAAAAATGACGCCGCCAGGTTTTAAAAAACAGTGGGGTGCGGCTGCTAATTTACTGGTTCTCAGTACAACCTTTTTTGTTTGTTTATGGCTGGCGCGCCTGCACTGGGTAATTGAAGTGTATCTGCTTTATACCTGTCTGGCGACGCGCTCTTTAGCAGATGAAGCGCTTAAAGTTAAAAACATTATTGAGCAGGATGATATCAGCCTGGCACGTCAGGAGATAGGCTACCTGGTCAGTCGTGATACCAGCGAAATGGATAAAAAGCAGATTATCCGCAGTACCCTGGAAACCGTTGCTGAAAACAGCGTAGATGCTGTTGTTTCGCCTCTGTTTTATATGCTGCTTGGTGCACTGCTTGAGCCGTACCTGGCAGAAGCAATGCTGGCGTTCGCTATGCTTTATAAAGCGGTTAATACTTTTGATTCCATGTGGGGCTATAAAACAGCGCGCTATAAAGAGTTAGGCTGGTTTAGTGCCCGCCTGGATGACTGGGCAAACTATCTGCCGGCTCGTCTTACCGGTGGGATTTTACTGCCTGTTTCAGCGTATCTGCTTAATCTGAACTGGAAAAATGCCTGGTATATTTTTAAACGGGACCGCTGTAATCATGCCAGCCCAAACTCCGGACATCCGGAGTCTGCTGTTGCCGGGGCCTTAGATATTCAGTTCGGCGGGCGCACTCAGTATTTTGGTGAGTGGCAGGATAAACCGACAATCGGTGATAAAAATAAGCCGTTTACAGAAAATTTAATCGACAAAGCAGTCTGGCTGTTATGGTCAAGTTCCCTGCTGATGCTGGCTGTCATCTTTATAATTTTAATTTTTACAGGATAAATCATGGATTTACATGGTGGTAATGTACACCGTCTGAAGCGGGACAGTACTCGGCAGGATACACAGCAGTGGTTAGATTATAGTGCTAATATCAACCCGCTGGGCGTTCCCCGGTCGTTCACAAATGCATTAACAGAGCACCGCTATGCACTGGATATTTACCCGGATCCCGATTATGTAGATTTACGTCAGTCGTTAGCTGAATTTTCTAACGTTGAAATGGAGAATGTCTTAGTAGGTAACGGTGCGACTGAGATGATTTTTCTTTTTTTTAAAGCCCTTAAAGCATCAAAGGCGCTGATTATCGGGCCGACTTTTGCTGAATATGCCCGGGCGGCAGAGTCAGCAGGAACACAGATAGATTATTTTATTCTGGACAGCTGTGACGGTTTTAAACTAGATATGCAGCTGCTGGAGGCGCAGATAAAGCAGGGCTATCAAGTACTGACTTTATGTAACCCGAATAACCCGACTGGTAATCTTCTGGATTTACAGACATTGAAACAGATTATAAAGCTCTGTGAAGAGAATCAGGTGCAGCTGCTGTTAGATGAAGCCTTTATTGAGTTTGTTGACAGCGGCTTTCAGAAAAGTGCGGTTATATTTCAGTCACCGTCGGTATTTATTATAAGAGCATTAACTAAGTTTTTTGCTCTACCCGGCATTCGTTTAGGCTGGGCTGTTTCATTTAATGAAGCGCTGAATGCTAGAATAGGGCAGATCCGCGAGCCCTGGTCTGTAAATTGTTTTGCCGAGCTTGCCGGGATCACCGTGGTAAAAGATCAGACTTATATTAATGATTCTATAGCGTGGATAACTAATGAAAAGAGGGTTTTCAGGAATTTATTAAAAAGCTTAAAAGGTATAGAGGTGTTTGCAACAGAGTGTAATTTTATTCTGCTGCGCCTGCCTATGCCGCTTTGTGCGCAACAGTGTCGGCAATATTTATTAAAAGAGGGGGTTATCGTACGTGATGCGGGTAACTTTATAGGTTTAGACAGCCGTTTTATTCGTGTCGCAGTGAAGGATGCGCCGTCTAATAAAAGGCTGTATCAGCTGTTAAAGAATTACCTTGATGATCAACAGAAGTCAGAATAAGTATCCGACCACTTAATAATCAGCTGGCTATAACTAATTGCGTTCTAACCAGAATTTTTCTTCATTGAAGCTTATTAAAATCCGGTGCTTTTCATGCTCGATAATGTCGGCACTGCTTTGCGAGCTGGCAAAACCCGAAGATTGACTGCTGATCGATTTAAAGATGACTGACAGCAGAATTTTCGGATCATCAAGTTCCCACTGACCGGTATATATGATTTCATTGTCTGTATCTGAAGTTTGTTTAATGGAGAAGAAACCGGGATTTTTAAATACCCATTCCTGCTTCGTCTGCCCGCTTTTTCCAGTCCATTTTCCAATTAAAAAGGGCTGTGAAAATTTATCCGCTGCTGGTGAAGTGCTTGGTGGCGTTACTATCTGCTGCTCTTCTTGTGTCTGTGAAAAGTGGGTCACTCCTTTTTCATCCTGCCAGGTGTAAATTTCTGCGCTCACTGAAAAAGAAGATAAAATCAATAATAAGGTAAAAAAATAGGGCATGTCCGTTGCTCTTCGATAATAATTGAAGCATAGAATAATAACTCTAATTTTGAACAGCAAGCAGAACTTTTGTAAACTGTCGAATTTATGCGCAAATATGTGAGGAAAATAAGGTGGCCTGTAAGTTCTGTAGGGAAAGTTTATTTAGAGAAAAACTGGGCCGCTGTAAACGCTGTATGTGGCTTAATCTGGGCTTGTTAATTTTTTCGGGGGGCGGCTGGTATCTTTTACAGCAGTCAGGACCCAGGCAGGTTGAAACAATTGCGTTACTGCTGACATTTTCAGGCGCTTTACTGTTGATGCTTTTACATATTGGTGCTTATATTTATTACCGCCTGCAGGGTATAACTCACCCTACGGAAGATATACACAGCCGAGAATAGCATCTTGTCTGGCCCCGGTTACCGCTTTAAGGGGAACCGGTTTTTCTAAGCAGCGCTGTTCTGCCAGCCAGGCAAAGGCGGCCGCTTCTACATACATAGGATCAATATTTAAGCTGTGAGTATCGTTAATCCTATGCTTAGGTAATAAAGCTTGTAAGCGTTCCATCAGCAGCTGGTTTAGAGCGCCTCCTCCGCAGACAAAGGTCTCGCAGCCCCGGGTATGTATTTGAATCTGCTCAGAGATGGTTACAGCGCTGAATTCCAGTAAAGTCCGCTGAATGTCGGCATCTGAGTACTGTTCTATATTGACTAAGCTCAGCTGCTGTTTCAGCCAGGCCAGATTAAACTTTTCCCGTCCGGTGCTTTTAGGTGCTGTTTTTTTTAAATACGGTTCAGTTAATAATTGCGCTAATAGGGCTGATATAACTTCTCCCTGGGAGGCAAAAGATCCGTTTTTATCAAAGCTTTTCTGTCGGGTTTCATTGATCCAGGCATCCAGCAGCATATTACCCGGGCCGGTATCATAACCGAGCACATTTTTATCCGAAGTTAATACACTGATATTGGCTATGCCGCCGATATTCACAATAACGCGTTTTTTTCCTTTTTCGGCAAACAGAGCCTGATGAAAAGCCGGGACTAATGGTGCCCCTTGTCCGCCGTAGGCCATATCCATACGTCTGAAATCGGCAGCGCAGGGGATGCCGGTTGCGGCTGCAATTAAAGCCGCGTCACCAATCTGCTGAGTAAAGGGGTATAAACCCGATGGAGAATGAAAAATAGTTTGTCCGTGGCTGCCGACTGCAGTGATTTGTGAGGCCGATAATCCGCTTTCTTTGAGTAACTGTTTAACGGCATCCGCGCAGGCTAAAGCGAACTGCTGATCTGTTTCTCCCAGTGTCTGCAGATCAACATGTTTATCCCGGCATATCTGTAAAAGGCGGCTGCGCAGCTTTTCGGGAAGAGCCGGAGCACTACCTGCTATCTGCTGAAAACCTGAGCTGGTTCGCCGGGTGATCACTACATCTATCGCATCCAGACTGGTTCCGGACATAATGCCTATGTAGTAACTACCGAGAGTCATTTAAATTACCCGAGAGAACTGGTGCTGACGTGCTTTATTACGTAAATACACATCAAAACACATACAGATATTACGAATCAATAAACGTCCCTTGGGTTTTACGCAAATTTCATCTGCACTGACCGTGACCAGCTGGTCATCAATAAAACACTGTAATAATTTAATATCTTCAGCAAAATACTCAGCAAAGTTTAAATCGAAATGCTCTTCGATCTCTTTAGTATCGAGTTTGAAGTTACAGATAAGTTTTTTGATCACCTCGCGGCGGATCAGATCATCCGAATTAAGTCCGACACCACGCCATTGTGCATGACCGGATTCATCAATCTGATTGTAATAGTCCGCCAGTTTTTTCTGATTTTGTGAATAACAATGGCCGATCTGACTGATTGCGGAAACCCCCAAACCAAGAAGATCTGCGTCTTCCTGTGTGGTGTACCCCTGGAAGTTACGGTGTAATATGCCCTGCTGCTGCGCAAGAGCAAGTTCATCATCTGGTTTGGCGAAATGGTCCATGCCGATAAACTGATAGCCTGACTGAGTAAGAAACTCAATGGTATACTGGAGCATCTCCAGTTTCTCTGCAGGTTTAGGCATATCATCTTCATTAATTTTACGCTGCGCGGCAAAAATAGCCGGCATATGTGCATAATTAAAGATTGATAAACGAGCCGGATCTAACTCCAGTATTTTTTCTAAGGTGTGCGCAAAGCTGTCTTTAGTCTGCAGAGGCAGACCATAAATCATATCTAGATTGGTTGATTTGAAACCCTGCTGTTTAGCGCGGTTGAGCAGCTGGATAATAAAATCTTCATCCTGCTCGCGGTTGACCGCTTTCTGAACCTCTTTATTAAAGTCCTGCACGCCAAGACTAAGGCGGTTAAAACCTTGCGCCGCCAGGTGATCAATTGTGCTGATTTCAATTTCGCGCGGATCAACTTCAATACTTAATTCTGCGTTTTCTTTGAAATTGAAGTTATCACGCAGCACCTTCATTAAACGGGTGATCTGCTCCGGTAATAAAAAGGTTGGTGTACCGCCGCCCCAGTGTAACTGGCTGACTTGACGATTAGTGAAATGCTGCGCTTGAATCTTAATTTCCTGTTCCAGGTAGTCCAGGTATTTATCTGCTTTGCTCTGATGGCGGGTGATTACTTTGTTACAGCCGCAGAAGTAACAAAGTTTATGACAGAAAGGGATATGGATATACAGAGAAAGCGGGCGCTCAGGGTAGATGCTGCTCGCGTCGATCAGCTGCGGGTAATTAAAACTTTCAGCAAATTCTAAAGCCGTGGGATAAGAAGTGTATCTCGGGCCGCTGTAGTTGTATTTTTCAATTAGGGCTTGATCCCACACGAGCTTTTCCATTTGTCTCTCTCTTCTTTTTATATTGAAAATGTTTCTAACTGTAGTGCTTCTTTGATTACTGCATCTTCAAGTTCTGCTTCAGCGATCTGACGGCGCCTGTCCAGCATTTTGATCTCTTTGACCGGAAACTTTTTACGCTCATCATGAGTCGGCATATCTTTTACTTTATCAAACATAGCAGACAGCGCCGGGTACTGTTCTTGTATATCAATCGGCTTGTTGAGCAGCAGTGTTTCCAGTAAAACAGTTAAACGAATAGCCGCTTCAGATACGTTGCACTGTTTCTGTGCCGTGGCCCGGGCAATAAAGCGGATACTTTCACAGATATTATCGTTACGCTGCTGTTTCTTCTGTGCCTGCTGTTCTGCTTGTTGAGCCTGCAGCTGCAGATTACGGGCTTTGTGCACTTTGATTTTATTAATCAAGATGCCGGCATAAAAGGCCAGGCCGATAATAATAACAACTGAAACTGCAGCTAATACGATATTCAGATCCATGCTCTACTCGTTATTTTTTGAATTCATTTAATGCTGAACCAGCATCTTCAAACTGCTGCAGAAGATCTTCTTCACCCTCTTCATCTAACCAGCCAAGCTCTTTCATTATTTCCTGATGACGCTCCATCTGTTTATTAACCCACGACTGGTCGACTTGAGAAATACTTTCATCATTATCCAGCTGCTCAAGCAGTTCATTCAGGCGGTCATCATTTTCAATTAAAGCCAGTTCTTTTTCTGGAGACAGTTTGGGTGCCGGCTGACTTTTAATTACTTTTGCTTTCGGCTGATGCTGTACTTTTGCTGTTTCAACTGGTGCTTTTTCTTCAAGAATTAAGGGCACTGCTTTTTGACTGCCGACACGTTTTTCATTAACAGCCTGCTTAGCATTCTTCTGCTGCGTCTGTTTTGATTCATTGGCATTACGTGCACCCGCTTTATTACCTTTTAATTTACTTTTACGCTTTTTTTTGCGTGCTTCCTGCGCCTGTGAAGATGATTCTTTACGCGGGCCGCTGAATTTTGCTTCTGAATTACCTGCGGTGCGGCTTTTTTTAGTACGGGACATAACAATTACCTTTCATTGTTGTTAATGTAAATGCCGTTTATCTGTGATTTGCAGATGAACACACATTTATACGCTTTTAATAAGCGTGAAATTGGAGAACTTATAAAAGCGCACAATAGCAGATCTAAGAGTGTTTAAAAAGTGTATAAAAAAGGCGCTTCAATTAAGAAAGCGCCTTGCTGAAGTCTGTCCAGCAGCTGCTGTTAATGCAGTGCAGAGATGTAGTGGGAAAGTAATTCAATATCTTTATCGGTCAGTTTAGCCGCTACGTCAACCATCATACCGTTGACATCATTAGCACGTGCTTTACTGCGGAATTTCTCCAGCTGTGCTTTTAAGTATGCCGGATGCTGATTAGAAATTTTAGGGAATTTAGCAAGTTCCAGACCGTTGCCGCGCGGGCCGTGACAGGCTGTACAAGCAGGAATCTGGCGCTCGATATCACCACCCATGTAAAGTTTTTGTCCGGCTTCTACTATTTCCGGTGTGACTGTTTCAGGTGTCGGGCTCTGGCTTGAATAGAAAGCTGCAAGATCTTTGATATCCTGCTCTGAAAGTGCCATTACCATGCCCGCCATAATCGGATCGTTTCGTGTACCGTCTTTGAATTCTTGTAACTGTTTCTTAAGGTAGCTTATATGCTGTCCGGCTATTTTAGGATAAAGGTCTGACGGACTGTTTCCATCGGTGCCATGACATGCAACACAAGTCACTGATTTTGCTTTACCTGCTTCAATATCACCTTGTGCTTGTGCGGAACTAGAAAAACAAAATACGGCAAATAATGTCACTAATAATTTATTCATAACTATCCATTTTTTTCTTAAAGTATGTTAACCCAAGCATGCTACAATGAGCGCCAAATAAAACAGGTGTAGTTTACACAAGTTTAATAAAAGTAACAATTTTGCTACATGAGTAAAGCGAGGCATATCTTGGAATTTCAAAAAATACATTTTCAAAAAGCGCATTTTTTAATTAGTGCACCGGATATTCGTCATTTGGATAAACATCTGCCGCCTGAAAGCGGTATCGAAATCGCTTTTGCAGGGCGTTCCAATGCGGGAAAATCTAGCGCATTAAACCGCTTAACTCGTCAAAAAAGTTTAGCCAGAACCAGTAAAACACCTGGCCGTACGCAGCTGATTAATGTTTTTGAAATTGAAGAAGGTAAGCGTTTAATCGATTTACCGGGTTATGGTTTTGCTAAAGTACCGCTTGCTATGAAGCTTAAATGGCAGAAATCCTTAGGTGAGTATTTACAAGAGCGTGAATCATTAAAAGGTCTGGTTGTGTTAATGGACATCCGCCATCCCTTTAAAGATCTGGATCAGCAGCTTATTTACTGGGCGATTGATGCGGATATTCCGGTACTGGCTTTATTAACTAAAGCGGATAAATTAAAGCAGGGCGCACGTAAAGCAACTTTATTAAAAATGCGTGAAGAAGCGAAAAATTTTGAAGGTGATGTACAGGTTGAGCTGTTTTCTTCTTTAAAAGGTTTCGGTGTTGATATCTTAGAGCGCAAAATAGCCGGCTGGTATGCTCTGGATGACCAGCTCGATACAGAGCAGGCCGCAGAAGCGGAATAAATTACTTTTTATAAGTTATACAAAAAACCTCCCGAAGGAGGTTTTTTTGTTTCTGCCTATGAATCCATATTAGCTTTATAAGGGATGCGTATTTCAAAGTGGCAGCCCTGCTCGCCTAAGATATATTGAATATCACCTTTAAACAGCTGGTTGACGATATTGTAGACAATATGCGTGCCTAAACCGCTGCCTCCTGAGCCGCGTTTTGAGGTAACAAAGGGATCAAAAATACGATCCGCAATTTCATCGGGAATACCTTTACCCGTATCCCGGTAATTCAGATGTAATGTATCGCCTTCTAGCTTCAGCTCAATATAAATCTCACGTTTACCTTCCCAGTCTTCAAAACCATGGATCAGTGAATTCAGAATAAGATTGGAATATATCTGCACAAAACTTCCCGGGAAGCTGTAGATGGACAGATCTTCCGGGCATTCGATAAACACCTGGCAGCGGGACTGTTTAAGTTTATGTTTAAGCGAGGTGACTACCTGATCAACATTTTCTGCCAGTTTAAAGGAGTAACAGGCTTCACTGGACTGATCTACTGCGACCTGTTTGAAACTGCTGATTAAGTCGGCTGCCCGTTTCAGATTCCCGTTTAATAAACGTCCTGACTCGGTTAAACGGACAATCAACTCTTCAACATAAGTACGTGAAAGGCTGTTGCTGGTGAGTTTATTTTTCAGGGTATCGATCTCTTCCTGCAGAAATGAAGCCGCCGTAACACTGATTCCGATCGGTGTATTAATTTCATGGGCAACACCCGCCACTAGTCCGCCTAATGATGCCATTTTTTCTGACTCAACCAGAGTCTGCTGGGTGCGTTTTAACTGCTCTAAGGTATGGGTGATCTGCTGATTACTTTCTGTTAAGGCCGCTGTACGTATATTTACTTTTTCTTCAAGCTGATCATTAAGCTGTTTAATCTCAAATTCAATCTGTTTCTGCGGGGTGATATCGTGACCGAAACCGATTAAGTATTTGATATTCATGCCTTCGTAAAATGCCGAGAAGGTCCATAACAGTGTATTTATCTCCCCCATCTGATCGTGCATATCTATTTCGATACTGTGGATGGCTTCATTCTGGGTGAGCTTGCTAAGCAGCTCTTCTTTGCGGTCATCGAGAACAAAAATATCCAGCCAGTTTTTCTGATTCAGCTCTTCCTGACTGTAACCGGTTAAAATAACGGCCGCCGGGTTGATCGTTGATATTTTGAAATTATTGTCCAGACAGCAGATTACTGTACTTGAGGAGTTGATAATGGTAGCGGAGAAATCACGCTCCTGCTGCAGCTCTTCAATAGCAATCTCTTTATCGGTAAGTTCGGCAACGATCCTTTTCTGCATTTTATTAAGCAGATAGACCAGTTCATCAAGTTCATCACTGGAAGAAGAGATATGGTGATTACGGCCGTCTAAAATAAGATCTTTATTATGGGTGCTGAGTTTAATATTACGTGTATACAGGGCAATTTTATTAACATGGCGGATCACCATATAATAGATAATAAACAGAATACAGATTGAAACGACCATGGTTTTGATGGTTTGACTGACTAAGATAAGTAAAGATTTTTCTATTAAGCGGTCGTAAACTTTTTCTAATGATGCCGCAACAAATAAAGTACCAACAACCTCGCCCTGATAAGTCAGGTCAAACTTTCTACTGATATCAAATTTTTCTTTTAATGTGCCCTGTTCAATTAACGGCACTTCAGTATTGCCTAAGACCTCATGAATAAGTACATACTGCATATCTGACAGATTCATAATACCTTCAATCTGAATTTGGATCTGTTCTTCGTCAAGGTTCCATAAACTTGCCGCCATAGGCTGTAGAAAACTGGATTCAATCTGGTCGATGCTGGCCTCAATTTTGCCGACATCCTGCTGGAAATCCCACATTAGCTGAATAAGAGTGATAATAACTGCGAGTGCACTACTACAAAGGAGAATATAAGAAAGTAAGCGGTTAGAAAGGCTGTTCCTAAATTTTAACGGCTTAAAAAGTGAAAAAATCTTTTTTGTTTTCATTCTTGAAAATCCGAGTCATATTCAAACATAATTTACGGAGTTTGCCATAAGCAAACCACTCTCCCTATTATCGTGCGTCTAAAATGCTATCAATACCTAATAATTGCATGAGAAAAGCGTTACTTAATTCTATGTTAGCGTAAGCTTGATTTTTTGTGGAATTTCCATTTAACTCTATTTCCCTCTTTTGATAGGCCGCTGCCATGAATAACACTGAAAAATTAAGTATTAACCAAACCGATGGTTTGCCTTTATTCAGCCAGATACTGCCGGAGCAGATAGTTCCTGCTGTGACTCAGGCAATTGAAAATAATAAGGCATTGATTGAAAAAACACTAGCAACGGATATTCCTTTTACCTGGGATAATTTTATTAATGTATTAGATGAAGCCGATGATCATTTAGGTAAATTATGGTCTCCGGTTTCGCATATGAATGCAGTTGTTAGTAATGACCCGCTTCGTGAAGCACATGATGCTTGTTTAGCTTTATTTGCCGAGTACGGGACCTTTGTCGGCCAGCACAAAGGTTTGTATGAAGCTTACCTTAGCATAGCTGATAGTGAGCAGTTTGCCTGTTTAAAAACAGAACAGAAAAAAGTGATTAATGATGCGCTGCGCGATTTTAAATTAGCAGGTATTGCGTTACCTGAGAATAAGCAGAAACGTTACGGTGAAATTAAGCAGGAGCTTGCGCTGCTGCAGTCACAGTTCAGCAATAATGTTATGGATGCTACCTTAGCGTGGAGTAAATTAATTACTGACGTTAATGAATTAGACGGCTTACCGGAGAATGCAGTTGCCGCCGCTGAGCAGGCAGCTCAGGAAAAAGAGCTGCAGGGTTACCTGTTAACATTAGAATTTCCTAGTTATCTGCCGGTTATCACTTACGCTAAAAACCGTTCTCTGCGTGAAGAGGTTTATACTGCGTTTTCAACACGTGCATCGGATCAGGGACCGAATGCCGGAGAGTTTGATAACTCCGATATTATTGATCAGGTTTTAGCATTGCGTCATGAATTAGCTTTACTGTTAGATTTCTCTGACTTTAGTGAGTACAGTTTAGCGACTAAAATGGCTGAAAGCCCGGATCAGGTGATTACATTTTTAACCGAGCTGGCTGAAAAATCCCGTCCGCAGGCGCTGCAGGAACGAGATCAGGTTTTAGCCTTTGCTAAACAGATGGATAACCTTGACCAGCTGCAGGCCTGGGATCTGAGTTATTATGCGGAGCTGTTGAAACAGCATCGCTATGCAATTTCAGATGAAACGCTGCGTCCGTACTTTCCGGAAAATAAAGTTGTCAGCGGTTTGTTTGCTGTGGTTAAACGTCTGTTCGGCCTGACTATTAAAGAGTCTTTTGATTTTGATACCTGGCATGAAGATGTGCGTTTTTTCCATATTTATGATCAGCAGCAGACTCATCTTGGTAGTTTTTATCTGGATCTCTATGCCCGTGCTCATAAACGCGGCGGGGCCTGGATGAATGACTGCCGTGTACGCCGCCGTTTAGTTAACGGAGAACTGCAGCTGCCGGTTGCCTACTTAACCTGTAATTTCACTAAGCCTGTTGGTGATAAACCGGCACTATTCAGTCATGATGAAGTGATCACTCTGTTCCATGAATTTGGTCATGGTCTTCACCATATGTTAAGTAAAATCGAATCATCGGCAGTATCGGGTATTAATGGTGTGCCGTGGGATGCAGTGGAACTGCCTAGTCAGTTCCTGGAAAACTGGTGCTGGGAGCCGCAGGCATTAGCACTGATTTCCGGGCATGTGGATAACGGTGAAACACTGCCGGCCGAGTTACTTGAAAAAATGCTGGCGGCCAAAAACTATAACAGCGCATTAATGATGGTTCGCCAGTTAGAGTTTTCATTGTTTGATTTTGTACTGCATCATCAATACAAACCACAACAGGGCTCGCAGGTACAGTCGGTATTAAGCGAGATTCGTGCTAAAGTTGCAGTGATCACGCCGCCGCAGTTTAACCGTTTTCAGCACAGCTTTAGTCATATTTTTGCCGGCGGTTATGCTGCCGGGTATTACAGTTATAAATGGGCTGAAGTATTATCCGCGGATGCTTTTTCTCGTTTTGAAGAACTGGGTATTTTTAATGCTGAAACAGGGCAGGAATTTTTACAGGCGATCCTTGAAAAGGGCGGCAGCGAAGAGCCGATGGCCCTGTTTAAAGACTTTATGGGGCGTGAACCACAGATTGATGCCCTGTTACGTCACTGCGGCATCAAATAGGTAATACCAAATCCACTAATTTTATATTCATTTATGCTGGTTAAAATGAATGCTAACTTCGTTATTGATTTTACAATTAGAACAACTAGTTACTGCAATCAATGCCTTGTTTTTATTCATTTTTCCTACGCCTAAATAGATCACCTAATTAATGGAATTGGTATAATTATCGGGAAGCCGTTTTTAAACGACTTCCCGAGTGACTTTTTACCATTCAATACCGGCCTGTGCTTTGACGCCGGCTTTAAATGCATGTTTTTCATTTAAAATCATACTGTAGGTATCTACTGCATCGATCAGTTCCTGTTTCGGCCCGCGCCCTGTTAAAACCACATTCATTTTTTCCGGGCGATTTTTTAAGGCGTCTAAAGCCGGTTGAATATCTAAATACTGATATTTGAACATATAGGTGATCTCATCAAGAATCACTAACTGGTACTGCTCATCTGCTAATAGAGTCTGCGCTTTTGCCCATGCCTTTTCTGCGCTCTTTATATCCTGTTCTTTATCTTGTGTTTCCCAGGTAAAACCATCACCCATGGCAAACCAGTCAACATTTTCATGGCTGCTGAAGAACAGTTCTTCGCCGGTGGACATAGAGCCTTTTAAAAACTGTACTACTGCGGCTTTATGGCCATGGCCAAGAGAGCGGGCTAACATACCAAATGCTGAACTGCTTTTACCTTTACCCGGCCCGGCTAGTAAAATGGAAACGCCGCGCTCCTGGTCTGCTGCCGCAATTTTCTGGTCCTGCTTCTCTTTGATCGCTTTCATTTTTTTCAAGTGTTTTTGATCGTTCATGCTGGCTCCTTGTCTGTAATACAAAAAAGCCTACTAATTTAGTAGGCTTTTCTGCAAGGTTAACTCAGATTGTTGTACTTAACAAATTGAGTTATCAATTAGCAGTGTTAATTGGTTTGGCCGTGATTAAAAGAATATAACCAATGACCCCTGATACCAAGGAAGCAACAAAGACTGCAACTTTAGCGATGATCTGATGTTCCGGATCAGTAAATGCAAGATCGGTAATAAACAGCGACATGGTGAAACCAATACCAGCTAAGAAACCAGCACCAATAACATGAGACCAGGTCACACCTTCCGGTAAAGCTCCCCACTTGAGGCAGGTCAGCAGCTTGGTAAACAGGAATATACCTAAAGGTTTACCAATAATCAGACCGGCTGCAATACCCAGTACAACTGGATTGGTCAGCTGCTGCAGCATACTGCTGTCTATAATCACGCCGGCATTACCAAGTGCGAAAAACGGTACAATAAACAGTGTTGAAATAGGGTGCAGTGCCTCTTCTTTAAGCTGCAGAGGGTTGGCTGCCTGAAAGCTTACTGCTTTGATTTTTTTCAGTGTTTTAATGGCATGCTTAGTTAAGACATCCTTCTCACAGTGACGGTCAACCTCTAGATCATTCAGCAGTGCCTTGGTTTGATCAAGGTAACTGTCCATGGATATTTCACGGCGCGAGGGGATAGTGAATGCTACGGCTACACCGGCAACGGTTGCATGTACGCCCGATGCTAAGAAGCTTATCCAGACAATGCTTAGACCTATGGTGTAATAAAAGAGCGGGCTACGGACACCGTTACGGTTAGCGACAGCCAAAATCACTAAACCAGCTAAACCTACCAGTAATTCATTAACAAAAATCTGTTCGGTATAGAAAATAGCAATAACTATTACGGCCATTAAATCATCGCCGATAGCTAACGCAGATAAAAATACTTTCAGGGTTACCGGGACACGGCTGCCGACAATGGCTAACACACCTAAAGCAAAAGCAATATCGGTTGCCATAGGGATACCCCAGCCGTTAGCTGTTGGTTCACCGATATTGATCAGGTAATAAATTCCGGCCGGGAAGACTACTCCTCCTAGTGCGGCAAACAGCGGCAGGGCCGCTTTCTGAACGCTGGATAATTCTCCGTCTAACAGTTCGCGCTTAATTTCTAAACCGATGAAAAAGAAGAAAATTGCCATTAAAAATTCATTGGCGATTTTGTGCAGATTGATTTGATTTACTTTGTCACTGAAGCCTGAAGAAACTTCCCACAGGGTGTTGTGCCAGACAGCATAGTAATGCTCGGGTGCAATATTAGCCCATAGTAGTGCAACTGCTGCTGCAATAACTAACAAAACCCCGCCCGTTATAGGGCTATGTAGCCAGTGCCATTTATGTGAACTCATTAATGCTCCTAAAAATAATCGTGAAAAATATGGTATATACTTTATTTTTAGAGCACCTCATTTGTGCTCTAATGATTGTAATCTACAGCGTTTTGATTCAATAATGAAGCAAGATCGTGACATTTTAGGTCAAGGCTGTGACATTTTAGGTCAAGAACTCAGCCTGAATAGGCCTCCAGACTGTATTATATTTTCAGATAATTTTCATCAGAACGGATAAAAAAATGAAAAAAACATTGAGTGCACTATCCTTTTTGGGTGTTATTTTATTAACCAGTACCTATTTTGTCGGGGAAATGACCGCCCGTGAAACTGAAAAGCTTTTTCTAAAACAGCAGCCGCAGGAGCTCAACAGCAGGCTGATAAGTTATGAGAAAAATTTCCTTACTGCCGATGCTCTCAGTGAAGTGACTGTAACCTTAGAAGGTGAAAATCCAGTTATATTTTCGATTCACAGCCGCATAAAACATTATCCGTACAAGGCGGTTATAAGTAATGATATCAGGCTGTCTGACAGTGAACTTGGCGCAAAATTAGATAACTATTTCGGCAGTGAAAAATGGCTGAATTCTCAGGAAGAGATCAGTATTTTTGGTAATCTTAGCGGCAGGTTAAATTTATCTGCGGGCAGTTATGAAAACGCCCGGGAGAAAATAAGCAGTCGGCCTCTACAGCTGGATTATCAGGTGGATCTGCAGGACTACTCGGGATCAGCACAGATTAACTGGGCAGGGGCAGATGCCGCTACTAGTAGTGGTGATTTTTCCATTGAGTCGGTACAGCTTTTTTCTGATTTTTCATCCTTAAGCACAAACGGCAGTTATGCATATTTTTCTAAAATTGGAAAAGTCATTATCGGGCAGAAAAATTATCAGTCGATATTACAGGGGCTGGAATTAAAAGGCAGCAGTCAGGCGGGGCAGAAAGCCGATACGGTTGATACCAGCAATGAATGGAAGATAGCCCGCTACGAAATGAATGACGGACAGGGAAAAGTATTTACAGATAATCAGATTAAGCTTGAGATAAAGGGCTTATATTCCCCTGCCTTGGATATTTTAGCTAACAGCAGTGAGAACAAGCAGCTGGTAGAAAATGCATTAAAAGATCTGTTAGCTAAAGGAGCGGAATTAAACCTTTCAAAATTATCTTCTCAGACTCCCTGGGGGGAGGTGGACGGTTATCTGCAGCTGACCCTGCAGCAGGGAGCCCCGTTAGTGGAGGTGATCGGCAATCCGTTTATGCTCTTTGATTATGTTAACGGCAAAGCGAAATTAGCTTTACCTGATTCCCTGCTTGAAGAGCCTGCAGTTGCAGAGTCTTTACAAATGGGCCTGAGAACCGGATTTTTAAAGCATGAAAATAACAGCTTGAGTCTGGAAACATATCTGGAACGTGGCGAGTTCAGCGTTAACGGCAGGGTGATCCCGCTTTAATGCAAAAAAGGGCATAACGCCCTTTTTTGTTATTTGTCTCAAAAGCAGATTAACGCAGGAAGGGATTGCCTGTTTTTTCTCTGCCGATTGTTGTTGTCGGACCGTGCCCCGGGTAAACGATTGTTTCTGCCGGTAAAGTTAATAACTTTTCTTTAATACCCCGGATCAGCTGGAGCTGGTTGCCTCGGGGGAAATCAAATCGTCCTATGCCGCCGTTAAAAAGAATATCACCAACAATCACCTGACTGCTGGCTTGATCAAGCAGCGCTACATGCCCCGGTGTATGTCCCGGGATGTGCAGGACTTTCAATTTGATATTACCTACTGTAACTATCTCATTCTCTTCTAACCACTTTGTCGGTGTAAAGCTGGCGGTTGTTGGAAATCCAAAACGCTGGCTTTGTGCTTCTAACTGCTCCAGCCAGAACAGATCTTCTTTTTCCGGGCCGATAACAGGTATATTTAAAGCCTGCGCTACGGCCTCTGTGCCGCCCACATGATCGAGGTGTCCATGGGTTAAAATTATTTTATCAACTTTAACGCCCTGCTCTTTAACTACGCTTAATATGCGCTGCGGATCACCGCCGGGATCAACCAGCGCCGCTGTGCTGGTTTCTTCACAAATGATTAGGCTGCAGTTTTGTTCAAACGGGGTTACTGGAATTACGATAATTTTCATGATTACTTCTTCTTATAAAAACAAAGGCGGTCAAGTTCCGCCTTTTTAAATTAAACTTGCTCTGTATGCAGGCGCTGCTTTTTCTGTACCTCAACCGCCTTAGCTAAGTGAATATGGTTCATAACGTGCACCATAGCTTTTGCTGAAGACTCAATAATATCCGTCGACAGACCTAAGCCGTGGAATTTCTGCTCTTTATAAGTAGCAACAATATCAACCTGTCCGAGTGCATCTTTACCTTCACCTTTAGCGCTGATCTGGTAGTCGTCCATGCTTATATCTAAGCCGGAAATACGCATTAGACACTGGTAAGCGGCATCAATCGGTCCGTTGCCTGTGGCTGCTTCGACAACTTTTTTCTCATCACCAATACTCATGGTGATGGTTGCGGTGGCAACCAGGCCGGATCCGGACTGCACATTAATATTTTCTAGTTTGTAGTATTCCGGTTCGCTGTTGAGCTGATTAAAGAACATTAATGCTTCTAAATCGTAATCAAAAACCTGACCCTTTTTATCCGCTAATTCTAAGAAGCTTGCGTACAGTGCTTCAAGATCATAATCACTGTCACGGTAGCCTAATTCCTGCATACGGTGCTGAATAACATGACGGCCGGAACGAGAAGTAAGGTTAAGCTTGTTGGTAGAAATACCAACGCTTTCCGGAGTGATGATTTCATAGGTATTCTGCGATTTCAAAACACCGTCCTGATGAATACCCGATGAGTGAGAAAATGCATTGGCACCGACAATCGCTTTATTAGCCTGAATAGGCATATTACAAAGCTGACTGACTAACTGGCTGGTACGTGATATTTCAACCGGATTAATACTGGTTGAGAAGCCCATTTTATTTTTACGTGTGTGTAAAATCATGGCTACTTCTTCAAGTGAACAGTTGCCGGCACGTTCGCCGATTCCGTTCATGGTACATTCAATTTGACGGGCACCGTTTTCAACTGCGGTAATTGAGTTGGCGACGGACATGCCTAAATCATCATGACAATGTACTGAAATAACTGCTTTATCGATATTTGGTACACGGTTAAACAAAGTTTGGATAATGCCTCCAAACTCACTTGGGATGGTATAACCAACGGTATCGGGAATATTTATGGTAGCCGCACCCGCTTTGATTGCTTCTTCCACCATACGGCATAAGTTATCAATCGGTGTACGGCCTGCATCTTCGCAGGAGAACTCAACATCATCAGTAAAATTACGCGCATATTTGACCGCGTTAATGCCCATCTCTAGAACATCTTCAAAGCCGCGTTTTAATTTGTTTTCAACGTGGATGGTTGAAGTTGAAATAAAGGTATGGATACGGAATGCTTCGGCGGCTTTTAAAGCCTGGGCAGCTGCATCGATATCTTTAGGTAAAGCACGGGATAAAGCACAAACTCGGCTGTTTTTAATTTCCTGAGCAATTGTCTGCACCGATTCGAAGTCCCCCGGAGAAGAAATCGGAAAACCAACTTCCATTACATCTACGCCTAAACGCTCGAGAGCAAATGCGATCTGTAGTTTTTCTTTTACTGTAAGGCTTGCGCTTAGTGCCTGTTCGCCGTCGCGTAAGGTCGTATCGAAAATAATAACTTGATCGGACATATGGAATCCCTTTTATTGTATTTGGTTATATACCTTAATACGCAGGTATAAAAAAACCCGCGCATGGCACGGGTTTCTGGAGTTTAACTGATCTTAGTCAGACACTCGCGGCCCGTACGCATTAAGCGTAAGCAGTAAAGCCGGCAGGAGTGCAGAAATAGTTTTCATCGGTTAATCTCAAAGATTTAGTATGTATATAAATAAATACCGCGTTTTGATATTTGCGTCAAGTTGTTCTTATTAATAACGCTTCAGCGCAGACAGTTTGTCTGTTTGATTTCTGATAAGAAGATCGTAATATCAATAACAAACATATTATAGAAAGAGAATCATATGAGTGATTATAAAAAACCAGGCTCACAGGAGCTGCGTGATACGCTCACTGCGATGCAGTTCAGCGTCACTCAGGAAGAGGGCACCGAACCGCCCTTTAATAATGAATACTGGGATAATAACCGCGCTGGAATATATGTAGATATAGTTTCCGGTGAGCCGCTGTTCAGTTCATTAGATAAGTTCGATTCACACTGCGGCTGGCCGAGCTTTACTCAGCCGCTGCAGAATACAGAGTTAACTGAAAAAGCAGATAATAGGTTATTTGCTGCGCGTACCGAAGTACGCAGCCGGCTTGCCGATTCGCATTTAGGCCATCTGTTTGCCGACGGTCCTGCTCCGGGCGGATTACGCTACTGTATTAACTCGGCTGCAGTGCGTTTTATTGCTGTTGATGAGCTTACTGAACAGGGTTATCAGGACTTTCTGATTTTATTCGGCGAATAAAGCATTAACAGCAGATCTCTGTTCTTACTGTACGAGTAGTATTTTTTGCCGATAATTTCTGGGGCTGCCTGTGTATCAACAAGTATAAACCCAAGCTGTGAATAGAAGGAGTGCAGATGAGCATAGGGAAAACAGTAAATTACTTGTTTATGTAAAAGCAGTATTTTTGTAATTAACAGCGATGCATAACCTTTTCCTCTGTGGTCTGGATCGCAGGCGACACCTGTCAGCAGCTGGTGCTTATCAAGTGTTTTTAACTTAGCGCTGCAGATTATCTGCTTACCTTTAAGAACAAATACTGCTTCATCTTTGCCGGCCAGCCCTTTTTTATAAACTCGTTTATAAAACTGATTTACCAAAGGAAGCTTAAGCTTTTCTAGTTCAATAAACTGTAAATCGGACGACTGCAAAACACCCCCTTTATTATTTTTGTTTCACCCGGGTGATCAGGTAAACTATTTGTTCTTCTACAACAGGGCACCATAATGATTGAAACCAATAGCTCGCTCAAGGCTTTTAATACTTTTTCTATCGAAGCTAAAACTCAGACCTTATTTCATTTCAATAATATTAAGCAGGCTGCAGAATTAGCGGCGCTGGTAAAAGAGATGCGCGCCGCTGACAAACCGGTACTTATCTTAGGCGGCGGCAGTAATATTTTATTCTGTGAAGACTTTTCTGGTTTAGTTATAAAAGTTGAATTATCCGGTGTTGATATTAAAGAGTCTGACAGTGACTATATTGTGCAGGCCGCCGCGGGTGAAGACTGGCATCAGTTAGTGACAAACTGTATAGAAAAAGGTATCGACGGTCTGGAGAATTTAGCCTTGATCCCCGGTGTTGTCGGCGCCGCGCCGGTACAGAATATAGGCGCTTACGGTACGGAGTTTAAAGATTTTTGTGAATCGGTTGAATATCTTGATTTAAACAGCGGTGAGTTTTTTAAGTTAAATGCGCAGCAGTGTTTATTCGCCTACCGTGACAGCATATTTAAAACCGCAGCAATGCACTCGGCTTTAATTACCAAAGTAACCATGAAGCTGAGTAAACAGTGGCAGGCACATAGTCGTTACGGTTTGTTAAAAGAGTTAGATTCATCCGCTAAAGTTACGGCTAAACAGATTTATCAGTCAGTCTGTCAGATCCGCAGTGAAAAACTGCCTGATCCGGAACTGCTGGGTAATGCCGGCAGCTTTTTTAAGAATCCTGTGGTATCACAAGAACTGGCGGCAAAGTTATCTGCATTATATCCGCAGATGCCCTGTTATCCGCAAGAGGACTGTCGGGTAAAACTGGCCGCCGGCTGGTTAATTGATCAGGCTGGTCTTAAAGGAACAAAATTCGGCGGTGCGGCAGTGCATCAGAACCAGGCGTTAGTCCTTATCAATGAAAACAATGCCAGTGCATTAGATATTGTACAGTTAGCTGAATTAGTAAGAACAACAGTAAAAGAAAAGTTTAGTGTCGAACTGGAGCACGAGGTGCGTTTTATGGGCTGCCGGGGTGAAACAAATTTAAGCGAGGTGATTAAAAATGTCAGAGCTTAATGAGCAGGGCAATAAGTTATTACGCTTACTAGCAGATGGTGAGTTTCATTCCGGCGAAAAAATCGGGGCTTTATTAGGCGTGTCGCGTACTTCCGTGAATAACTATATTAAAGCACTGCAGGAGATAGGTTTAGATATCTATAAAGTGCCGGGACGCGGTTATCAGAGTGCGGCTCCGCTTGAGCTTTTAGATGAACAAAAAATTGCTCTGCTCGCCGATAATAATTTTGTTCATGTTGAGCAGATTGTTGATTCAACCAACCAGTGGATATTAGACCGCATTCCCGATTTAAGTAACGGACAGAGTTGTATTGCTGAATATCAGTTAGCCGGAAGAGGGCGCCGCGGACGCAGCTGGGTATCACCATTTGCTTCGCACTTGTATTTTTCATTTTACTGGCGCTTTGACGCCGGCATCGACAAGGTATCCGGGCTGAGCTTATTAGTGGGTATTGCTGCGGTCAACGCATTACAAAAAACGGGTATTGAAGGTGTTTCACTAAAATGGCCAAATGACATTTATTATCAGGGAAAAAAACTTGCCGGTATTCTGATAGAACTGAATGCACAGGCAACAGAAGCCTGTCATACGGTTATCGGTATAGGTATTAATGTTAGAATGCCTCCTGAGCAGGCCAGGCTTATCGATCAGCCCTGGACCGATTTAACTGCTTTAAGCAGTGAAACGGTTGACCGTAACCTGTTAACTGCAGCTTTAATCAAAGAGTTAACAGTATTGTTAACGGAATATGAACAGACAGGATTAAGCCCGCATTTGAAGCGCTGGTTTGAGCTGGACTGTTTCCTCAATAAGCAGGTTAATTTATTAATTGCAGATCAGGTAAAAAACGGTATCTGTCGAGGTATTGATGAAACGGGGGCCTTATTGTTAGAGTGTAACGGGCAGGTGGAAGCCTATATTGGCGGTGAAATATCCCTGCGTCTGGTCAAATAAGCCTTTAATCAGCAGAAGTTATTTATTGATGATTGTGTTTTTTGCTTGGATTAACCGTTTTATACAGTCCGTGCTTAAACAGAAATCCTTCTTTGTTGATAAATGTAAGCAGAAAAATCTGCGCAGTTAAGCGGATTCTGCTGGATAAATAAACGAAACAAAGCCAGGTTGTTTTGTTTTTGAGCAAACAGTTAAAAAATGCAGATTAATTACCAATAAAGGCTTGCAAGGTTTCATTAAGTTCTCTATTATTCGCACCACTTAGACGGCGCCGACTTAGCTCAGTCGGTAGAGCAACTGACTTGTAATCAGTAGGTCACCAGTTCGATTCCGGTAGTCGGCACCATTTAAGTCCTGGAGGGGTTCCCGAGTGGCCAAAGGGAGCAGATTGTAAATCTGCCGCGTAAGCTTCGGTGGTTCGAATCCACCTCCCTCCACCATATTTTCTCGCAATGCCACGTTGTGAGAGTCGGAGTTTTAAACTTCGGCAATGCAGTTACAATATCTAAGTACATTGTTTTCTGCTGTTTAATCAAGGATTATGCGGGCATCGTATAATGGCTATTACTCCAGCCTTCCAAGCTGATAATGCGGGTTCGATTCCCGCTGCCCGCTCCAATTAGAGAAACCGTTACTTAGTAACGGTTTTTTTATGTCTGAAATTTATCCCTGATATAGCATACCCGGCTTATAATGCAGATTCCTGTTTGCCGTTAATTTCTCCTGCACTGCTTTATCTGCACAGAAATAAGAATTTTTTCAGCGGACTTCGAGTTAATTAAAGTACAGGTCATGGCGTGTACATTGTACTTTTTATGAAAAATTCGTTTTATCACGTTACAAAGCGGCTAAAAATCCTTATACTGACGTGCTTTATTTTTAGGTGTTGCTGTTAAGCTGACAATTTCACCTTCAATTTTTACTTTCTCCTTAATACGAGCGAGATCGTTTTACTATCCACAACAGAAAAGTGTGGCCGGTACTATCTAATATTCAACAGTGGATACAATGAGTTATGAGCACAACAAATACTGAAAACACCAAAAGCTCACTTGACGGGCTTAAATGGGGTGTGACAATTTTATTATTAGCAGCCATTATTGTTGGTAATTACATCTATGGTGAAAGTGTACATGTAGTAGCACGTGTAATGGTACTTCTACTTATGGCCGCACTTGCTGTTTTCTCGGCAGCAATGACTGAAAAAGGTAAAACTTTCGTTGGTTTTGCTAAAGATTCTCGTTTAGAAGTACGTAAAGTAGTTTGGCCGACACGTCAGGAAACAGTGCAAACAACATTAATTATCCTAGCGGTATCAACCATTGTTGGTCTGGTCCTTTGGGGTCTTGATGGTATTTTTGTTCGTGTTGTTGCATTTATTACAACGGCAATTTAAGGGTTTAATATGTCAGAAGAAGTACAAAAAAAGAGATGGTATGTTGTTCAGGCCTTCTCAGGTTATGAAGGTCGTGTTCAAAAAACATTGATCGAACATATTAGATTAAACGAAATGGAAGAGCATTTCGGCCAGATTTTAGTCCCGACTGAAGAAGTTGTGGAGATGCGTGCCGGTCAGAAACGTAAAAGTGAACGTAAATTCTTTCCTGGTTACGTGTTAGTTGAAATGGCAATGAATGATGACAGCTGGCATTTAGTGAAAAGCATTGACCGTGTTATGGGCTTTATCGGCGGTACCGCTGAACGTCCTGCACCTATTTCTAAAAAAGAAGTGGATAACATTCTAAACCGTCTGCAGGAATCTCACGATTCCCCTCGTCCAAGAACCTTGTTTGAAGCGGGTGAAGTGGTACGTGTTACTGACGGGCCGTTCGCTGACTTCAGCGGTACAGTTGAAGAAGTTGACTACGATAAAAGCCGCCTGAAAGTATCGGTTTCTATCTTCGGTCGTGCAACACCTGTTGATTTAGAATTCTCTCAAGTAGAGAAAGGGTAATTTTTTTACCGCTTTAAGCGTGTAAACGATTTACTGACAACCTGATTTAGAGGCGCAGTCATTACAAATGAGCTGTGAAATAAATAAAGGTTAAAAAAACAGCAAAAGATCTTGTGAAGGGCGGCGAATTATAGTTATAATTCGCCGCCCTTTTATATACAGAATTAATTCATTAAATCTGTAGTTAGATTTAATAGGGTTATTAATTGTGATCTTGTTCACGGGAAACCGTGTAAATAAGAGACAAAATTTTAATCGGGAAGCTAAATTCATTCTGAATTAGCGCTACACCCAAACATAGGTAGTAATATCATGGCTAAAAAAGTACAAGCATATATCAAGCTGCAGGTTTCAGCTGGTATGGCAAACCCGTCACCACCAGTTGGTCCAGCTCTTGGTCAACACGGTGTTAACATCATGGAATTCTGTAAAGCATTCAATGCAAAAACAGATTCAATTGAAAAAGGCGCTCCAGTACCTGTAGTAATTACAGTTTACTCTGATCGTTCTTTCACTTTCGAAACTAAGACTCCACCTGCATCTTTCTTACTTAAGAAAGCGGCTGGTATCAAGTCTGGTTCTGGCGTTCCAAATAAAAACAAAGTGGGTAAAGTTACTGTTGCTCAACTTGAAGAGATCGCTAAAACGAAAGAAACTGATTTAACAGGTGCCGATCTTGATGCGATGGTACGTTGTATTGCGGGTTCTGCTCGTTCTATGGGTCTGGAAGTAGAGGGTTAATACAATGGCTAAATTATCTAAACGCATGAAAATCGTTCGTGACAAAGTTGACGCGACTAAAGAATACGAAATCACAGCTGCAGTTGCTCTTCTTCAAGAACTAGCAACAGCTAAATTCAACGAAAGTGTTGATGTGTCAGTAAACCTGGGTATTGATTCACGTCGTAGTGATCAAAACGTTCGTGGTGCAACTGTATTACCACACGGTACTGGTCGTGACGTTCGTGTTGCTGTATTTACACAGGGTGCAAACGCTGAAGCTGCTACAGCTGCCGGTGCTGACATCGTAGGTATGGACGATCTTGCTGCACAAGTTAAAGCTGGCGAAATGAACTTTGACGTAGTAATTGCATCACCAGACGCTATGCGTGTTGTTGGTCAATTAGGTCAAATCTTAGGTCCACGCGGCCTAATGCCTAACCCGAAAGTTGGAACTGTAACTCCTGATGTTGCTACTGCAGTTAAAAATGCTAAAGCTGGTCAAGTACGTTACCGTAACGACAAGAATGGTATTATCCATTCTACAATCGGTAAAGCATCGTTCTCTGCTGAACAGATTAAAGAAAACCTAGAAGCTTTACTGGTTGCTCTGAAAAAAGGCAAACCGTCTGGCGCTAAAGGTCAGTACTTAAAGAAAATTAGTCTATCTACAACAATGGGTGCCGGTGTTAAAATCGACCAGGCGACTATTGATACTACGGTAGCTTAATTTTTTTAGCTAAGCGTCGCTTAGCTATACCCAAACTGATTGAATATATATATATCGAGTAGTTTGAGTATACAAGGTCGGAAATTATCTGTATAATTTGCGGCCTTACTTTGGAGGGCCTTAGGTCCCTTCCGAGACCGTAGGTGCAGTACATTTTTATCTGCTTAATTTCCTACGTAGATGGTGCCGGACCCCAGACAGAATTATTCTACCTGGATCCGATTACCGAAATAGTGCCTCGCCAATAATAGGCGGGGGTGTTTATCTAGGGTTAAACCTAGTGTAATCCAGGAGTAAAACCAAATGGCATTAAGACTCGAAGACAAGCAAGCAATTGTCGCTGAAGTCAATGTAGCTGCTACAGCTGCTCTGTCTGCTGTTGCAGCCGATTCTCGCGGCGTAACAGTTGGTGCAATGACTGAACTTCGTGCGCAGGCACGTGCTAACAATGTTTACCTGCGTGTTGTACGTAATACATTAGCGCGTCGTGCACTTGAAGGTACTGACTTTGCATGTTTAACAGAGACGTTTACCGGTCCTACTATCCTTGCATTCTCAAACGAACATCCAGGTGCAGCGGCACGTCTTTTAAAAGACTTTGCTAAAGCAAATGAAACGTTTGAAATCAAAGGACTAGCATTTGAGGGTGAATTCATTGAAGCCGCTCAAGTTGACCGTCTAGCGACACTACCGACATACGACGAAGCAATTGCGAAACTGATGGCTACTATGAAAGAAGCTGCAGCTGGCAAACTTGTACGTACTCTGGCTGCAATTCGCGACCAGAAAGAAGAATCTGCAGCATAATCGCTGTAATACTATTTAATTTTATTAATAGGAATTGACTCATGTCTCTTACTAAAGACCAAATCATTGAAGCAGTTGCTGAATTATCAGTAATGGAAGTTGTTGAACTAATCGAAGCAATGGAAGAAAAATTCGGCGTATCTGCAGCTGCTGCTGTAGCTGCTGGCCCAGCTGCTGGCGAAGCTGCTGAAGAGCAAACTGAATTTGACGTTGTAATGACTTCATTCGGTGACAACAAAGTTAAAGCTATCAAAGCTGTTCGCGGCGCTACAGGTCTAGGCCTTAAAGAAGCTAAAGCTGCTGTTGAATCTTGCCCAGTAGTACTTAAAGAAGCTGCTTCTAAAGAAGAAGCTGAAGCACTTAAAGCAGAGCTAGAAGAAATCGGCGCTGCTGTTGAACTTAAATAAGTTATATTCTATAACTTATTAGCCATGTAAATGGCATCGGCTGGTGATTATTTAATCACCGGCCTTTTTGCGCTATAGGATTCCGTAATTTTTCATTATTTTTTACGGCATCGGACACTAAAGGTGATGTTATATAACGCATCATTAACACCAAAATAATGTTCGCCGTTGTCTAATAATACCAGTCTAAAAATAGACTTAGGCAGCTATGATCACTTATCAGCGAGCAAAGGAACCACATGGGTTACTCTTATACTGAGAAAAAACGTATTCGTAAGGATTTTGGGAAACGTCCGCAAGTAATGGAAAAACCATACTTGCTGTCGATTCAGCTAGATTCATTCAAACGATTCATTGAAATCGATTTAACTGGAGAAGTTGGCTTAGAAGCTGCGTTCCGTAGTATCTTCCCTATCGCCAGTTATTCAGGCACATCAGAATTACAATATGTCAGCTACCGTTTAGGTGAGCCGGTGTTTGATGTGAAAGAATGCCAAATCCGTGGAGTAACATACTCTGCTTCATTACGCGTTAAATTACGTCTTGTTATTTATGATCGTGATGCACCAGCAGGCACGGTTAAAGATATTCGTGAACAAGAAGTTTACATGGGTGAAATGCCGCTCATGACTGAAAACGGTACCTTTGTTATCAATGGTACTGAGCGTGTTATCGTTTCTCAATTACACCGTTCACCTGGTGTATTCTTCGATCACGATAAAGGTAAAACGCACAGTTCAGGTAAGGTTCTTTATAACGCACGTGTAATTCCATACCGTGGTTCTTGGTTAGACTTTGAGTTTGATCCTAAAGATAACCTGTTCGTTCGTATCGACCGTCGTCGTAAACTGCCGGCAACAATTATGCTGCGCGCGCTAGAGTACTCGACACAGGAAATTCTAGAGATCTTCTTTGATACTACTAAGTTTGAAATCAAAGACGGTACTATTTCAATGGCGTTAATTGCCGATCGTTTACGTGGTGAAACTGCGTCATTCGATATTGCAGGCAATGGTAAAGTGTATGTTGAGCAGGGACGTCGTGTGACAGCCCGTCATATCCGCCAGCTTGAAAAAGACGGTGTTACTTCTCTTGAAGTACCGCTTGAATACCTTGAAGGTAAAGTAATTGCGAAAGATTACATCAGTGAAGAAACTGGTGAAATCATCGTTAACGCAAATGATCAGTTAACGCTTGAGCTTTTAGCCGAACTTTCACAGTCTGGTATTAAAGAATTTGAAGTGATCTACACCAACGAACTTGATTGTGGCTCATTCATTTCTGATACATTACGTGTTGATTCATCAACTAACCGCCTTGAAGCATTAGTTGAAATTTACCGCATGATGCGCCCGGGCGAGCCGCCGACAAAAGATGCTGCAGAAGGTCTATTCCAGAACCTGTTCTTCGCAGAAGAGCGTTATGACCTGTCTAAAGTAGGTCGTATGAAGTTCAACCGTCGTGTAAATATCGAAGGTGACGAAGGTCCAGGTATCCTGTCTAATGACGATATCTTAAGTGTAATGAAAACACTGATCGATATTCGTAACGGTAACGGCATCGTGGATGATATCGATCATCTTGGTAACCGTCGTATCCGTTGTGTTGGTGAAATGGCTGAAAACCAGTTCCGTGTTGGTTTAGTACGTGTAGAACGTGCTGTTAAAGAGCGTTTATCTCTTGGTGACCTTGATGCAACTATGCCTCAGGACCTGATCAATGCAAAACCTATTTCAGCGGCTGTTAAAGAGTTCTTTGGTTCTTCACAACTGTCTCAGTTTATGGATCAGAATAACCCTCTTTCAGAAGTTACTCATAAACGTCGTATTTCAGCGTTAGGCCCAGGCGGTTTAACACGTGAACGTGCAGGCTTCGAAGTGCGAGATGTTCACGCAACTCACTACGGTCGTTTATGTCCAATCGAAACGCCAGAGGGACCAAACATCGGTCTGATCAACTCGCTGGCTACTTTCTCTCGTACAAATGATTACGGTTTCTTAGAAACACCTTACCGTAAAGTAGAAAATGGTAAGCCGACTGATCAAGTTGAATACCTGTCTGCAATCGAAGAAGGTACGTTCGTTATCGCACAGGCATCTGCAAGTGTTGATGCAAACGGCTTCCTGAACGAAGAGATGATCCCTTGTCGTCATAAGGGTGAAACAACCTTTATGAGCCCTGCGGATATCGATTACATGGATGTGTCTCCACAGCAGATTATCTCTGTTGCCGCGTCACTTATCCCGTTCCTGGAACACGATGATGCTAACCGTGCCTTAATGGGTGCGAACATGCAGCGTCAAGCAGTTCCTACTTTACGTGCTGACAAACCGCTTGTTGGCACAGGTATCGAACGTCGTCTTGCAATCGATTCTGGTGTAACAATTATCGCTAAGCGCGGTGGTGTAATTGATTACGTAGATGCGTCTCGTATCGTTGTAAAAGTTGATGATGCAGAGCTGCTTCCTGGTGAAGCGGGTATCGATATCTACAACTTAACTAAATACACACGTTCAAATCAGAATACTTGTATTAACCAGAAACCTACGTGTAAACCAGGCGAGCCGATTGTTAAAGGTGATGTACTGGCAGACGGCCCGTCAACTGATATGGGTGATCTGGCACTAGGTCAAAACATGAAGATTGCCTTCATGCCTTGGAATGGTTACAACTTCGAGGATTCAATCCTTATTTCTGAGCGTGTTTCGCAGGAAGATCGTTTCACTACGATCCATATCCAGGAGTTCTCATGTGTAGCACGTGAAACTAAACTGGGCAGCGAAGAAATTTCTGCAGATATCCCTAACGTTGGCGAAGCTGCGCTAAGCAAACTAGATGAATCTGGTATTGTTTACGTTGGTGCTGAAGTTAAACCTGGTGATATCCTGGTTGGTAAAGTGACACCTAAAGGTGAAACGCAGCTGACTCCGGAAGAAAAACTATTACGTGCAATCTTCGGTGAGAAAGCGTCTGATGTTAAAGACAGCTCTTTACGTGTATCTAACTCTACTTACGCAACAGTAATTGACGTACAAGTCTTTACTCGTGACGGCGTAGAAAAAGATAAACGTGCACTTGAAATCGAAGAGATGCAGCTTAAAGCCGCTAAGAAAGATCTGACTGAGAAGTTCCAGATCCTGGAAAACGCAATTTACGAAAAAGCGTTAAATATTCTTATCGGTGCCGGTCATGATGAAGCTCGTCTACTGCAGATGCCTCGCGCACAGTGGTTAGAAGTAATCATTGATGATGAAACTAAACAGTCTCATTTAGATCAAATCGTTTCTCAATACGATGAAATCAAAGCTGATTACGACAAAGAGTTTGATCTTAAGCGTCGTAAAATCACTCAAGGTGATGATCTGGCTCCTGGTGTTCAGAAGATTGTTAAAGTTTATCTAGCTGTTCGCCGCCGCCTGCAGCCTGGTGATAAAATGGCCGGTCGTCACGGTAACAAAGGTGTTATCTCTAACATCGTTCCTGTTGAAGATATGCCTCATGATGAATTCGGTGTTCCTGTTGATATCGTACTTAACCCGCTGGGTGTACCGTCACGTATGAACATCGGTCAGATTCTTGAAACTCACTTAGGTCTAGCGGCTAAAGGTGTGGGCGAGAAACTTGAGCGCATGATCAAAGACCAGCGTGAACTGGAAATCGGTAAAGTACGTGAATTCGTTCAGAAACTTTACTCTTTCGGCTCTGCACCTTGTCATGTTGATCTAAACGACTTTGATGACGATGCTGTATTACGCCTGGCTAAAAACCTATACAAAGGTTTACCAGTAGCAACTCCGGCATTCGACGGCGCACATGAAAGCGAAATCCGCGAACTGTTACGTATGGCTGATCTGCCTGAATCTGGTCAGTTAAACTTAACTGATGGTCGTACCGGTCTACCGTTTGAACGTCCTGTAACTGTTGGTTACATGTACATGCTGAAACTGAATCACTTAGTTGATGATAAAATGCATGCTCGTTCAACTGGTTCTTACAGTCTGGTTACGCAGCAGCCGCTTGGTGGTAAAGCTCAGTTCGGTGGCCAGCGTTTCGGTGAGATGGAAGTATGGGCACTGGAAGCTTACGGTGCTGCTTACACGCTTCAAGAAATGCTTACTGTTAAGTCGGATGATGTTAACGGTCGTACTAAGATGTATAAAAACATCGTTGACGGCGACCATAGAATGGAACCGGGCATGCCTGAATCATTCAACGTATTGTTGAAAGAGATCCGTTCATTAAGCATCAATATCGAGCTGGATGAAGAAAATAACTAAGCGTTAAGCTGAAGTGAATATGTGGCGTTCTGAAGATCAGAACGCCTAGTTTTAACTCCTATGGGAGAGTAGCGTGAAAGACTTATTAAAGTTTTTAAAGCAGCAAAATAAAACCAAAGAATTTGATGGTATCAAAATTGGTTTAGCATCACCGGAAATGATCCGTTCATGGTCATTTGGTGAGGTGAAAAAACCTGAAACAATTAACTACCGTACGTTTAAACCAGAGCGTGAAGGTCTTTTCTGTGCGCGTATCTTTGGTCCGATCAAAGATTACGAATGTTTATGTGGTAAATACAAACGCCTTAAACATCGTGGTGTTATTTGTGAAAAATGTGGTGTTGAGGTAACTCAGTCTAAAGTTCGTCGTGATCGTATGGGTCATATCGAATTAGCATCACCTGTTGCTCACATCTGGTTCCTTAAATCACTTCCGTCTCGTATCGGCTTAATGCTGGATATGACGTTACGTGATATTGAACGTATCCTATATTTTGAATCTTTCGTGGTTGTTGAACCAGGAATGACTGATCTTGAGCGCCGCCAGATTCTTCTTGAAGAAGAATACCTGGACATGCTTGAGCAGTGGGGCGATGAGTTTGAAGCACTAATGGGTGCTGAAGCGGTATTTGCTTTATTAAAACAGCTTGATCTTGAGCACGAAATTTCAGTTATGCGTGAAGAGTTAGGTACAACTAATTCTGAAACTAAGCGTAAAAAACTGACTAAACGTCTGAAACTGGTTGAATCTTTCCACCAGTCTTCAAACAAACCTGAGTGGATGATCTTAACTGTATTACCAGTTCTGCCGCCGGATTTACGTCCTCTAGTACCACTAGACGGCGGACGTTTTGCTACATCGGATCTAAATGACTTATACCGTCGTGTTATTAACCGTAATAACCGTCTGAAACGTCTATTAGATCTGGCTGCACCAGATATTATCGTACGTAACGAAAAACGTATGCTGCAGGAGTCTGTGGATGCATTATTAGATAACGGCCGTCGTGGACGCGCAATTACCGGTTCTAATAAACGCCCTCTGAAATCTCTTGCTGATATGATTAAAGGTAAGCAGGGTCGTTTCCGTCAGAATCTGCTAGGTAAACGTGTAGATTACTCTGGTCGTTCTGTAATTACAGTTGGACCGACACTGCGTCTGCACCAGTGTGGTCTTCCTAAGAAAATGGCACTTGAACTGTTCAAGCCGTTTGTTTACGGAAAATTAGAAGCACTAGGTCTTGCGACTACCATTAAAGCAGCTAAGAAACTGGTTGACCGTGAAGGCGGTGAAGTCTGGGACATCCTTGAAGGTGTTATCCGCGAACATCCGGTACTGCTTAACCGTGCACCAACACTGCACAGACTGGGTATCCAGGCATTCGAACCAGTACTAATCGAAGGTAAAGCGATTCAGCTTCACCCGTTAGTATGTGCGGCATACAACGCCGATTTCGATGGTGACCAAATGGCGGTACACGTACCGTTAACAATCGAAGCACAGCTTGAAGCCCGTACGCTGATGATGTCTACGAATAATATCTTATCACCTGCAAATGGTGAGCCGATTATCGTACCTTCTCAAGATGTTGTACTTGGCCTTTATTACATGACTCGCTCAAAGATCAATGCTAAAGGCGAAGGCATGTATTTCCAGAGTGCTAAAGAAGCAGAAAAAGCGTACCGTGCCGGTGCAGTTGATCTGCAGGCAATTGTTAAAGTACGTATGACTCAAGTTCATATTGCTGATGATAAGAGCCGTACTTCTACAACTGAACTTGTTGAAACAACAATTGGTCGTGCAATATTGTCTCTGATCATGCCTGAAGGTTTACCGTTTGCACATGTTGATGTAAACATGGGCAAAAAGGCAATCTCAAACGCACTGAATGCTTGTTACCGTTTACTGGGTATTAAAGATACTGTTGTTTTCGCTGACCAGTTAATGTACACAGGTTTTGAATATGCAACATTGTCTGGTGCCTCTGTTGGTATCGACGATATGGTTATTCCGGATGCTAAGAAAACCTTAGTTGAAGCTGCTGAAGCTGAAGTTTCTGAAATTTCTGAGCAGTTCCAGGCCGGTCTAGTTACAGCTGGTGAGCGCTACAATAAAGTTATCGATATCTGGGCAAGTGCTAATGAGCAGGTTGCTAAAGCGATGATGGAAAACCTTTCTAAAGACACGGTTCTTACAAGCAAAGGTGAAGAAGTTCAGCAGGACTCGTTTAACAGCGTATATATGATGGCCGACTCGGGCGCACGTGGTAGTGCCGCTCAGATTCGTCAGCTGGCCGGTATGCGTGGTCTGATGGCTAAGCCGGACGGCTCAATCATCGAAACGCCGATCGTAGCTAACTTCCGTGAAGGTCTGAACGTACTTCAGTACTTCATCTCAACGCACGGTGCGCGTAAAGGTCTTGCCGATACAGCACTTAAAACAGCAAACTCGGGTTACCTGACTCGTCGTCTTGTTGATATTGCGCAGGATTTAGTTATCACAGAAGAAGACTGCGGCAGCGAAGAAGGTCTGCTGGTAACGCCGCTTATCCAGGGTGGTGATATTGTTGAGCCGCTTCGCGAACGTGTTCTTGGTCGTGTTGTTGCACAGGATGTGATTAAACCAGGTACTACAGACGAAGTATTGTTTGCACGTAATACACTGCTTGATGAAAAACTATGTGATCTTCTCGAAGAAGCATCAGTTGACCAGGTATGGGTTCGTTCTGTTATTACTTGTAAAACTGACTTTGGTGCTTGTGCACAATGTTACGGTCGTGATCTTGCTCGTGGTCATATGGTTGGTCAGGGTGAAGCTGTTGGTGTTATGGCTGCCCAGTCAATCGGTGAGCCTGGAACACAGCTGACAATGCGTACGTTCCACATCGGTGGTGCCGCATCGCGTGCCGCTTCTGAAAACAGTGTACAGGTTAAAAACAGCGGTAAGATCAAACTTCATAATGCTAAGTTTGTAATTAACTCTGAAGACAAAGTAGTTGTTACTTCTCGTTCTACTGAGTTAACGGTTATCGATGAATTAGGTCGTACTAAAGAAAACCATAAACTTCCATATGGTGCTGTACTTGAGAAACAGGATGGTGCTGATATCACTTCTGGTGAAATCATTGCTAACTGGGACCCGCATACACATCCGATTATCACGGAAGTGGAAGGTAAGATTGAGTTCTTAGACTTCATCGAAGGTGTAACAATTAATAAACAGACAGATGAACTGACTGGTTTATCAAGCATTGTTGTTATCGACCCGGCTCAACGCCCGAATGCAGGTAAAGAGATGCGTCCGATGGCGAAACTGGTTGATGTTAAAGGCAACGATCTGTTTATCCCTGGTACTGAAGTTGCGGCGCAATACTCACTGCCGGCAAATGCAATTGTAAGCCTGGAAGACGGCGCAGATGTACGAGTTGGTGACGCGGTTGCACGTATTCCGCAGGAAAGCTCGAAAACTCGTGATATCACGGGTGGTCTACCACGAGTTGCTGACTTATTCGAAGCACGTACACCGAAAGATGCTGCAATTCTTGCAGAAGTTTCTGGTACGTTATCTTTCGGTAAAGAGACTAAAGGTAAACGTCGTCTAATTATTACTCAGGCGAGCGGTGAAGCTTATGAAGAGATGATCCCTAAATGGCGTCACCTGAACATCTTCGAAGGTGAGAAGATTGAAAAAGGTGAGGTTATTTCAGACGGACCAGAGTCTCCGCATGATATTCTTCGTTTACGTGGTATCAGCCCGGTTGCTAACTACATTACTAACGAAGTACAGGAAGTTTACCGTTTACAAGGCGTAAAAATTAATGATAAGCATATCGAAGTTATCGTTAATCAGATGCTGCGTAAAGGTACTATCACTGATGCCGGTGATTCTAACTTCTTAGTGGGTGAGCAGGCTGAAGTAGCCCGCGTTGTAATTGAAAACCGCCGCCTAGAAGCGGAAGGTAAAGCGATTGCTACGTTTGACTACCAGTTACTTGGTATTACTAAAGCATCACTTGCTACAGAATCATTTATTTCTGCCGCATCTTTCCAGGAAACAACACGTGTTCTTACGGAAGCTGCTGTTGCTGGTAAGTGTGATCAGTTACATGGTCTGAAAGAGAATGTAATTGTTGGCCGCCTGATTCCTGCAGGTACTGGTTTCGCTCATCATAAAGCTCGTGCAGCTGAGAAAGCTAAAGCACTTGAGCCGCAGATTGAAGAGCCGGTTGTTGATGTAGATGCAGCTGAACAAAACTTAGCTGATTTACTTAATGCAGTTGATTTTGGTGAGTAAACCTCGCTGAATTAAACAGATAAAAAGGTGCCTCGGCACCTTTTTTTTTGTTTTAAAAAAATTAATATAAATTTACATTATTTCTCATTGATTTTTATACTGTTTGTTGCAGACTGCTGATGAAGGTCTGTTATTAAATCAATATATATCAAAGGTATTTTATGAACACGAAGAAAATAATCGCAACAGCAGATGCGCCGGCCGCCATTGGTCCATACTCGCAGGCGAATCAGCTTGGAAACTTAGTATTTACATCCGGCCAGATCCCGTTAGTGCCGGAGACAATGGAAATTGTCGCTGGCGGTATTACTGAGCAGACTGAACAGGTGATGCAGAATTTATTAGCGGTACTGCATGAAGCAAAAGCGTCAGCTGCAACTATTATTAAAACAACTTGTTTTATTAAAGATATGAATGACTTTGCCGCCTTTAATGAAGTTTACGGCAAGTATTTCCCTGAATCTGCACCGGCAAGATCATGCGTTGAAGTAGCGCGTTTACCAAAAGACGTGTTAGTTGAAGTTGAAGCGGTTGCTGTTACGCAATAAAAAGATTAACAATAGGCAGAGACAGTTAAGCTGTCTGTGCCTCTGTCTGGTGCGCCTTATAGCCCATAAAGTGCTGATGCTGCTTACTCTTTTGAATAGAAGGGCATTAAATCAATGAAGGAGTGTTGTTTAATGGATCAACAGAAAGTTAAATTTTCCATTGTTGTTTCTGGTGCGCCCTATGGTTCACAGAGCGCCAGCACTGCTTACCAGTTCTGCGCATCTGCACTGCTGGCCGGGCATGAAATTAGCGGCGTATTTTTTTATCAGGAAGGCGTGCTTAATGCAAGTCAGCTGGTTAGTCCGGCAACCGACGAAATTAATCTGCCGGATTTCTGGGCCGCACTTGCCGTGCAGTATAATTTTCCATTAGAGGTGTGCGTATCGGCATCACTTCGCCGCGGTATTGTTGATCCGCAGGAAGCGCAGCAGCTGTCTCTTGAGCAGTTTAATTTAAAAACCCCGTTCGTATTAAGCGGGCTTGGTCAACTGGCAGAGCTTAGTGCCGCTTGTGATCGTTTAGTACAGTTTTAGGGGCTGAGATATGATAGAAAAAAAAGTCGGGATCATAAACCGCTGTTTACCGCACGGCAGTGCACAGGGGCGTGAGTCGTTAGATCTGACCCTGGCAATGTCAGCTTTTAACGAATCATTGTCATTGTTTTTTATCGGTGACGGCGTTTACCAGCTTGTTGACGGCCACTCTCCAGAGGAAACACTGCAGAAACATTATCAGCCGTTGTTTAAAATGCTGGAAATGTATGACGTTGAAAATATTTATGTCTGTGAAGCTTCGCTGCAGCAGCGGAGCCTGAACAGTAAAATGTTACTGATTGATGTGACTCTATTAAACACTACGGCATTACAGCAGCAGCTTGCTCTGCAGGATCAATTACTGAGTTTCTGATTATGATATTACATACGGTTAAAACATCACCCTTCCAAACGCTGGCACTGCACAACTGTCTGAACCTGCTGGCCGAAGCGGATACTTTATTGTTAATAGAAGATGCGGTTATTGCATCTTGTGCCGAGCACGCTGATTATCTGCAGCTGCAGAAAATTTCACAGCAGGGCAGGTTAATGGTGTTAAGCAGTGATCTTGAAGCGCGAGGCGTAAATAATAATATTGGTAAAACATGTGATTACCATGATTTTGTCAACCTGGTTATTAAGCATAAAAGCCAGATCAGCTGGTAAATTTACCTTACAGCCCGGCTTTGCCGCTTAATTCTGCCTGCCTGAACCGACTTATCTATTTTTGTGAGCAAAAACACAATTGCTTAATTATTGACTCCATTTTCCAAGCAGCGTAAACTCTCGCCACCCTTATTTTAAGGGTTGATTTTTCATACACATTTTAGGAGCTATTTAATAATGGCAACAATTTCACAACTGGTACGCAAACCGCGTAAGGACAAAGTTCAAAAAACTAATGTTCCTGCGTTAGAAGCGTGTCCTCAAAAACGTGGCGTATGTACTCGTGTATATACTACTACTCCAAAAAAACCTAACTCAGCAATGCGTAAAGTTGCTCGTGTTCGTCTAACTAACGGTTTCGAAGTTACTTCGTACATCGGTGGTGAAGGCCATAACCTGCAAGAGCACAGTGTAATCTTGATCCGCGGCGGTCGTGTAAAAGATTTACCGGGTGTTCGTTACCATACTGTACGTGGTGCACTAGATACTTCTGGTGTTACAGAACGTCGTAAAGGTCGTTCTAAATACGGTGCTAAAAAGCCTAAGTCATAAGCTTTTCCGTAAGTAAGGCCAAACAAACACTATTTTAATTTAATATGTTTTGGGTAAATTCCTGAAGCGCACGGAGAAAATAAGATGCCAAGAAGACGCGTCGTAGGTACTCGTAAAATCCTTCCAGATCCTAAGTTCGGATCGGAAATTCTAGCTAAATTCGTTAACGTTGTAATGGTTGACGGTAAGAAATCTATTTCAGAAAAAATCGTATACGGTGCACTTGAAGTTGCTGCTGATAAAAGCGGCAAAGAAGCACTAGACATTTTTGAAGTAGCTCTTGAAAACATACGCCCAAGCGTCGAGGTTAAATCTCGTCGTGTTGGTGGTTCAACATACCAGGTTCCTGTAGAAGTTCGTCCTTCTCGTCGTAATGCTCTTGCAATGCGTTGGTTAGTTGAAGCATCACGTAAGCGTGGTGAAAAATCAATGGCATTACGTCTAGCTGGTGAGCTAGTTGATGCAGCAGATAATAAAGGTTCTGCGGTTAAGAAACGTGAAGACGTTCACCGTATGGCTGATGCAAACAAAGCGTTTGCTCATTACCGCTGGTAGAATTCTGGCACAAGCTTGTGCTTGTGCTTTTTTGTTTCGATATAAAGCCCGGCTTTATTTAAAAGGACATCAAATTGTCACGTACAACTCTCATTGAGCGTTACCGTAATATCGGTATTGTTGCTCATGTCGATGCGGGTAAAACAACAACGACAGAGCGTGTTTTGTTCTACACTGGTCTATCTCACAAAATTGGTGAGGTGCATGACGGTGCGGCAACAATGGACTGGATGGAACAGGAACAGGAACGTGGTATTACTATCACGTCTGCTGCCACTACAACATTCTGGTCAGGCATGCAGGGTCAGTACGATCAGCACCGTATTAATATTATCGATACACCGGGACATGTAGACTTCACCATTGAAGTTGAACGTTCACTGCGTGTACTTGATGGTGCGGTTGTTGTATTTTGTGGCTCATCTGGTGTTGAACCTCAATCAGAAACTGTGTGGCGTCAGGCTAATAAGTACCACGTTCCGCGTTTGGTATTTGTTAATAAGATGGACCGCACAGGTGCTGATTTTGAAGCTGTGATTGACCAGATCCATACTCGTTTAGGCGCGACTTGTGTTCCGATTCATCTGAATATTGGTGCAGAAGAAGAGTTTGAGGGAGTGATCGACCTGATTAAAATGAAGGCGATCAACTGGAACGATACAGATCAAGGGATGACGTTTGAATATTACGACATTCCGGCTGAACTGCAGGAACGCGCTGAAGAACTTCACGAAGAACTTGTAGATACAGCAGCTGAAGCAAACGATGAACTGATGGAAAAATACCTTGAAGAAGGTGAGCTTTCAGAAGAAGAGATCAAAGCTGGTTTACGTATTCGTACGTTAAACAATGAAATCGTATTAGCAACCTGCGGCAGTGCCTTTAAAAATAAAGGTGTGCAGGCAGTGCTGGATGCGGTGATTGACTTCCTTCCTTCTCCTACTGAAGTTGCTGCTATTAAAGGCATCAATGAAAAAGAAGAAGAGATTGAATGTCCGGCTACTGATGACGCCCCCTTTGCCGCGCTTGCATTTAAAATAGCAACGGACCCGTTTGTTGGTACGTTGACATTTATGCGGGTGTACTCAGGTGTGGTTAATTCAGGGGATCATGTTTATAACTCAGTGAAAATGAAGAAAGAACGTTTTGGCCGTATCGTCCAGATGCACGCCAATGACCGTAAAGAGATCAAAGAGGTGCGCGCCGGCGATATTGCCGCTGCAATCGGCCTTAAAGATGTTACTACGGGTGATACGCTTTGTTCTCCTGATCATAAAGTGATTCTTGAACGCATGGAGTTTCCTGAACCGGTGATCCAGATTGCGGTTGAGCCTAGAACTAAGGCCGATCAAGATAAACTGGTTATCGCGTTAGATAAACTTGCTGCTGAAGATCCTTCATTCCGTGTTGAAACGAATGAAGAATCCGGGCAGATACTGCTCTCCGGTATGGGTGAACTTCACCTTGATATTATCGTAGACCGCATGCGTCGTGAATTCAGTGTGAACTGTAACGTGGGTAACCCACAGGTAGCATACCGCGAGACCATCCGTAAAACGGTTGAGATTGAAGGTAAATTTATTCGTCAAGGCGAAGGACCAAGCCAGTACGGCCATGTCCACTTGAAACTAGAACCGCTTGAAGCGGGTGCTGGTTTTGAATTTGTTAATGAAATTAGCGACGGACGTATTCCAAAAGAATATTTCCCGGCGATTAGCAAAGGCTGTGAAGAACAAATGAACCAGGGGGTGCTTGCCGGATACCCGATGCTTGACGTGAGAGCAACATTATTCGATGGTTCATTCCACGAAGTTGACTCAAATGAAATGGCGTTTAAAATTGCAGCTATGCTAGGTTTTAGAGACGGCGCATTAAAAGCTGATGCAACGATTCTTGAACCTATGATGAAAGTTGAAGTGACAACTCCAGAAGACTGGATGGGTGATGTTGTCGGCGACCTTAACCGTCGTCGTGGTATGATTGAAGGTATGGACGACGGCCCAGGCGGCGTTAAAATCGTGCATGCTAAAGTACCGCTTGCAGAAATGTTCGGTTATGCAACCGCATTACGTTCTGCAACACAGGGTCGCGCGTCATATTCAATGGAATTCTGTGAATATGCTGATGCTCCGAAAAAAATTGCTAATGCAATTATTGAAGCTAAATAAAAAATAAATTAAACTACACCTTTCCATGTGATGGCATGTGGAGAGGTATTAACTGATAAAGAAGGTACACACTGTGTCTAAAGAAAAATTTGAACGTAATAAACCACATGTAAACGTTGGTACTATCGGCCACGTCGATCATGGTAAAACTACTCTAACAGCTGCAATCTCTGCTGTACTTACTAAAGTACACGGTGGTGAAGTTAAAGATTTCGCACAAATCGATAACGCTCCTGAAGAACGTGATCGTGGTATCACAATCAATACTTCTCACATTGAGTACGATACAGAAACTCGTCACTACGCACACGTAGATTGCCCGGGACACGCCGATTACGTTAAAAACATGATCACTGGTGCTGCACAAATGGATGGTGGTATCCTAGTTGTTGCTGCAACAGACGGCCCTATGCCTCAAACTCGTGAGCACATCCTGCTTTCTCGCCAAGTTGGTGTTCCACACTTAGTTGTGTTCATGAACAAATGTGACATGGTTGATGATGAAGAGCTTCTTGAGCTAGTAGAAATGGAAGTTCGTGAACTTCTTTCTGAATATGATTTCCCAGGTGATGACCTACCAGTTATCCAGGGTTCTGCTCTTAAAGCACTTGAAGGTGAAGCTGAGTGGGAAGAAAAAATCGTTGAACTTGCTGATGCACTAGATTCATACATTCCTCTTCCAGAGCGTGATATCGACAAGCCGTTCATCCTTCCAATTGAAGATGTATTCTCAATTTCAGGCCGTGGTACTGTTGTAACTGGTCGTGTTGAGCGCGGTATCATCAAAGTTGGTGAAGAAATCGAAATCGTTGGTATCAAAGAGACTGTTAAGACTACTTGTACTGGTGTTGAGATGTTCCGTAAACTTCTTGACGAAGGTCGTGCTGGTGAGAACGTTGGTGTTCTTCTACGTGGTACTAAGCGTGAAGACGTTGAACGTGGTCAAGTTCTAGCTAAGCCTGGTTCAATTACTCCTCATACTAAATTTGAGTCTGAAGTATACGTACTAAGCAAAGATGAAGGTGGTCGTCACACTCCATTCTTCAAAGGTTACCGTCCACAGTTCTACTTCCGTACAACTGACATCACTGGTGCTGTAGAGCTTCCAGAAGGTGTTGAAATGGTAATGCCTGGTGATAACCTTAAATTCGTTGTTGAGCTAATCGCTCCAATCGCAATGGATGAAGGTCTACGTTTCGCTATCCGTGAAGGTGGCCGTACTGTAGGTGCTGGTGTTGTTTCTACAATCATCGACTAATTAATACTTTTTAGTATTGATATAAAAAGAGCACTTCGGTGCTCTTTTTTTATGCCTGTTGAAAAGTCATAAGTTATGAAGGCGGCGCTATACCTTTAAGGGACGTAGGCGCTGGTTTCTGTAATCATCGACTAATATGTCTTTGTTGTAAAATAATCCAAAAAAGAGAGCTCCGGCTCTCTTTTTTTATGCCTGTTGAAAAGTCATAAGTTATGAAGGCGGCGCTATACCTGTAAAGAATGTAGGTGCTAGTTGCTGATGCTATCGACTAATTAATACTTTTTATGCCGGCAGAAAGTTTTTGTTTAGCAGAATATATTAGTTATGCTTAAAGCTCTATAGATTGATTCTGACAGCTTCAGAACTGATAATTGAAGAGACAGGAGATGCATCTAGAATTGCCTGTTATAGGTTAACTAGAGCCTTAGAAAGATAACGTTTAATGCCTGGTCATGCATGACCTGCAGGCATAAAAAAACCCCAAACATTTTCATGTTTGAGGTTTATCGATTTAACTATAAAGTCATTAATCGACTATTAGAAACCGTAAGATGCACCCAGTACTAGAGCATTGTTTGCATCTTGATTGTCTACATTATTGCCCTGGCTGCGGTACTCAATGTACGGCTGCACACCAGAGCGTGTCCATGTTGCACGTAACTCGTGATCCATAGATTCTGCGTCAAGCATGTAAACATTGTTATATTTCACTGTAACAGGCGTGTCTGAGAATGCATAAGCAATAGCATTATCCATACGTGTATCATCTGATGCACCTACAGCGTCAGTTGCATCTAAGTGCCAGCGTGTACGGTTAGAGATAGAAAGACCGTTATCGAAGTTATAACCGATTTTCACTAATGGGCGGTATTGTACATTTTCGCCATTAGCAATTAGATGGTGGTAACCAGCTGCAACCCATAGGTTGTCATTAACATTGAAAGACTGCTCAAGGCCAAGAGTTACGTAAGTTGGCGCGTTGGCATCAGTTTTTAAATCACCAATCTGAATGCCGTCAAACTCGGTAAGAATAGTTGTACCCGTTGAGAATGTATGACCTGCTTCTAAAGTTGAAGTAGCGCTAGAGCCGTGCATTTCAGTGCTGTGGAACTGTACATTACCAGTTACATATGAAGAGCCTGCTGCAAAAGCTGTTAAAGGAGCTGCTAAAAGAGTTGCGCATGCGATAGCTAGTGGAAGTTTTTTCATAGTTTTATACCCTGTTTAATAAAGTTTAGAAATTCCTGTCAATAAATTTCACTTACTCCATGTTAGCGAGGTGCTGTTAATTGCTGTTTCGGTTCCATGAAGCCTTTTTTAAAAGGTATTAATTAAGCATCCTGCGGTGCATTCCATACCGCTTTATTTTCACTGAGTATAAAGTTTTGTATGAAGTTATCAATATCATTCTGAACAGGTGAATCAGGCAAATACAGGGCTTGATGTTAGGTATTTGTAAAATACAAATCATCTATTTTTGTGCGCCAGCAAAACTTGTAATGTGCTTACTAAAAGCCTGGCAGGGTGCTGATAGCAGTTGTTTTTTAATAAATACAATGGGAACAGGCCTGCAGGCAGTAGAGGGGAATAGTCCTATAATGCCAGTTAAACAGGCAGTTACAGGTAAAGCAGTTGAGCAGTTAACATGACACTTTTAGATAATCTGAAAGAATCAATAACCCTTTTTTATGATGCGTACTAGCCTCTGAGTTTATATCTGATCTGGCTGCGGAACTGTATAGAAAATATTTATAAATGACCTGGCTTCGGTCGTATATAGGCAGGAGAGGGCTGTTAGAGTTAACCTCTAAAATAAGAGGTGCGTCTCATTTTTAGCCGCTGCGAATCAAAAATTCTGAGACTGATATGCTCAGTTATTAACATAGTTTTTAGGAGGTTATAGTGAAGAGTATCAGTAATTCACAGCCGCTGGATTAGCTGTGAAAGTTTCTGTGCCTGTCTATTACACTCCGCGGCTTAACGCGGAGCTGTCGTTATATTTTTACCCGGATTGCTGACCCTGTAAAATGATCAAATAACTTCTTTGCTGGCTCGTTTGACGACATGCTCCGGCATTTTCTCAGCCAGGCGATCAAGAAGCTCTTTGGCCTGCTGATGAACTTTCGGATCAGGAATGACGTTAACAAACAGTGCCCGATACGCATCTTCATAATCAATCGGGCTTCCGTAGCCGTCAATTAACAGGCGTATGTAGTTAAGCTGTGCCTTTAAAAATCCCTGCAGGGCAGCTTCGCGGTAATAAATGACTGCGCGGTATTTATCTTCTTCGACTAGAATACCCTTGTCATAATAACGGCCCAGCTGCTCGATAGCCGCCAGCAGACCTTGTTTTGCAGCTAGTCTGATGTAGTGCATGCCCAGTGACGCATTACGATCGACACAAACTCCCCAGGCAAGCATATCCCCCCATAAATAGGTGTATGACGGCTCTTTAATTTTTACTGCATGTGCTTCAATATCTTCAACTAACTGACATTCATCTGCTTTGACGCGCTGCAGATGCTGGTTATTATTGATCAGCTTGTTTAAGTCATCTTGAGAATATAACTGTATTACTTCAAAATTAGCCGCCGCTGCACCACTGGTGCTGAGAAGCATTGAAAACAGTAGAATAATAACTCTCTTATTCATGATCTTCTTACCTGTAATATGAGATTCTTTACTTACTATCGGCCGTGCTGATAAATTCTTAATATTTATTGTTCAGGACAAATAAAAAAGCCTGCGTAAAACGAAGGCTTTCCGGGAAATTAACTTTGAGCTGCTTTAAATGCCGCTGCCCTGTTCTTCTATATCCTCTTCATGCAGTCCGCATTCTCGTTTCAATCCAAAGAAGCGGGTCTCTTCTTCGCTCATGCCCGCTTCGAGCGGACGTGAGGTCTGTATATCTCCGACGGAAACATAACCCTGTTCCCATAGCGGGTGGTATTCAAGGCCGTTGTCTTTCAGGTAATAGTGAATGTCTTTATTACTCCAGTCGATAATAGGTAAAAATTTAAAACAGCCGTTCTGAATACTCAGCACAGGCAGCCGGCCGCGGCTGGATGCCTGTGAGCGGCGCAGTCCGGAGAACCAGGTTTTGGCATTGAGCTCTTTTAAAGCCCGTTTCATAGGCTCTACTTTATTGAGCTGGTTATATTGAGTTAAGCCCTCAATACCTTGATCCCATAGTTTTCCGTAACGGGCTTCCTGCCAGGCGGCACTCTGCTCTGCGCTGTATATCTTCAGGTTTAAGTTTAACTGCTGAGTTAAATTATCGATAAACTGATAGGTTTCAGGAAACAGATAACCGGTATCCGTTAAGATAATCGGAGTATCCGCTTTTACCTGTGTAATCAGGTGCAGACACACGGCCGCTTGAATACCAAAGCTGGACGATAAAACAAACTCACTTTCAAGGTTTTCTACTGCCCAGGTTATACGTTCCTGTGCCGTTTTTGTCTCAAGCAGGGCATTAACTTTTGCCAAAGCCTCTTTCTGCTGTGCTTTATCTAAGCTGAGCAGATGCTGCAGATCTAATGGTTTAGTCATGGAAATCCTTAGAAGCGATAATTACTTCAGAGACAATACCCGCACGAATGGCAAAATCACCAAAACATTCATCCAGATTACGTTCAAGTGCCCAGCGGCCGATTAATTCATCTAATGTTTTAACAATAGTAATTTCATCTATATTTTCTTTATACATCTTAGGCAGACGGGTACCGTTACTGTTACCTCCCAGGTAGAGGTTATAACGTCCCGGTGCTTTACCAATCAAACCAATTTCAGCCAGCATTGAGCGGCCGCAGCCGTTTGGACAGCCGGTAATGCGCAAGATAATTTTATCTTTAGCAATGCCGTGTTTAGCAAGCAGCTCTTCAACATCATCGGTTAAACCCGGCAGGTAACGCTCAGCTTCAGCCATTGCTAACGGGCAGGTTGGTAATGCCACACAGGCCATTGAGTATTTACGCTGATCCGTTGTGCCGTCATCAATTAACCCGCATTCACGTGCCATTTTTTCAATGGTGTCTTTCTGGGATTCGTCAACTTCAGCTATCACTAAGTTCTGGTTAGCGGTCATGCGGAAAGTTCCCTGGTGCACCTTAGCTATTTTGTTTAGGCCTGATTTCAGCGGTTTGCCGTCAAAATCAAGAATACGGCCGTTTTCAATAAATACAGTCAGGTGCCATTTATTATCAATACCTTTCACCCAGCCGATACGGTCGCCGCGCTCGGTAAACTCATAAGCCCCCGGGGCGCTAAAGGTAATACCGGAGCGCTGTTCTACTTCACCTTTAAACTTCTCTATACCGTGTGTTTCCAGTGTATATTTAGTACGTGCATGAGAACGACTGACACGGCCGCCCAGATCCCGCTGCGTTGTTACTACAGCTTCAGCAACTTCAATTACTTTGTCTGCGGGAATAAAGCCAAAATCATCACCTAACCGTGGAAAAGTGGTTTTATCGCCGTGAGTCATACCCAGCCCCGCACCGACAACAACGTTGTAACCGCTGATTTTTCCATCTTCAACAATCGCAATGAAGTTCAGATCATTGGCATGAATATCTACGTCATTATACGGCGGTAATGCCACTGCAATTTTAAACTTACGCGGTAAGAAAATATTGTGGTAAATCGGCTCATTTTCTTCTGTATCTAATACCTTTTCACCGTCTAACCAGATTTCTGCATAGGCGTTACTTTTAGGCAAAAAGTGCTCACTGATCTGTTTAGATAACTCATACACTTCAGTATGTAACTCAGACTGCTCAGGGTTTGATGTACAAATCGTATTACGGTTTACATCACCAGCTGTAAAGATGGCATCGATATTGGCTTTAAACTTAAGCTCCTGGAAGACAGACTTAAGGTTACGCTTAAAAATACCGTGGTACTGGAACGTTTGACGTGTAGTAATACGAATACTGCCTGCATCGGTTAACTCGGATGCTACCCGGTCGATCTCCAGCCACTGCTGCGGTGTAACCACACCGCCCGGTAAACGTGCTCGTAAAAGAAATGAGTATAAAGGCTCTAATTTCTGTTTTTTACGCTCAGCACGGCGGTCTCGGTCATCCTGCTGGTATAAACCGTGGAATTTAACCAGCTGTACTTCATCGGCAGGAAACGAACCTGTTGTGGTATCGTTCAGGCCTTCAACTAATTTACCGCGAAGAAAATTACTTTCAATTTTAATGCGTTCGTTATCGTGTAATTTCTGGCTCATTAGTAAACATCCCTTTGGTAACGTTTTGCTTTACGCAGTTCATTTAAGTTTTCTTTAGCCTGCTCAGGGCTTTTCTTACCCTGCTCGCTGATAATTTCGATCAGTGTGTTATGTACATCTTTAGCCATGCGGTTTGCATCGCCGCAGACATAGAAATGCGCACCGTCTTCTAACCATTGGTAAACCTCTGCCGCATTTTCTTTTAAACGGTCCTGCACGTAGATTTTTTCTGCCTGGTCACGTGAGAAAGCTAAATCAAGTCTGCTTAGCAGACCTGATTTTAAGTGTGCCTGCCACTCTGTCTGATATAAGAAGTCTTCATTGAAGGTTTGCTCACCGAATAATAACCAGTTTTTACCTGATGCATCGGCAGCGTCACGCTCCTGCATAAATGCCCGGAAAGGAGCAATGCCTGTACCGGGACCAACCATGATAACGGCTGTGTCAGGATCCGCTGGTAGACGGAAGTTATGGTTATCTTCGATAAATACTTTAACTGCCGCGCCCTCTTCAATACGGTGAGAAAGAAAGGTTGAAGCGCCGCCGCCGCGTAAATCGCCTTGCGCGTTTTCGAAAGTCACCGCGCCGACGGTTAAGTGAACTTCTTGATCTACTTCACTCTGGCTGGAAGCAATTGAATATAAACGCGGGCTTATACGGCGTAATAAGGCTGTAAAGTTATCTTCAGTTACTGCCTCGTTGCCGTCAGCTGTGACGATATCAATGATTTGATGGTTATTAGCAAAATCTCGTAAAGCATTTTTGTCTTCGGCGAGTTTTAATAACTGAGCATTGTTTGTTAGTTCTGCATAAGCTTCAACAAATGCCGGGTGGGTACCCGTTAATTCAAAATCAGCCGTTAATGCTTTTTTCAGTGTAATATTACGATCTTCAAGCTGAATCTGTTTTTCAGCTGATAAGCCCAATTTTGCAATTAAGGCATCAACTACCGCTTCATCATTTTCAAACCAGACACCTAATGCATCACCAGCGCTGTAAGTTAAATCTGAGCCTTCTAAATCAATTTCAATATGGGAGACATCTTTTGCAGATTTGTCTCCGGTGATTTTCTGGCTGCTGATTAAGCTTGCTGAAAACGGCTTGTGTTTGTCGTATTTGTTCGCGGCCGCTGGTACTGCTGAAACAGCGGCAGGAACGGCAGACGCGCCGCCTTTTTCTAATGTCTCTTCTACTTTTGCAAGTGCCTGATCAAACCAGGCTTGTGTTACCTGTTCGTAATCTACATCGGCATCTAAACGCTCAAGGATAATCTCTGCGCCTAATGCGCTGATCCGCTGCTCAAAATCTTTACCTGTCTGGCAGAAGAACTCGTAGCTTGAGTCACCGAGGCCAAGTACTGCAAACTTAAGATTTTCTAATTTAGGCGCTTTTTTAGTCACTAAGAACTGATGCAGGTCGATAGCATCATCGGGGGCTTCACCTTCACCGTTAGTGCTGACCACAATAAGAAGATGACTTTCATCTTTAATGCTTTTAACTTTATAATCAGCCATAGACACTAAACGAAAAGTTAAACCTTTAGCCGCAGCCTGATCTGCCAGTTGTTCTGCAACTCCTTTGCTGTTACCTGTCTGTGAGCCGTATAATATTGTCAGGCTTTGACCTGTGCTTGTTTGTGCAGTCGCCGGTGCCTGACTTACACCTGCTAAATAACCGCTAACCCATGCAGTTTGAACCGGGGTAAAATCCGCCATCGCCTGCTGCAGCTGTGATAACTGCAGCTGTGATAAAGGCGAGGTTAAAGCCGTAAGATTATTTAGTGCCATAAAGGTATTTTCCATTATTACATAAAGATGCTTAGATATTACGCGCTGTGAATATCACAAGATAATAATAAAATTTGCTTCTTTATAACCAAATGGAATTTAAGCAGATGCGCAGAATAGGTTCAGAACAGGTTATTATTCATACTATGCAGTCTTTACCTGGGACTCATAACTATCAGCAAAAGGGTATTCTATGAAGAGCTTATTTATGCTCTTATTTATTATTTCATTTTCATTAACAGCCCAAGAGATAACACCGGGCGGTGAAGTCTTCGTGCCGGCGCTTAAATCTGCTGAACAACTGCCCGTTCACGAATGGGGTATTGCTGTCGGTTTACGTAATGCACATATCGCGTTTGTTACTGATGATGACGTTGTTACTGATTTTGTACCTAAACTTTTTTACGAAGGTGAGCACCTTTATCTGCGCGGGGAGTACGGCGGCGTACGTTTTTATCAACAGGATAACTATAATTTTAGTGTTCTGGGACGCTTTCGTTATTTTGATTTTCCGGCACAGTATCAGAATGAATTCCAGGGCACAAAAATTGATTTCGGGCTGCAGTTTGAATATTTATTTGCACCTAATTTTCCCCTGCAGATTGAACTGATGTCAGATCACGACGGGCGAACTTATCTTAACAATCATCTGCGTTATGCGCTGGAGGCTGGGCCATGGGATATCGATTTAGGTACCACTTTTCGTTATAAAGGCACCGAGTTTAATAATACTTATTACGGTTTGGGAGTTGAAGATATCGGCAGTGATTATGATATTAAAGTAGGCGCACAGCTTCGTTATCATGTTGTCAGTAATTTATATTTAATGGGCGAAGCGAACCTCACCCGTTTAGGCCATAACACTTATCATAATCCCTTAATTGCCTCTCCAACTCAGGGGGATCTGTTTCTAGGTTTTGGTTTTTTTAATGATAAAAGCAGTCCGCAGCCGTTAACATTGCCGGACAATCATTATCTTCGCTGGTCATTCGGCTGGGCAACGCCTTCAAATATAGGTGAGATTATCCGCTTTAACAGTGAAAAAGATGAATACAATAATCGTCTTACTTCTCTTTTCTATGGTTTTCCATTAACTGAAACCCTGTTTACTTTACCGATTGATTTGTATTTAACCGGCGGCTACGCTTACCATATTGAATCTGAAGTCCAGGATCCTATTAGTGAATATGTAGTGGCAATAAAAGCCTATTATACCTTTAACTGGCCGTCGCGCTGGCGTTTTGGTTTTGCAGAAGGTTTATCCTACGTGTCTGATTTGACCTATATAGAAAAAACAGAAATGCAAAGCAAGGAGTACAATGGCAGTAAACTGCTAAATTATCTGGACTTTTCACTGGATGTAAATCTTGGTGATCTGTTTAATAAACCTGCTATGGATAAATTATGGTTAGGTTATGCGATTCACCACCGTTCGGCTATTTTCGAAACCAGCTCATTGTTCGGGCGTATTAAAGGCGGCAGCAATTATAATACCGTGTATCTGCAGTGGCATTTTTAATCTGTAAAAAAATAGAAAAGGCTGAGCCGCATAGCGAGTCAGCCTTTAAAGCTCAGCTGTTAACCTTTTGTTTTATGGTGTGCACTGTGGAATAGATGCATTCAATCCATTTGCATACTCCAATGCTTTGTGTTTCTCAAAGAAGAACAGATCCACATTATCAAACTGCTCGACACCATTCTCATCACTTAATATAAAATGTGTTTTAAGGTAATCAGGATGACTGTTGTCACAGATAATACTACCTTCTGTGGCTTCATCCTGTTCTTCGGGAATGCGTAGAATACCGCTTTCATCAACTATATAATGATAAGGAAAATTATCGGGCATACTTGTTGAGTTTTTTAGGCCTTTGACTGTTAATGTTCCGTCACTGTTATAGGTAACCTCTTGAACGACTGCTACGTCAGTTAAGCCGATTTCATCGCCGCCTTCGGGAATGAGATTTCCATTTTCATCAATCGCATTGCCGTTTTCATCGGCAAGATCGCCGTCACCAAACCAGACTACGTACAGTGTCTTATCTGTTAGATAATCAACTGAAAATTTCTCTGGAGCCGCATAGAACTCTTTTGCATAAACTCCAGATAGTGGTTTCTGGCTGTCATCCAGCCATTGGAAAAAACCTTTAACACTGTATTTATTACCTTCAATTGCGGTTAATGCAAAGCTGTCGCGAGTAATACTGTCAGAGAATGTTACCTCTAAAATATCATCGCTATTAATTTCCCATGAAAATGTATCACTGGCATTACCATTTATTTGAAAGATGCCGCTGTTGTCTGTATCAAATAAATAACTTCTTGCATCGTCCTGTGCTGCGAAGTCCAATTCTAAACCTGCAATTTCAGCAGTATTAAAAGCTGTGTAATTACAGCCCTCTGCAAGTGTTAAGAAGTCTTGGTAGCTTGGTGAGCTGTCTGGTCGTTGGTTTATTTCATCCCAGCCGCTATCGCCGTCGTAACAAACATAATAATTAGACTCCGATGCTTGAAGCTCTGCAAGACGCGTCTCAGCCTGGCTTTGATCTAAGTAAAATTCACCAAGCCAGCTGCTCCACATAAAGCGGCCGCTCTCGGTGTTGATTGAATCAATGCCTAACCAGTAGCGCTGGTAGGCATCAAACCAGTTCCACGGCTGTTCGGAAGTCGGCTGTGCAAGGAAAAAGTTATCCGGACCGTTCAATACTAACCAGCCGTCTTTGAAGCCGTTATCAGTAAGAGTTACTGTGCTCAGCGAATACTGACCGTTAGTAACAAGCGGGTTGCTGCTGACAAAGTACCAGGCTCTGGCATTACCCTGCTCATCATAGATAAACGATGAGGTGGTAATCGGCAGATTATATCTGCTTAAACCTGCAATAACCTGTTCATCAATCTCTGCAAGCTGTGCTCCGCCTGAGCGTGCGGCTTCTATCTGCCCGGCTAGATCAATAACAGACTGGGTTCCCCATTCCGGGAAACTGTAACCCACCCAGATACCATTGTTTTGTTTTTGGAAGACTTTGTAGGCCTGACCGGGATCTTTTGTATCAACGGTAAAATCGTAACCAGCAAGAGGGTAATGTGTCCAGGAAACGGCTTCATTACTTTCTGCATCACTGATTTGTGCTCTAGTCGAATGGTACTCATGGAATAACAAGCCGTCCGGGTTCTCTGTATTCGTCAGTTTAATGTTGGCTTCATTATCCATATCCATTACATAACGCTTACCTGCCGACACTTTTACACCTTGCTTATCTAAGCTCTCGATTGTTTCATACCAGTAAGAAGTTAACGTATCTGCTTTGCCGGCAGCGAAGTTATAGTCAGCATACTCATCGTCGCTGTTGTTGGTCGGATCCGCCCATACCGGACGCTGCAGTGCAAAAGAGTATGAGTTTTCAGAAGTTACCGTAAACTGTGCGCTTTGGTTAACGCTGCCGTCTGCTTCCCAGTCTCTTTGATCATCAATAGACTGCACACCTTTTTCCGTAACCAGCTCAACGATATGCTGTGCATAATCAGAAACTAATTTATCAGCCGCGCTGAGATCAAAACCGCTGACCGCGTACTGCTTAAGGTCGGTTGTGATTGTTTTACTTTCAGTACCTTCTACCCAGGAAACCACTGCCTGATGAATAATATCTATCTGCGACAGATCGCTTAAATGAGTACGGGCGCTGAAATCTGCATTGTCAAAGGTACGCAGATCCGGCCCGTTATCTCCGCCCTCTATATTGGCATCATTTTCATCAATATAGCGCCAGTAAGTTTCACCGTTTGCGCTTCTATTACCTATGTCTAACATTTTTCCGTCAAACAGGGCTTCACCATCGAGATTAAAGTCATGTGACCAGCTGCTGATGCGTGTAAATGAACCGTCACTGCTTAACCAGTCAGATTCACTTGTCCGGCCGTAAATAATAGAATCCAGTGTTGTGTAAGTTATTGTTTTAGTGGTGTGTATTTCGCCGTTGTTGAGTGTCTCTATGGTTGTAGACTGGTCGACATCCAGTATCAGCGGCGTCTGATATACTGTTGAGATAAGCGGTGTTCTGTAAGTTGTGCCGCTGGTAGTGTCTAATACGGATTTCAGCGCATCATCTTTATAGGCATCTGCGTTATCACCAACACCGTCTTTATCACTGTCAAGGGTTTCACTGTTATCTAACGGGAAAGCATCATCATCATCTAACACTTTATCGCCGTCATCATCAAGGTCGGCATTATTACCAATGTTGTCATTATCGGTATCCAGCGTTTCAGTTTTATCTAACGGGAAAGCATCATCTTTATCTAAAACCTTATCGTCGTCATCGTCAAGGTCGGCATTATTACCAGTGCCGTCATTATCGGTATCCAGCGTTTCAGTTTTGTCCAGCGGGAAAGCATCATCTTTATCTAACACTTTATCACCGTCATCATCAAGGTCGGCATTATTACCCGTACCGTCGCCGTCAGTATCCAGTGTTTCTGTTTTGTCTAACGGGAAGGCATCATCATTGTCTAATACTTTATCGCCGTCATCATCATCGTCACTATTATTACCAGTACCGTCTTTATCTGTGTCTAACCATTCCGTTTTATCCTTCGGGAAGGCATCTTTTGCATCAATCACACCATCATCATCGCTATCAATATTAGCAGCGACAGTAAGGCTGCCGTCTTCCTCTTTTACTAGACGCTGATCTTCTTTAAGCTCCTGAACGACAGCAATGTCGGCAGAAAGCAGTGCGTCAAAAGCACTGCTGTTTTCTTTGATAACCTGCATCGCCTGCTCAGACTCGGGCAGCACTGCTAATTCAACAATCGCATTTGCTTTAGCCGCTATATCACCCTGCTTTTGTGCTATGTAGTCACCTAATAAATCCGCTTCAGCAATACCTAAATCAGCGGCTACTTCCGCTGCCGCCTGCGTTGGATCTGTCCCGTTTATTATTTTGATGTTTACCAGAGTTGAAAGTGGTGTGACGACGGTCTGCCCTGCAGGAGCTGATAATATAAAAGGTACTGTGGCTGCAATGCCGTCCGGATTGGCACTGGAGATAGTATCCTGATCAACAGTTTCAGAGGCAATTGCTTTTACGATGACCGGATAATTCTGCGGATTTTCGATGTTACTGACATCTAATAAGGTTATGCCGTCAATACCGGAACGTTTATTCGGCTCACCATCATCTAATGCAAAATTACCATTCACATCAAGCCAGACCAGCGCATTACGCAGATAACCATCAACAGCCCGTACCGAGTAAGTGACTTGTTTTTCCGGAGTTACTGGATCAGGAGTTATCGGGGTAGAAGTGGTTTCGGAGGAGGATCCTCCACCACCGCAGCCTACTAACGGGGGCAGCCCTAAAGCAAGAACGAGAGGATGAAGTTTCATGATTAATTCCTTTTATTATCTTAAAAATTGCGCCTGTTCTGGCATTCGAGCGTGCACCTGATAAATGCATTCTGAATGACAACGGGTATAGAGCACAGATTAGTGAGAAAGTATGATAAATCGCAGACTTAATCGATTCCCATTTGGGTACAATTTCAGTGTTCCGGAGCTATGCTTGATATGGGGCAGTTTCAGCAGCAGAGAACTTAAACAAAAGGAATTGTTTATGAACGAGGCTAACTTCGACAATCTAATAAAATCCTTATATAGCGCTTTAATACGTCCGACAGGTTTTAATGAATTTTTAAGCGAATTAATTAACTCTTTAAACTTGTTATCCGGCTCTATTGTGATGCTGAATAAGCAGCTTGAGACGGCTAATGTTATCTGGGTTGAAGGTCTGGATGTCAGCGGTGCATCATTGTTTATCAGTGATCATGAAAAGCAGGATCCTCTGATGGCCCGCCTGCAGGAGAGGCCGCCGGGTGAACTGATCACCATGGGAGATCATGAAGCGCAGCAGACACAGGTATCACATCCTGAATTTTTTCTGCATCTGAATAGAGATCTGGATATTTATTATGCCGCCGGTGTTGTGTTAGCCGATGATGCTCTGTGGAGCAGCCTGCTTTTTTTTCACCGCAGCAAAAATCAGGGAGAGTTTTCTTTTGAGGAATGCATATTATTAGAGAAGCTTATTCCGCATATTCAGCATGCAATGCAGCTGTATCATCTAAAACTACAGCAGGATAAACAATACCTTTTAACAGATCTCCTGTTTGACCAGATTCAGATGCCGGTTATTTTACTGGATGAATGCGGTTATGTTTGTCATTGTAATAAACAAGCCGATCTTTTTTTAATACAACACCGTTATTTAAAGAAAATTAACGCATCGCTGCATTGGGTTAATGCAAGGAATGATCAGCAGATTCAAAAAGTCATTAATGAATGTCTAACAGATCACAGTACCCGGCATCTGCATTTTAAATCCCCCTGCGGCTCGCCTGTCGCGTTAACTTTCGTGCCCTTAGTAGGCGCTGAAAGCAGAGCTGACAGCGGCATTGCGGTATTTATTTATGCACAAAATGAAGTTGAATTAGATATTAACGTGTTGTGCGAGTTATACGGTTTATCGAAGAAAGAGGGGCTTGTGTGCAGCGAGCTGGTAAACGGGCGCTCACCGGCAGAAATTGCACAATCATTATATTTATCCTATGAAACCGTGCGTACCTATATTAAAAGGATAATGAAAAAAACTCAGACCAACCGGCAGAATGAGCTGGTTGCCAGAGTGTTATCAGGTCCTGCCTGTATTCCGCTGCGCAGTGCGCAGCAATAAAAAAAGCGCCTGCAGATTTCTCTACAGACGCTTTTTATAATAAGGAAATAACTGCCTGCTTAGAAGTGAACTTCTAAGCCTGCAAATACCCCTTTATTTTCTTGTTTGAAGTTGTTGATCTCTGCATCCTGATAACGGTAACCGGCACGAACTGCAAAGTTTAATAGATTTGAATCAGGGTTGAAGGTATAAGCCAGACCAATTTCGGCGTCTGTTGCGTTATCATCAGACAGTGAGCCGGCAGTTACTTCAGTAAATGCATGCATATTAACGCCAGGGATATGCACTTTTGCAGCTCCGTAAGCCTGACCTAATTCAGTGCTTAAATTATTAAAGTCAGTTTCCACTTTTGTGTAAGCAACACCAAAATCAAACTCAAACAGGTCGTTATCAAATAACTGATAATATAAGATTGCATTCATTGCTGAACTGTCTGTATTAATAGAACCATCATTATATTCAGAACCTAAATCTGAGTACTTAAGTTTTGCATTTGGTATCAGAGGAACAAAGTGTTCTAAGGCAACATAACCAGACAGGTTATTGCTGTCTTTAAATTCACCAGACATACCATTTGCAGTGTGGCTGGTTGACATTGTCCGGTAATCAATACCAGCATATACACCTAAAAAATCAGCCATTGACGGCATACTGATAACACTTGCGACAACAGCCGCGCAGATTTTTTTCTTCATGATTATTCCTAATTAGATTATTTAATGTGTTTTATTTTTTGTGCATCTTAATTTTTTTAACCGGTGCGTCAATAATAATCTGTTCGCCGTTATTAAAATATAACGAAAGTGTTACCGATTGGCCTTCCTGCAGTTCCTCTTTTAGACCTAAAAACATTACATGCAGGCCGCCCGGCTGCAGTTCGGCCTGACCCTGCTGGGCAATGCTGATCTGTTCAACTTCACGCATCTTCATTAAACCGTCTTCCATAATATGGTTATGCAGTTCAACGCGTTCAGCAATATCACTACTCACGGCAACCAGCTGCACTTCTCGGTCCTGTGCATTGTTGATAACCATAAAAGCAGCGCTGTTTTTAGCATGCGGCGGTGTTGCGCGTATATAGGCATTATCGACTGTTAACTGGCTGGCGAAGGCCATGCTGCTGCAGAGAAGACCGGCGCTGAGAAACAGTGATGTAACAAACTTCATGAATGATCCTTATTTTGTACAAAAAAGTAATAATAAATAATAACGGCCGACAGTAATAATGCGCCTAGCTCAAACATAGCAACCCCTTATAAAAGAAAAAATGCAAAGACTGAGCACAGCTTTGCATTTTATAATTTACATTTTAACGTTTAAATAAGCTGCTGATACAGTTAATTTCAGCCGCTGCCGATAACTTAACTGTATCAGGTTATTAACCGCGTAATGCTTTTTCACCACGAGCAATACCACAAACACCGGAGCGGACCACTTCAACAATCTCGCTGGTCTCTTCAATTGTGCTGATAAATGCATCTAATTTAGAGCAGATACCGCTTAACTGAATGGTGTACAGGTTCTGGGTGATATCAACAATCTGTCCGCGGTAAATATCAGAGCAGCGTTTCACTTCTTCACGGGCTTCATTGGTAATAGTGCGTATTTTGATCAGCATTAATTCACGCTCAACATGCGCACCTTCTGTTAACTCTGAAACGCGCAGCACATCAACCAGCTTATGCAGCTGTTTCATCATCTGCTCTAAGCTTGCAAGATCCGTCACCTCTGTGGTGATAGTCATACGTGATAATGTTTTATCATTTGTCGGAGAGACCGTTAGTGATTCAATGTTGTAGCCGCGTTGTGAGAATAAACCTACTACGCGTGATAAAGCACCGGATTCATTTTCTAATAATACAGAAATAATACTACGCATCAGTCTTCTCCGTTTTGCTTAAATACATATCTTCCATGCTGCCGAATTTTATCTGCATCGGGTAGACATGCTCTTCCGGGTCAATGGCAACATCTAAAAATACAACGCGTTCTTTTAGTTCAAAAGCACGCTCTAATGCCGGCTGCAGTTCTTCAATCTTATCGACTTTAATACCGATATGATTGTAAGCCTCTGCAAGTTTTACAAAGTCAGGCACACTGTCCATATAAGAATGAGACTGACGGCCGCCGTAGAACATTTTCTGCCACTGTTTAACCATACCTAAGGAACGGTTATTCAGCAGGACAATGACAATTGGAATGTTGTACTGCATACAGGTGGACAGTTCCTGAATATTCATCTGAATTGAACCGTCACCAGTGACACAGCAGACCGGTTTATCCGGGCGGGCGATTTTACAGCCGATAGCCGCAGGCAGACCAAATCCCATGGTGCCCAGACCGCCGGAATTGATCCATTGACGGGGCTCTTTAAACGGATAATAGTTAGCCGCAAACATCTGGTGCTGACCAACATCAGAGGCAATAATCGCATCACCATTAGTTACTTTATATAATTCTTCAATAACCTGCTGCGGTTTAATGTGACTGTTTGACGGCTGGTAAGCCAGACACTCTTTTGCACGCCATTCTTCAATCTGCTTCCACCAGTGTGCGATTTTTTCACCGTCATTGCTGGCTTGTGTTTCGGCAATAAGATCTAACATCTGCTGCAGTACCACTTCTACTGAGCCGACGATAGGCAGATCAACATGGATATTTTTAGAGATTGATGTCGGATCAATATCAATATGCATGACTTTTGCGTTAGGGCAGAATTTTTCGACATTATTGGTTACACGGTCGTCAAAACGTGCTCCGACTGCAAAAATAAGATCCGCATTATGCATGCTTAAATTTGCTTCATAGGTACCGTGCATACCTAACATACCGATATTTTGTTTATGTGTGCCGGAAAAAGCGCCTAAACCCATCAGTGTATTGGTAACCGGCAGATTTAATTTTTCAGCCAGTTCGGTAACCTGTTTTGATGCATTAGAAATAACTGCACCGCCGCCGACATAAAGTACCGGTTTTTTTGCACCTAACAGAGCAGCCAAAGCACGTTTAATTTGACCTTTGTGGCCTCTAAGTGTCGGGCTATATGAGCGTAATTCCACACTTTCAGGATACTCATAGGGAAACTTAAGAAGCGGGTTCTGCACGTCTTTGGGCAGATCAACCACAACAGGACCAGGGCGGCCGGTTGAAGCCAGATAAAAAGCTTTTTTGATTGCAATCGGGATCTCTTGTGCTGTGCGGCACAAAAAGCTGTGTTTTACGACAGGCCGAGATACACCGATCATATCTGTTTCCTGAAAAGCATCATCACCAATCCAGTTGGTGGGTACCTGTCCGGATAAAACAACTAAAGGAATAGAGTCCATGTAGGCGGTGGCGATACCTGTAATACAGTTAGTTGCACCAGGACCGGCGGTTACGAGAACCGTACCTACTTTGCCCGTTGTTCGAGAATAAGCATCGGCCATATGCACGGCTGCCTGTTCATGTCGAACTAAGAAATGCTCAATATCGCTGCTTTGAAAAATAGCATCGTAAATATCTAATACTGACCCGCCGGGGTAACCGAAGATATGCTCTATACCTTCATCCTGCAGCGAGCGGACAACCATTTCGGCGCCAGATAACATTTCCATAAAATTCTCCTTATATACAATTGGTAAATTGCGTCACTTTCCACCTGTATCGGGTGGGAGTGAACCTTGTTTTATAAAAAATTGTGTCACTTTTCACCTGTATCGGGCGGAAGTGAATTCCGTTTATAAGTAAACGGCTGTTTACTGTACTGTAATCAAAAAAAATTGCACGAATAATGACAATAAAAAAGTGCATAAATAGTACATTTTTTCATAAACAAGCAGAATTCGGGTGAACAGGGGGAAATGAGGTATAAGCATATGTCAGGTTATGAATATTTTTATCTGCTGGTCTATTTTATATATATAGCTGTTTAATTAAGGAAGCTGATGATGGAAAATGAAATGCTTGTCTGTACGCACTGCTTAGCAGTTAATCGAGCTGCCAGAGAACATTTTTCGGACTGCCCGCTATGTGCGTCCTGCGGAACCGCCTTGTTGTCTGAACACCCCGTTGATGCTGATCTGGAATTATTTCAGCATTTGACTGCCGAGTCCTCTCTGCCGGTTGTTGCTGACTTCTGGGGGGCCTGGTCAGAGGACTGTCATGAGATGGTATCGGTTTTTATAACAATGACTAAGACTTTTAAAGGTGATGCGGTTTTTATTAAAATAAACAGTGAAAGTGAGCAGGTACTTGCAGGCCGCTATGATCTTCGCAGTGTACCAACCTTTATTTTGTTCAAAGACGGTAAAGAGTACCATCGCCTCTCCGGTGAGTTAACTGAGCTGGAATTTAAGTCCTGGTTAGAACGTTATTTAAGAGTTAAACGGGAAATTGCTCCTTTCAACCCCAATTTAGTTTGAATTCAGCGGTCTGTTTAATTCCGGAAGTCGGGCTGTTTTTCTAAAAACAGCTGCTGATAAAGCCGCGGATCTGTTTCTAGTTTCTATTCATCGTTAGAAAAGTCCTGAGAATCACTTTAATCTCGGGGTTTATTTTCTATCTGCACTATTTATTTTCACTGTTATTGGTTAAAATTCGTCTCTTTTTGTCGTTTAAGCAATAGAGATCCTTGATGTTTGAAGTAAACCCCATTTTGAATAAAGTAAAAGACCTGACTGAGCGTGCTGAACTGCTTAGGGGGTACCTTTGACTACGATGCTAAATCTGAGCGTTTAGAGGAAGTAAGCCGTGAGCTGGAGTCGCCGGAGGTCTGGAATGAACCTGAGCGGGCACAGGCATTAGGCAAAGAGCGCAGTGCATTAGAGTTAGTGGTAGATACCATTGATGCACTGGATGCCGGTACTGAAGAAATTCAGATGCTGGTGGAAATGGCGGTTGAAGAACAGGATCAGGACAGCTTTGATGAAGCAGAAAACGAAGCTGCCGAGCTGGAGAAAAAATTAGAAACTCTGGAATTCCGACGTATGTTTTCAGGCAATCACGATCAGTGTTCATGTTATCTGGATATTCAGTCAGGCTCCGGCGGAACAGAAGCACAGGACTGGGCGAATATGCTGCTGCGTATGTATTTACGCTGGGGTGAAGCGCACGGTTATAAAACTGAGTTAATGGAAGTGTCACCGGGTGATGTTGCCGGTATTAAAGGCGCAACAATCCGTTTTAGCGGTGAATATGCCTTCGGCTGGCTGCGTACTGAAACCGGGGTTCACCGTTTAGTGCGCAAATCACCATTTGATTCAACCGGGCGCCGTCATACCTCCTTTGCCTCAGCATTCATTTACCCTGAAATCGAAGATAATATTGATATCCAGATTAATCCGGCTGACTTACGTATCGATGTATATCGAGCTTCCGGCGCGGGCGGGCAGCACGTAAATACAACCGAGTCTGCGGTACGTATTACTCACGTGCCGACCAATATTGTGGTGCAGTGTCAGAACGACCGCTCACAGCACAAGAATAAAGATCAGGCGATGAAACAGCTGAAAGCTAAGCTGTATGAATATGAACTGCAGAAACAGAACGCTGAAAAACAGATCAGCGAAGATAATAAATCTGATATCGGCTGGGGAAGTCAGATTCGCTCATATGTATTAGACGATGCGCGGATTAAAGATTTAAGAACCGGTGTTGAAAGCCGTAATACCCAGGCTGTTTTAGACGGCGGCCTGGATCGCTTTATAGAAGCCAGTTTAAAGTCCGGTTTATAGCATTTAGTAAACGAATTAATAAAACAAATTATATTGAAAGAAAACCAATAGGAAAAACCATGTCAGAGTTAAATCAAGCAGAAGCACCACAAGAAGAGTTAAATGAAATCCTAGCGCAGCGTTTATCTAAGTTAGATGCAATGCGTGAAAAGGGACAGGCATTTCCAAACGACTTCCGTCGTGAAAACATCTCTGATGATTTACATAAGCTGTATGAAGACAAAACTAAAGAAGAGCTGGATGAACTCGCTGTTGAAGTTAGTGTTGCCGGTCGTATGATGACTCGCCGTATTATGGGTAAAGCAAGTTTTGCAACAATCCAGGATATGGGCGGTCGTGTGCAGGTTTATGTTGCTCGTGATAATCTGGCTGAAGGTTTTTACAACACTGAATTTAAAAAATGGGATTTAGGCGATATCCTTGGTGCTAAAGGTGTTTTATTCAAAACTAAAACTAATGAACTAAGTATTAAAGTAAGTGAAATTCGTATTTTAACTAAAGCGTTACGTCCCTTACCTGACAAATTCCACGGTCTTTCAGATACTGAAGCTTGTTACCGTCAGCGTTACCTTGATCTGATTGCTAATGAAGAGTCTCGTAAAACATTTATTCTGCGTAATAAAATTGTAAGTGCAATGCGTAACTACTTAAATGAGCGTGACTTCATGGAAGTAGAAACACCAATGCTGCAGGCAATTCCAGGCGGCGCAACAGCTAAGCCGTTTGAAACTTTCCACAATGCATTAGATCTACCAATGTTTCTGCGTATCGCACCGGAATTAAACCTTAAGCGTTTAGTAGTTGGTGGTTTTGAAAAAGTATTCGAGATTAACCGCAGCTTCCGTAATGAAGGTGTATCAACACGTCATAACCCTGAATTCACTATGATCGAATTCTACCAGGCGTACGCGGATTACATTGATCTGATGAACCTGACAGAAGATATGCTTCGTACTATCACTGAAAAAGTATTAGGCTCAAGCGTTGTTAAATACGGTGAACAGGAGTTTGATTTCGGTGCACCGTTTATCCGTATGACCATGAAAGAGTCAGTACTTGAATACAATGAAGGTATTGAAGCAAGCGAGCTGGAAAGCATAGAAGGCCTTAAAGCATTAGCTAAGCGTCTACATGTAAACCTGAAAGACGGTTGGGGTGAAGGTAAAGTATTAACTGAAATCTTTGAAGAAACAGCTGAGCACAAACTGCTGCAGCCTACTTTTATCACTGCATACCCTGCAGAGGTTTCACCGCTTGCACGCCGTAATGATGAAGATCCTAGCATTACAGATCGTTTTGAGTTCTTTGTCGGCGGTCGTGAGCTGGCAAATGGTTTCTCTGAGCTTAACGATGCACAGGATCAGGCGCAGCGTTTCTTAGATCAGGTTGCACAGAAAGATTCTGGTGATGATGAAGCGATGTTCTACGATGCTGATTACATTACAGCTCTTGAGCACGGTTTACCGCCGACAGCTGGTCAAGGTATCGGTATCGACCGTCTGGTTATGCTGTTTACTGACAGCCATACAATCCGTGACGTTTTACTGTTCCCGCATATGCGCCCACAGGCAAAATAATATTAGCTAATAGTTTTTTAGCTGTTAGCAAGATCAAAAGCCTCGTTTTCTAGCGGGGCTTTTTTGTGAGTGGATTTTACTGACAGCCATTCATTTATGCCGTGACGTATTACTGTTCCCGCATATGCGTCCGCAGGCAAAATAATGATTTGAGGCACCAGCCTTAATCTTTAATTTTGTTATCGAGCCTCACCTAACCGTGGGGCTTTTTTTGTCTGTGATTTATCTTGCCCGTGTGGAGATATATATCGTTCCTCACGCTCCGCGTGGGAATGCATAGATTTTTTCGTGAAATCACCTAGGCTGGTTTGTAGGCTGGTGATTGGTGTCGATTGAACGCTGGTGGTTTCGCCCTGACGGCGACTTTACTTTTCTCTCAACAGCAAGAGAAAAGTAAGCAAAAGAGTGCTGCCCGAGCATTTTTTATTCTCACTCAAAAAATAGCTTTTTAACGCACCGGTTCGGAATGCACATTCATGTACATGCCGAACCTAGTGGAAAGAAGGGCACGCAGAGCTTGGCTTGCTCATGAACCTGAACTGACGTTCAATTCGCTCCATGGTTTCACTTGCTAAAGCGATTTATCTAGTAAGAAAAGCGCAAACGGGATCTTTCGTTACCATACTGGTTTGGTAAATTAAGATAAAATAGAAAAATTAGCCATGTTATTGATTGTATTTACTAATTAGATTAAGTTTTTGTTTTTAATGGTGTGGAGAGTCGTAATGTCTGATGAAATCAAGTTCGGTCTAGCTCTAGTAAAGCAATATGCTTCTGAAAACGTCTTTGAAAGAATTGAAACCCTTTCTCTGGATATTTATGGTGCTGTTGATTTTATCGCCTTGATGGCGTTTCCTAATGTGAAGGACGAAAAAAGAAAAAAACGGTTTTCTAAAGCGATATTGAATGCTTATTACAGAACAAGTGGGAAAGCTCATATACAAGAATTACCAGAACATTTTACAAAAGAAATTGATAGTAAGTGGCCTTGGAAAAATATTGATCAGAGTATTAACTCGGGTATCCGGCGCTTAATAATTAGATTTCATTCATACCATGTCTTTAGGTTTCATGACAATGCATTAGAGAAAGATCCAAATCATAGTTTTGGTTCAAGTATTGATTATATTTCAACTGCATATGAAACTAATAGGGAAAAAATTTCAGATAGAGCAATACGTTCGAATAATCACAAAAGAGATTTCCAACATAGTCGCCCAGTGCTTCATTTGACTTGGGGATTTGTGGAAGCTTGCAAGACTATGGGCTGGACAAATGAATTAGGTCAGTTGTCTTATGGGATTCGTATTGCTATAGAAAATCCCTCTTGGCTTGTTGAGGCTATTGATACTGCCAACTTAGTTTTGGGCTTACAGTTAGTAGAGCATTGTGTAGCAAATACATCTGGAAAAAATTTAAGAAAGCATAAATTTGATCCTGCAGAAATAATATATGTAAAATTGTAATTCGATAAGTTGACGATCTTTTTTTGAGGTTATTTTTTCTATATCTATTTCAACATAATTTACCTAACTACTAATTAAAGCAAACTAACAGGTGAATTATTGTGGATATTGTAAATAAGTCGGAATATTTAAGCTTACTAAAATCGTACGAAGTAGAGTGTATTAATCAATTAGAATATGAATTTCATATTACGCGAAGTTTTCCTGCAAGATCTTTATTAGAAAAAAGAATTGTGGGAAAAAAGAAAATAATTAAAGAACTTAATGAAAGGCTAGAAGATGTTAACTCCTTATCTACTATCTATGATTTGTAAATTGTAGTGCTAACCATGATAAGTTTTTCTTAATCAAGCAAACCAGTCCGGCTGCAAAGGTTCCCTTTCCATTTTTCTAGCAAGCTGACATTGCTTTAGCAATAAAATCATGGATGATTTTATAGGCTTGGCATGCACAGGGATGTGCATTCCGAGCCGGTGCGTTAGAAAGTGATGGCTGATTGATAGATTAAAAAATGGTTAGAGTGACGCTTTTTGCTACTTTTTCTCTTACTTTAGAAAAAGTAAGATCGCCGTCAGGGCGAAATTACCAACAAATAAAGTTAAATCCTTAACCACAGGCGAAAGCTTACAACCCCCTCAATTCGGTTATGAAATATTTAAAGTTAGCAAAAACCTGAACTGAATATGCATTCCCACGCAGAGCGTGAGGAACGAGATAAATCTACACAACTAGAAACTATAGCGATATCCTAGCTGAAAGTTAGTTTCATTAAGGTTGTTCCAATGACGATAAACGCCGTTTACTTCGAATGAGGAATTTTCGCTTAATGTAAGCAAATTGGTTAAGCGGAACTCATGCTGGCCTTCATCACTAAAATCAGCATAGCGGTAAGATGGCTCTATTTGTAACCATGGAAATAGCTGAAAACGAGCACCGAACTCTGCAGAATATCCTTTATCATATCCGCTAAACCGAATCGTTTGACACTCATCATTAAAATCGAAAAGACCACAGCCGGAATCAATGCTGCGCTTGGCGTTATAATCCGCATAACCTGCTGAGGCATACAGGCTGCTGTCAGAGGTTAGTGGAATATAATAACCAAGTGCAAGATAGTTTTGAGTTAATGACGATGAAGTGCGGGTTGTGGCACCAATACGATATTCTGCAAATAAATGATCATAGAAATTCCAGCTTCCGCGAAAATAAGCGCCATGCAGATACTTACTCTCCTCATTGTTGTACTGATCCTCGAAATACTCCCCCATCCCGTTTTCAGAAACGCGGGTAAATTGATAACCGCCTGACAGATATGAATAAGATTGATTGGCGTTAGCCGATAGACTGGTTAGTGCAATTATGGTTAAAAGAAAGCGTTTCATTATCATGATACTCATAGTTAATAATTAAAGTCATGTGTAGGTGAGCAAAATATCATAATATTCAGAGGGGTCATGTTCAATGCTTAATTGTAAAATAGCTTTAATAATCAAAGCCATGGATAAAAAATAATGCTCGTTAGGCTTTATGGCCAAACTAAGGGAGTACAAGGTGCTGTTGGAGTTGTTCAACAAACAATGCCAGTCCTTGTTCATCTATCTCATTAAATCGTTCTGTGATCGGACTGTCGATGTCTAAGATACCAATTGTTCTACCGTTAATATTAATCGGCAGTACTATTTCAGACTGGCTGGCTGCATCACAGGCGATATGACCAGCAAACTGATGTACATCAGCAATACGCTGAATACTGTTACTGCTGAATGCCGTACCGCAGACACCTTTACCCAGCGGGATACGTACACAGGCGACATTGCCCTGAAACGGGCCTAATACTAACTGATTGTCTTTTAACAGATAAAATCCTACCCAGTTAATATTATCTAAATTCATATTAAGCAGGGCGCTGATATTTGCAAGGTTAGCAGTCAGATCTGTCTCCCCTTCAATTAAAGCCGCCGCTTGTTCTGCTAATAACTGGTAGTGCTCTAATGTTTTCATTTTTATGGCCTTATTTGAGAGTGAAGCTGAGTTATCTGGACTGTAAACAATAAGGTGATTTTGATTTAATACAAGAGGATATTTAATAACAAAGGGATAAGTAAGGCAATCCAGTTTTAATTTTTTGGGGCTGCATAAATCACAGGCAAAAACTTTTCGTTACAAAGAAGGCTGCTCGAAAGCAGGTATTTTTAACATTCAAATTGTCTGCTTGAGATTACTCTGCAGCAGCAACTTCAACGTTAACAACAGCAGATACGTCAGAGCC
>NZ_AUAM01000016.1 GCF_000428725.1 Psychromonas aquimarina ATCC BAA-1526
TTGCTTAGATCACCTCAGCAGCTCACCCGAGCTAGTCGATGAAATCTTACCGTGGAATTATAAAAAGCGTTCAGTGTAGTTTGCCGGACGCTTACGATGGAAAGTGTTTTGGGGGCCTTATTTTTTCTTATTTTTTCCTATTTTTTCTGAAATGTCATATTTAGAAAGGTTTGCAGTACCTAAGGTAAAAGCGATTATGTCAGAGCAGAGGAATACCATGGGGGTATTTGAAATGTCTGATGTAACTGATTTAATAACCTAGCTTAGTTATTTAATTAGACCAGAATATGTTAATTATTTTTAGTGAGTTCGTACAATGTTGTATTTGTTCATAAATGCTTCAGAGCTAAAAGTACCAGCAAGAGCCCCAAAAGAAATTGTAAATACGATAATAAACGGAACCGGCCTTATATATTCATGCTCTAAATAATTCGAACCAAACCAATGCATCAATGCCGCGATTAAAAAAATAAAAAAAGATGTTTTATTTGCCGTGAAGAATAAAGGAATATCACACCAGTAAAGCTTCTTGCTGGCTTTAAAACGTTCTAATCCTAAATATATGTAAGACAGTAGAGAGAAGACTGCAATAAGAGTAATTAATGCTGCATCCGGAAGCAGGGGTAAACTCGTCAACAATGAATACCCCATTTTTAAAGAATAAATTCCCATCATCAGCCAAAAGATAATTAAAGGCCCTAAAACAAGTCCCACGGTAACTCCATCGTTTAATCTAACTTACGAATATAAAGGTTTAATTTTATATTAAAAATTCGTGCAAGTAGTAAAATGCCGCATAGAGATACAATAAACGTAATAATGTTTGTGATAAAGGAATTAAACTCGTTTGTATTGTTCATTGACAGCATATAAATACCACCATTGTATATGGCGTGTGCAAATATTGAAGGCCAAAGAGAACGACTAAAATAATAGAGTCCCCCAAAAAAACACCCCAAAAAAAACGCTGCTGGTATTTGGTATAAATTTAAATGAAATATTCCAAAAAGTAATGCAGATAAAATAATAGATTTCTTAGGAGAATAATGACTCAAAAAGCCTCTTAAAATAATACCTCTAAATAGCATTTCTTCTAATAAAGGTGCTATAACGCAAATTGCAATTATAGTTATAAAGCCACTACTCATCATTCGATTGAGCATATCTAAACTAGCTTTATCTTCCGGCATGAACAACGCGATGAATGAAATAAAATCAACAAACCACCACATAGCCCCCAAAATAACAATAAAAATGGGAGGGAATAATACGGCTACTGTACTAGAAACAGAGTTTATTGAGGAGTGAAATAACGTTGGATAAGTGAGCCCTGTAAAATGCATTGAAGCTGTAATTATAATGCCTGTAGATAGCACAGAAATAACTGAAGATTGGGGATCTCCATATTTGAAAATAATACCAGCATCGTAAAAGCCTGCGCCTATTAAAATTTGTAGTGCAAATAAGGTAATTACAATGGCGAATGCAATTAATAAATTTGGTTGATTTTTATTCATCCTTGAGCCTATTGTTCATTAGTGGTCTAACTCCTTTGTTAGATGCTATTGCTCCGACCTTCTTGCAAACTTTAGAAATGATATTGCTCCGCTGACAAGTGCATGTAGCACTGAACCAAGAGCCACTAATGCGATAGAGGCAACAAAGTAGACGATCAGCAGCCTACTTGATGGATCCACATCTAGAACATCCCTTTTTTCTCTAATATCTGAAATAAATAGGGGAAACTGAGCTGACAAGAAATCCCCAATAATTTTTACAGCTGCGACAGATTCGGGCTGATATAAAACCTGAAATATAGTGGTAAGCAGTAGAATTGTTACGACAAGAGCTGCAGTCATCATAATTAACCCTGTGAATTTGGCAAAGTTTTCCACCATGATGCAAACATACTCCTTATACTTAGTAGGCATTTAACGTTTTAATAACTGACGAAAAATTGCGGGCTAAAATCGCGTAGTTATAACCCACTGTTTTAGCTTAGTTGATTAACTTCTTAGGTTGTAAAAATTTTCATAACCGACTGAACGAAAACTAGCACTGAATTTTTCATTTGAAAAATAGCTTTCACACAGATCATGGGATCGCGTCTTGCCTTTTGCTTTGAATGGCAAAACGTAATACCTGACCCTAATGGGTTATTTGTTATAGCAAACTATTTCTGACAATTGCACTCTTTAGCAACGATTTTAAGTTCTGTAATATATTCTTGAGTGGCCTTTTGAAAAATAGGTTCACTTAGTTTTTGGAAGTGCATTGAGAATTCGGGTAATGCAGACTTGCTAGCCGCTACTTCTTTTTTACCAATTGGCGACGTATAAAACTCAATTAACTGATCTAATTCGTGGTCACTGAAATTTTTACCATAGTACAGTCCCCAAACTTTAACTATTTCTTCTGCGCCCCAAGGTGCTTGCATCTTACCCATGAAGCTATTAAAAGCATTCTGAAAACGAGACTGGAATTCTTCATTTGGGTTAATTTGAGATAACATTTGAGACATCATTTCTTGCCCCATCTTCTCTCCTTGAATTTTCCCCATTTCCAATTGACTATCAAACATTTCTAAAAGCCCTTGTGCTTCCATCAATGTTTTAATCTTTGCTTCTTTTTCACCCGCACTTACTCCAATAGCAACAAGCGAGAGTAAGACAATACAACACAATTTATTCATTCACATTTTTCCTGTTAATTTAAAACAAAACTATTTTAGGCAAACACTAAGCTGTAACGCCTAAATAAAAGCTAACTGTTTTATGTCTGTTTAAACGACTTATTAGCTGGCAATATCAGTAATTAACGCAGTCGTTTCTTTTTCCGTTTTCTTCTTCGTAAACGTTTTACTTTCATAGCTGGGTTTACAACCCTTACATACTTCAATTGTTTTCGATGCCAGTAATACTCCATTGAAACTAAGCAAAGAAGAATTACGGGCAATGTATACACTTCAATAAAAAACCAAAAGAACCAAAATGGCTCTTCATTAAAGTAAATAACTTCGCCTTCCCATGATATGTAGCCACTAAATATTGCTGTATAAATGTTCCAAATTAAATATAAACTTAGACCTTATTAAGTTGCGGAAATACTCTCTGAGCTTAATCAACATGAAACGAATAAGTCCTATGACAGCTAACAGCTTTACATACATCGCAGTGACGCAATTGTCTTGTTGTGTATGTTCTTTACTTAAAATGTCACAATAACCAAAAAATCAAATCAATTCAATAAATTGCCAATATATATGCTGAATCGTGATTCAACTAATGTGTTACTCGGAAGATATACACATTTTTTAAACACATCTGAGCCTTTTTTTATATAAGGGAACTTGGAAATGCTCCTGATAACCTTTGCTGCAGTTACGGTTTATCCAAAACTGCAAATGTTGAAGAGTTTTACCTTTTCAGCTGTACTATTGAAAGCACTGCTAAATAAAAACGCTTCTCCTGTAGTTCATCCCCCAACCGCGATCAAAAGTTACTTTTTTGAATATTACAGGCATAATGACTGCTTTCTATAATTGATTTATATCAAGGTCAAAAAAATTGAAATTTACCAATAAACAAGTCATTTTGTTCGATTTAGACGGCACGCTGATCGACAGTGCGCCGGATTTAGCATTAGCCGTAAACCATATGTTAACCACGCTGGAGCGTCCGACATTCAGTGAAGATATTATCCGTTCCTGGGTAGGTAATGGTGCGCGTACTTTAGTGCAGCGCGGTTTATCTGGTCAGTCAGAAGTTGCTGAAGATCTTGATCCTGCTTTACTTGAAAAATCCCTGCAGACTTTTTTAGATTTCTACAAAAACAATTTATGCATTAAAACGGCCACTTATCCGCAGGTACGTTCAACCTTAAAAATCTTAAAAGCCCACGGTTACCGTTTAGTGATTGTGACCAATAAACCTTTTGATTTTATTGAACCGATTCTTGAAGGGCTGCAGTTAACCGGATTATTTGAAATATTATTAGGCGGTGACTGTTTAGAAAAACGTAAACCGGATCCGCTGCCGTTACTGCATATCTGTGAAAAACTCAATGTGACCCCGGAGCAGTGTGTGATGGTCGGGGATTCAAAGAATGATATCCTGGCGGCGAATGCTGCTTCTATGCAGAGTGTCGGTTTAACTTACGGGTATAATTACGGCGAAGATATCGGCCTGCATAATCCTGACCTTGTTTTTGACGACTTTGCGGATCTGATTGCTGTATTAGGCAATACTAATGAATATGCGCTGGCAGACTAACTGCCGCGTTTACCTTCTGTCGATTATTACTTTAAGGTCAGCATGTTAGACGTTACACAAGCTAAATTAAAACCTGCAAAAATAGCCATTGTCGGCGGCGGTATTGCCGGCGCTTCCGTAGCGTTATATCTAAGTGAATTAGGCCTGGATATTACCCTTCTTGAAAAAGGGCCGAGTTTAGTTAACGGTCCGCCTATCTGTCATCTGCATGCCGGCGGCAACTTATACCGGGAAATTTCCGAACAGCAGTGTTTAACCCTGCTGGCACAGTCTATTGATCTGCTGCGTTTATATCCCTATGCTGCTGACTATCGACCCACTGTAGTAGCTGTGCCTAAACATGATAAAGGTACGCCGGAGCAGCTGCTGCCGCGTCTTAAGACGTTACAAACTGAATATGAACGTCTGATTAATCTTGATCCTTTAAACAAAGTGCTTGGTGAAAGTCAGGATTATTTTCAGCTGTTTGACCGCACAGAGCTTGAATGTTTAGCCTTGCAGGAGCCGCTTGATAAACCGCAGACTTTAGCGCAGTGGATGATTCCTGTGGCTAAAAATGCGGATCTGGACAAGCTGCAGTTTCCATTGATTATGGTGCATGAATTTGGTTTAAATATGTTTCGTTTAGGGGCTTCGGCTGCACTTTCCCTCGAAGCTAATACCTGCTGTCAGGTGTTGACTAACAGCACGGTGACGAGAATAAGCCCGGCTTTACCCGGCAGTGGCTGGCTGGTTGATTATCAGCAGGCTGGTTTAAACAAGCAGGGGGAATTTGATTATTTAATTAATGCGGCTGGTTTTAGGAGCGGTCTGATTGATGATCTGTTAGGTTTTAAACGGCCGCGTCTGGTTGAGTTTAAGGCCGCCTATGTCAGCAGGTGGACTGAGTGTGACTGTATCTGGCCGGAAGTAGTTTTTCATGGAGAGCGGGGCACGCCGCAGGGCATGGCGCAGTTTACTCCGTATCCGGGCGGTTACTTTCAGCTGCACGGCATGACCGAAGATATTACTCTGTTTAAACAGGGCTTAGCGGCCAGTACAGAGCAGAGTGCGCAGCCTAAACTGGCGGAAGTCTTTTTAAATAAAATAGATCAGAGCTGGACTGAGCCGGAAATCATAAAGCGTACTAATCGTGCCATTGCCCATCTTAGTGCTTATATTCCCAGTTTCAGCAGCGCGCAGATCGGTGCTAAACCGTTATTTGGTGCACAGCAGATACCCGGCGGTGATCCGACACTGCGGGCTGCTGATGTTTCCTTTGTAGGAGATAACTATGCGCGCTGTGAAACGGTTAAAGCATCCTCGGTGTTAACCGCTGCCGATGTTATTCTGCAGAAGCTTATTAGTACCGGGCTGGTGGATAAAAAAACCAAAGCATTACGTTCTTTTCCAGTCAGCGAACGGGTGAGTGAGCAGGTCATAACATTACGCGCCGAAGCTTTAACTAAAGAGCGTGAGTTTCCGCTGTCTTTTGCCCATATCAACAGTACAAAACCTTAAGTTTTTGTACATAAATAAAAAAGCCGCCTGTTTTTAATTCGGCGGCTTTTTAATACCTTCTGATTTAGCGATTAAATTGCCAGCTCTTTTTCCAGCATGCTGATAATGCCTGCTTCATCTTTACTGTCGCGCAGCTGATCGCGGAAACTCTCATGAATCAGTTTACGTGCCAGGCTGGAGAAGATACGCATATGCTGATCGCCTTGTTCTTTATTTAAGGTCAGCATAATAACCACATCCACATCACCGGAATCAGACTGCCAGTCAATGGGTTTATTAAGGTGGGCAATACTGATACTCGAGTCGCGGATATGCTCAGATTTAGTATGCGGAATCGCAAAACCGTGTCCCAGCGCGGTAGAGAATACAGCTTCTCTTGCCCAGATATCTTCCTCCAGTTTATAGGTATTCTCGGTGCGTCCGTGCAGGCCTAAATTACCAACCATTGACTGAATCACTTCCTCTTTACAGGAAAAATCGGCATTCTTTAAGACACACTCTGTAGATAACAGCGGTTTACTTTCCTGAGTGGCAGAAGCCTTATCCAGCAGTGCCTGTACATCGGTTATGGTCGGACACAAGCAGGCTTGTTCAAAAAGCTCTTGGCAGTCGCTGCTGTTAAGTTTGCTGAGGGCTGCTTTAGCCGGGGCTATTTTAGGCGCGCTCATGCTGATTTCATCTAAACCGGCACCGATCAGCAGCGGCAGTACTTTGGCATCTGCGCCGAGCTCGCCGCATAAACCGACCCAGTGGCCGTACTGGTGTGCGGTACTGACTACCTGATCCAGCATACGCAGGAAGGAGGGCGCCAGACTGTTATACAGGTGCGCTACGCTGTCATTATCGCGGTCCACGGCGAGCAGGTACTGGGTCATATCATTTGAGCCGATACTGAAAAACTCAACTTCCTGACAGAACTGATCAATAATAAATGCAACGGCTGGAATCTCTACCATAATGCCCAGCGGCACATCGTTGTCAAATTCCAGCTCCTGTGCTGTCAGTCTGTTTTTTACTATTTCTATCTGCTCTTTAACCCAGCGGATCTCTTCAATGCTCTGGATCATCGGGATCATGATTTTCGCATTACCATGTAAAGAAGCCCGAAGAATGGCACTAAGCTGGTTATGGAAAAGGTCGATAAAGGCCGGATAAATACGCACGGCACGGTAACCTAAGAAGGGGTTAGCTTCCTGCGGCAGATTCAGATAATCAATGGGTTTATCACCGCCGATATCCATGGTGCGGATGATCACCGGTTTATCACCGGCCGCCTGTAAAACCTGACGGTACTGCTGGTACTGCTCCTCTTCCTTAGGCGCTTCACTGCGGTCCATAAACAGCATTTCCGTGCGGAATAAACCAATGCCCTGTGCTCCTTTTTCAAATGCCGGCTGCGCTTCAACGGAGCAGGCAATATTAGCTGCAATTTCAATACCTTTACCGTCACTGGTTTGTGCGGAAAGGGCAGCATAAGCACCTTGTTTGTCGCTTAGCTGCTGGTTCAAAGTGATAGCGCGGTCAAAGTAGCAGCGTACTCCTTCATTGGCCTGCACCGCCAGTACACCGAGGCTGGCATCCAGATACACTTCACTGTTTAGAGCATCTGTACACTGGGCGGCTTCAATGCCCGATAATGTCGGGATATTAAAGGCACGTGCCAGAATAACCGTATGTGAAGTACTGCCTGCATGGGTAAGTATTAACCCCTGCAGCAGCTCTTTATCCAGACCAAGAAACTGGCTTGGCGTCAGGTCATTAGCGATAACAATCGACGGCTCAGTTAAGGTTAGCTTAGCCGTGATTTTAATGTCCGGGTAAGCTGCACAGAGAAGCTGCGTGGCAACATCGCGTATATCCACAACACGCTCACGCAGATAAGCACTGGATGACTGTTCCAGCTGCTGACTGACGGTTTCAAGACTGGCTAATACTGCATTGGCTGTTGACTGGCCGGCCAGATGTTTCTTGATATCATCAACAAAAGTGATGTCGTTAAGAATAGACAGGTGTGCGCTGATAATCTCTTTTTCAGCACCGTCGGCACCTTGTACTGCCAGCTCGAGGTTATTAGTGACCTGCTGGCGGGCATTATCAAAACGGGCGGTTTCATCATACTGGATTTCTGTGCGGAACAGGTTGAGATTGATATCTTCATTGCCGATTAAAAGGCCTTTGCCTATGCCTAATGCCAGGCATTTGCCCTGCAGCAGAGTCGGCTGGTGGCGCAGCAGCGACTGCGGCAGTACGATAGCTTCACTGGCACCGGGTTTATCTAAAGCCTGATCGCAGTGAGCAAATTCATTATTAATATATTGGGTCAGTTTGTGCAGCGCCTGCCGGCTGTCTTGACCGTCAAAAGTAAGAATACAAGCGTCATTAAGCAGGGTGTCGGTGCCGACTAAAGATAATACACTTTTAGCATTACCCGTATTGCCGCTGCGCAGGTTGGTCAATGTGATCTCACAATCAAACTGTTTACACACTTTTTCCAGGTGGCTGGCCGGACGTGCGTGAATACCGTTTACAAGACTACAGTTAAATTTTAATTCATTTTTCATGGAGTTGGCCTTATTCATTTCATCAATTTCTGACACTGGGAAAAAATATTCTGGGGTTTCTTAAGTGCATCCTGAATACTGACGTTGATGCATAACTTGCTTTCAAAGCGTTCGCCGTATTCGACTCTGATATCGGCCGCCATTACCACAATATCTGCCCTGTGAATGTCCTGCTCGGTGAGACGGTTTTCGATACCCATTGCTCCCTGAGTCTCAACCTTAATGGGAATACCGAGTTTTTTAGCGGTATCACTGAGTTTATCAGCGGCCATATAGGTATGTGCGATACCTGTAGGACAGGCGGTAACTGCGACAACTTTCATCATTATCTCCTTAAGAGAGGATTATTTTTGATGATGCTAATATAGAAGTTTGCTGAAATGTTTAGTAGAAGAGAAAGCAACCCTTTGCTGGACATTTGTAACACCTGAAAATAAGCGTGATCGAGGTCTCGTTTACAAGGGCAGGTAAGCGGACAGTTAAACTGTCCGGTGCATGATTTAGTAAGAGCAGGGTTACTGCGCCTTGTCCCGGCCCATCAGCTCCCACATCTGATGGGCGATGCTGTACTGCGGAATGCCCTGTTCATCAAGGCTGTCGGTATCCACCCGCCAGGCGAAGATGCCTCGGGCGCCGTGCTCTCTGGCGATATCAATAAACGGCTGCGGTGAATCAGACGGGCGGTTGTGGATTTCACTGGCTAAACCGATTAGCATTTTTGATACATCCACACCGCTGTCTGCAAACTGGTCGATAAAATGGAAGCGCTCGCCCCAGTAAGTCTGCAGGTTTACATAATCAAAATTATCATTAACCACTTTTCCATCCCATACCGCCAGTGAGGTATGATCCGGTGTAATAGTTAACAGATAGGGATTATCACCGCGCTTATCTTCAATGCTTGCTTTGTCCAGGCGTTCTCTGAGTGCCTTAACCAGCGCTGTAAACTGAGGCAGGGTAATAGGATCTCCTTCAATTTCATAATCCATATCGAAACCGTCAAGCTTATGAGCACGTATCATTGTAACTACGCTTTCGGCAAATACCTGCGGATTCTGTGCGCTTTTCCAGTAATCCTGTATGCTCCAGCCTTCAGAAATAAGCAGTTTAATATCAGGATTTTTTTCACGGGCTAATTCAACTATCTGGTCGATACGCTCCTGATCGCTGAAAGGCGCTTCTTTATGAGCATTTTCATAACCTAACTCGTAGATTCCGTCACCATCTTGATCATAGGGATGAGCAAAAGCGATATACACAAAATCCATCTTTTCAAAGGGGGTATCATCGCGCAGGCGGTTTTCCCAGTCATCACCAAAAATACCAAAAAAGTGACCTATCAGCTGGGTATTTTCTGCTTTATCCCGGCTGCTCTTTCCTTGACTGCTGTCGATACTGCTGCAGCCGCTTAATGCTGTCAGAGCAAGCGCTATGGTCAGCAGTGTGATTGTGAATATATATTTTTTTACTATCTTGAACATGGAGTTTTCCTAAGTTATCTGGCATTTATGAGGGATAGAAAGATGTATGTATTTCTTTATCGGGGCAGTGAAGCCACCGCATATTAATGCGGCGGCGGTTTGGGATTAAGACTGGGGAGGTGTTGCACTCATAACAAAGTGCAGGGTACCGCCGGCTTTAAATTCGCTGTGGTCAAAGAACAGACCTTCGCTCAGCGGCTGACCGTTAATGCTGACCGATTTGACATATAAATTGTCCGGGCCGTTATTTTCTGCAGTAATGGTAAATTCACCGTTTTCTACCGGTATGGTCGCTTTGTCAAACAGCGGGCGTCCTATGGTATAGGTACTGTCTCCCGGCGTTATCTGATAGAAACCTAATGCGCTTAAGACGTACCAGGCGGACATCTGACCGACATCTTCATTACCGACAATGCCTTCGGGAGTTGCCAGATAAAACTCTTCGAGGATCTGGTCAACATACTCCTGGGTTTTCCACGGCGTACTGGTGTAGTTATACAGATAAGGCACATGCTGATCCGGTTCATTACCATGTACATACTGGCCGATTAAACCTGTCATATCTGCTGTGCCTTCCTGCTCTTCAGCATTAAATAATCCGTCCAGATTTTTCCTGAAGTCCTCTTCGCCGCCCATCAGTGTTTTTAAACCGTTGATATCATGCGGAGCAAACCAGGTCCACTGCCAGCTGTTTCCTTCGGTATAATCACCGGTTTCATGCTCGGCATTGTAGGGGTCAAAAGGTGTACGCCAGCTGCTGTCTAATAATACCGGACGCATAAAGCCGCTGACATTATGCTCACTGTATTCAGCCGGGTTATAGTCGAAATAACGCTCAAAACCTTTAGAGCGCTGCATATAAGTATCATATACCTGCTGATTACCGGCGAGCTGCGCAATCTGCGCGATACACCAGTCGTAATAAGCATTCTCTAAGCCGTAGGAGACTGACTCGGCGGTTTCATCTGCCGGTGCAAATCCTTCTTCATCTATATATTTGATATGCAGGGTCATTACTTTACTGAGCAGTTCCTGGTCCCAGTGCTGGAAGTCTTCTGGATGCCAGGTAGAGCTGGCAATACCTGCCAGCATTGCATCTTCAAAGTCCTGTGGGGTGAATTCCTGCGGGTATTTGATCATCGCATCGGCAATCACAGATACCGCCGGGTAACCGACCATAGTGCCGGTGTAGTTACCGTGCAGTTCCCATTTCGGCAGCAGACCGCCTTCTTTTTGTTTTTGGATTAAATTCATGGCGTAATCTACGGCACGCTGCGGTTCGGTGATGGTTTTCAGCGGATGCAGAGCACGGAAGGTATCCCACATGGAGTAAACCGTGTAGTTGGTTTTGCCGTCGAAGTTCTGGTAAATGTTTTTATCCATGCCCGGATACTGACCGTCCACATCCTGATGGATCATCGGCGCCAGTTTAGTGTGATAAAGCGCGCTGTAGAAAATAGTTTTTTCTGTTTCTGTGCCGCCTTCAATCTGGAAGCTCTCTAAGCTGTCTTTCCACTTGTTTTCTGCCTGAGCACGGGCCTGATCAAAGTTTATGGATGCTGCTTCAGCATTAAGATTGTCTTCAGCGCCTTGTGTGCTGACCGGTGACAGGGCGACTTTTATTTCGATCGGACTCTCTGAAGGTTCAAACTCAATAAAGCTGACCACATCTTTACCGTTAGCCGTGCTGCCGTCGACCTGTTCTCCTTCATTAGTGATAGTGTATGACTTGATAGGCGATGAAAATTTGGCGATAAAGAATACCTGTTGACCATCTGCCCAGCCGCCGCTGATACGTTTACCTATAATGGTGTTTTCATCTACAAAGGTGATTTCATTTTCCAGGCTTACTCCGCCCCAGTCTTCATTGAGGGTATGACCGAGATCCACTTTTAGTTTCTGAGACTGCTGATCTGCGTATGTGTAGCGGTGCAGGCCGACACGCTGTGTTGCGGTCAGCTCTGCATTAATACCTGAATCATCCAGCTTAACCTGATAATAACCGGCACCCGCCTGTTCATTACTTTTCTGGAATTTTGAAGACTCACGCTGCTGATCATCACTGTAGGGCATAAACAGAATATCGCCGAGATCCCCGATACCGGTGCCGCTTAAATGGGTATGGCTGAAGCCGTATACCGTGTCGTCATCGTAATGATAGCCGCTGGAAGAGTGCCAGCCGGTTAAATGTGTATCCGGGCTAAGCTGCACAAAACCTTCCGGCACAACTGCACCCGGGAAAGTGTGGCCGTTGAACCCGGTGCCGATAAAGGGATCAACATACTGCAGTACATTGACCGGTTCGGACGGATCCGTCTCCTCAGTTGTTTCTGAGTTGCAGCCTGCTAGTGATGTAATGGCGGCGGTGAGTGCAATGACCAGTGTGCGTTTTTTGAACATAAGAGACCTCTAGTTTAAGTGAATCAAACACGATGTAATTTATTAACAGTGCGTCCCAGCATGCTCTGCTGCGCTCCGGCAGTCTTCATAGAGACGATATTATGCTTTGATACTTACCAAGAGATAGGTGAAAAATGTGCTTTTTATAGGACTTATGTAACCAGGAAAATGTTTTGTGACTGCACTCTCAATAAGGGCCTGTTTATCTTTGCTCTTTGTTCCTGCTGGAGGCTATTTTTGTGCTCAGCAAGGCAGAAGTCATGCAGTGTAGTCACTCTACATTAATGACTGATAACGATGTTGAGTGTAAAAATAGCCCCAGCCCTTCGGGTTGAGGCTGAAAATCCCTCACTCTGCGTTGCTCATCACTCATTTAGAACAACTAAACTTCATTCTTCGCGCCTTGATTGAGAAACTTTCAGTCTCAACAGGGGCAATTTTCAAAGATAAACAGGCCCTAGATAAAAGCGTTGTAAATGAGAGCATTATCTCACTTTTCCGGGGCGGGTAATTTAGTCCAGTAATTGCGTCAATAATCCCATTTAAAGCATTGCGAAGCGCAGGTTAGTATTTCTGCGCAAAAAACAAACAGCAGTGAAATTCCCCGTACAGTCTGGTTATCTGCATGGGGATCTTTATCAGATTAGGAGTGGTTATGTTTAAACGTTCTATTGTAACGCTTGCAGTTGCAGCCGTAGTCGGCCTCAGCGGTTGTAATTCCGAAGACACTAATTCAGGAGAGGGCGGCGATCAGCCTGAATATTATAAAGTGCTTGATTATGTTGATCCGTTTGTCGGTACCGGCCCTGACGGGCATACTTTTCCCGGAGCGGTTTATCCTTCCGGTATGGTGCAGTTAAGCCCGGATATCACTATGGAAGGCTGGGGCTCGGCAGCCGGTTATTTTGATGACGGCACCATCCATGACATTCCGGTTTACGGTTTCAGTCATACTCACTTAAGCGGCACCGGTATTACCGATCTCGGGGATATATTAATACTGCCCTATGCGGATCAGAAAAATGCCGTTTATAACACTTTTGATAAAGACTCTGAAAGCGCGACACCCGGGTATTATTCGATGCTGTTAAAGCGCGATAATATTAAAGCGGAGCTGACCGCCAGCCCGCGTGTGGGTTATCATAAATACAGTTTTGCCGAGGATCAGATTCAGTTTATTAAACTAGATTTAGCGCATACCCTGAATGCCAGCTGGGGTAACGATCCGGATCCGACCTTCAATGAAATTGAAATCATTGATGAGTATACGGTTCGCGGTCATCGTAAGAGTAATTTATGGGCGAAAAATCAAAGCGTCTATTTCTATGCGAAATTCTCTTCTCCGATTATCAGCAGCAGAATCGTTGCCGATGATATTGATATTGATTTGTCAGAGTCCAGCGGCAATATCGAAGCGAACGAAATAGTCTCTTACTTTGAGTTTGCGCCTTCAGATAAACCGCTTGAAGTCCGTCTGGCTATATCACCAACCAGTGTACAGGGCGCGCAGTTAAACCTTGAAGCTGAAGTTCCTGACTGGGGATTTGACAATGTATTGGCGAATGCACAGAAAACCTGGGCGGATGAGCTGAGCAGCGTTGCAGTTGAGGGCGGTACAGCAACCGAGAAGACCAACTTCTATACCGCGCTTTATCATACTCAGATTGCGCCGATGATTTTCCAGGATGTTGACGGCCAGTACCGTGCTATGGATCCGGAGCAGACGATTAAACAGGCAGACGAAACACCGAATTATACGATTTATTCCATGTGGGATACCTTCCGTGCCTTCCATCCGCTGCAGACGGTTATTAATCCAGATAAAGCGCAGGATTATGTGAATGATCTTATTCGTAAACAGCAGGACGGCGGCTTACTGCCGAAATGGGAACTGCACGGTCATTATACCGGTACTATGGTTGGTTATCCGGCGGTATCGATTATAGCCGATGCGGTCACCAAAGGTTTTGAAGTTGATATTAACGATGCGCTGCACGCTCTGAAAGAAACCACTATTTATGATCTGTCGCGTTTTCCTGACTGGGATCAGGGAACGCTCGGCGGGGTGCAGAATATTCAGATGCAGGATCATATCAATCTGGGTATTGTGCCGCACGGCTGGTGGAACTCCGCATCCTACGGTATTGAATACTCCTATTATGACTGGGCCGTTTCTGAAGTTGCCGCGATTGCCGGTGACGAAGTAACTAAACAGGAATATCAGAAACGTTCTCAATATTATCTTAATTACTGGGATCCGCAGGAACGTTACTTCCGTGCAGTTAATGCAGACGGCTCATTTTATCTGCCTGAAGGAGAAACTGAATTTGACCCCTACCTTGTTGATGAGTTTGCCTTTACCGAAGGTAATGCATGGCAGTGGAAATGGCAGATTTTCCATGACTTTGACAATCTAGAAACCTTGATCGGCGGCCCGGATCAGTTTAAGCAGGATCTGCTGGCACTCTTTGAAGCGGATGAGTCAACCAGCGGTGAAGATCTGCCGGATATGACCGGATTTATTGGCCAGTATATGCATGGTAATGAGCCTTCACATCATATTGCTTATTTGTGGAACAGAACCGATGAAGCATGGCGTACCCAGGAGTATCTGGATCGGGTGATGCGTGAGTTCTACACACCGACACCGGACGGGCTGATCGGTAATGAAGATGTCGGACAGATGTCAGCCTGGTATGTGCTGAGTGCCATGGGCTTTTATCAGGTAACACCGGGCATTCCGGAATACACCATAGGTCGTCCGCTGTTCAGCAGGGTAGAAATAAAACTGCCGGACGGGGTGTTTACTATTACTGCGAATAATAACAGTCCGGCTAATAAGTATGTTAAAGAGGTGACTATCAATGGTGTGCCGTTAGGTAAAAACTGGACATTTAAACATAGCGATATTACCGCAGGCGGCGAGCTGCGTTTTGAAATGACAGGTAAAAAGCCTGCTTCATAAACCGCCTCTATAGTAGTATTTTAAGTTGTACGTAAGTGCTTGTTATTAAATGTGATAACAGGCATTTTTTGCTTTCTGTTATTTACCCGGTAGATAACATGAGAGGCAAATCACATCATTTTTCGCTGGTTACAAATGTGCAGCTAATGCGTAATTAATTCTATATCCGTGCCTTTTTATTTTTCACATAATCCCTGCATATTCATTATTTATAAAAAGTAATTATCCAAGGAGATATTATGTTTAAGAAAAGGTTTGTTCCGCTGGCTATAGCAATGGCTCTGGGCATATCAGGATGTAATTCTGATTCAAGCAGCGAAGAAGGCGGCGGCGGTGACGGCGGAGTCGTTGATACAAATGTGCTTGATTATGTGGATCCGTTTATCGGTACCGCGGCTTCCGGTCATACTTTCCCCGGCGCGGTTGTTCCTCAGGGCATGGTGCAGCTGAGCCCGGATACAACCTTAGAGGGCTGGGACTCTGCCAGTGGTTACCATGATGCCAGTGATTATAAGAAAGGCATCATTATCGATAAAGATATTCCCGTTTACGGTTTCAGCCATACCCATCTTAGCGGTACCGGCGTCACCGATTTAGGCGACATATTAGTTCTGCCTTATACAAGTGAAGAAAATGCCGAGCAGAATACCTTTGATAAAGACTCCGAGCAGGCCTCGGCCGGTTATTACAAAGTGGTGTTAAATGATTCGCAGATTGAGGCGCAGTTAACCACATCAACACGTGTTGGTTATCATAAATACAGCTTCCCGGAAGGCAGTGACAGAAAAGTCAAACTGGATATCGGCCATACTTTGAAAGCCAACGGCGGCGAGAGCATTGTTAATGAGATTGAAGTGGTTGATGCTTATACCGTACGCGGTTACAGAAAAAGCGGCTCCTGGGTTAAAAATCATAAGATATATTTCTATGCTAAATTCTCCGCACCGATTGCTGAGGCCTTTACACGTAATCAGGACGACGAACAGCGTCCGCTAGTTTATGGTGAAGTACAGAGTGATATTGATATTGCCGCTTATTTAGATTTCGGATCAGAAAGCAGCGAGGCGGTTGAAATCCGTGTTGGTCTGTCGCCGGTAGACTGGCAGGGAGCAGAGGCTAATCTGGCTGCTGAAGTGCCTGATTTTGGTTTTGACAAGGTGAAGACGGATGCTGAAGCTGCCTGGAGCAAAGAGCTGTCGGTGATTGAAGTAAAAGGCGGCACGGATGTCGAGAAAACCAATTTTTACAGCGGCTTTTATCACAGCCAGATTGCACCGATTGTGTTTGAAGATGTGGACGGCCGCTATCGTGACTTATTAGGCAATATTCGCGAAGGCAGCGGATTAACTAACTACTCAATTTATTCGATGTGGGATACCTTCCGCGCCGTGCATCCGCTGCAGACTATTATCTATCCGCAGCGTGCGCAGGACTTTGCAAATGATCTGATCCGCAAACAGCAGGAAGCCGGTATTCTTCCTAAATGGGAAGCTCATTCAAGCTACACGGGCACCATGATAGGTTACCCGTCGGTGGCGATTATTGCCGATGCTATTGTTAAAGGTATGGATGTGGATCCGAATACAGCACTGCTGGGTGCCGTTGAAAGCTCAACCTATCATCCGGAAGATTTCCCGCAGATCCCTGATGAAACTTTGGCGTCATTGATGCCGGGACAGTACAGCTATTACGAAGCATATAAGTACATCCAGGTACCAAACTGGAACTCGGTTTCCTATGCGCTGGAGATGTCTTATTACGACTGGACTATTGCGCAGATTGCTTTGGCTGCCGGTAATACCGCCGCTTATGATAAATATATGGATCGCAGCACCTGGTCGCAGAATCACTGGGATCCGGAAGAGAAGTACTTTGTTCCCGTTGACGAGAACGGTGACAAGATTGCCGAGTTTGACCCGTACAAGGTGGATCACTACTGGTTTACGGAAGGTAATGCATGGCAGTGGCAGTGGACACTGATGCAGGATCTGGATCGTTTAACCGAATTAATGGGCGGCACAAACGGTTTGAATCAGAAATTAGACGAGTTGTTTACTGCAGAGTCTAATGAAGGTGATCTGCAGGATATGACAGGTTATATCGGTCAGTATGTACATGGCAATGAACCTTCTCACCATGTGATCTATTTATACAACCGTACCAATGAAACCTGGAAAACTCAGGAATATCTAGATCAAGTTTATAAGGACTTTTACCACAATGGCCCCGACGGTCTGATTGGTAACGAGGATGTTGGTCAGATGTCCGCCTGGTACATTATGAGCGCTATGGGTTTCTATCAGATCACGCCTGGAGACCCGACTTACACTATCGGCCGTCCAATATTTGATGAAGTCATTATTAACCTGCCTGACGGTGAGTTTAAAGTGACTGCTGAAAATAATGGTCCGAATAACCTCTATGTGAAGGAAGTGACCATTAACGGTAAACCTCTGGATCAGTTTAATACCTTCAAACACAGTGAAATTTATGCCGGTGGTGAACTGCATTTTGTAATGACCGCCGAGAAACCAGCAATATAAAACCGACAAGGTAAGGGACTGATTATCCCTTACCTTTTTCTACACAGTTCCCTGCCGTTTTTTAATTCTTCTCTAATAGAGAGGCGGCTTAACTGTATCTGAATTTTACGATTATTTAAGATTTATGGAGATAATATGTTTAAACGTTCATTAATCATCAGCTCCGCTGTTTTGTCGATCGGCCTGTTCGGCTGTGATGACCAGGCGCAGGAAAGCCCCTCTGATCAAACATCGCAGTTACTGCAGTATGTTGACCCTTTTATCGGTACTGACGGCCTGGGTAATGTTATTCCCGGGGCCGTTGTGCCGGAAGGAATGATCCAGCCGAGCCCGGATGGTGCCAAAGAGGACGGCACACCGACGGATTACCACTACTCCAATGACCGTATTACAGGTTTCAGTAATACCCATATTTCCGGAGCGGGTAAAGGGGATATGAATGATTTCGCCTTTATGCCCTATAGCGGTTTTAACTCAGGTACGGCAAGCATAGATAAAACCTCCGAAATTTCTGTACCCGGCTATTATTCGGCATTTTTAAAAGAGACCCAGATAACCACTGAACTGACCGCAACAAAACGGGTTGCTTTCCATCGTTATACCTTTCCGGAAAATCAGGAGAAAAAAGTCAAACTGGATGTAGGTCATGAGCTGCTGGGAGAGTGGGGTAACCATACTCGTGAAATCACCTTTAAAATAATCGGTGATAATGCCGTAGCAGGCATGCGGGTAAGTAATGAATGGGCGCAGTACCAGACCGTCTATTTTTATGCTGAATTCTCACAGCCCTTTGATTCCTATCTGATTTTAAATGAAGGAGTACAAACCACTGAGACAGAAATTAACAGCAGCCGCGATGTGATTGCCCATTTTAACTTTGCCGCCGCGGATGATCCGCAGCTGCAGATGAAAATCTCAATTTCACCGCTCAGTATTGAAGGCGCGCAGAACAATATGGCTGCGGAAAGCAGTGCTTTTGAATTTGATCTGGTACGTGAACAGGCGTCTAAAGCCTGGGGCGAGGTACTGGAAAAATTCCAGCTGAAAGGTGGTACTGATGCTGAGAAAACCATGTTTTATACGTCACTTTATCATACTTACTTTGCACCTTTTGTTTATCAGGACAGTGACGGTCAGTATCGCGGCATGGACGGTAAGGCTTATCAGGCGGCTGAAGGTTTCACTAACTACTCGGTTTATTCGATGTGGGATACCTTCCGGGCGGCTCATCCGCTGAAAACAATTCTCGATAAGCAGCGTTCAGTGGAATATGTGCATGACCTGCTTAATAAATATAAAACCGGCGGTGTGCTGCCTAAGTGGGAGCTGCATTCCGATTACACTGGTGAAATGGTGGGTTACCCTGCGGTTTCAGTGATTGCCGATACCATGATTAAATATCCGGATGCTTTTAGCCAGCAGGACTTTGAATTAGCCATGCAGGCCGCTGAGGTAAGCGCCAACTTTGATATGAGCATTACTGATGACTGGATCCCTTACCAGGACTCCTGGAACGGCGATAAACGCTGGATAGTAATGACCCGTCACGGTGAGTACCAGGAAGAGCTCGGTTATGTACCCGCGGATATTAAAGATAACCCGGCAGATGTCTACGATACCATAGTCAATGAGTCGGTTTCTTATGGTTTAGAAAATGCCTACTACGACTGGTGTATTGCGCAGATTGCCCGCCTTGCGGGGGACACAGTGCAGGAAGCCCGTTATCTGGAACGTTCAAAAGCCTTTAAAAACTACTTTGACTACAACCCGGCTGAATACGGCCAGTATAGTTCAACTGGTTTTATGCGCCCGAAAAATCTGGACGGCTCCTGGGTGAATAATATGTCTTCCTGTGAAGGAGATGACTGTGAAGGGGAGCCGAATGACTACTTCTGGCCCTATAAAGCCGAACACCGCGGCGAGAACTTCACCGAAGGTAATACCTGGCAGTGGACCTGGTTTGCACCGCACGATATAAACGGCCTGAAAGAGGTGATGGGTGGTGAACAGAGCTTCCTGGCTAACCTGAATGCGCTGTTTAATGCGGATTCCGATGCCGATACCAGTCAGGGAGATATGACCGGTTATATCGGTCAGTACGTACATGGTAATGAGCCGGATCATCATGTTATCTATCTTTACAACTATACCAGTGAGCCCTGGAAAACCCAGGAATATCTGGATCAGGTCATGGATAACTTCTACCTGCCTACACCAGAGGGATTAATCGGTAATGAAGATGTCGGACAGATGTCAGCCTGGTACATCATGAGCGCCATGGGTTTCTATCAGATATCACCTGCGGAGCCGGTTTATACCATAGGCCGTCCGCTGTTTGATGTGATGGAAGTGACCATTGACGGAGGTACTTTTACCATTACGGCGGAGAATAACAGCCCGGATAATATCTATGTGGAATCGGTAACCATCAATGGTAAAAAACTCGATGCTAATAACACCTTTAATCATAACGAAATTTATCCCGGAGGGCAGCTGCGCTTTGTTATGAGCAGCAGTAAACCGGCACTTTAACAACACTGCTGCACTCTGACGCTGTAGTGCTGTCAGAGTGCCGCCTAACTGAAAAAACTGGAGTTCTTATGTTTAAACGTTCACTGACTGCAACAGCTGTTGCAGTTGCTTTATCTTTTGCGCTGGCCGGCTGCGATGATGAATCGACAGATACTAGCGTGCCTGAGCCGAGCCTGGATCTGGTGCAGTATGTTGATCCGCTGATCGGTACCGGCGGACTGGCGAATACTTACCCGGGAGCGACGGTTCCCCACGGCATGGTGCAGCTGAGTCCGAATAACGGCAGCGGCGGCTGGGATTATATCAGCGGCTACAGTTATCATGACGACCGTCTGGTCGGTTTCAGTCATACTCAGCTTTCCGGTACAGGAGCGGGGGATCTCAATGATATTCTGCTTATGCCCTTTAACAGCCGCTCGGATCAGAAACGTGGTGATCAGGAAGCTTCCTATTTCAGCCATGATAATGAGCAGGCACAAGCTGGTTTCTACAGTGTACTGCTTGATGATTACGGCATTGAAGCCGAGTTGACCACAACCAGCCGCGTTGGTTTTCACCGTTATACCTTCCCTCAGGATACAGACTCTAAAGTGGTGCTTAACCTGGGTTATGCCCTGAATTGGGATTCACCAACGGATACTGTGATCCGGGTGGTGGATGAAACAACAATAGAAGGCTACCGCTATTCCACCGGCTGGGCTGCCGATCAGCGCGAACATTTTGTAATTAAATTTTCCAAGCCGATGACCGGATTTGAATTGAGAGATGATCTTAATGACCAGATAGAGAACGGCTCTGAAGTACAAAGCTCACATACGCGCGGCTATTTCAGTTTCGACAGCAGTGAAGCGGAAACTGAGGTTCTGGTGAAAGTGGCGTTATCGTCGGCGGATATTGAGGGGGCTTATAAAAACCTTGAGCATGAGCTTCCGGGCTGGGATTTTGATCAGACCAGAACAGCCGCCAGTCAGGCATGGCAGGATGAACTGCAGAAAGTGCGTGTCAGCAGTGATGATGAAACAAAAAAACGTATCTTCTATACCGCTGTTTATCACTCCTATTTAGGTCCGACACTGCATTCCGATGTCGACGGACGTTATAAAGGCGCGGATCATCAGGTTCAGCAGGCGCAGGGATTTGACCGTTACGATACCTTCTCATTATGGGACACTTACCGTGCCACTCATCCGCTGCAGACGCTGCTGGAGCCTGAGCGGGTTAGTGATATGGTGAACTCCATGCTGGCACATTATCAGGAAACCGGACTGCTTCCAGTGTGGTCGTTCAAAGGCAATGAAACCAATATGATGCTCGGTTATCATTCAGTACCGGTTATTGTTGATGCCTGGTTAAAAGGAATTGACGGATTTGATCCGCAGCTGGCGCTGCAGGCGATGAAGGATTCTGCTGACTCTCCGCGCGAAGAGATAGTTCTTTATCGAGAAAATGGTTATGTACCTTATTCTGAGGAAGAGGGCGGTGACGGCTGGGCTGCTTCAAGAGCGATGGAATACTCCTATGATGACTGGGGCATTGCGCAGATGGCAAAATCACTGGGTGATCAGGCAGGTTATGAGCACTTCAGCAAACAGGCTAAAAACTGGGAAAACCAGTATGATGACAGCCGCGGCTGGTTTGTACCGAGACTGGAAAACGGTCAGTTTATTGCCGACTTTGATCCGGAACGTTATGAAGCCGGTTTTGCCGAAAGTAACGGCTGGCAGTATTTCTGGCATGTACAGCATGATACGGCCGGGGTGATTGATAAACTGGGGCAGGAAGCTTATATACAGCGTTTAGATGATCTCTTTGAAACTACGCCGGATCCTGAGCAGGAGCTGCCTATCTTCAGCACCGGTATGGTCGGACAGTACGTACAGGGCAATGAGCCGGATCATCATGCGCCTTATCTGTTTAACTACGTCGGTCAGCCCTGGAAAACTCAGAAATGGCTGAAAGAAATTGTCGATGTCTGTTATACGGATCAGCCGGAAGGTATCTGCGGTAATGATGATTACGGGCAGATGTCCAGCTGGTACGTGTTCAGCGCAATGGGTTTCTACCCGGTAAACCCTGCGGATCAGCGATATATTATCGGCAGCCCGATTTTCCCGAAAGTGGAGCTGAATCAGCCGAACGGTAATACCTTTACCATCACAGCAGAAAATATTTCCGAGCAGAATATTTATATTCAGTCAGTTTCTCTCAATGATATCAGCCTGGATCGTTCATGGATCAGCCATGACGAGATAACTCAGGGCGGCACACTGTCATTTGTAATGGGAGATACACCGAACCAAAGCTGGGCATCAACGCCGGAAGCTTTTCCGCCTTCGTGGACAGCAGAGGGGGGAGTTAAGTAACGTTTCTCTTAGTTTATCTCGTTCCCATGCTCTGCGTGGGAACGCATAGCTTTGCTTTCTGGTTGATGCGGCAGTTTATCGTCTTAATCCCACTCAGAGCATTGCACAAACAGGGGCCGTCCGTGGCAAGTGCCGGACTTGTTACAAGGGGAAGCAAGCACGGCAGTCCATGAAGATATTAAAAACGGGTTCGATAGGTTATCCAGGCGTTATTATCACTGTCACCGGTGAATACAATGACGTTGTCTTGATCGACTTTATAGCCAATTTGGAATTCAGCAGAGAAGTCTCTTATCTCTTCACCATCAAGCCCGTAGCTGTATTGGGAGATTCCTACAGAACAGTTACCGAACCTCAAGTAAATTCAAGCGATCATCTTCATTGTGTTTAGGTACTAGAGCACTATAGAGTTTAAAAACTAAGCAGCTAAATTTAATGAAATATGTAAATTAGTGATCATTGCTGTTCGGTTTAAGTCGAATTCATTTAACCTTAACCCAATATACCGGGCTCTTGGGCCTTTCAGCCACCGCGGGGGCGGTCCAAGGTTTGGCAACAACACTTTTTCCCTGCTGGTATAATCCATTGGTCCAGGCTGCGGCTAAATAGCCTCGATCTATGCTGAGTTCATTGACAGAGCCATAGCTTAATACTTTAGGTTTTAGCCGCTGACTGGCTTTATGCTCAGGTTCATTAGCCGGACGAACACAAGGTGCAAGAATTAACCGACTATCTAAATCAACGGCAATATGCTGCTTAAATCCATTTATGGTTCGGGAGCTTGATTTTCGTCCGTGCCGCATTATTAAGCAGAGGCTGCCTGTATTAACGGGCTGCACTCTGTTTTTACTTCATCGGAGGCAGCTGCAGATTGCTGATAGCAGGCTGTAGAGATAACCTGTAATGCTGAAAATACCTATGCTTTACTTGAAGAACTGTGAGCCTGCTTAGATCTGTTTGTAGATCAATTTAAATTATCTCTAATTATTAAAATTGAAAAAGGAGACTAAATAGTCTCCTTTATGTACTTTTTTAAAAAGCGAGATTCAAACCTATCTGATAACGCCACTCTGTTTCGCCTGCATTATCTCCCGGTATATAGATATTTTTATCTGCATCAACCAGCTGCAGATATGGGCGTACATCAGGCTTCCATTTATATACAAGTTTAAATGTATGCTCGCGGCCTGTTAATTCACCATTAGCAAGCTCGCCACTGTGGGCGGTTATTTGATCAAAATAGGTGTAAGCATAAGAAACTTGATAATCGTCTGTATTATAACCAGTCCAGACATCGTAACGATTACGACGGACCGTTTCATCTTCACCAAAGTCATTTTGCATCGGTGCATTTGAAAAGTCATAACGATAACGACCATGCACAAACAAACCATTATCAAAATTATAATTTAACTTCAGATAAGGCATCATAAAGGTATTACTGCTTAGAAAATTCATGGTTAAACCTGGATTTAACGTAAAATTCTTATTAACGGCGTAGGTATAATAGTTAGTAATTTCAGTATTAGATATACGTAAGTTTTCACCAAATGAGTCACCATAACTACCGTGAAAAACATTGGTTAACATTTCAATACCATAACCATTGTCAAAATGGTTACCAAGTATTAAACGAGTACGATGGCGGTCAGAAGGATCACGGTATTCATGACGTAGATCGAGGTATGCGGCTTGTGCTGTAGAGCTGAGTACGGAGAAAACAACACCTGCAATAATTTTATTTTTCATTTTGGTCTCAATTTAAATAAAACACACTTAACCCTATGGTTTTCCTTATGTTAATGAGGTGGGTAATCCAATTACCCACCTGAGATAGATTGTTTAAAACAGACTTGCTATAGCGATTAACGGATATGATTTAATAGCTTTTCAACAGGGTAAGCAGCACGCACCACTAACTCATCTTGGAACTGCTGTGCAGTAAAGATCGTTTTTTGTGCCGCTTTTACTTTCTTGCTTGGGTAGTCTTTACCTGCTTCAATATAATCAATCAGCTCTAAACCAAGTTTTGCTACTTGCTCTGTTGATTTAACTACTGGCGCTGCTTCAGCAAGCAGGTAGTTGTTATTAACCAGTTCAGTGACTGCCGGGGTATTTTCCAGCCATAAAGTAAGCATTTTTTGAATCTGAGCTTTAACCTTATTATTACTACTGTCCTGCAGATAAAGATCCACTAGTTCATTTAGCTTTCTTGCTTCAGTACTTTCAACTGGCAGTGCATCTGCAAAACGGTTTAACGGCTCAAACTTATGATAATTACCTGCTGCTGATTTTTCATGGTGACGGTGGTAATACTGAGCTTGCTCAACCGCTTGTGCTAAAACCTGCAGCGGACGCACGTCTTGACCATTAGACAGTCTTAGCAGACCCTTATACTGCTGTGCTTGATGTTGTAAACCTACAGAAACAGTCGACCAACTATCCATTGCTTGTAATCTTTGGTACATACTGGCTTCATCAGTTAAATTCACATCTGACCATAAACGTTCAGCAATCGCATAAGAGCGCGGCCATAAACGTAAATCTACCAAGTCATCTTTCAGGTTTTCTGCCCACAGGGTGATTTCGCCGCCTAAAATACGATTCGCTTGCTCAGCACCTACGGCATTTGGTTTACGGTTTTCAGGAATGTTTGTACCAGGCATACTTGATGCTGCAATTTTCTCCCCTGTCATTGGATACTGACCATTACCCGTTACTGTATAACCCGTTATTTTGTTACCCTTGATTTCAAAACGAGGGCTGGTATAACCCATCCAAGTATCTAACCAGAAGCTAGTGATCCCTTTTTCAACTTTAATATCCTGTGCACCGCGGCGCGCTTTTCCTTTGAAGTCGATAAAACCACGCTGTTCACCTTTAGCATTAGTGATCAAAGTAAAGCTGCCTTGTACATCGCTGCCTCGTTTTCTTGGCATTTTAAATGACCAGGTTACAAAGGTTTCGCCTGCATGTAATTGATCATCAACCAGTAATGGCTGTGGTAAAATCTCATTGCGGTAATGGAAGCTGGTATCCATGGGCTGGTCAACATAAAAACCCGTTGATAAAATACCGCTAAAACCATCTTTAACTGCATCACCTAAGGCATCTTGCCCTTGCCATGACTGAATCACTATGCTCTTTGGCAGATCCGGATGATAAACCTCATCCCAGCCGATCATTTTACGCTGATGTTTCTCAAGAATTTTTTCCACTTCCTGATTGAAATAGGCATGTAGTACTTTGTCATCTGCAAAACCTTTCTCTTTCATAAAGGCTTTAATATGTTTACTTTCATTCCATTGCGACGGATCAACTTCATCTCCACCGATATGGAAATATTCATCGGGGAACAGGGCAGTCATCTCTGCAACTATGGTATCAACAAATTGATAAACCTCTTTTTTAGTTGGATCTAGCAGTGGTTTATGTACGCCCCACTCAATCTCCTCCTGATAAGGCCCTGGGGCTGCCATCAGCTCAGGGTAGGCAACCGCAATGGCAGAAGCATGACCTGGAACATCAATTTCAGGGATCACACGAATGCCTAAGTTAGTAGCATAAGCAACGACCTCTTTAATCTGCTGCTGAGTATAAAACTGCCCATCTGACGCCACATCTGTTAGTTTTGGATAACCTTTCACCTGTACACGCCAAGCTTGATCATCGGTCAAATGCCAGTGAAATACATTGAGTTTTGCAGAGGCTAAACCATCTAGCTGACGTTTAATGGTATCAACTTCAACCCAATGTCTTGCTGTATCTAATAACACTCCACGCCATTTAAAACGCGGCTGATCATCGATTTTTAATGCTGGGATTTGTGCACCTTGCGGCGTATTCACTAATAACTGTAGTAATGTTTCGATGCCGTGCAGCGCACCATAAGGTGTGTTTGCAGTTAATTTAATCTGCTTATCAGCTGCTACTAATGAATATGATTCATCTTCTACTACCTGTGGATTAGCTGCAGCTGGGCCCTGTTTAACTTCAATTAACACCGTGGCTTGCTGAGTGTTGTTAGTGATTGGTTTTTTTAAAAACAGACCCGTCTGTAATTCAACACGCTGCGCAAGCCTTTGCGCGGCATCTTGTAAACGGTCAGATTGAAAACCTGTTAATGCAATTGAAAAATCTGCATCAATCTTTAGCGTTCCCTGCTTTAATGTCACTTCCTGCGGATAAGGCATTAGATTTAAATCAGTATTTGGCGCCGCTGCAGTTGCAGATAAAGAAGCAAATCCAGAGATACCCAGTGTGAGTAGAGCTAAAGGTTTAATTTTCATTTAGTTACCTATAAGTTAGTTATTCTTATTTTAGAAGAAGAAAGTGCCGTCCCTAGCAAGCCGCTCAAAGAGTGACCATCACGCAAATTGCTCTTAACAAATGACTTAAAAGCAGGTTTTAAAAATATCTGTGACGTTATATTGATCATCAACGACTGCGATATTTTTCCATTTATCAAAGGTTAAGCAGGGATGGGAGGTGGAGAAGGCAATCATATCGCCTACCTTAATATCGTCATCATCGGGGAAAGTGAGAAAGGCATGCTGGTCCATGATTTGTGTTACCAGCCAATCTTCAGATGCCGGCTTTGCAGCTGTTTTCCCCGGTCTGTAATGCAGTTCGGCAGTCGGTAGACCCGCATCAAAAGCGACATCACGTTTACCCATAGCAATCACTGCAAAACCCGGCTCAGGAATAGATTGCACATAGGTCCAAACCTCGAGTGCCGACTGCAAGTCACCACTGAGATCACAAGCGCGTTGATTACGTTGTAAGACGCTTTTTTGTGCATCTTGATAGATACCTGTATCATGGATCAGGTAACAACCTGGACGGATCACTGGAATAATCGCTTTATCTAATTTTGTATTCGCGAAGGTATCAGACACCACATCGTACCAGGCACTGCCGGCACCCGTTAAAATAATCTGTTCGCTGTCAAATGCTTTTCGGGTTAATAAACGATTACAGGCCTGGATAACATCAGCTAAAAATTCACGGATCAGCTGCTCTGCATTCTCACCATGGATAACCCCTTCATAAACTTCAATTCCAGTCAGCTTTAAACAAGGATGCAAAGCAATTTCTGCTGCTAGTTGATCAATTTGTGCTTCATTACGACAACCACAACGGCCGCCAGGTACACTAATCTCAATTAAAAGATTCAGTGTTAACCCTGTTTGAGCAAAAAAGCGTGCTAACTGTTGTACATTTTCAACAGAGTCCACTAAACAATAAAACTCCAAGTCACCTGTTAATATCAGCTCAGAAACTAGACGCATGTTTTGTTTGCCCACTAACTGATTAGCCATAATGATACGTTTTAAACCATGTTGGTAAGCCGCCGCGACCTGCGGCACGGTGGCAAGCGTAACCGCCCATGCACCAGCCTCTTTTTGTTGTAAAAAAAGATCCGGGGCCATGGTAGTTTTACCATGCGGAGCTAATTTAACCTGATATGAGTCAGCAAATGCCTGCATCCATTTGAGGTTGTTTTCAATACGAGAACGATAGATCACAGCTAACGGTAAGCTAAGATCTTCTTGAAGCAAATTCCATTGCTCAGCTGTTTCGCTTGCAATTCCTTTCGTCAAACTACTATCTTGATACTTAGTAACAGACATATTCCACCCGCCATTAATTAAAACAAGTTATCTTGAAATGGATAATGCCCTGCTAGAGGCCTAAGATCTACAGTCCTAAATCATAATGTAGATTTGAATCACATAGCTTTACTGTTGTGTGATAGTTTCAAACACTTTGATTTAAAACGTGCTTTTGCTCACGGTTTTTTTGTTATCATTATATTAATTTAACTTACGAAATTTAGAGGAAGTGATGATGAGCTACGAAATAGATATTGTTGCAGTTATCGGTGAGAGTTTTGGCCAGCTTCGCGATGCAGAGAAAAAAGTTGCCCAGGTTGTGCTTGCAGATTTAAATTTTGCAGCAAATGCAAGCATTAGTGAACTGGCGCAATCAGCGCAGGTAAGTGAAGCAAGTATTACTCGTTTTGCTAAAGCAATCCACTGCAAAAACGTACGCGACTTAAAGTTTCGTATTGCACAGTCAATTGCAGTGGGTGAGCGCTTTATCACCGATGTGAATGTTGAGCCTACGGGGATCTCGGGAATTTATGATTCCATTAAATCGGCTTTAGAGCATAACAGTCAATTGATTACGCAGCAGTTAGTTGACCAGGCAACTGAAAAACTTAGCAATGCCAGGCAGATTTTTATTTTTGGTGTAGGTGGCGGTTCAACGGTATTAGCGCAAGAGATGCAGTATCGGTTATTCCGCTTAGGTTATGCCGCAACAGCGTATAGCGACCCAATGCTGATGCGTATGGCCGCATCAACTATCGACAGTAATGATGCGCTTATTTGTTTATCAATGGGAGGTTATTCCCCCGATGTATTGGAGTCGGCTGAAATTGCCCAGCAGTTTCATTCTAATATTATCGCGATCACAAAAGCTGACACACCTTTAGCAGAAATAGCAGATGTATTACTGCCGATGGAACCTAAAGAGACGGATTATATTTTCAAACCTAGTGCATCGCGTTACGTGATGATGGCTGCAATTGATATATTAGCTACGGAACTGGCAATTAAACATAAACGCAAGTCACGTGAAAAGTTAAGAAGACTAAAACAGAGTCTAGAAAAGCACCGTGGAGGTGTTGATCGCCAACCATTAGGTGATTAACTTTAAATGTGGTTTGTGATTCTATTTAACAAGTGAGAGTGCTATGAGCCTTAAGTACGACCTGATAATAAAAAATGCCGCAGTTATTGACGGTACAGGTGCTAAAACCTATAACGCAGATGTTGCCATTCTTGATGATAAAATCACTGCAATTGGTTCATTAAACGAGTTTGAAAGCCGCCGGCTAATTGATGCTTCTGGTTTTGTTTTAGCCCCTGGATTTATTGATGTGCATACCCACGATGATACTAATGTTATTCGTACTCCTAATATGCTGTCTAAAATCAGCCAGGGGGTAACCAGTGTTATAGTCGGCAATTGCGGTATCAGTGCCAGCCCGGTCACATTAGGCGGCGATCCGCCCGATCCAATGAACCTTTTGGGGGGGCGGCAAGATTTTATCTATCCAACTTTTAAGCATTATGTAGCAGCCGTTGAGCAAGTTCAGCCGCGTGTTAATGTTGCTGCATTAGTGGGTCATACCGCACTGCGCAGCAATCACCTTAAAGATATATTTCAACCTGCTAGCGAATCTGAAATTGCAGTAATGAGCGAGCAGCTTAATCAGGCGATGTCACAGGGAGCATTAGGGTTAAGCTCAGGCCTGGCTTATGCCAGTGCCAAACAGGCTCCCATGGCAGAGGTCAAAGCCTTAGTAAAAGAGCTTGCTAAACATAATGGTATCTATAGCACCCATATGCGCACTGAGTTTGACGCGATTATTGATGCTATGAATGAAGCCTTTGAAACTGCGGAGTATGGCAAGGTCCCACTGATCATCTCCCACCTAAAATGTGCAGGTGCAGGTAACTGGGGGCGTACAACAGAAACACTTACATTATTAGAAGAGAAATCAAAAACACAAAAAGTAGCCTGTGACTGTTACCCCTATAGTGCCAGCTCATCCACGTTAGATCTTAAGCAGGTGACCAGTGATTTTGATATCTATATCACTTGGTCTGACAGCGAACCTGATATGGCCGGTAAGCTGTTAGCTGAAATTGCAGAATTATGGAACCTTTCATTAATCGATGCGGCAAAACGTCTGCAGCCGGCTGGTGCGGTTTATCACGGTTTACATCCAGATGATGTAAAACGAGTTTTAAAATATAAACACACCATGATTGGCTCTGATGGTCTACCAAATGATCCTCATCCACACCCACGTCTTTGGGGAACTTTCCCTCGAGTTCTTGGTTTTTATAGCCGAGAAGAAGCCCTGTTTGAGCTGCCGGAAGCGGTTCATAAAATGACAGGCCTATCAGCCAGTGAATACCACTTAGCTAATAGAGGAGAGATCCAAATAGGAAATTACGCCGACCTGGTGTTATTCAACGCAAAAACTATTCGTGATAAAGCAACCTTTGAAGATCCAATTCAAAAGTCACTTGGCATCGAAAAAGTATGGGTGAATGGCCAGCTTAGCTATCACAAAGGGCAAATCACAGAAACTCGCCACGGGCGATTTTTACGACGTGTTCAGCAATAAAAACAACTGATTTTTAAATATAATAATTATTTTGGAGATAAAAAATGACAATTAAACGTTTTGGCGCAGAAGGCGGTACAGGTACCGGGGGTCAACATCTACCTTTTTCAAGTGCAGTAGAAGCTGGTGGTTTCCTATATGTATCTGGTCAAACGCCAATGACTGACGGTGAAGTTGTTGAGGGCGGAATCATTGAGCAGTCACGCTTAGCGATTCAAAACTGCTTAGATATTATGATCAATGCAGGTTACGAAACAAAAGATGTAATACATGTAAAAGTAGTTTTAACTGATTCTCGTTATTTCCAATCTTTTAACAAAGTATTCAAAGAAGTGTTTGGTGAGCATCCGCCAGCACGTATCTGTATGGTTTGTGACTTAGTTGTTGACGTTAAAGTTGAAGTTGATGTGACTTGTTATAAAGCGCCTTAGCTAGCAATACGGTTTTAATAATAAAGCCGCTTAAACCTTAGTAACTGGCTTGATCACCTAGTTGCTAAGGTAAACAATAAAACTGGCAGCCACCCAGCAATAGGTTATTAAGGTTTAGCAAAAGCGCAAAGACGCTGCTGATAGCTTCTATCTCCCTTTTAACAATCTGTTATGTGGTTATGGAAAACGCAAAGTAGGACAGTAGCTTTTATTAGCTGCATCACGCAAGGATAAAGCAATCAGCTTTAGCGAATATATTAACTAGGTGACTCCTATAACTGACCTAGTAACAACTTTTACTTTGATAAATGGGATCTATTATGAACAGCACACTCTTTTTAGGGGCTTTTTTTGTATATGTAGTTTTTTTAATTTGGCTTGGCTGGCGTGTTTCGCGCAATCAAAAAAGTGGTGAAGATTTTTTATTGGGCGGCCGAGGTTTACCTCTGTTTTTAACATTAGGTACCACTGTTGCAACCATGGTTGGAACCGGCTCTTCAATGGGAGCAGTTGGTTTTGGTTATGAAAACGGCTGGGCTGGCGCGCTATACGGCATTGGTGGTGCAATTGGTATTTTATTAACAGCCTGGTGGTTTGCGCCAGTACGTAAGCTTCGCTTTATGACCATGAGTGAAGAGCTATCATATTATGTAGGAGCTAATAAATACGTTAAAAATTTCGTAGGTGTGCTTATTTTTGTTGCAAGTATCGGCTGGTTAGGTGCACATATTTTAGGTGGCGGCATGTACCTTGCCTGGATTGCCGATCTTGACCAAAATACTGCGAAAGTAATTATTGCCCTGGCTTTTGCTATCTATGTTGTTATCGGGGGGTACACAGCGGTAGTTTGGACCGATACTATTCAAGCAGTCATTTTGTTTGTTGGTTTCATCTTAATGGCATATCTCGCGGTTGATCAAGTCGGTGGTTTAGTTGCTTTATCGGACGCGGTCACAGCAAGTGATGCAGGTTTCTTAGGTGTTAACCATTTAGGTGTTATTCCGGCTATTTCATTAGCTGCAGTGGTTGGCGTGGGGGTATTAGCAACCCCATCATTCCGTCAACGCATTTATTCAGGTAAAGATGTCAGCACAGTACGTAAATCATTTGTTCTATCAGGCGGTTTATACCTTTTCTTCTCATTTGTACCTGCCATTATCGGTATGGCTGCATTTGCCTTAAACCCAGAACTTGATAACCGTAACTTTGCATTCCCATATCTAGCAATTTCTGTATTACCAGCAGCCTTTGGCGTGATTGTCTTAATTGCAGGTTTATCAGCAACCATGTCTAGTGCAAGCTCAGATGCAGTTGCCGGTGTGACTATTTTATTACGTGATGTTTATATTATGGTAATGGGCAGTGTACCGCCAAAAGACCAAATGATTACTTACTCACGAGCTGCCTTAGTAGTTGTTATTGCACTGGCTTTATTATTTGCCTTAACCTCTGACGATGTGATTAGTTACATCACTAAAATGATCAGTACAGTTATGTCAGGTATGTTTGTATGTGGTGTATTAGGCCGCTTCTGGGGGCGTTATAACTGGCAGGGGGCTATTGCAACATTAGTGGGAGCATCATGCGCCTCATTTGCATTAATACTTAACGACAGCTGGATGAGTTATTGGGGGAATCCAGTACTTCCATCAGTGGCAACAGCCTTTGTTGCAGGTATGTTCGTTAGCTTAATGACGCCGAAAAATGCAGTTAGCCATGAACAAGCGTTATTAATTTTAGATGAAGAACGCTCAGTAATGGAAGGTGGTGATAATTCTACTGATGGTAAAAAACCAGCACCAGCAGCTCAAACTGCGCGTGAAGGTTAATCTCAGAAATATAAAAGGGTTAGCATGCTAACCCTTTGCAGCTAATAACAATAAGAGAATTACATTTTTTGGTGAGAGCATGATCGAATTTAGTAGCTCTGCATATTCCGCGAAGGTGAACACTGATTCCCGTTCCGGTTCAACGTGAACAGCTGATCTTTCAATACATTGCCTGTGCTCTTTTTTACCCTAAGTGTTCACCATGGGTCAAGATGTTTAGTTTTTTCCGCATTGATTCTCCTCTCAGTTTTAAGCGGTGTGAGTTGTGCATTATCCGGTCATAAAATGATGAGTTTGCCGTACGCTTTGTTAAGCTTCCCCTGTGTCAGGATAGATGTCGATCCCTGAAAACTACAAATCCAAAAATAAATTCACACAACGGCAGGGGCAGTATCTGGCGTTCATATTTTATTACACCAGAATCAATGGCCGTCCCCCTGCTGAAGTAGATATACAAAATTACTTCGGAGTATCGTCAGCAAGTACGCATCAGATGCTTCGAGGATTAGCTGCAAAACAGCTCATTAAAAAGGAGCCGGGTCAGGCACGCTCTACAGTAGTATTAATACCGCAAGATCAGCTGCCTGCCGATTGGTAGTCAACTGATCATTTCTTTTTAGAAAAGGCACTAGCCCTAGTGCCTAAACACAATGAAGATGATCGATTGAATTTACTTGAAGTCCGGTAACTGTTCTGTAGGAATAAGTAGTTAAAGACTACGTGCAGTTCTCGGCTGTTTTTGGATCAGTCCTTTTTCTCTAACGTGTTTATCATTTGATTTACGCTAGGAGGTGTGACCTTAAAGAACTTATGAAAATCAGTGTGTGCAGGAGGAGTCCCGTTGAGCTTTGTATAGTGATAGATGTAGGCCAAATACTGGCCTTGCTTGTCAGTAAATGAAAATATGTGTTTGGGGAGTTAAGTAACGTTTTTCTGGGTTTACTTTGTTCCCGCGCGCAGAGCGTAGGAACAAGGTAAAGCTTCAGCTTAAAATGCATAGTTAAATTCTAAACGTGTGATTGACTCATAGAGTTCCTCGTTGTAATTACCTACTTTCATATTGTTATTATGAAATAACCTTGCATTAAAACGTGGGGTTATTTGATAACTGACAGCTGTTTCTAAATCAAAAACACCTGTTTCGACGCCGTATAAACTAGTAGTATAGGCGGGGTTAAGGTTTATCCATAGCTTATCGGTAATGTTATATTTTGAATACATTTGAGCGGTTGCTGTCATTGCCGATATAGAGACACCGTTAACTTTACCAAATTCATCAACATCATCACCAATCATCACACCTGCGTATAATCCTGGGTAAATAGTCAGTTTTTCGCTTAAAGGGATAGTCTGCAGTGCACCAAACGAAACATGTGCGGTTTCTGTATTTGTGTCATAATTTGCATCAATGCTGCCGGCAAAGCCCGTTTTTAGATTAACATTAAAATAACGCCCGCGTATTATATCCCCGCCTTCTTTGACATCTACAGTAATCATATGCGCGCTGTTTTCTGCCTTAGAGGGCAGCTGCAGTCCAAACTTTATATTTGCGCCTTTATTGCTGTAACCAATACCTGCTGAAGAATAAACAGCGGTTGGATCGCTCATGTCTGCCACCTCTTCCGGCTGGGCATTATCAGCATAAGCAATAGAGGTAAAAAGTGTACAGCCTGCAACTATCAGTGAGGTGCCGAATTGTTTTTTCATTGTATTCTCCTGTAAATTTTTATAGATAATACAAGCGCTCTGGTTATACCTCCAATAAAGAGTTAGCATATCGTTTATATCAAAATTGATATTGCACAGGAGAGCTAATGAAACAAATAGATTTAAATCAGCTGAAAGTATTACGTGTTTTACTCGAAGTAAAAAATACCAGAGAAGCGGCCAGGAGGTTAAATACCAGCCAGCCAGCAGTCAGTCGAAGTTTGGCTAATTTGAGAGTATTATTAGACGATCCATTGTTTATCCGCTGTCCCAATGGGCTTGAGCCCACCCCGCGCTCATTAGAGCTTGCGCTGTCATTACCACTTGCGTTAGATGGTTTAATGGATACGGTATTTGGTGTAAAGGCATTTGACCCGCAGACTTTTTCAGGCAAAGTGACTATTGCATTAAACGGTTCAATAGCGCAGTGGTTAGGCCCTGTTCTGATTGAGCAGATCACTCAGAAAGCCCCAAAAATTAAAGTGTTATTAGCTAACTGGCAGTACTCTTCTGTACAACAGCTGCTCGATGGAGAGGTGCAGATCGGCGTAAATTATTTTCCGCTTGAATCAAGCAAACAGCTGATACAGCGGAAAATAGGCGAAGACCAGTTTGTGGTGATAACACGAAAAGGTCACCCGCTTAGAAAGCATATAATTGAACCTGTGGATTTTGGCGCCTACCCTATGGCATTTCATTTTATGCAGGATTGGAATGATGATGTGATCCATAGCATCGAGAGTCTTAAAGAGTTTAATGTTGAGCCGTATATTCAGTTACGCAGCAGTCATTTGAGTGTTATATTGCAGGCATTAAAAAGAACCGATATGTTATTACCCTGTTCGTTATATATGGCAAAAGCACTCGGAACGGATTACCGTATCTATGAGATATCAGAAAAGATTACTCAGCCTAATTCAGATTTTGCGATGTTAATTTCAACTAAGATGCAGAAAAGCCCGTTGATTCTCTGGTTACAGAAAGAAATAAGCCAGTGTGTTCAAGATATTCTTTTCGCCCCAGCGGCTGGCGACTGCTCAGTATAGAGAGTGTGATTATGCAGAACGATTTGAACTTATTACGATTATTAACCGTTTTAAATGAAGAGCGGCAGACTACCATGGCGGCAAAACGTTTAAATGTCAGCCAGCCGACTATCAGCGTGATGCTGAGAAAATTACGTGAGCAGTTTAATGATCCTCTATTTATTCGAGATAACAACCAGTTTGAACCAACCGTCAAATGTCAGCAGTTACTGCAGCAGGTGCCGGCTTTACTTGAGCAGATGGATGCCTTGTATATTGATAAAGATAACTGGGATATTAGCCGGATCAGCGGTGAAATCAGCTTATTATTTTCACCGCCTCTGATGAGTGTTATTGCTGCTTCGCTGATTAAAAAACTGACAGAATTAGCGCCGCATGTCACCGTTGAGTGCTACCAATGGGGACAAAATGCCATTCAGGATATTGAAATAAAAAAGATGAGCTGGGGGTTTAGTTATCTGCCTATAGAAACAAATAAAAATATACTGCAGAAGAATATCGGCAGTGATCAGTTTATGATGGTCACGCGTAAAGACCATCCTATGGTTGGTAATAAATTAGATAACATTTTATTTTATCCACTATGCATTAATATTATCCCTGGAGAGGCCGCACCGTCACTGAGTGAAAAGTTGTTTGAGAAATATGCGCTGGATAAGCACGTTAGTGTACGTAGCAGTGATACCAGCATGATGTTAGGTTTAGTAAAAAACAGTGATTATATCGCCATTGTTTCTAAGCATAATAATAAAATACTCCATGACGACTTTCGTGTTGAAGAGCTGCCTGACTTATTACAAGCAGAAGGATTAAAGCGGGAAGTGGCTTTATTCTCACACCAGCGTAACCGTCATGAACCATTAACACAGTGGCTGTTTAATGAAGCGAGAGCTATTATGTCCCGGCAGTAAATTTAGCCTCAGACAGAGTGCTCCGGTTTAATAAAACGGTCTTAAACTCTTGAAGTTATATTGGTGAGCTTTGATAGTATAAAAGCCTGTAGCAGTCGATACAGGCTTAAATGAACTGTTCTGCGCAATCAAATAGCTGTTAGGAAAGATTTAACCGCCGTCAGACGAAGTGTTGCTCCGCCGATGATGTCAATAAACCCTAAAATAGGGAAAGGTTTTTCAGCGCTTATCCACGCTGAACCGGTCGCTCCAATCGGCACCTTCGCCATTGTGTTCGCATCCATTTCTAGAATAACAGTTCTGCCTACCGGGGCGGCACCACGCTGAATATGACTTGATACCGCCTGCTCCTGCGGAAATAAATTTCCCTGCGCTTCACCGGTAGCTTTAACGATACTGTGTACTTTAGCTCTAAATATCTGTCCGGGATAAGCATCAACATAAAATTCGCTAAACTGGCCGGGTTTTATATTTTTGTAGGTTTGATCCGGGACCCGCATTTCAACAAATTTCTTGCTGGTGTCCCACATATGCAGTGCGCCGATACGGGAGCCATCGGCCACGTATACATGAGTTATCATGCCGTCAAACGGTGCTCTAACCGTTAATCTGGAAAGGTCAAACTCTAAACTGTCCAGTTTTGCTAAAAGACCGTCACGTTTGGCCCCAAGCACCTTAAGTTCAGCGTTGATTATTTCAACACTGTCTTCAGACTCTTCCAGCTCACGTATGCTGACATGTTTTTCCATATCCTTATTGCGAACATAATCCCTCTGGGCTTGTGAAAGCTGAACATGTTGAGCATCTATTGTTCGAGCTAGTTCTTTAAGCCCTGACTGTACTTCAGTGATCGCCGCGGTGATTTTATCATCTTTAAGGGTATAGAGAATTTCATTCTTTTTCACGTTCTGGTTATGATCTACATAGATAGTATCGATATGCTGACCAACAGCAGGAGAAAGTACCGCATGAGGTGCTTTTACCGTGGTGGAATTAGTTAAATCGACAGGGGAATAGAATCTATGTCCCATAAACAAAGCAGTTGCAATCAATATACCGATTGTTACAGTAATAAAATAGTTTCTTCCAGTCGGTTTAAGCACTTTAAATTTAAACAGTAACCAGACAATTAAAATATAGGGAAGCATGATTTCTTTCATGATACTGCTCCTTTGATCCACTGTTGAAGCTTATTCCAGTCGGTTACTATGGCCAGCACGGCCAGGATCCAAAGCGGTTTAAAAAACAGTCCAAGAATACACAGCCAGAATACAAGTTTAGCCTGAGCCAGCCCTTTATCTTTGGCAAGGTGCTTGGGAATCGAGTGTACATACCAAAGCTTAGATATCACCCATAATGCAATGCCGACGGTGACAATGACGACAAACCACATAAATGCGGTCGACTCTAACAATCCGTAAACGGAGGGGTAATGTTCGTAGGTTAAATTTGTAGGATGAATTTTCATTTGAATTACCTTTTATGACAATGGGCGCTCAATTTAAAACGCCGCGTTAAACATCATGCCCAGAAATTGATTGCTGTTATCGTAGCTGCCCTGCATATAGGCGCCGTCAATTTCTGGAGAGCCGTAATCGACATAACTGTAATAAGCATTAACTGACATTTTCTTTGAAAAATCATAGGTTACACCTGCGCTATAGCGGATTTGCTGTGCTACAGGCAGATCAGCAGACTGTAAGCCCGGATCATCAAGCGGTGAGCTTGCATAACCGATACCGCCTTCAAGGCGCAATGTATTAGTTAACTGGTAGCGCGCGCCTGCCGCCGCTGTCCATATATCTTCAAACTGGCGTGCTTTTTCTATCACCTGTTCACCATTGACATCAATGTAAGTGGCATTATTCTGTGACCAGTTTTCAAAACCCAGGCTCCATACTAAACTTAACGGTTCACTAACCTGATGTAATCCTGATAATTCAACCTGCCCGGCGTTAAGGACATTCAAACCTACAGAAGCTTGATGTCCTGCTGTGCTGCTTAATTCACCAGATAAGTCATGCTCCATTTTAGAACGGTAAGTTAAGCCTAAGCGATGGTTATTACTGAGCTGGTAGATTACCCCCAGGTTGAAACCTAACGCGGTTGAGTCTGTTGCCAGTTCGACATTATCAAGCAGCATTGACTGCTCAAAGACCGCATAATCTATCTGTACACCCGCACCTAATGATAATTTGTCGCTCACCTGCCAGGATAAACTCGGGTTAAGCTGCATCACACTCAGCTGCAGGCTGTTTAATTCAAGTTTCCCTGCATAGCTGGTGCCGTAATCTAATGAGCTGCCGCCGGTTGCGGCCAGGCTTATACCAAAGCGGGTATTATCTGAAAGGGGCTGCACGTAATAAATAGAACCATAAGGCTGCAGACCGCCGGCATCTCCCTGACTTAAGTCATCGGAACGTGTATCTTGATAATCAATGCTTAAGTTCATAGCCGCTAAATTGACTGACAAAGAACGTTCATTTAAATAGCTCATACCTGCAGGATTGGAATAAGCAACTGATGCATTCTCTGCAACAGCTGCACCGCCTGCACCCGATGTGCTGACATGCATTTTGCTCATTTCTGAGGCGAGTGTCGCGGCGGCCTGAACCTGATAGGTTGTGAGTAAAAGAGAACCTAATAGTGTAATTTTAAATGGAAGTTTCATGCTGATTCCTATGAGTTACTAGACTAAAGGGCGAAAATAATCAGCTGTATCAAGATTTAACACAGTCTAAAAATATTGCGCTATGGGAGTGATTAACTCCAAAGTGATGTCGTAAACGATAAAGGAAATCAGCTTAGCAGAGTGATTTATACAAGCGGTACAGCAGATTGTTAATAGCATCTATTAACATTTTAAATAGCCTGCTGTTTATATGCTTATACTCTTTAAAATCTTTTAAAAACAAGTGCTTATTTGTATTTTTCTTGTTCTTAGCTCTACGTGGTAACACATAGCTTGATGATTGATACGCCAGCTGGCGGTCTGAACTCCCATACAGAGCATGGGAATTCGTTAACCGGTTTCTGGTTAGTTAATAACTGCGGTATTCGGTGGGGGTTTTGCCGGTTTTGCGTTTAAATACGCGGCAGAAATAATTTGAGTCCTGATAACCGCAGCGCTGTGCGACCTCTTCAAGACGGAAGTTATAGCGCTTGAGCATAAATTTTGCCCGTTCCAGACGCACCCAGGAGATATAATCGGCAAAGCGCATATGACCTTCCTGGCGGAACAGACGTGATAAATGATTTGGTGAAATGTTAAAACGCATAGCAACCGTATTACGGTTAATATTACGGTGGAAATTTTCCTGCACATATATGCAGATCCCTTTAAAGATATCTTCACTGCGCCGGCTGCTTTCATCACTGGGGTTTTCAATCATCTCTTTGCAGTAGCTGAGCAGTGCCTGCAGCAGGTAGCGGTCTACCGGCTGTTTCTGCTTTTCATGAGCAAGGGTGGTTAATGCAGAAAGGATATGCTCAATAGCATGCCCGGTACGCTGTGATACGCTGTATTTGATCACATCGTAAAATCCCTCTTCATTTTCATGTTTGCTGACCAGGCTCAGACCAAGCTGATTTTTACCAAACAGCAGGCTGAGTACCGAGCATTCATGATTCCAGCTGGGTTTATTCCAGGCGTTGGCGGGAATAAACAGCGCATTGCCGCTGTGCAGAAAAATATTATCGATATTCTGCTGATGGGTTTCCAGAAGATTTTCGTAGCGTCCTTTAAAGACCAGTTCTAAGCGGGGGAAGTTAACCTGATAACTGGACTCCGGCGGTGGCGTGCTGTCACCGGCAAACCAGATTTTGTTAAAGGCGTCACTATCTGTGATAGCGTTGTCCAGTAGATCAGCAAACGTATTCTTCATAATGGTTTTTCTGCATTGTTGGGAAATTTCTCTCCTGAATCAGGTTCAAGAGCTGCTGGATGCTAATATCCCTTTAGCAAAATACGCTGCGTTTTATTTTAAAATTCTAACGCGGGTCCTTGTTTATATTTAGATTGTATAAAATGGAGCAGATGAAGAAGATTTATAACCTTCATTTATTGTAGAGAGGGGGTAAACGGGATCCGTTTGAATTCTAAAATACATTCTGTAATGTATCTCTGCAGCCTGTTTCCCTCAATATCACTCTATTTTATCCTTCTATTATCGCTGCTTAGCGATTTTTTTCGACATAATTTGTTCAGTAAAGTGATCCGGGTGTAACAGTTTTTAGTCGTGAATGGTAAAACGGGACTGAGAGATTCAGTCCCGCAAGGTTTCGTATTACTGCCGCGCTGATTTAGGCTGAAGCAAGGTGCGCTGCAATTTTATCCATAATCTGCGGTGCTTTTTTCACTGCATCTGAGACACCGATACGTACGATTTTTTTGTCTTTAAAACGATCTTCTTTTTTAATGGCGATATCTTTAGTAAGAATAATGATATCGGCATCCTGCACTTCACCGATACTGATTTCATTCTCAATGCCGATAGCTCCCTGAGTTTCGATTTTTACTGTCCAGCCTTTGTTTTTAGCTGCAGTTTCTAATGCTTCAGCCGCCATGTAAGTATGTGCAACGCCTGACGGGCAAGATGTAACGCCTAATATTTTCATATTTTATAACCTTATGTTTGGATTAATTAAAGTCTAACTCAAGAGAGTCTTGTTTTTCTTCTGTCTCAGTTTCATCGCGCTGGGCAATGGGCTTTTTCAGTATGTTAACGATGATCGCAGTGGTAAGCGCACCGGCTACCGTTGCTATCAGATAATAAATCCGCCCGTCAACTACCGGCAGTACAATCAGTCCGCCCCATGGAGCATGGTTAGCAACATTAAACATAAAGGCGGTAACATTACCGACAATCGCACCGGCGACAATGGATGGAATTACACGCAGCGGATCTTGAGCCGCAAATGGAATCGCGCCTTCAGTAATACCGATACAACCCATGATGCCGGCCGCTTTACCTGCTTCACGCTCTTCAGCGCTGTAACGTTTAGGTGACATTAATGTCGCCAGGAACATACCTAGAGGTGGAACACAGATTGCAACACCTACACCGCCCATCAGCTGCGGGTTTTCAAATACTTGAGTCTGGGCAAACAGTGTTGCAACTTTGTTGATCGGGCCGCCCATATCGAAGGCTGTCATACCGCCTAAAATCACACCTAATACCGCTTTAGAAGCACCGGCCATACCCTGCAGCCATTCGTTCATATTGGCCATGGCATAAGCAATCGGACCGCCGATTACCCAGATAACTAATCCGGATACAATAAAAGTGCCGCCGATAGGCAGGATAAAGTAGGTTGACAGTGCGCGCAGTCTGGTTGACAGTGGAATCTTTTTCAGTGTCAGTACCACGTAACCGGCAATAAAACCGACAATGATTGCACCAAGGAAACCGGCGTTAACCTGGTTAGCTAAATAGGCGCCGATCATGCCCGGTGCTAAAGCTGGACGGTCAGCAATTGAATAGGCAATGTAGCCGCCTAATACAGGAATAAACAGGGTGAAACCGGCGATTCCCATATCCCAGATTCCGGTTAAAAATGCACCTTCAGGCTGGGCGCCTTTACCGTTAAGCATCACAGATAAAGCAAGCAGTACACCACCTGCTACGATAAACGGCAGCATATGGCTGGTACCAGTCAACAGATGTCGTTTTAATTCCGAAATATTATTTTTCATCACAATCACTCCATTTTTACGTTTAATTTAAATATTGCTGTTTTGTTGGGAGGATTATGGAACTGAAGCAGATAGAAATATATTGGACAAATAGGGTATTAACTGGACAAATGTATCAACCGGAATTGACTGTGATATAGATCTCGCATCAACTTTGACAGGGATCACAGAGAAAATCGATTATGACTTTTCTCTGCGGTTTAAAAAGACAAAAGTGCTTTATTCAGCAATAACCGGCATTTCGGAACGTAGGGATTTTTCCTGCACAGTCGGAGACTGTGCCTTTAAGAACGGCAGCAGCAGTAAACCTACTACCGCGGCCGCACAGGAAATAACCGTGAAAAAACCGTTCCAGTGATACTGCTCCATCACCAGCGCCAAGGGGTAACCCGCCAGCGCCGCGCCCATATAGGCAAATAATCCGACAAAACCTGTGGCGGCTCCGACGGAGTCTTTATGGGAGCATTCGGCGGCCGCCATGCCGATTAACATCTGCGGTCCGAAGACAAAGAAACCAATAGCAAAGAAACAGGCGGCCTGCAGCACAAAACCTGTCATCGGCATTAACCACAGGGCGGCAACTGCTAAAAATATGCCGATGGAAAAGATCAGATTCATCGGTCCGCGGTTACCGCCGAAGACCTTATCTGAGCCCCAGCCGGCGACCAGAGAGCCGATAAAACCGCCTGCTTCAAACAGTGATAATGCGCCGTTAGCAGTAATTAAGCTGTAATTATGCTGCTCGGTCAGATATAAATTTCCCCAGTCATTAACCGCAGTACGGACGATATAAACTAATACATAGCTGCATGCCAGCAGCCAGATATATTTATTATTTAATACATATTTTTTCAGTATCTGACTGCTGCTGAGACCCAGTCCTTCGTTTTCCTGGGTAAGTTCAAGGCTGTCTTTACGCCAGTGACCAACGGTCGGCAGCCCTAAAGTTACCGGTTTATCGCGCAGCCGCCAGCACAGAAACAGTCCGACGCTTACCGCCAGAATGCCGGGAATAATAAAACCGTAACGCCAGCTGTAATGCAGGGTCACAAAACCGACCAGTAGAGGAATCAATGCACCGCCGATATTGTGTGCGGTATTCCACAGTGCCCACCAGAAGCCGCGTTCCGAACGGGAATACCAGGTGGTCAGCAGTTTAGAGCAGGAGGGCCAGCCCCAGCCCTGAAACAGAGCATTAAGCACCCATAAGCTGGTGAGCATCAGTACACTGCTGGAAAAGCCGAACAGAATATTAATAATACCGGTCATTATCAGGCCTAAGCCCATAAAATACCTCGGGTTGGAGCGGTCTGAAATAATCCCGGATAAAAACTTCGATAAGCCGTAAGTAAGATAAAACAGCGTGCCCATCATACCGATATCTGCTTTATCTAAGCCCAGATCAGCGATCATTGCCGGCATCGCATAGTTAAAGCTTTTACGGGTAAAGTAAAACATAGCGTAACCGATATACATGGTAAACATGATATGAAAACGCCAGTATTTATACAGCGCATCTACCTGCCCGGGGTCATCCAGTATTGGACTGTTTTGTTCTGACTTTAAAAAATTGATCATCACTTAGTGTCTTAAAATATTGATAAATAGGCAGCGGCTGTTTTTACAGCCTAGGTAAAACGACCTGTAATTCTGTACCCGGTGATTTACTCTCAGACTGAGTGGTGAGTATGAATTTTCCGCCCAGAACCTGCACCCGTTCGCGCATGCCGCGTAAACCAAATCCGCCTAAGGTATCTTCCTGCTTAAATCCTATGCCGTTATCTTTAACCGACAGATAGGCCTGCTGCTGAAAAGTAAGGGTAATTGTTGCTTCTGTAGCCTGCGCGTATTTGACCATATTATTTAAAGCTTCCTGACAGATACGGTACAGGGTGACATTTGTGGCATCGCTTAGTTCTGCATCCATATTTTCAGGCTCATTCCAGATAACGGTGGTTTTTATACCGTGTGCTTCACACTCTAACTCGCGCACTAACTGCTGCACGGCTTCTTTAAGGCCCAGATCATCTAAGGTTTTCGGACGCAGACGGGTAAGCAGTCCTTTGGTGGTGTCGTAAATATTAAGTGATAGATTTTCAATGGTTGACGCGCAGCGCTCACCCACCTGAGTATTTTCAATACGCTTGAGAATACTCGCCTGAGTGCGGATAGCGGTAATATTCTGGCCTATCTCATCGTGCAGTTCGCGTGCAATATCACGGCGCACAGATTCTTCTGCTTTAATAAGCTCTCGGGATAAGTTGTGATTTCTAGCTAATTCGTGACGCAGTTTCTGATTCAGCTCCCGCTGGCGCTGAATGCCCATGCCTAATAATATACCGGTCAGGCTTTGCGCCGAAAGAGACAGCAGCAGATCGGTAATTTCCATATGGCTGACACCGTTACGCGCCACAATTAACGCGATGCTGTTAAGCAGGGTACCGAGCAGAGCGCCTTTCCAGCCGTAGCGGAAAGCCAGCAGTATAATAGGTATGGCTAAACAAAAGGGTGCAAAGCGCCGCAGTTCATCGGGCAGGCCGAGCTGCACAATAATATTCAGGGCAAATAACAGCACATAAAAGATAATATGGCGGCTGCGCATTTCAACGGGTTTGGCGACCAGATTAACGGTTAACGGCATCCAGACATTCTGAAACAGATAACTCCATATTAAATAGCAGCTGGGCACCAGCATTAATCCGCCGGTTACGCTGACTAAAAATACCATGCCGGCAGAATCTAACCAGAACTCCAGTATAAATGTATTAACCAGGGCGGCGGTTAATATCACTACACCCATTACGCACAGTCTGCGCAGCTGCGAACCGTAATAATATTTCTGCGCATACCATACAAGCGGGATACTGCTGAGGCTGGCAATAATAACGGCTATCCACTGCGGCTGCTCAAGTAAAATCGCTAATGATACCATCAGCCATAATTCTGCGCCGTATACAGCGGGCCAGTAACGTTTTTCGCTATGCAGGGTAATACCAAGACGAAGCGCAAAGGGAAACAGCAGGATCGCCAGTTCCGGCTCGACAATAAAGGAGTAGGACAGCATCCATAGACAGAACCAGCTGCACGATACCAGCAGCCAGCTGCATAATGATGTTATCCAGATATTAGGCACTATAGCGCTTCACCGGCAAAGTGTTTTGCCAGTTCGACATTATTCTGCACGTTAAGTTTATCCATCGCATTAGCACGATGTACATGTACGGTTTTATGGCTTAATCCGAGGCGTACCGCAACGGTTTTTACATTTAAACCGAGGGCTAGCATGGAGCCTACCTGATGTTCGCGTTTAGTCAGCTGAGTAATCGGTTTACGGCCGCTGTCCGGTGTGACTAACTGCATGGTGATATCCGGTGTTAAATAACAGCCGCCGCCGGCAACTGTGCGTACTGCCTGGACCAGTTCATCGGGGCTGCAGCGTTTGGTTAAATAACCGCGCGCGCCTGATTCCAGGGCTTTTTCTACAATAGCAACGGAATCATGCACACTAAGCATAATGCAGGAGATACCTTTGGGCAGATCGCCTAATAAAGACAGACCGCTCTCATCGGGCATGGAGATATCGATAATGCATACGTCGCTGTTCAGGCCGGGCAGACCGTTACGCGCTTCTGCTGCTGAGCTGAATTCTCCGGCAACCTCTATATCGGTTTCCAGTGACAGCAGTTGTGCGAATCCAGAGCGCACAATGATGTGATCATCAACGAGGGCAACTTTGATCATGTTAATATATCCAGAGAGAGGGAAAATGCGTAAATTACTATTATCCCGGAACGTAAGCAATAGCGTTGCGCTAAACAAGACTGGGCAAACTGTTCTTAATATCTTTATTATCCACATAAGACTGCAGAGATACTCTGTCCTGCCATGTAAGTGAATGAATTCATTATTCAAATCAAGACCTGTTTGCAGGCAGGAAAAAGTGCACTTTAATCAGATAATAAACTCAATTATTAACTAAAAATTTGTAAATCAGCATCTTTTAGGCTGCAGTAAATAAAAAATCCCCGCCCTTAGAATAAGAGTGAGGATTTTGTTTTATCTGCACAGTTTGTCAGCTTGTATTAAGCAGATTGTGCTGCCAGCATCTCGCGGTGAATACGTTTTTCACGGCGGATTTTCTTCTCTTCTGCAATAGCAACAAACAGCAGCAGAGCAATACAAACAGCTGCCGAAGCATCTAAGGCGGCAAACGTACCTGCCCAGCCGGTCAGGCCGAAGATAGGGGTGCCGTCGGCAATCATACCTAAACCTAGTTTGGCAAAACTGTCACCGATAAGGTAGGCAAATGTACCTTTAACACCATCGGCTACACTGATTGCTTTTTTCGGTACGAAACCAACAGCGGCAACACCAATCAGCAGCTGCGGACCGAATACCAGAAAGCCAAGTACAAACAGTGAACCAAGGTACATATATTCATTGCTTGCGGTGCGGTAAAACTCTAGAGCAAAAATGATTAATACTAGTGAAACACAGGCAACAATCGCACGTCGGCCGTTAGCCAGATCCGAAAGGTAACCCCACATCAGTGTACCGACCAGAGCGCCGACTTCAAACAGGGTAAAACCTGTGATTGCTGTTTCTTTTGAAAGACCAAGTTCCTGGAAAGCATAAACCGTAGACCACTGATCGATACCGATACGTACGATATACAGGAAGATATTAGCAAAACATAATAACCAGATAACTTTGTTTTTCAGAATGTACTTAACGAAGATTTCACGTTTAGTCATTTTGTTTTCTTCAGCTTCAATATCTTCAGTGCTGACTTCTTCATCAAAAAGCTCTTCTACTTTACCTAAACCGTAAGCTTCCGGTGAATCGCTGCCGAATCGCAGACCGATAAAACCAACCACAATGGCAATCATAGACGGGAAAATAAACATACCGATAACGTGACCGCCGAACAGGTAGTTCGAGCCGAATAGAGCAACACCGGCAGCGGCTGCACCGCCTACGTTATGCGACATATTCCATAAACCCAGGTAGGAACCGCGTTTATTACGAGGGGTCCATTTGGTAATGGTTGAATAACTTGAAGGGCCGCCGGTACTCTGGAAGAAACCGCTCAGAGCATAGAAAGCCATCATCAGAAATAAACTGATGCTTGAACCGCCCATACTCATACTGAAACCTATCATGGCGATACCGGACAGAATCAGCATAAACGGCAGGAACTGTTTGGTATTTTTCCCATCGGCGTAATAGGAAACAACGGTTTTACCAATACCATAGGTGATCGAGAATCCCAGACCGATCAGACCCAGATCAGTCATCGACAGGCCGTAGGTAGTGATCATGTCATTCTGTGCAATGTTAAAGTTCTTACGCACTAAATACATTGCCATATAACCGATAAATACAACCAGGTATGACTGCATAAATGGTTTGAACCACATTTTACGTCGTTCTTCGACGGACAGGTTGAGGGTCGGTTTTCTGACCTGATCCAACAGCTTAAACATATGAAATCCTCAATAGATTTATTCAAAAATAGGTATATGTTTACAGAATGCTGCTAATGTCAGTACCCGGTAAACAGGGACTGGTTATGATCAAAGTACTTTGTTCAGGCTCTTGAATAGAAATGCTGTTTTCTACTCGCCTGACACCGCTACTGATCAACCAGATATGAGACCGAGTTTAAAGGGTTAATATTGCCGGGGCTTGAGAAGGCGGCTTACAGTGGTTAGGAAAAATTCCTAGTTTTAGTTTTTTGTCTTAAAAAGCGTGAGCAGAGTCATGTTTTGGGATCTAGGGAAATGGGACTAATTTGCAGGTAAAAAGCAGGTCCAAGAAAGAGATAATATACTTGAACCCGCGCACTAGCTAACAGTAAGCTCTTGCCAGTGTGCCCTTAGTGCTGATGCTGTATTCCTGTGCATAGGCGGGAATAAAAACTGCCTGGCCTTTATTAAAGATAATCTCTTCACCAGAACTGTGCACCAGTGAGGCCTCGGCATCAACTGCAAACAGTATTTCAGCAGTATCAACCTGCAGCTGCTGTTTCTGCGGCTGTTTATAAACAGAGAAGCGGAAGTCATCAACCGGCACCAGGTAATGTTCACTGTTCTGTTCACGGACAGGCTCTAGACAAAGCTGCTCATACTTAAGCGCATTAAAACGGGTTTTATCGATAAGTTCAGCGACATCAATATACTTCGGGGTTAATCCTGCGCGCAGCACGTTATCTGAGTTGGCCATAATCTCTAACGCCGTACCGTGGATATAAGCGTGGGGGGTGCCTGCATCTAAAAACATCGCCTGACCAGGCTGCAGGGTCACAGTGTGTAAAAACAGCGGCGAAAACAGGCCGATATCACCCGGGTATTGTTCTTTCAGCTGCATAATAAGCTCAAAGCGCGTGGCACTCTGCTGTGCCGCATAGTGTAGAAGATGTTCGATGGCCTGATCTTTCTGTTCACTGTGCAGGCTCAGTACCGCTGAAAAAAATCGCGCCAGTCCCTGCTCACAGAAGTCTGCTTTAAAATGGTTAAGCGCTTCGTTCAGACTGCTGATATCTAGACGGTCAAAATCATCGGCAATCGTCTGCAAGTCTCTAAAACCATTCATTGCCTGATACTTTGTTAACGCAAAAACCAGTTCCGGTTTATGGTTGGCATCGCGATAATTACGGTTCGAAGCATCCTGAGCAATACCGGACTTTTCTTCTAAAGCAAAACCTGTTTCAGCCTGCTGTTTATTTGGATGAACCTGTACGGACAGGGCTTTTTCTGCCGCTAGGACTTTAAACAGAAAAGGCATTGCTTTAAAAGCCGCGCTGCGCCCGAGAACGGCATCAATATCTGAAGCGATAAAATCGGAAAGCAGAATTTCATGCTCTCCGCTGCAGATTTTAGAACAGCCGTTAGGGTGATCACCCATCCACATTTCCGCCTGAGGCTCCTGCTGAGGATTAGCCGTATCAAAAAGTGCTGTCATTGAGTCAGTACTTCCCCAGGCATAGTTTTGAATTGTATTATTCATTAGAAAGAAATTAGATTGCAGGTTTTTCATGATGTTCACGGCCTTAACTGTGGTGATTCAGATTGTCGTTCAGGGAGCTTTTAACTTTTAAAAGCAGGCTGCTGTTTAAATGTAATTTGTCGAATATGGTAAAATTTTAAATCTTATATTACAACTAAGCTTGAGACAGGGACCTAAACTCTTTAGGAAAAATGCTTAGTTTTTGATGGTTTATGTATAAAAGACGCTAAAGGCTAAAACCGAGAACTGAAGTAATGAAACTGGAGAGTCGTATTTCATAAACTCCAGTCTCGATTTTATAACAAGCTTAACTGTCTTTTTTCTGTTTAAACCATCGAGGCTGTTAATTTAAGACCATTTCTGGTGTTGTTTTAGCCTGACGATACTTCTTTAAGGTGATCACGATAACCGCTGTTGCCAATGCGCCGGCCGCCATACAAAGCAGTGCTAACACTGGTTTGTTCATTACGCCCAGCAGCGCAACAATCGGACCGCCGTGAGCAACACTGTTAGTGATGCCGAATGAGAAAGCCATTACCGCCGCCAGCATACTGCCGAGGATATTAGCCGGGATAACCGATAGCGGATCTTGAGCTGCAAATGGAATTGCACCTTCAGAAATTCCCACTAAACCCATTGCACCTGATGCTTTACCTGTTTCCAGTTCTGAGTCAGTGAATACACCGATTTTACGTCCGATCAGCGTTGCTAATCCCATGCCTAGCGGTGCCACGGGAATTGCACAGGCCATTGCGCCCATAAACTGGGTCTGACCGTTGGCAATCATGCCCACCGAGAAAAGGAAAGCCACTTTGTTAAACGGACCGCCCATATCAAAACCAGCCATGCCGCCGAGAACGATACCCAGCAGAATAACATTACCTGTGCTGAGGTTGATCAGTACCTGGTTTAACCATTCCATTAAATCAGCAATCGGTGCGCCGATCACAAAAATAAACAGTGACGATATAAACAGGGTCCCCAGGATCGGTGCAATCATAATCGGTACTAAAGGCAGTACCATTTTGTGATAGCGTCGAGTGGCAATCCAGCGCACAAAGTAACCGACTAATAAACCCGCAAGGATAGCGCCGAGAAAACCTGTTGAACCTGGTGCATCATAGAAAGAGCCGTTATTAGCAATCCAGCCGCCGATAAAACCGGGAACCAGGGCAGGGCGGTCGCCAATTGCAAAAGCAATATAACCGGCCAGAACAGGAATCATCAGAGTAAATGCAATAACACCTACATCTAAGACCGACTGCCATAAGCTGCCTTCAGGAATCGCCATGCCGGCATCAGTTGGTTCGCCGCCGAGGGCCAGAGAAATGGCGATTAAAATACCGCCGGTTACCACAAACGGAATCATATGCGAGACGCCGTTCATCAGATAGGTATAAAGCTCCGAGCGGCTGCTGGATACAGGACTGCTTTCTGCGCTTTTATCTGCCGCTGAACCTGCCTGATAGGGCGGTGCATCGAGTACCTGAGTGATTAATTTCTGCGCATTTTTAATGGGCTCTTTAACACTGGTTTTAATCAGCTTTTTACCTGCAAAGCGGGTCATATCAACCTGTTTATCACAGCTGACGATAACTGCATCTGCTCGTCTTATCTCTTCATCGCTCGGGCTGTTTTTTACCCCGATTGAGCCGTTGGTCTCCACTTTCATCTCATAACCCATGGCCGCGCCTGCATTTTCCAGCGCTTCCGCGGCTAGATAGGTATGAGCAATGCCGGCGGGACAGCCGGTAACACCAATAATGAAACCTTTACTTTGTCCTTCGGCGGCTGCCACCGTTTCTTTTTTAGCAAGCAGCAGAGAAAGTGCCTCCTGGGAGCTTTCTGCCTGCATTATTTTATCAATAAAACCATCTTCAATTAGTTTTGATGATAACGAAGCCAGTACATCAATATGATGGTCACCGCCGTTAAGCGGTGAAGCGATCATAAAAAACAGTTTCGACAGTTCGCCGTCTTCTGCACCGTAGTCAATACCTGCGCGACTGACTCCGATTGCAACCGCCGGGCTACTGACGGCCGCACTTTTTGCATGAGGCAGTGCAACACCTTCATCGAACCCGGTGTTACCGAGCTCCTCGCGTGCTTTAACATCAGCGATGAACTGTTCTCGCTGATCCACTTTGCCGTTTTTGACCAGCAGATCGGCCAGTTCTTCGAACACCTGCTCCTTGCTGGATGCTTTTAAGTTTAAGCAGATAAGGCTTTCATTAATGAGTGTATTAATCATAGCGGTTCCTTGGGTTGTGCCTGTTGAAGAAATATATATTTATAGTATCGGAGAACAGGAACATTTTTAGTAGTGGAGCCAGTAAGCATTTACTGGATTATTGTAACGCCAATAAAATAGTGTGATCTTCGTTATGTTTTCATTAAAGCATTGATTTTGCTTACCGCTGGTTTTTAACGTGTTGATTTTATAGGTGTTATTTTTAATGGTTATGATAATTAGTGGAATTTTTAATAAATATTTGTAGTCTACTAAGACTATTTAGTTGGACTCATGTTGTCTTTGAAGTGCAATAAATATGCATGTTGAATAATTAATGTGAACTAGGTCACAGTGGCTCCCCGGCGCCTTAGGCTAAGATGCAGTGAAATTTATTCAACAGGTAAAAGTTGTGAATGCCGACTCCATTATTTTTACGGATCTGTTAGAAAGTGTAATCAGCGAAAAAGAAAGTATCCAGAATATCTGGTTTGCAACGGATAAACATGATCCGCCGCCGTTCAGTTATCAGGTGAATTTCCCCCGCCTGGAGATAGTCATTTCCGGTATGTACCGTAATCAGTTAGATGATCCGGAAACCGGCATTACTGAAGTCGATTTATGTGTGGGAGATGCGCTTTTTATTCCTCCTAACAGCTGGAATAAACCGGACTGGGATACGACCTGCTCGGTGTTAAGTCTGCTTTTCGGCAAACGTCAGCTGGGTTTTAGTTTAGTCAGTAAAAACAAGGGCGAAACGCAGTTTTATGATGTGCAGAAATTCAGTATCGCCGCCCGGACCGGGCATGCTGTAGACGGGATTTTATCCGCTTTGAACAGTCTGGCTGGTGAACCGGTTAAACATCCCATGGACAACCATCTGTTGCTGGCACTGCTGACCTACAGCAGGAGCATGGCTTTTGCATCTGAGGCGAATATCAAAAGCAGAAGTGAGGATACTTACCAGAGCATCTGTATCTATATTCAGGAAAATTTTCACCGTGCGATTACCCGCGACAGTATAGCTGCACGTTTTAATGTGTCTGCTAATCATCTTTCCCGTCTGTTTCGTAAACAGGGGCATATGCGTTTAAGTGATTATATTATATGGGTACGTCTGGAGCGTGCAAAATTTATGCTTAGTAAATATCCTTTTCGTTTACATGAAGTAGCGGTCCGCTGCGGCTTTCAGGATGTGAACTATTTCTGCCGGGTATTTAAGATACGCACCGGGAAAACGCCGAGTGAATACCGGTTAAGTCTGAAATAGGTTTTCGGCTGCAATCCCTGGCATTTGTTGTTTTAAAAAAACTTTAGGAAAATAAAATGAAAAATATAGTGGCGGTAACTGCTTGTCCTACGGGCATTGCACATACTTATATGGCTGCCGACCTGCTTAGAAAAGGCGCACAGAAACTCGGCATTCATATTCGTGTGGAAACGCAGGGAGCGATGGGGATAGAGAATCAGTTAACCCCGCAGGATATTGCTCAGGCGGATCTGGTATTGATTGTTTCTGATATAGAAATTGAACAGACGGCGCGTTTTCACGGAAAAACTATCAGCACAGCCAGTATTGAGTCTGCGCTTACCGATGCTGATCAAGTGTTACAGGACTGCCTGCCGTTATGCTGATCCGGCAGGCCGCTTTTTATCTCGGCCGCAGTGGACTGGAGACCTGGCAGGCGGAAAAACTGCGCAAGCTGTGCACCTATTTTCATGCGTCGGTATCCCTGTTTAATGTGTCGCAATGCTGTCGGGTGCCGCTTGAAAACAGTCTCAAAGTGATGGCCGCCGGTAATAAACCGGGTGATTTCTGCTTGTTATTTATCGAAGGAATGGATGCTGAATTAGCGCACTTAGTACTGCTGGACTATATCAGTGAACATTTTAAAATATTTCAGCCCGAGCAGGATTTTAATTTTGTGCAGCACGCTGGAGTTGAATGTTTTTTTCACCTTTTAACTGCAGCTGATTTTACCCGGCAGGCAGTTATAGATAAAAATACTCTGCTGAGAGAGATTGGCGGATATATTAAAATGTCTGCGGACAGCTGTCCTGCAGGTGAACTTTTTCTGCTGCGGGAGAAGCATGCCGCTACCGTGATGGGTCCGCAGGTTGCACTGCCGCACATTATGACGGAGCTGATCACAGTCCCTTCTATTATATTAGCCTCTCTGCCTGAGCCGCTTGACTGGCATTCGCCGAGGGGGCCGGTACGCTGCATTATTGCGGCTGCGCTGCCTAAGCCTGCTTCTGTCAAGATGATCCGGGCTTTTACTAACCTGTCTAAAAAACTGGTGGATGAGAATATCTGCCGCCTGTTTGTCGATGCGCCTGCTCCGCTGCAGAGTGCTATGCTGGCGGCTATGTTATCGGGACAAGGAAAAAACCAATAAGTAATCATTCTTGAGTAACGGGATTATAAAGCGCCAAATAATTATTGTTTATCGATAATTTTTGGTTGTTTGTCGAAGGTTTTTGTCATATTCTCTTGTTATCTAAACAATGAGGTAATAAAACTATGTCTAATATCCAGAAAAACAGCCGCAGAGTACGCATCTTTCTGCAGTTTCTATTTGTAATTATTCCCGTCAGTGTGATTTATTACTGGTTTACAGTGGACACTGCCTATGACTTTATAAGCAGTTCTGGCATATTTGAATTAAGTCTTGATATGAACAATTTAACCCAGCAGCCGTTATCAACTTCTACGCGTCTGTTTGCAGGCGCCGCCAGCCTGCTGGTCTCTGCTATTACACTGTATGGGTTAACTGTTCTGATTCATCTGTTTCGTAACTATGAGAAAAGTGAAATATTTTCCCAGGATAATGCCCGTTGTTATCAGAAGCTTGGTTATTGTCTGTTTTACTGGGTATTCGGCAGTATGATTTACGGCGGCCTGCTTTCGGTTATTCTATCCTTCAACAACCCGCCGGGTGAAAGAATTTTTATGCTTGGTTTTGCCGGCATGGACTTATTAACCATCATACTTGGATTTATCGTGGTAATTATTTCCTGGGTGATGAAAGAGGGACATAAAATTGCTGATGAAAACAGCCGCACAATTTAGGAAGCAGATATGACTATCCGAATTAACTTAGATGTAATGATGGCAAAACGTAAAATGCGCCTGAAAAGCTTAGCGCAGCTGGTGGGCATCAGCGAACCTAACTTGTCTATTTTGAAAAACGGTAAAGCCAGAGCGGTACGTTTTTCTACATTAAATAAAATTTGTGAAGTACTGGAATGCCAGCCCGGCGATATTCTGGTTTATGAAGATGATCAGCAGAGCAGTTAAGCCGTTAAAAGAGTGCTGTGACAGCGCAGTTTAGATCAAACTGCGTTTAATCATTTTAAGAAGGGGATCCGTTGTTATGGAAGGTAAACTAATAAAGTGTTCTGTTATTCTGTTGTTAACGACTCTGCTTACAGCCTGTTCAAGCATGTCGCCGCAGGAGTGTAAGACAGCGAACTGGCAGAGTATCGGTTACAGCGACGGTCAAAGTGGTGTTTCATCTAACAGGGTGAATGATTACATTAAAGACTGTGCGGAAGCCGGTGTTTCTGTGGACACTGCGCAATGGCAGAAGGCCTATGAAAAAGGTTTGAATTTATATTGTATACCGGAAAACGGTTACCGCGTCGGCCGGGCCGGAGAAGAGTATTACGGCGTGTGCGCCAGTGAACAGTTTGTGAAACGTTATAACCAGGGACATAAAGAGTATCTGTTGGAAACTCGCTTAGAGGAGATTGATACAGAGCTGCAGAGTATTCGCACACAGATTGAAAACAGCTCTGATAATGAGCAGAAAAAACGTCTGCGGGAGCAGGAAAAGTCTTTATTAAATGAACGCAGTTCACTGCTGCAGCCGAGTTATAGTTTCTCGATTATTTTTTGATTTTAAATCCGGCGTTATTTTAAAGCGGTTTTTATTGTAGAGCTGCAGGTATACATTCCCATACAGTATTAAATTTTTACCGGTGTAATCTAACAGGAATAAATCAGAGTAAACTTAAGGGATTAACATGATAAAAAATAAACCATCCTGGATGCTGACCGCCGCTTTATCCGCCCTGTGTTTATCGGCACCTGCGGTTACTGCGGTTCCGGTGGCCTGGGATCAGCAGGAACAAGTCTGGCTTAGCCAGCAGTCAGCGCATTTTACCATCAGTTTCTTAGACGGCTATCAGAACAATGCTGCTCGAGCATTGGATATTGCTGAACGTGTACACAGTGAACTGCTGCCGTTTTTCGAAAAGGCGCCGCAGGAGCGTACTGAAATAGTACTGGTTGATGATTATGACTTTTCCAACGGCTGGGCTACACCGATGCCCTTTGCGCAGATCCGCCTGATTATGAGTCCGCCTGAAGATGTTAACGATCTGGAAGCCAATGATGAGTGGATGCATATGCTGATCCGTCATGAGTATGCCCATATTATGCATATGGAACTGTCGGGCGGAGCGGTCAGTGCGCTGCGCAATGTATTCGGACGAAATATGTTTCTGTTTCCGCATGCACTGACACCATCCATGCTGCTCGAAGGACTGGCAGTTTATCTGGAAACCAATAAAGAGTTAGGTTACGGCCGCCTGCAGGGATCTAACTATGCGATGCAGATGCGTATGCAGGTTTCCGGTAAAAAGCTGAAAGATCTGCAGCAGGTGGCTGTAGCATCTCGTGAATGGCCGCTCGGCTCTCCTTATCTTTATGGTGCGTATTTTATTGAATATCTTGCCGATACCTACGGCGAAGATAAATTACAGCTGTTTTTACAAAATTACAGCCGTAAACTATTACCCTATTTCCTGCTTAACAGATCCGCTAACCAAGTTTTCGGTAAAGACTTTTTAGTCTTATGGTCCGATTATCAGAGTTATTTAAATACCCGTTTTGCTGCGCAGATAAGTGCGCTTGAAAAGCAGTCTGTAGCGGGTAACGATTTACAGAAAAACTTGTTTCTACAGGTAACGGCTGCCGGCAAAAACGGCCTGCTGGTTAACCGTAACAATGGTGAAGACAGGGCTGATATTGCTTTGCTTAGTCTTGATAAGGATAAAAAAACTGACTGGCAGCCGCTTGTAAACAGCAAAGGAGTTAGTTCTATTGCCCATCACCCGGATGCTGGTCTAGCTGTTTCCAGACAGATAAGCTATGCCGACGGGCGTGTATTAAACGATCTGTTCCTGTACCAGAATGAAAAATGGCGCCGTTTAACTGAGCGTCAGCGTTTTCGCAAGGTCTCCTGGATGCCGAACGGCCGACAGTTAGTTGCCAGTCGTAAAGTTGACGGCTTAAGCGAGCTGTGGCTTATCGACGCGCAGTCCGGAGAAAAACAAACACAACTGTGGCGGGGCGAAGAGGGTCTGGTACTTGGCGCATTTGCTGTTTCTCCGGACGGGAGTTATCTGGCTGCGGCGGTTAAACGCCCGCATCAGGGCTGGAATCTGGAACGTTTGACACTTAACAGCTCTGCTGAAAATCAGATGCACTGGCTGGCGCTTACCGACAGTAAAGCTGTGGAAAACAGTCCGGTCTTTTTACCCGACGGACGGATTGTTTTCAGTGCCGATTATGACGGCGTTTTTAATATTTATCTGCTGGATCCGCAGAGCCGCGAAGTAACACAGTGGACGCGTGAAACAGGCGGTGCATTTGCGCCTCAGTGGCAGCCCGGTTTAGGCCTGGTTTATCAGGCATACAGCACAGACGGTTATATTTTGCGTAATATTAAACAGCCCGAAGCATTATCTGTTTCTGCTGTGGACAGTTATCAGGGGCGTTACGATTATCCCGATGCAGTTATTGAAACTGCCGTTAAATCAGAACCTCAAACCTATAGCCCCTGGTCAACATTACGTCCGCGAACCTGGCTGCCTATTCTGTCAGTTGATGATGCAAGCAGTAGAGCCGGAGTAATATTTGACGGTGCAGATGCGCTGGGACGGCATAATTACCAGATTGCGGCAGACTGGGATTTTAAAAACGCTCTTGCCGGTTATAACCTTAACTATCAGTATGATAACCGCTGGTTAGTGAGCGCGCAACGCTCCCATAGTTTTGCAAGCTTCTCGGAAAACGGCCGGAAAGAGTATCGTATAACCCGTGACGATATAGTAACCGTGCAGCGCCGTAATATTTTTACTGCCTGGGAAGATAATCTTAGGCTGCACGCTGGTATGGTCTTGGATAAAGAGAGCTTGGTAGAGGAGCCTGACTTCAGCGGTATTGGTCAATATCGTGCCGCTGATGAGACCTTAGCCGGTCTGGCTGTGACCTTTGATAATCGTGAAGCCTATTTAAATGTACCCGGAACAGGCTGGGGAAATTATGCGGATCTGGTCGTTGAAAGTAATGAGCTGTTCAGCGCTGATTACAGCGGTCAGAAATATCAGGCTCAATGGTTAGGAACCTTAGACCTGCCCGGCAGAACAACTTTAACGGCGCGTTTAGGGTTTGGTTATGCCGACAGCGGCGCTAAAGCATTTAAACTGGGCGGTTATAAAACAGCTGAAGAAGCCGTTTTGTTTGGTCGTGATACCCAGGCATTAAGAGGTTATGACGAGTCAGTGCAGCGGGGGCATCGTTATGCAGTGCAGCGTCTGGAAGTGAACACCTGGCTGGGACGTGTCGAGCGCAACTGGTCGTTGTTTCCGGCTGGTTTAGGTGATATTTCCGGTAAACTTTTTGTTGATTCAGGTGCCGCTTGGTATGGCGGGCAGGATGCCGAGCTGCTCACCGGTATCGGCGGCGAGTTAACCGCTGAACTGAAGCTGGGTTATAACATGACGCTGCCTGTTACCGTCGGTCTTGCTAAAGGACTTGATGATAAATACGGAAAAACCCAGGGTTATATGCAGGTGCAGATGGGCTTTTAATGATCCTGTTATAGCGTTCAGCCGGGCTGCCGGCTGAACATTACAAAATAGATAAGGAAATATTTGTGTTTAAATTTATTGCCGTTGTAATTTTAATTTTTTCATCTGCTGTTCAAACTGCTGAGATGGACGTTTTATCCGTTGATCGTGCGGCTGCTGCTGACAATATCCATTTATCTTTTGCAAATGAGCAGAAGATCTATCCTAAGCAGGGGGATTTTGCAGTAAACAATTATGTTCTTATGAGTAATGAAAAGGGAGAACGCTGGGCTGTTATCACGGTAACTAATTTATCGTCGGGCAGCCGCACCCTGGAGCATAATCACTTGATGGCTCTGTTTGCCAATGGTGATCGCGGCACCCCTGTAGCTTACCAGGAGCACTTTGCAGGAAATGAAACACAGTCAATTACGGTTTCCTTCGGTGTGAGTAAATTTCCAATTTTATCAGTTTATTCCAGCCAGAATGAATAAAGGCGCTGCTGAATTTTATTGTGCTCATAAATTGTAAATAGGGCGGTAGACTTCCTGCCGCGGTTAAAATACATGCAGAGCAGTCATAGGACTGCTTTGATTACTGCTGAATAGACAGCATGTAAGCGTAAGGCGTGCTTGTGGTCAGGCCGGCATTCGCAGTTAATTTCAGCAATTACTGTAAGTAACAGAAGTTTCTAATAGTGGATTTTTGTTCAAATAACACTCGCAGGGAAACTTCTGCTGTGATTCAGTTCGCAGAACTCGCAATTCAAATATTAAGCCCTTTTTGTGTTTTTCCGCATACATTCAGCTCTTCATACTGCTTATAAGTTACCGTTTTATATATCATTTAGTTTTTATACTATGATTTGTCAGATCTATTAACACGCTGTTTTGTTTCAGTTTGGTTTCTTGTTTGTTATCACTTTGTGAAATGTTTTCTTTTATCCGTTGTTCATCTATGTAAAATGTCGCCCAACCCGCGAGGAACGCCGGGAATTTAAATTTAACATTAGTAAGCACAACCAACTGGAGGTGGACGATGAATAAATCGTTATCAGGAAAGATATTTGCGGGCCTGTTTACAGGTCTGATTATAGGCACAGCAATTCAGTATCTGTTTAATGGTGTAACCTTGATGGATACCTATCTGCTCGGCTTAGCAGAAGGCGCCGGCGGTATGTTCGTCTCACTGATTAAATTACTTGTAGTACCTCTTGTTTATGTATCGATTGTCTGCGGTATCGTTGAATTGAAAGATATTACTGCATTCGGGCGCTTAGGCGGTAAAACCTTTGCGCTGTACATTATTAATACCATTATTGCGATTACAGCCGCATTAACTGTCGGCATGATTTTCCAGCCTGGTGCAGGTGCTAATTTAGCAGGTACTGTGGAAAAAACGGTTGAACTAACAACAACAGAAACCCCTGATATTTTCTCTCTAATTGTAAATATTGTACCAAGCAACCCGGTACAGGCTTTTGCTAACGGCGATATGCTGCAGATTATCTTTATGGCTATTTTGACCGGTCTTGCAATTCAAGCGCTTGATACGCGCGGCGGCCCTGCAGTCAAAACGTTCAAGATGGTAAACGAAATCATGATGAAGCTGGTGGGGCTGGTTATGAGCCTGGCGCCGTTTGGTGTGTTTGCATTAATGATCCAGTTAGGTGCAACATTAGATGCTGATACTTTAATATCTGTGGCAGGTTATGTTGGTCTCGTTGTTGCTATGCTGGTTTTTTGGATTTTCTTCTTTTATCCAATGATGGTCGGCATTGCAACCGGTATTAAACCGGCGGCTTTCCTTCGTCATACCCGTGAACAGATTTTATTCTCACTATCAACCGCAAGCTCAAATGCAACCATTCCAGTCACCATGCGTACGCTGACAGATAAAATTGGTGTCTCGAAGTCAGTTGCCGGTTTTGGTGTGCCGCTGGGGGCAACAATGAACATGTCTGGTGTTTCTATTTATATCGCACTGGCCACCATTTTTGTCGCTAACGCATTTGGCCAGCCGGTCAATACAGCCGACCTGTTTACTCTGGGGTTAACTATTCTGCTGCTGTCAATTGGTGCAGGCGGGGTGCCAGGCGGCGGTATTGTGATGGTAGGTGTATTACTTCACCAGCTGGGTTTACCGCCGGAAGGTCTAGCAATTGTTGCCGCAGTCGACCGTATCAACGATATGTTCTGTACCAGCTCAAACGTTGTTGGTGATACCGCGGTAAATACGATTGTTGCAAAGAGTGAAAACGGCATCGGCGTGCCTGCCGCTGATGACGCTGAAGCAGCACCTGTAACCGTTAGCTGAAGTTATTAAGCAGCATGATTAATAAGAAGCGCCGCAAGGCGCTTTTTTAGTTTTATGACTTTTTACCTGCTGCCGGCTGCGAATATCAAAAACCGTGCTGACCAACCATAGGGCTGATCTGGTTACTGCTGAATAAACGGGCATGTAAGCGCAGAGCGTGATTGTCGGTCAGGCTGGATATATAATCTGCAATCACCCGCTTTTCACGGGAGACATCCCCGTTTTGTGCCAGCCACAGCCGCTTGGCATGTTCGGGTAGAAAACGCTGCGGGCCGGCATTAAAGGCTTCAAACAATTCCATTACAATTAACTGACCGCGATATTCAAGTACTTGTAAATCGGGGCTTTTAATTACGTAATTGAGAACAAAACCCTTAAGAATTTCTAATACTTTAAACATTGCCGGTGCCAGATAAGCGTTATAGGCGAGAAGCGGATCGCTGAAATCTTCATTCACTTTTTTAATTTCAATGGAGGTAATTAAAGTGTTAACTAAGGCGCCGATGGCATCTTTGCGCTTAAAGTGCTGCAGTGAAAAGAGGTTATTAGTAAGTTCGGTTAACTGATCTGCCAGGCAGAAACTGTTTATTTCAGCAAGCTGTGTGGCGACTTTTTCCTGCCACAGGGTTTTGCTGACAATGCCCATGGCAATAGCGTCTTCTAAGTCGTGCACACCATAGGCGATATCATCGGCGATCTCCATAATTGAACAATCGATAGATTTATAACGTGATTTTTTATGTAATTTCAGGTTGTTATCCTGCGGACGCTGTTTACCGAATAATTTTCTGTCACTGCTCGACAGCGGGCTGAGCACGTTTTCTAACAACTCTTTATCATGATCATAAATCCCTTTTCCCGGCATCCACTCTTCTGTTTTCAGTTCACGAAAATTGCGGCTGGTATCCTGCGGATAGGGGGCGCTGATTTCGCTTAAGTAAACCGGATACTTTACTATGCCCAGCAGGCTGCGCCGGGTCAGGTTCATACCGTTAAATTCAGTGTAGGGTTCAAGCTGGGTTAATATGCGGAATGTCTGTCCGTTACCCTCAAAACCGCCGTGATTTATCATCATATAATTAAGCGCAGTTTCACCGCCGTGTCCGAAGGGCGGATGGCCGATATCATGGCTTAAGCAGATAGTTTCAATAAGATCATTACCGGGCAGCAGGGATGCAAATTCAGGCTGCACCAGCTGCAGATGGGCAATGATCCCGGCACCAATCTGCGCCACTTCTAAAGAGTGTGTAAGCCGGGTGCGGTAGAAATCACTTAAGCCGTTATTGTGAATCTGTGTTTTTGACTGTAAACGACGAAAGGCGGCTGAATGTAATACCCGGGCTTTATCGCGCTGAAAAGGAGAACGCTGATCCAGGCGGCGTCTTTTTCCCGGCTCTTCAGCTAAACGCTGCAGCCATTGTGGAGAAATTGTCAGTGTTTTTTCTGAATTCATCGTTACGCCTTTGATCATCTGCTGTAAAAAAAGTGTAGCGTGTTTATCGGACAATAAGTAGTTCAAATAAGGGGGGATATTCTCATTTTTGAGTTATTTAGAAAGCTCAGCAGGGGAGTTGCCGTCCGGGAACCTGAGCTTCATGTTTTAGCTATGTTTTACCATGCTGTCAAAATTAGTTAAGTAATCCTAAATTAGAGTAATAAATATGGCTCTAATTCGTTTAAAGTCTGCAGGTAAGTCTATTGCTGCTATGTGCCGTTAACTTTCATTATTTTCTATGATGACTTTCTTTATAGCGTGTTCTAACCATTTCGTGAGCGGGTCACTACAATAGCGGTTAGCGTAAAATAGACCGATATCTCCTTTGGGCTGAATAACCTCTTCTGCAAAAGGAATCACCGCGTAGCGGCTGTCAAGCTGCTCAGCAGCGCGCCTGGCACTAAACAGAATCAAGTCAGACTCAAGTAAAATACGTAAGATAATACTTAGGTGACGGCTGCGAATTTGAACATTTAAATCTACCCCGTGTTTTTGCAGTTCGGCTTCGGCTTTCGGGGCTTCGTCATTCCAGTCTTTCATAATATGGACAGCGCTTGAATACTGCCTTATATGCTCTAGAGTAATGAACTTTTCTTGACTTAGCGGGTGCGTTTTGCTGCAGACTAGTACAAAACTATCTTCTCCAATTCGCCGTTGGATGAAACTTTTAGGTAATTCCAGCGGGAAGTAATTTAGCCCAAGTCTCACATCTCCTTTTAATAGCTGCTCTGGTGTCGAGTTGCCCCAGTCATCAATGGTTAACATAATTGACGGTGCTGTGGTTGATAAATAGTGTAGAAAAGGGGGGACAACCCATTCTGCGATGGAGGCATTCATGGCAATGGTGATTTTTTCTCTGCACAGCAGAGGGTCGAATGTTTCGCGATTAAACAAACCAGATAACTGCTCCATCATTGCAGGAAGCTCTGCTGCCAGCTCTTCTCCTCTCACAGTAAGTTCGAGCTGCTGCCCTTTTCTTACCAGCAGTTCATCACTCATTAACTCTCTTAGTTTAATTAACGAACGACTGACGGCGGATTGACTTGTATTTAGTTTATCTGCTGCAATCGTTGTACTTTTTTCCTTAAGTAAAACCCTTAAAGTAAACAGTAAGTTTAAATCGACTTTATTCATATCATCGCCATTGTTTAAATCATAGTGCAAGTTAGGGGGAGTATATCTCAGTTGCAGATTTTCGACCTTAACTATCCTAAACAGATTATTATTAGCGACAAAAAAGCAGCCATGAGCAAGTCTGCTTACGGCTGCCGAATTAGTTAAATAGTAAGCTGGTCTAGTTTACTTTTTCTCTATTTTTTGGAACTTAGGTGCTTGCCAGATATCGTTGCGAACATCTGAACCTGGTGTGTACATTCTTAGAATTGCGTACCAGTCATGATTTGGGATAGGTAAAAAGTTAGGATCGCTCTCTTTTCCTTTGGTGTTTGAGCTCATGTTTATAGTATAGGAGCCGTCAGCATTTGCTTTTAAGGTGCGGTCACCTCTTGAGTGACGGTTTAACTCGTTGTATTCCATCAGGCGTGTTTTGTTACTATAGGCAGTATAAGACCAGAAGCTGTCAACATCCGGCGCCTGGAATGTGATGCTATAGTCATATTTACTTCCGTCAAGCTTTTCACCCTCAGCATCAAGGAAATCAACCGTATACATGGTATGTTCCGCTGGTAAGCCCCATTGACCTAGCAAGGTACCGTATGCGTGCTGATAACTAGGAACCGCAGTCATCTCTTCTCGGGTACCTAATAGATCCCGAGAGTCGTTGAACGGCGCATTCTCAATATGTTTATAACCGTCTTTTTGGGCTTGCTCAATATCTGCCTGCTGCTGTTTGGTCAACAAAGTGCCTTGCGGTGCTCCTAATCCAAATTGAGCAAACATATTGATCAATTCAGCATCATGTTGACGCATAGTTCCTTCAGCTAATATGAAATTTGTACGCTCAACCCAGTTCGTTTCTTCAGGGTTAGGGTAATTACGCTGTTTTGGTTTAGGCCCCTTTTGTCCAAGGAACTCAGACAGGGTGCGTACCGACCACTGATCCATTAATTTTTGTGCTTTAGGCGAGTCATCCCCTCCTAAATCCATGATCCGTCCCATCATTTTAACCAGGGGATGCTCAACATAGATAACCTCGTCAACACTTGCAGGAACTTCTCCTTCCCAACCTTCTACTGCATACATAAAGATGCCGCCTTTACTGCCGCGATCGGGTGAGCCGAAAGCAGAATCGGTAAAATGCTGCATATTCATAGTGTGAAACAGCCAGTAACGGCCTTCGTCATGATCTGGAACAGTAATGATCACGGGCTCGGCACCAAGATCCATCCAGCCCATTAAGTGGAGCGTATCATTGTTAATGGTTGGGTGTGCGGTATAAGTGTCATCGGCAAGTATACGGATATTTTGAAACTGGTTTAAGGGGTAATCTTCCTTAACTACGGTTTCATAAAAGTATTTATAAGCTTCATCGATGGAAAATGCATATTCATAAGCAAGTTGAGCTAATTGGCGTGTATCTTGGGTTGCAACTGCTTTTGTCGCTTCCGTTAATGGAGTTACCGGAGCTGGTGAAGCAAAAAGTGGAGTGCAGAGGAAAGTACCTGCCAGAGTGACTGCTAATAGTGTTTTTTTCATTGTTGACTACCTTATGTATTGAAAAGACAAGTTCATAATAAGCTCTGTTATGGTATGTCACAATTGATATTTGCGGGTTTAATGAATATCAGGAATGATATAAATCAAATATTAAGCAGCCGGTTTTTGTGCTCCCTGATTAATACCAATCCGCTTATTATTATGATCTGTTTGTAAAATTACTGCTTCAGTCTTGTCTACGGCATCACACGGTTAAAGCAGCAGTTCCGAATATAAAAACAGATCAGTTAGTTTTGCTGCATGGTATAAGTTATCCAGTTCTGCTATTCGTGAATTATAAAGAAAATTGATCCGTTGACTTATGGTTAATCGTCGTGGTCGAGCGTAATTTGGCTGGGTGCAGGGGATTTAAATAAGTGATTAATGTAACAATAATTATATCCTATAAAAATATAAGCTAGGGTGTTAGAAGCAGCCGCCGGCATAAGATAGTTTTTATCGAATACACCCCGGCGTGGTATCTACCAAGCAGCTACACCCACAAGCAGCCTGGTCATCAAACGGCATTTTTCACCGCTAGCGAAACTACAATCAGCAGACTGCTTCTTTAATTAACTGATGCAGGTAACGATGAAACGGGTTTGAGCGGTCAATTAGCCTGATAGTTGATGACATTTTTATTGCTAACTCAAGTTCTTTAGGCGCAGGCACTTTGATTAAGTCCATTCCTAAGGTACTCTCTGGTAAAACACAGGCTATGTTATCTTGCTTCATAAACTGTAAAGTGAGTGAAAGGCTGTCTAAGTCATACTGGTAGTTATGTGTAATGCCAATTTTTTTAATATGCTCTATATAACGAAACCTTTGCTCGTTCCAGCCATAACTGAGTAGTTTAATAAATGGCCAGTCTTTAACTTCATCCCAGCTTTTTTTACCCTGATTACAAGCGATTGCAACAACCAGTTTATCATTGCGTATTATCTGCTGGTATATCTCCGAAGGTGTTTCATCGTGCCAGTAGTGCAGGCCTAGGCTGATATCAGCTGTTATTATTTGCTTTGTGACTGTCTCACTCCAAGTTTGCAGCTTAATGCCTGCATTGGGAAAATGGGCTTGTAAACGCTGGTAAATGCAAAAACCAAAAGCTTCTAATAAGGAGGCCGGCATAGCGATAACAATAGGTTTGTTATAACTTGCTGCATCAAAGTGAGTCACCTGAATAACATTTTCAATTTGTAAGATGGCTTTTTTGACTTCAGGCAGTATGGATAAGGTATATTCAGTGGGCGCTAACCCTGCCGCAGTGCGCTCAAACAGAACATCGTTTAACTGCTCCCGTAAGCGAGCCAGCTGCTTGCTGACCGCACTTTCACTGACACCAAGTTTAATACCAGTCTGTTTTAAACTGCGTTTTTCACAGAGAATAACCAGCATTCTCATTAGGTTTAGGTCGATTAACTCTTTCATCTTTTACTCTCTTTAGATTTTGTCTAATTGTGAAGCGTGCTTGAGAATTTTTCAAGTGTGGCTTTCCTTACTTTCCTGTTTGTCCGTGTATAGTAAGCAACGTTACGAAGAGCATGGCTGTAGACAAAATAACAACCTTTCTTAAATGTTTACTGCAAGCCTATTATTTGCCATAAAAGTTTCTTAAGGAGTTTTTAATGAATACTATTAAAAAAAGCGTTATTGCGATAGCAATTGCAGCTGCGACTATTTCAGCCCCTGTTTTTGCTGAGACTATCCCGAACTCAAGCATGAGCAGTACAGAATACGTGGTCGGTGGACCTACCGGAAGCGTGATGACACCGGAGTATGCTGAAACTGTTGCAGCCTTTGCCTATACGTGGGGCTGGCCTATGGTTAACATGCAGAATCGTCAAACTGTTTTCTCTCAGGTTCCTTACCAGTCACTGCTAGGCGGAGCAATGCCGGCTGCACCAATAAACCTGCTTACCATGTTAACTGACTATATCTCGCCTGATATGCGTGATGTTGCTCATCCGAATCAAGACGTGGTGTATGGTTTCAGTATGCTCGACTTATCAAAAGAGCCTGTGATCGTTCAAGTTCCTGATTTCGGTGAGCGCTTTTGGAACATCATGGTTGAAGATCAGCGTACCGACAGTTTTGCTAAACTTGGCAGCCAGCATGCAACTAAGCCGGGCTTTTACATGCTGGTTGGTCCATCTTGGGATGGAGATCTGCCTAAAGGTGTTAACGGAGTATTCCGCTCTTCAACGGATCTGGGAGTTGTGATCCCTCGTGCGTTTATGGATGATACCAAACAAGACCGCATTGATATTCAAGAGCCGGTAAATCAACTGGCTGTCTATCCTCTGTCTCAGTTTGACGGCAAGATGAAAGTAACTGACTGGGCCTCATTACCTGATCTTTCAGATCCGAATGCAGACACATCCGCTGGTGAAAAATCCTGGGTTAATCCGGAGACTTTCTTTACTAAAGAGCAGCTGGGGACTGTGCTTAAAACAGTAGCGCCATTGCCGGGTGAGCAGGCAGTCTATCAGCAGTTTGAAGCTTTGCTGGAGCAGGTAGAAAAAGATCCTAAAATCAAAAAAGCGGTAATAGCTGCTGCTAAGCAAGCCGAGAAAGAGCTGATTCCCTCTTTATTCCGCTTAGAAAACGTCGGTAAAGAAGTAAACAACTACTGGACGACGCCTATGAGCAACGGCCGCTTTGGCACGGATTATTTAACACGCCTGGGGGTAGCTAAATCCAATATATTTACTAATGACAGAATCGAAACAAACTATTTTTACCAGTATAAAGATAGTATCGGTGAACGCATAAACGGCAATAATAAGTACACCCTGACTTTTGAAAAAGGACAAACACCGCCGGTCATTAGTAATGGCTTCTGGTCATTAACCATGTACGATGAAAACCATTTCTTCAGTGATAATGAATTGAAACGTTACTCAATAGGCACTAAAAACAAAGAGCTGAAATACAATGACGACGGCTCTCTGACTCTTTATATTCAGCACCAGCGCCCAAGTGAAGATAAAGTAAGCAACTGGTTACCAGCTCCAGATGGCAAAGTTGCTATGACCATTCGTGCCTACGGCCCAACGGAAGATATGTTGAGCGGAGACTGGCAGCCGCCTGCGATTGTTAAAGTAAAGTAATCTGAATGAGTGCAGCCAGAAAAGCAAAACAAGGAGCTTATCATTAATGTTCTGCAGCTGGCTGCCTGTTCCCCTCTTTTTTTGACCACTGCTTCCGTTCATAAATCGGAGCGGAAGTTTATTGGTGATGCAATATTAAATACAACACAAACCAAAATAATGTACAGCAATCTTTAGCAAGGAATCTAATTATGAATAAAACGTGGTTGAGTTACTTCTTTCTGGCGGGGGCAATTTCATTATCATTTGGGGTACAGGCTAATGATGCACAACCCAAACTGGTATTGCAGATTACGGTCGATGGTTTACGAGGTGATCTGCTTGAACGTTATAAATCCAATTTTAGTGACAGCGGCTTTCGTTACCTAATGGAAAACGGTGCTTATTATACCAATGCTCATTATCAGCATGGGAATACAGAAACCATTGTGGGACATGTATCGTTAGCCACCGGTGCGCCGCCAAGTGTTCACGGCATGGTTGGCAACGTATGGTACGACAGAAATGAGGAGCGTTTGGTCTACAACGTTGAAGATGCTGGCTACAGCATGTTGACCTCTGGTGCCGGGGTCGACCAATCGACTGAAATCGATCCAACTCAAAAGGCCGCACTCCAAGACGGGCGTTCTCCAGAATCTATTTTATCGACAACTTTTAGTGATGAGCTTGCTGTATCAAGTAATGGTAAGTCCAATGTTTTTTCCGTGTCGGTCAAAGACCGCGGTGCGATTTCAATGGCAGGTCATTCAGGCAAAGCATTCTGGTTTTCTAAAGCACAATCTGAATTTGTTACTAGTAATTACTACTATGATAAATATCCAGACTGGGTCACGCGCTGGAACGAAAAGAAAATCCCAAGCCGGTATTCAGGAAAGCAATGGCAACTGTCTTTAGAAAGCGATAAATACACTCTTAAAGAAAGCAGCCCAGATGATCATAAAGTTGACTTAGCTGGCTTTAAGCGTATTTTCCCTCACCCATATGGGCCAGCAAGCGATAAGTACTACAGCACTATGCTCACCCTTAGTCCTGCTGGAGATGAAATTACCGCTAATTTTGCCAGCACTCTGCTTCAGCAAGAAAAACTAGGAAAAGGTAAGTTTACTGACTATCTTGCCGTGAGCTTTTCCTCAAATGACTATGTGATTCATATGTATGGCCCATCGAGCCTAGAGACTGAAGATAATCTTATTCGTCTCGACAAAACCATTGCCGAACTTCTGCAAAGCGTTGATTCTCACATAGGGCTTAAAAATACGTTAATCGTACTGTCTGCTGATCACGGTGCTCCGGAAGCATCCCCAACCGTTAATGCATTAGGCTACAACCAGGCAGACTATTTCAATAAAGACTCGATTATGGTGTCCGGACTTTTAACTCGCCTTAAATCTGAATTCGGGTTAGATGAAAACGCGGTACGTTTGTATGCGCAGCCTTATATCTATTTGAATCACGATGTAATAAAAAAGAAGGGGGTAGAGTTAGACAAAGTACAAAAAGCGGTAGCCGAAGAAGTCTCGAAGGTAAAAGGGATTGCGTATGCGGTCACCAGTTCGGATATCGAAAGTAACCAGCTGCCCGACACTCACGTAATGCAGATGGTGAAAAATAATTACCATCAGCAGCGCTCCGGCGATGTGTATTTGATATTTACTCCTCGCTCTTACATTAACGATATGGATGGCCTGACCATCGCGTCAACTCATGGTTCGCCCTGGCGATACGACACGCATGTCCCCGTGATTTTTGCCGGTTACGATATCAAAGCAGACAGAATCAGTAGAGAAGTGACACCGTATGATATTGCCCCTACACTTTCCAATAAACTGGGTATCACCCAGCCAAGTGGTTCTATCGGACAAGTGCTCACAGAAGTAATAACAAAGTAGAATTATGTCAATATAGAAAGACCCATCAGGTGTATGGGTCTTTCGTTACTATTTATTGTGTTTTTTCTACTTGAGGTAAAATATAACGCCCTTCTAAAATCGCGTCATTTGGACTATACATTCTAAGGATGATATAAAAGTCTTCACTGGGTGCAGGCAGCCAATTGTCCGAAAACTCACCTTCTGGTTGAAGATGTGAAATTGGAATTTCAAAGCTACCGTTTTCTTTAATTTTTAACCCGATAGTGTCAGACCCTACTTTATAACGTTTAAGGTCATTTTTAATGAGCATTTTATCGTCAGCGTTATACATGGTGAGCGACCAGAACTCACCAACAGGTGGTACCTGATTAAACTTCAATACATAGTCATTTTGACCTGAAAGTATTTCATTGTTTGAATCGGTATATCGAATTGGATAAATCGCTTCTTTTTCACCGTTTCCTCCTAAATAAGGACCAGCAATCATAGAGCGTAATGGGTAGTTATATCCAAATGAGTCCAATCCAGTAACCCATGTCCAACCTTGTCTTATTGCTGCAGTGCTGGCAAATGATGAAACTACCGCTTTTGGCGCATCTTCTAATCCTTTTAGCAATCCTTGCTTCATGTCCTTGGACATTTTATTTGGGTCGAAGCTATCTTTTGTTAAACCAAAACGTTCATACTGGGCGAATAGAGCTTCATCCGCTGATTTGATATCATTTTGTTGAAGAGCAAAGCTGAGATGCTTAAAGAATCCAAATTCATCACCTTTAATTTCAGGCATTGGAGGTAATGACTTGATAGATGAAGGCTTCCCATCTAGAGTCGTTAATTTGAACTGGTCTTGTAACTTATGAATTGGGGACATTTCTTCGCCTTGTTTAACCTGCAAACGCCCCCATAACCATACTTTATTCGTTGAAACATCAATACGAGTCATTGATTTTGGTATATCACCTTTCCAATTTGGCGGTACTAATACAAATTTTCCAGCTTTTGTACCTGTAGTACGTTTACCGATATATTTTTCAATTTCCTGCCACATATTGAATACATTTACGACGTAATATCGATTTTTGGTATCGGGTACTTCAAACACATATGGCTGATCTAATACAACAACACTACTCATGTACAAAGTATCATTATTGGCCGTAGGCATGTCTTTAGCTTCAGGTGTTGCAAGCTCTCTAGCCCAGCCGATATTGTTTAGCGGGGCACGATAACTAGTCGCCGGCTTGGGAGAAGGTACGTCTGTGTAATCGCGGATGACTCGCTCCATACGGACAAGTGCGTATCCATAACTATAAGCTGATACGCCTAAAGAATAGCCGTCGGCTTGTAGGCCCTGAGATGTAACTTCAGGTGTCCCCGGAGTCGTTAACAGTGGGTCAGGAAAAGTTTCGGCTAAAGATATAGAGGCTGTAAACATACATCCGATTAACAATGCTACTTTTGTGTGTCTTCTATTCATTAATAGTTCCTCTGTTCTGTAATGTGGCTATCTAATTGATTCATTTCAGTAAAGTTAGGTTTCAATGTATGGCAAGGCTTAATTATTCAATTTACTTCTACGACTAATCAGCATCAAAGCTTAGGGGGAATAAATTTGATCAAAGTCAGTACACAGTTTTGCTTATCTGTTTGAAAAGCCGAATTTATATACTAAGTGCAACAAACATTATTGAAACATTTTGCGCATTCCTCAACTTTTCTTTTTAATATATGTGAGGGCATGCATGAGACGCTGCAATTACTTATCAACGAACAATGATATACGCTTGTCAAGTTATATACCGTTACTAATCAAAATGTATTTATCAGTCGTCAGCTCGGAGTTGTCGAGATAAGTGATATAAGAACCACGATTTAGTGACCGGCAAGCCTTGTACTGTGATCGGTATATCCGACGGCGTATTTATGATCTGCCTGCTTCTGGTCAGATTTGTCATGTTGATATCGAGCTCTGCCATTATCCGGCAAACTGGTCATTGAAGTTTATAGCTGTCCGATGATTATCCAGCCTGTCTGGTTAAGCCTGGAAAAGCTCTTTCCAGTTACAGCTGAGTTACGCCAAGGCTGCACCATAGTCGCGGATATTTATTATATGCAATATAATTGCGAACAGCGTGCCTTGGATTCCAAGTTAGCCACCCGTAATACTATGAAAGATATGGTGTTGGTAGAAAGTGACTATACCGTTTTTAAGGCGGATAATCTAACTAAGTTTGCAGCACCAGAAGGTATTCAGCAGAGATATTTTTAAAACAGCAATCAGGAAAGTGCCTGGCAAAGCAGATTGAAATTATACCGGTCCTATGGGGCATTGTCCGTTATTGAGTATTTACAGCGTTTGATTTGAAATTTTCTACACCGATAAAACCATACTCGCTACTAAGCTGCAATATTAGTATTAGTTAAAAAATACGCTCCGGGCTGGGTTAGCCCGGAGCGTAATGCCGATGAGTTCGACTGTAATCAGCCTTGATACATTCGAATACATCTGACATATAATTCCCCGAACCAGAATGCGTCATACGAAATATAGTCAATATCTGTGAGTGGAAAAGTACTGGGCTATCGTTCTATACACAGATCAACAACTAGCTGTATTCTTGCAAATCCGGCTCTATCCAGGTTAATACAAAGACGTTGGGCTGAACTCTTCAAACAGATACAGTAAAGAGTTATCTGCGCCTTTTGTTAATGCCTTAGCACTACTTTCTCCAGCGTAGTATTTAGCAAAATCTGCTGTCGATACATTAATTATTTCAGTTGGCTTTCGATAATTACGCTCTACTTTTCCAACAAACTCAGCAATTGAGTTGCGGATATCTAGGCCGTATTTATCACCATTTTCAAATTCAAACACTAAAAAACCACTCTTGTCTGCAGCTAAATCAGGATTTATACGGGTACGAAGATAATCTACTGCCGTCGCACTCTCTTTTTCAGCCCAGTCAGCCGATTGAGTACCCGTGACTGTGATATCGCTATTGCCTTCCAGCGAATGAACCGCAGACATATAAAAGTTTCTAGCGATCATACCTGGTGATAACTGCCCTAAAGAACGTAACGAATCAGCCAATGCCTGACGTGAGGCTTTATCATTCGGTTTTGCATGATATAAATAAGTTGCCAGCTGCTTCGCCCAGAGGTGTTTACCCGAGTCTTGTGCTCGCTGCCATTTGTTAAATACGGCTTCTTCCCCTCCCATCGCTTCAATCAGGTAGTTGGCTTCCGTGTCGTTCGGCAGGTTGTGTAATTCGTCAGCATAACCTGAAAAATAGCCTGCATTTGCCGTTGGAAATGCTTGATAAAATGTCTCAGCCTGGCCATATGCATCATTAACAAAAGGCGACTGAGTGGTTGATTCAGGCAAACTAATATGGTGCTTGAGTTGGTCTGGACGGATCCCTTTATTAGTCATTCGAATAGACTGATCATAAACAAAGGCCATCGAATCGACAATCGAAGTGATAGCATTGTTGATTTTCTCTTTACCAACCAAAGGAGCTGCACCGCCCCCTCCATTTAGCACAATCGCAGGGTTAATTTCACGAAGTTCTTTCAGCGCATCCATCCAGGTATTCGGATCGCGATAACTGTCGCCACGAAGAGTATAGGTATTTTGGTGAGGCCAAAGTACGTTTTCAAATACCAGGTCTAACTCGTGGAAATAGAATGAAATGGAGTCATCAGAATCAGTCGCATGATGGTACCCCGTCACGGTAAAGGGTCCAACCTTAACCGTTTCCTGATCAGCAACTGGCAGAGTGACAGGCATAAAAGCAGATTCCCCCAACGTCAATTGCGCAGGAATAGAAGGGGCATCAGCCCCTTTAAGAGGTAAGCCCTTAGCAAACTGAATATCTGTGCGCGCATTGAGTACTGGTAACAACTCTGGAATCGGAGTTTTTGCGATACCACCAGCACCTTTAGATGCTTCAAGTTCATTGGCAATTGGGTGACCTACAATAATTGGGTTGTCACCGTCAGCTAGCCCTTCGGCACCATACATATAATGAGCGTGGTCGTAAAAAATGGCTAATACTGGTTTATCAGAGATATTCTTGCGAATGTAATCTCGGAAATGCTTACCTTCACTGCGGTCCTCACCAGTATTCAAAACTATCAGTCCCTCGTCGGTTTCAATTACAGCTGGAGCATAAAAGGGCCCCCATAATTGGTAAACACCTTCCGCGACAACGGTATGAGTCAATGTCTCAGAAAGACGAGTGAGCGGTACAATCTGTTGTACAGCTTCTGGATTCACAACCGCCCCTGATTCTAGAGTAACGAGAGGTGATTCTAGCTTACCATTGTAGTGACTCCAGCTTGAGTCCGCAGCTGCTTGACAAGAAATCAAAGCTAGCGCACTCACAATTATTTTTAGTTTCATAATCAATATCCTAAATAAACTGATAACTCTTGATGTTTGTTTAACTTTTATTGTTAACCACTATTGTCAGTACAGGTAAATAGATCCACTGGTGCCTTAGCTAGTCAACAAAACAAATTTATCACAAGCAAATCTTGATTAAATGCCCTGTTGCTTGTACTAATAACAAATACAATTTGTTATTGGGTGTGTTAATTATGGATTTCAATCTTATCAAGGCGTTTATTGTTACATTCGAAGTCGGAACGATGACCAAATCTTCAGAGCTGATGGGAGTGTCACAACAGGCCGTCAGTGCTTCTATAAAGCGATTAGAGGAGGTCATGAACGAAAAGCTTTTTCTTAGAAAAGGAAGAAGTATTGAGCCCACATATGCAGCGGAAACGCTTTACCAAAAATTGAAGCCCGTCTCATCAATGATAGAAAACGCTGTAACTATTAAAGAAAGGCTCAGTGTGGCCTGCTCAGAAATACTCTTAGACAAGCTGTCTGACCTTGATGAGATCAAGCTTAAGCAGACTGAATTTGACCGAAGTCTATTGGATGATGACTTGCGGTACCAGCGCACAGATATCGTGATTGATATCGTCAATGTGTTGAGCCCTGGTTATGTTGCAGAGCCTGTCTATGAGGATTCATTAGTGGTGATCTGTCAGCAAGAACATCCTCGTATTCATTCAGAAATCAGCAAGGAACAGCTCTATCAGGAACAATTTGTCACTGGTCAGATGCGTTTAAATGGGCGTACTGGCTTTGAAATCTACGCAAGGGAGGTTGTAAATGAAAGAAAAGAAAAGGTCCTGATGTATTCTACAGCCAATGTTATGATGCTTGTATCCCAGACACACTTATTAGCAACGGTGTCAGAATATATGGCAAACAAATGGGCGGACAAGCTCGGTCTCAAAGTTTTACCCTGTCCGGTGGATTTGAGACCGATTACATTTTCTATGATGTATCATCAAAGATATCAAGCAGATCCTTTCCATATGAAAGTGAGAGAAAAGATTAAATCTTGTTTCAAATAAACAGCGGCTTTGAAGGCTTTGTTAGTGAAATCACTGGAGCCTTTTTGCTCATACGTAACCTGATTTTTAAACAGGTAGTCGGTGAATGCATAATGGAAAAATCAAAAGGTAAATTATTAACTGGGCGCAGTATAACCAAGCGTTGTTAAATCGGAAAGCCATTAGTTTCAGGATTGATTCGACCAGCCTGAAAGTTATCAAATTATTTCAGCTGTAGTGTTCAGTTTCTCCACTGCTCTCGCAGTGGTGAGCCCTCGTGTCTTTATGGACGATCCCCAGTAATACCGCATTAATATTCAAGCACCGGTAAGTCAGCAGGCTGTCTGTCAGCAACGAGATGCAGCATATCACGTGATACAATTTTTTCTAACGGAAAAATATTGCGGTGTGGACGATCCGGAACATCGTCCGCAAAGGAGCGGAACATGGTCATGGCAATATATGTATTAATTGAGTCGGCATAACGATATCACCGTCGGCTTCTATGACTGTTTCTGCCTGGTAATATTAATCTCTTCATTGTTGATTACGGCAATAATTTTATTACCTTTTAAAGCCACTAAGCCTTGTTTAAAAACCGTTTTTTATCAGCAGATCCGCTTTTTCAAGTGCAGCCGATGCGCTATTGAACAATGAGGATGCGCAAAGGAATAATATAGCAAGGTGCGTTTTTTTAAGCATAAATAATTACTCGTTAAGTAAAGTGTTATAAGCGAATTTAGCATCTGTCATTATCCAGCAAACCGGCCATTACAAATACTAAAAACTAGCCGCAATTAAAAATTTAAAATGTTGATGATAACTTTGTTATGTTAATGAAATCAATGGGATAGAGTGATGTTCACATTTTTATCTGAAACAGACATGCATTAAATTTATTTTTTGTTAGGATGCGCCGTACAGAGCTTATTTTTTATAAAAATAATAACGAAGGATAAATTGTAATGACCAAAAATTTTACCAGAGGTGCGGCCGCTGCTGCCGTGCTGGCCGCTTTAATCGGCTGCAGTAATACTGGAACCAGTAACAGCAATGCTGAACCATTCACGTTAACGATTGCGCATATGAATGATACCCATTCAAATTTTGACCCGGTTAAATCCAGCTTTACAACGGGCAGCGACGGACAGCTTGTTTATAATGAATTCGGCGGTTATCCGCGCCTGCTGCAGGCATCAAACGATATTATTCAAGCTGCTGAACAGGCGGATAAACCTCTGCTGCTGCTGCATGGCGGCGATGCATGGCAGGGTACGGTTTATTTCAGTTTAAATAAAGGTGCGGCTAACGCAGATCTGCTTTCTAGAATGCATATAGATGCGATGGCGATGGGCAACCATGAGTTCGATCTGTCCACAACGGAACTGGCCGCTTTTATCGATGAGGTGAATTTTCCTGTTCTGGCCGCTAATATCGATGCCAGTGCTGATGCTGAGCTAAGTGACTCGGATAATCTTAAAGCCTATCAGCTTTTTGCTTTTAGCGACGGAGTGAATAAACGTCTTATTAATGATCCTGCGGAGGCTGCTGGCGGCGAAGTGGTTGTGGCGGTTATCGGTATTGCTCTGGAAGATATGGCCAGCATGTCAGAAGGTGTCGGGGACGTTAAATTTGCCGCTGAAGCCGCATCTACGCAGAAAACCGTTGATCAGTTAACAGCTGCCGGTGTGAATAAAATTGTGCTGCTGACTCATATCGGCACTGAACGCGATATTCAGCTTGCACAGCAGACCACTGGTGTTGATGTTATTGTCGGCGGGCACTCGCATACACTGCTGGGAGATTTTACCGAGTTAGGTTTCGGGGATAACGGCGGCTATGCGCAGCTGATTACCCAGAAAGACGGCAAAGGTAAAACCTGCATTGTCCAGGCTGGCCAGTATGCACAGGCAATCGGCCTGGCTGAGGTTGAGTTTGATGCTGACGGTGATCTGGCCTCCTGCAGCGGTAACAATACTCTGTTATCTAACGATGAATTTTATAATAAAGAAAAACGTGATCAGCAGGATCTGCTTACAGGTGACAACAAAAATCAAGTTGTAGACTACATCAGCAGCGAACCGAAAATAGCTATTGTTGAGCAGGATGCTGGGCTGCGGGCTCATATCGACAGTACCTATAAACCTGCTTATGATGCAGCTTTCGGCGAAGTTATCGCTAAAGTGAACCAGACGATTAACCAGGAGCGCCGCCCTGGTGATAAAGGTACCGATAAACACGGCTCTGACACAGCGCCGATTATCGCCCAGTCTTTTCTTTACTGGGCGAATCAGGATGCCGTTAAAGCGGTAACCGGTAAAAACGTGCAGGTAGCCTTTATGCCTGCCGGCGGAGTGCGCACCGGTATCAATGCGGGTGAAATGAAAGAGGGCAACGTGACATTTGAAATGCTGCCTTTTAATACTTACCTGTCGGTGCTGACTTTAACGGGTGAAGAGATTAAAGCTGTACTGGAAAGCACCATTACGCAGACGCTTAAAAGAGACGCACATGCAGGAAAGTTCCCCTATGTCGGCGGTATGCGTTATACCTTTACTGAAACAGCCAGAGAAACAGCCGGTCATATCAGTTCACTTGAAGTAAACAGCGGTACAGAAAGTGCCCCTGCCTGGGAGAAAATTCAGGATAGAGCTGAGTATGGTGTGGTGCTGGGTAATTATAATGCTAACGGTCGTGACGGCTGGGATGTGATTGCACAAGCGCAGGAAAACAAAACGGATCGTATTGATGTGGTTCAGGAAAACGGCACTTATGTCGGTTATAAAGTAAATAAACTTAACTTTAACACTGCTAAAGGCAACTATTCCCCGCAATATCAAACAGTTTCTGCGGTTAACTGTAAAGCTTCCGGCGTGAGCTGTAATACCGATGCGCAGGCATTTATCAGTTATGCTAAAAGCAAAGGGGTTATTGCACCTATCGCTTTCGAAACAACAACCATGCACTATGCTGAGTAAGTACTATCGCTAACTTAAGCGTTATTAAAGGCATGCCTTATTAAGGTGTGCCTTTTTGTTAGTATATACAAGCATTATCTGTCTCTAATCAATAAAAAAACTTAACCCTATAATTCGTTTCTCTGTCTAAAAAATAGGCGAATATTTATCATTTACTTATCCATTAATCCGATCTCAATAACAGTATTTGTAAAAAAAATGTTAAATTCTGTAAAGATTTGAACTCTGCTCTTTGAAAATTTTCTGTTTGCCAATACTCTCCTGTCGAAGCATAAAAACAAGCTTCTCACTTTATCAATAAAATAATAGGAGTTTATTTATGCCGGCTGCAGATATGAAAGCGACAGCCGCAAAGGAATGCACGACCAAACAATCAGGATTGTTTAACCGCTTTTTGACCACCGTTGAGTGGCTTGGGAATTTACTTCCCCACCCGATAGCACTGTTTGCTATTTTCTGTTTTACTATTTTAATTGCCTCCGGGATCGCAGGCTATTTTGATATGTCTGTTATTGATCCGAGACCAGAAGGCGCTTCCGGGCGTGCTGCTGACGGTGTCATTCGTGTGGTCAGCCTGCTGAACGCTGAAGGCCTGCAGCGTATTGTTACCAGTCTGGTTACTAACTTCACTGGATTTGCTCCCCTGGGTACCGTACTGGTTGCACTGTTAGGTGTTGGAATTGCCGAACGCTCCGGTCTGATTTCGGCCGCCATGCGCGGTATTGTAATGGGCGCGTCAAAACGTACTGTTACTTTTGCTGTTGTTTTTGCCGGAATTATTTCCAATACAGCTTCTGAGCTGGGTTATGTTGTGCTGGTCCCTATGGCAGCGCTGATATTCCACTCTCTGGGACGTCATCCTTTAGCTGGTCTTGCGGCCGCTTTTGCGGGTGTTTCCGGCGGTTACAGTGCCAACCTGCTGATCGGCACCGTTGATCCGCTGCTTTCCGGGATAACCGAAGCCGCCTCTAAAATTATCGCGCCGACCTACTCAGTTGGTCCGGAAGCTAACTGGTACTTTATGTTTATCAGTACCTTCCTGATCACGATTCTTGGTGCTCTGGTCACAGAAAAAATTGTTGAGCCCAAACTGGGTAAATACAATTCGGATGAATCAGAAGAAGATCTGAGTCAGGCTGAAAATATGGGCGCACTGACAGCAGTTGAGAAAAAAGGACTTAAAATAGCAGGTTTAGTGCTGCTGGCGATTGCCGCTTTGTTAGCCTGGACTATTGTACCTGAGTCGGGAATTCTGCGTCACCCGGAGACAGGGGCTGTTGCCGGATCTCCTTTCTTTGGCGGTGTGGTTGCTTTTATCTTTATCTGTTTTGCTATTCCCGGTTATTTCTATGGTAAAACAACGGGCTCAATTAAAAGCTACCGTGACATGATCGATGCAATGTCGCATTCCATGAGTACCATGGGCATGTATATTGTACTGGTTTTCTTTGCCGCGCAGTTTGTTGCTTTTTTCAGCTGGACTAATTTTGGTGCAGTGATAGCCGTTACCGGTGCTGAGTTCCTGCAGTCAGTTAATTTAACGGGGCCGTTACTGTTTGTTATGTTTATCCTGATGTGTGGTTTTATCAACTTAATGATAGGCAGTGCTTCCGCACAGTGGGCTGTTACCGCCCCTATTTTTGTACCTATGTTAATGCTGGTGGGTTATGCGCCGGAGACTATTCAGGCGGCTTATCGTATTGGTGATTCAGTTACTAATATTATTACCCCTATGATGAGTTATTTTGGTTTAATTCTTGCTGTGGCAACTAAGTATAAAAAAGACTTAGGTATAGGCACCTTGATTTCAACTATGCTGCCTTACTCTATTATCTTTACCATAGGCTGGACTATGCTGTTTTTCGTCTGGGTATTTGTATTAGGTCTGCCGGTAGGACCTGGTTCGGCAACATATTACACCCCGTGAGGTTAAAGTCAGCTACTGATGTGAAAGGGAGCTAAGCTCCCTTTTTTACTCTAATCAGAAAATCCGTCGTGTACAAAGCGGTGCTTAGCCTGATAAAAATTACTTTCATCACACTCAAGAAATGCCAGTGCGAAAATATAACCCTCTTTTTTGAATTTAGGAATTTTAGCTAATTCATATTCATTCATAATGATATTCATCGCTTCCTGAACCCATTCCGTTTCGCCCGGGCCGATTTCAACTTCCGGCGGATCATAATAAGTGACCATCCAGTCCTGAAGCTGTTCTGCGGATATTTTTCCTGCATCCCAGGCGTTAAGCTCGGTGATTAGTTGTGCTTTTGTTACAAATGGACGGCTCATTTAAGCGTTCCTCCAGTGAAGGTATTATTAAGCGCTAGAGTAACTTAATTCGTCTAAAATGTTTAATCAATTCCCTGCCGGGCATAAAGAATAAAGGAGCTGATGCTCCTTTATTTTGTAAGAAATAAAAACGGATTACTCCATTAATGTCGCTTTTGAAGCTATGGATTTAGGTAATTCAATATTGTATTTCTGCAGTTGAGTTTTGCTGAACAGCAGTTTACCTTTTTCACCAATTCTTACTTTAATTTCACCGGCCTGTGTACCGCTGAGGATCTGCGTGGCCATCTCGGCAGCCAGCAGTCCCTGGGTTTTACCAAAAAGTGTTAAACCTCCGATCGCTTTTTCCGGACCTACCGCAAAATCCCAAAATGCAAAAGGTGGAACAGGGGTATTCTTGGATGTCCAGCGTAAGACTTTATCAGCTGCAATATGCTGATTATCTTTATTAACAATGGTATGGTACAAACCGATAAAAACAGCATCATAACCTTTATCCTTGGCTGACTTAACCGTCTCCTGCCAGACTTCCCAGGAGCCGACCAGTTTCATATGCGCTTCGATGCCGCTGAGTTTTATTTTCTCCTTACCCTTGAGTATTTCATCAAAGGTAACTTTGGATGTTGTTCCGGAATCAAACAGCACCAGTACTTTTTTCAGAGCAACTATTTTTTTCATTTCGATAATGGATCTTTTCAGCAGCGGCCTTTCCAGCACTCCTGTGATATTAGCAGCTGAGCCGACGTTATAGGCTCTAGGGTTGTTATTAATACCTAAAAATACTACTGGAGTATCAACTGCAGCAAATTTGGGACCCAGATATTTTAATGCGTTATCATCTCCGAGAAAAACCAGAGATGGTTTTGTCTGCAGATAAAAGTCCCAGGCTTTCTGTGCGCTTTTGTCGAACTCTGATTTTGCTGTTCTTTTGGTATCCATCTGAAAAGTAAAAAACTGGTAGCCGCCTTTCATACCTTCCTTGATACCTTCAATATAACTGCTGTCCCAGGGATATTCGCTGTGGTAGCTTTCAATAATCAGGACAGATTTACTCTGTGCAGATGCAGTGCCGCTAAGCATAAAAAGAGTACAAAGCGTCAGTAATATTGAGTTAATAATAATTTTCATATGACCTCCTGAAATAACGGCCGATATAAAAAGTTCTCACGCCTGCTAAAACGGCCCGCTAGTGTATTTTTCAGCTTAGTAAAAGCGCAGCTTATGTCAAATTGAGTTATTGCTGCGTTTAAAATTCGATTTACAGTGCTTTGCTGGGCAGGGGCCTGCTTCCGTGGCGCTGGATAAAGACACTGTTGTCACCTATCTTTTTAATAACTATTCGATTAATTAAGTACCTGCACATTTGCCGGCTGCAGGAATTTATTCCTTTAATTCATCATAATAGCGACGCTCTATGAGGAGGAACTATGAGTGCATTGAATGATTTTTTTGCGCCTCTATGGCATCAGTATAGCGCCGTCACTCCACAGGCTCTGGCCATTCAGCGATTATTTGCTGCAGAGGGCGAGCCGTTAATTAATGACCATGTTGCATTTAGAACTTTCGCAGACTGCGCTGTATCCATTGATAACTTAGAAAAAGAAATTTTTGCTTTAGGTTATGAGCGCTTTGATTCCTACCATTTTGAGCAGAAAAAACTCGATGCCCGCTGTTATATACATGCTCACTCTTCAACCAAGATATTTATCAGTGAACTGCTTCGTTTTAACTTGTCTGCCACTGCACAGAATATCATTAATAACCTGATTGAGCAGATTCCCCCGGAGACCTGTGTGCATTTGAATTCAGGGCGAATCTGGAAGTTACCGGACTATGCTGATTACCTTACCCTGCTTGATGAGTCCGAATATGCCGCCTGGCTGTCGGTGTGGGGACTGCGGGCGAATCATTTTACTTTGTTTGTAAATCACTTTAAGAAATACCGGCAGCTTTCTCAGGTTGTGGATTTATTACAAAAACAGGGTTATCAGCTTAACAGCGCCGGTGGTGTAATAAAAGGCACTGCAGACGATCTGTTAATTCAAGCGTCAACTATGGCAGACCAGTATGAGGTTGAGTTTAGTGATGTCGGAAAGCGGCGCATAACAAGCTGTTATTATGAATTTGCGCAGCGCTTTAAACAACCCGACGGGCAGCTGTTTCAAGGTTTTGTACCCGGCAGTGCGGATAAGATTTTCGAGTCGACCAATAGCGGAGATTCTGATGGCTAAACGTATTGTAGTACTGGGGCTGGGGCGGATCGGCAGCACCATTGCCGGGATATTAGCCGGGAATAAAAATTATCAGGTATTAGGGGCTGATATCAACCCGGCCGTTGTTCAGGAGCATGGTGCTTTATTTTCCTGTCGGGTGATTAAAAATAATGATTATGTATCACTGCTTAGGGGACAGGATGTGGTGATATCCGCATTAAGTTTTAATGATAACCCCTATGCAGCCCAGGCCGCTCTGGAAAACGGCTGCAGTTATTTTGATCTCACCGAAGACGTGCGCTGCACCGAAGTCATAAAAAAAATTGCCCGGCAGGCGGTGAAAGGCCAGGTTTTTATGCCTCAGTGCGGTCTAGCTCCAGGTTTTATCGGTATTCTTGCCTACAGTTTTGCCAAAAAGTTTGAGCAGCTTGACAGCTTAAAATTAAGAGTCGGCGCGCTTCCCGAATTTCCCTCCAATCAGATGATGTACAACCTGACCTGGAATACGGAGGGGCTGGTTAATGAATATGCCAATCCCTGCGAAGCCATAAAAAATTACAAAATCACAATGATTGAACCGCTTGAAGGACGCGAAGAGTTTTCAGTTTCCGGTGTGACCTATGAAGCTTTTAATACTTCCGGCGGGCTGGCTAATTTGTGCCGGACACTTGATGGAAAAGTACGTGAACTGACCTATAAAACTATTCGTTACCCCGGGCACTGCAGTTTAATGCGCTTTCTTTTTAACGATTTACGTTTAGGAGAAGAGGGAAAGAGGCGGCGTATGCTGATGGATATTTTAGAGAGTTCTGTGGCGACGACCAGCCAGGATCTGGTGCTGATTTCGGTGGTGGCGACGGGATATGCCGGGCAGAAACTGCAGCAGCGCAGCCGCACATTTCTGCTTCATCATACTGCTCAGCAAAGTGCTATTCAGATAGCCACAGCAGCAGCTGCTGTGACAACGGTAGATTTAATGGTGCACAGTAAAACGCTGCGGACAGGTTTTGTGGAACAGGAAGTGTTAGATATTGAATCCTTTTTAAATAATGAGTTTGCTAAACCCTATCGCGAAGCTGAATTAGGTGTTTGCAGTCCAATATAGACGAGGTTGTTATTATGCAGAATATTCCTTTTAAGTCAGTTCTTGCCCGTCTTTATGATAAAAATCATCATTACGGCAGTGCTTATATCGGCGAAAAGCGTTTAGCCGGGAGTAGTTGTAAAGAAGTGGTCAGCCCTAATGACGGCGCAGTGTTTGCCGCTATTGGACTTGCTTCGCAGGAGCAGATCAATACCGTGCTGGAAAGCGCCCGTCAGGCATATCAGCAGTGGTCAGCAGTACCTGCGCCGAAACGTGGTGAACTAGTGCGCTTATTTGCCGGACGAGTGAGAAAATTCAAGGAGCCTCTGGCGCGCATTATCACTCTAGAAGCGGGCAAACCTGTGCAGGAAAGTCTTGGAGAAGTGCAGGAACTGATTGATGTCTGTGACTTTGCAGTAGGCCTGTCCAGGCAGCTTTATGGTTTGACCATAGCCACAGAAAGAACGGATCACCGTATGATGGAGCAGTGGCACCCGCTAGGGCCGGTGCTGGTGATCACCGCGTTTAATTTTCCGATGGCGGTATGGGGCTGGAATGCCGCACTGGCATTAGTCTGCGGCAACAGCTTAATCTGGAAACCATCGAGCCAGTGTCCGTTAAGTGCTTTAGCCTGTCACGCTCTGTTATTAGAGGCGATTGATGAATTTGGTGCGGATCCCGCACTCAGCAGTGTGGTTTTTGGTGGAAAAGCGCAGGTGGAAATGCTGGTTGATCATAAGAAAGCAGCTTTAGTCTCCGCCACGGGCTCCTGTGCAATGGGGCGGGCTGTGGGAACAAGAGTTGCAGCTAGAATGGGACGCTCGCTGCTGGAACTCGGCGGCAATAATGCGATGATCGTCTGCCCCAGTGCTGATTTAGAGCTGGCTGTTAGGGCAATTACTTTTTCTGCCTTAGGTACCAGCGGACAGCGCTGCACTACGCTGAGACGGCTTTTTGTTGAACACACTCTTAAGGAAGATATTATAACTAAACTGCAGGCGGTTTATGCCACGGTTAAAATCGGTGATCCCTTTGATCAGAATAATTTAATGGGGCCGGTTATTAATCAGCAGGCAGTCGAAGTGATGCTGGCAGGCATTAAGGCTGCCGTTGAACAGGGAGGGAAACTGCTCTGCGGAGGACAGGTTATCACTGATAAAAAAGGTTTTTATATTAGCCCTGCCATTGTTGAAATAGATGCACAGGCGGAGATTGTGCAGCAGGAAACCTTTGCTCCTTTGTTATATATTCACAGCTACCACTCTTTAGAGCAGGCTATAAAAGATCATAACAGTGTAGATCAAGGTCTCTCATCAGCGATTTTCACCCGGGATATCGGTGAAGCAGAGCTGTTTTTAAGCGCTAAAGGTTCGGACTGCGGCATTGCTAATGTCAATATAGGGACTTCCGGTGCAGAAATAGGGGGGGCTTTCGGCGGGGAAAAAGACACCGGCGGCGGCCGGGAAAGCGGCTCCGATGCCTGGAAAAACTACATGCGCCGCTGCACTAATACTATTAATTACGGCAGTGAACTGCCTCTGGCGCAGGGCATTAGTTTTGAATTACCTGAAACTAGCGTTCAGCCCCGTGTGCCGAAGCCCTCTAAACCTTAGCTGCCGGCACCTGTCATCATACATATTGAGCCTTGTTCTGAGTCTCCGGCTGCTCGTCTAAATCTGCGGCAGTATCGTCGGGTGGAGACTGGTTTTTATTCTGTACTGCTGTTATTAACTGATCAAGAAGCGCTACAACAGAATCAGAATAAGCGATTAACTGCTGGTACTCCAGGTCTGCCTGTGTAAATTCACTTTTTTCTTTGCAGGCGATAATTTTACCTACGCTCTGATGTAATAGTTTGTGCCGGCTGTTAATTTCCGATACGCATTCATCGGGAAACTGTTCTCTAACGCCGGGACTGTCGAACCACTTTCCAAATGCACATTTATGATGATTGGACACAACAGCTGCATCAAGCTGCAGATAGCCGTTCAGATAACTTTTGATCTTTACTTTCCAAAGTGAATGACTTGATTTAGCCCGCATCAGCTGCAGTTCTATATCATTTGAAGTTTTAAACTGACTGATTAGAATTAACATTTTTTCTATTGCCGTGGAGATGTCCACTGACTCCAGCATGCTGTCTCTGGCATTATTACTGGTATGCACTGCTTCTTCGGTAATCGCGCTGACATTGCGGTTGATATCCTCTGTTACTACTGCCTGCTCTTCTGAGGCTGTTGCAATCTGATTATTCATATCATCAATGGTTCCGATAGAAAAACTGATGTCTGCTAACCCTTGTCCCGCATCCGCTACCAGGGTGACAGTTTTTTGAACTTGTGCATGGCTGTTGTTCATTGTGTCATTGGCACTGCTTACAGCAGCCTGCAGGCTGTTGATCATTTCGTTTATTTCTTCGGTTGATGCCTGCGTTCGTGAGGCTAATGTCCTTACTTCATCGGCAACCACTGCAAACCCTCTGCCGGACTCGCCGGCTCTGGCTGCTTCTATAGCCGCATTGAGTGCTAATAAGTTAGTCTGCTCGGCAATATTTTTAATAACATCGAGAACACTTCCTATACGCTGGCTGTCATCCTTAACCCGCTGAATTGATGCTACAGCCTGGTCCATTTCTTGAGCAAGAGAGTCGATGGACTGCACCGCGTTATATGAAGCTTCTTTACCTTTTAGCGCTTCCTGGTTGGTTTTGGCCGCCGCATCCGCCGCCTGTGAAGTGTTTTGTGTTATCTCATTAACCGTTGCAGACATTTCGTTAAGTGCGGCGGCAACCTGCTCGGTTTTCTGCTGCTGTGAGCTGACTCCGGTACTGGTTGAATCGGCAAGCATTGTCTGGGTGATAATATTATGTACAAGTTTATTAGTTGAGGTATTAACCGAGTGGACAGTCTTGTCCATTTTATGGGTGACATGGTTAAGAGCCTGCGCAAGCTGCGCAATTTCATCTTTACCGTCTTCATTAAGGCGAATGGAAAGGTCACCATCTCCTTCGGCAATATTATTTAGTGTGCTTATAACCTTGTGCATCGGCCTCATTACGTGGCGGGCCAGCAGCCAGATAAGCGCCGCTAACAACAGAAACGTTACAACGGAGCTTAACCCCTGTATTTGATAAAAGCCGTTCATTAACTCACTTTGATCCGTTTCTAATAATACTTTTTCCATGTAGCTGGAGGTGATCTGAAAATTGATAAATTGTGCTAATAAGATGGCGGGCAGTATGACTAACAGCAGCTGCGTGAATAATTTAAATGAGCGTAACATTGGATTATCCTCAGTAAATATTTTTTCACTGCAATTATAGAGCATTATTTCCTATTGATATGCTGAACTTTTTGTATTTGGGATCTTAATGTCTAACTATGAGTGTTTTTTGTGCGGGGAAGAGGTAAATTCTTTTATCTGACAGGGGACAAACTTCTACAGTAAGCCGCCCTGATATTATTATTTCTGTTAGGCTGCAAATCAGCCTAAGTATCTCTGCTCCAGGTGTTTTTTAAAGTGAGCTGCATTAAGTTCTTCACCGCTTGCTTGTTTTACTAATTCGCTGGTTGTTAACGAACTTGCTTTGCTCCAGATATTATTGTGCAGCCAGTTGAAAATCGGGTTTAATGACTGAGCTGCGATACAAGCGGCTACATCTATTTCTTTGTGCATTGATGCCATAAACTGTGCCGCATAGATGGCGCCTAATGTATAACTTGGAAAATAACCGAATGAACCGTCAGTCCAGTGGATATCCTGCATACAGCCGTCTTTATAATTACCTGCTGTAGAAATACCTAAATACTGCTGCATTTTAACATCCCATAATTCCGGGATATCCTGACAGCCGATTTTACCGTTCATTAAGTCTCGCTCAATTTCATAACGTAAAATTACATGTGCAGGGTAGGTGACTTCATCTGCATCGACGCGAATCAAACCTGGTGCCACACGGGTATAAATTTTCTGCAGGTTAGCCGCTTCAAATACCGCTGGATTATTATCGGGGAAATGCTTTAATGCCAGCGGTACCAGCTGATTGATAAATTCACTGCTGCGTCCTAACTGCATTTCAAAAAACAGACTTTGTGATTCATGGATACCCATGGAGCGTGCCTGGCCAACGGGCAGACCTTTTAATGAATCGGGCAGTCCCTGCTCATAACGAGCATGGCCGGTTTCATGGACAATGCCCATTAATGACTGTACAAAATCTGCTTCATCATAACGGGTGGTGATTCGCACATCCTGGCTTACTCCGCCGCAGAACGGGTGTGAACTGATATCTAAACGTCCGTGATTAAAGTCGAAATTAAGCAGTTTCATAATATCTAAACCAAGCAGTTTCTGCTCTTCAGCTGAATACACTTCAGTGGGTTTAATAAAGGTTTCACCTGCCTGTTTTTGTTGAATTTTCTTGGTTAATTCCGGTAACCAGGTTTTTAAGCTGCCGAAAATATCATCCAGCTGCCCGCATGAAACGCCGGGTTCATAAAGATCCAGCATGGCATCGTAGGGGGTTTTGTCAGATGCATCAGCCCGGATCTTCGCTTCTTCTTGAGATAAGCTGACAACCTCTTTAAAATTCTGCGCAAAACCTGACCAGTCATTATTACCGCGCTGCGTGCGCCAGGCATGTTCACATTTAGACCCGGCTAACGACTGCGCTGCGACTAAATCATCGGGTAATACGGTTGACTTCTGCCATTGATTTTTCATTTCCCGCAGACTAGCTGATTCAACCTGACTGAGATCTTCTGATGCGGCTTTATCAAACAGTTCGCCAAGATGCGGGGCCGTTGCTAACTGATGGATATGCAGGGACAGTTCTGCCATTGCGCTGGAGCGCGATTCATTACCGCCTGCAGGCATCATCACCGCCTGGTCCCAGCTGCCGATTGCCGACAGATGGTTGAAATTAGATATTTTTTTATAATGGTCGCAAAGTTTTTTGTAATGGCTCATTTTTTATCCTGTGGCATGAACGTGTTATATCGCTATATCGTAACAGATAATCAATTCAAAACATTATTAATGGAGGAGCCCGTTTGCCGGCTGTTCTTGCTGTTTTAAAAGGCACAGGAGCATCAGCGGTCCAATTTTTGAGATCTGCCCCCGTTAATGGCATGAAAGTATTGTAATTTATATTTATTAGTAGCAAAGTCCTCTCTCAGATAGAACATCTCGTTTCTATTGAGAGCCACTTATTAACAAGGTTATATTTATGCAGCAAAAACTCCTTACAGCGCTCGAACGCTTACCTGAACCTCTGCAGAGTCATGTTTTTCCGATTATCAGCCGTGATAATTTCGGCGGTGTGATTAAAGCGGAAGAGGTTGAATTATTACAGCAGAACTCGGCACTTGAAATGTCTGAACTGCTGTTGAGCTTACTACCCCTGGCCGCTGTTTATTCAGTTGCCCCTATCTCTGACTTTAATGTCGGCGCGATTGCACGCGGTACTTCCGGTAATTTATATTTCGGTGCCAACTACGAATTTACTAATCAGGCTTTATTTAACAGTATACACGCTGAACAAGCTGCTATTAATAATGTCTTCAGCCATCAGGAATCGGGTATTGTTGATGTTACGGTTACGGCAAGTCCCTGCGGTCACTGCCGCCAGTTTATGAATGAATTAAACTGTGCAGATAAATTAACGGTAAATTTAGCTGCTAGCGGCAATAAGTTATTATCTACATTATTACCAGATTCATTTGGTCCTATCGATCTTGGTATTACCTCGCCGCTGCTGGCGGCTGAGCCGGCATCTCTGGAACTGCAGCAGGCTGATGATACTGAGTTAGCGCAGGCTGCATTAGATGCGGCAAACAGCAGCTATGCTCCTTACAGCCATTGTCATGCAGGTATTGCTTTACAAACTAAGAACGGTGTTATCATCAGCGGACGTTACATTGAAAATGCGGCCTTTAATCCGTCGTTATCACCGCTGCAGTCGGCATTAATTAATTTGAACTTAGCCGGTTTTGCGCTCAGTGATATCACCAATGTGATTCTGGTAGAAAAAGCAGATACAAAAATGAGCCATGCTCAGGCAACGCAGACTCTGCTTGCTGATATCAGCATTGACAGCTACCAGCTGCTTCTAGCACAGTAACAGCAGAAAATAAGATAAGCACATAAAAGCATGTGCTTATCTTTTTAAACACACTCAGTAATAGCTATTCAGTTTTATCTTTTATTACCTTCCCTTTTTAGCACTCGGTCATCTATTCAATCCCGATTTTTATTTTTTGTTATTATCAGCGTCCAGCTGAGGTATCCTTATGTTTGGATTTTTATGCCGATATTTTTGAAACATTTGTGCTGCTGAGACTGTAAAGAGGTAGATTTGCTTAATAAAAACAAAAAACTTAAGGGTCGCTTTTACTGGGCTTTGCTGCTGACGGGCGCTCTAGCCGGGCTGGCAGTTATGCTCTATCTGGACAACACAATCCGTTCAACTTTTGCCGGAAAAAAATGGTTGGTGCCTTCGACTGTTTATGCGCGTCCGCTGGAAATATATCAGGGGGCGCAGTTAACAGCTGCAGATTTAAAAACGGAACTGAACCTGCTGGGGTATCATTTTGTATCCCAGCTTAACAAACCCGGACAGGCTGTTTTCAGTACTAATAAAGTAAAAATATACACTCCTGGATTTCAGTTCAGTGACGAGCTTGAGCCTGCCCGTAAGATAGAATTAACCCTGAAAAATGGTGTGATAACTGCTCTTAATAGTGATGACGGAGCAGCATTACTGCGCCTGGAACCTGCAGTGATCGGCGGTATTTACCCGGCTCATAATGAAGACCGATTACTGGTACAGTTGTCTGAAGTGCCGCTTTCACTGCAGAAAATGCTGGTGGCTGTTGAAGATGCTGGTTTTTATGAGCACTATGGTATTTCATTGCGCGGTATTATCCGTGCAGCAGCTGCCAATATTAAAAAGGGCGGTATTTCCCAGGGGGCTTCGACACTGACCCAGCAGCTGATTAAAAATTATTACCTTAGCTCAGAGCAGACGCTGTCACGCAAGGCGCAGGAAGCATTGATGGCACTGCTGCTGGAGATGCGTTTCAGTAAAGATGAAATTTTAGAGGGGTATATTAATGAAATTTACCTTGGTCAGGACGGACCGCGTGCTATTCATGGTTTTGGTTTAGCCAGTCAGTATTACTTTCGACGTCCCTTGGCCGATCTGCCGCTGGATCAGCAGGCACTGCTGGTTGCTTTAGTGCGCGGAGCGAGTTATTACAATCCCTGGCGCAACCCTGAACGCGCCTTAAATCGTCGTAATTTAGTATTGGATATCGCGGTACGCGAAAACACTCTAGATACTGCTTCAGCTGAGCAGGCAAAAAAACAGCCGCTGGGGATCGGTGAGCGCAGCGCTGCCGGCAGTAAACGTTATCCGGCTTATCTGGATCTGGTACGCCGTCAGCTGCTGCGGGATTATAAAGTCGAAGATCTTAATTCTACCGGCCTGTCTATTTTTACTCACTTTGATCCCCTGGTGCAGGAAAGCGCCCAGTCCAGTCTGAAAAAAGTGCTTACTAAACAGGAGTCTGCCGGACACGGTGCAGAGCTTGAAGGTGCAGTGGTGGTTACTAGCCCGAATACCGGTGCGGTGATTGCGGTTGTCGGCGGACGTGACGGCAGTTATGCCGGTTTCAACCGTGCGCTGGATGCATCCCGCCAGGTCGGCTCGTTAATTAAACCTGCTGTTTATCTGACTGCGCTTGAACAGCCTGAAGTATATAATCTCGCCACGCCGCTCAGTGATGATCCCTTTACTCTGACACAGGGTAACGGCAGACAGTGGTCACCGAAAAATTATGACAAAAAGAGTCATGGTGAGGTGCTGCTGTATAAGGCGTTAGCAAATTCATATAATCAGGCAACGGCACGCCTGGGTAATACCATAGGTCTGGATAAGATATCTGATACGCTGCATCGCCTTGGAGCAGAGCCGCGTGACAAGGCTCTACCGTCGCTTACCTTGGGTGCTGTAGATATGGCGCCCATTGAGGTTGCGCAGATCTATCAGACTCTTTCAGCGGATGGTTTTTATACGCCTTTGATGACCATTAATTCGGTTACAAAACCCGGAGGTAAGGTGTTAACCCGTTATCCGCTGCAGGTCGAACAGCGCTTTGAGGCTGATTCAATCTACCTGCTGCGTTATGCAATGCAGGCGGTGACTCATGAAGGTACTGCTAAAGCGCTGCAGCGGCTGCTGCCCGAATTCGCAGTCGCCGGTAAAACCGGGACCACTAATGATCTGCGTGACAGTTGGTTTGCCGGTTTTTCCGGTGATATGATGGCGGTTGTCTGGTTAGGGCGTGACGATAATAAGAATACCGGATTAACCGGCTCCAGCGGTGCGCTGCGGGTCTGGGCGGATATCTTTGCGCAGCGCTCAGACCTGCCTGTGCAGAATTTACCGCCGCAGGATATCATCATAAGCTGGGTTGATCGAGACAGTGGCCTGGGTAGTCAGGAGTCCTGTGATAATGCACTTCCGGTGCCTTTTATTAACGGGTTTCAGCCTCAAGAGGAAATCCGCTGCAGCCGCGGAGTGGATAAAATTATCGACTGGTTCAGCGATTTAATAAAATAGATAAGAGATAACTTGTGAATTTACTTAAAAAATCAGCTCTGCTGTGTTTACCGTGGTTTTTAGCCGCCTGTTCAACGCTGCCGCAGGATAAACAAGCGCCGGCAAAGACTCAGGCGCCGGAACCGATAGTTAAACCTCAGCCGGCACCGGTCGACAGTGCCGCTGAAGCGCCGGGTGCAGTTGCTTCTTTATTGGAGCGGGCCGAACAGCAGGAAGATAACCAGAACCGCGCAGCCGCTATTGCTTCTCTGGAGAGGGCGATTCGCATTGCCCCGCGTTACCCGGAAAGTTATTACCGCCTGGCCGAACTGTATTACAAGCAGGGCAGTGATAATTTAGCGCGAACGCTTGCGCAGAAATCTATTAGCCTGGGGGCGGAAGGCATGCTTCGCAGGCAGGCACAAGCGCTGCTGGATCTAAGCACTGCGCAGTAAGTCTTAATAGTTTGTTTTTAAGTGAGTCTGCAGTTAATTCTTCCTGCGCGTATTAAGTACTTTTTTAATGTAGCGGGACAATGGAGTTTCCATTAGTTCTTCCGTGTTAGACGCATCTCAATTAACTGGTGTTCACCCACTTTTTCAACCTGTTTAATATAATTAAAGCCGAACGTTTTATAATATTCTTTTAGATATTCATGAGCGTGGATCTCTATGCTGTTTATATTTAACTGCCCGGCTTTAACTAATAATGATTCGATAAGCTCAGCTGCGATTCCCTTACCTCTATGGGCTTTTGTTATAGCCACTCGAGCCATCACGGCCTTATTATTTTCCAGCAGAGCCAGCCTGGCTGAACCGACAGCGCTATCATTTATATATGCCAGTGCATGGTATGAATGTTTATCAAGCCCGTCTAAATCTAATTCTAAGGGGATGCCTTGTTCTTGGACAAATACTTCATAACGTATTTTTTGAGAAATTTCGATTGAGTCCTGATTTTTATCTACAACAATTTTCACCTTCATATCACCCCAGAGAGTTGATGCTTATAACTGTTAGAGCTTCACCTTCACGTCTAGAAGCTGTTCAGCTCAGAATTTGCTGATTTTTGTATCTTAAATGATAACGGGGATAAATACACATATCAGCAAAAATTTTGCTGTTCAGTGTTTTAATTATAAATGTGTCAATCACCTTGTGTTGATGTTTTGTTTTGTATATCATCGCGTTGATTTTTACCGGCTTTATGTTTGATTGTTTTTTTGTCTGTTTTTAGGCAGATAGATGAGCTGGTTTAGCAGTGTAATTATTTTTTACCCCTTTAAAAATACAATTTATTAAAATAAGGAATGTTTTATATGGACACTATTTCTACTGAAATAGAGCAGGCGGCTGCCGGCAGCAGGGAAAAATTAGCTTTCGAATTTCGTGGTGACGGTACTGAGTACTTTAAAATATGGATCGTCAATGTACTGCTGACAATTGTCACCCTGGGTATTTATTCTGCCTGGGCAAAAGTTAGAACTAACCAGTACTTTTATTCTAATTTGTACCTTAATAATTCCAACTTTAGTTATTTAGCTGATCCTGTCGTAATATTAAAAGGGCGGGTTATTGCTGTTATCGCATTTATTATTTTTCAAGCAGTATCACAAACCAACCCGGCGGCTGGTCTTGTTTTGTTAGCACTGCTGTTTATTTCAATGCCCTATTTTGTGAATAAATCACTTGAATTTAATCATCGCATGTCGGCTTACGCAAATATTCAGTTTCGTTTTAAGGGCTCTTATGGTCAGGCTGCTATGGTAATTTTTATCTGGCCTTTACTTGGTGTTTTAACGCTGGGAATTTTATTACCCTTAGCTATTTTAAAGTCTAACGAATATGTGATTAATAACAGCGCTTACGGGACAAGCAAGTTTAGTTTTCAAGCGACTTATAAAGACTATGCAGTGATATTTTTGACTGCAATTGGTATCGCCTTTGCCTGCGCTGTACCTATTGTTATTATTAGTTATTTTATTCCTGCACTGTCTTTTTTATCCATGTTTCTTGTGATGTGTGCTTACTTTGCAGTGATCGTTTATTTCAGCGTATCAGCGGGTAATCTATTTTATAAAAGCACCTCTCTTTTAGATCATGGTTTTGAAGCAGATTTTACTATGGCTGCTTTAACTAAAGTCATTTTATTAAACCTGTTCTTTACCTTAATTACCTTCGGTTTATACCTTCCGGCAGCAAAAGTAAGAATAGCCAAATATATTAGTTCTTGTTTAGTTATGCATGCGGCGGGAGATTTACAAGGATTTTCTGCAGCAGAAAAAGAAAATGTCAGCGCGCTTGGTGAAGAGTTTGGACAAGTATTTGATTTCGCATAAATAAGAATCATTAATCATATGTATATTTCAGGTATTTATTTAGATGGAAAGACCAGCAGACGCCATAAAGTGCGTTTGCTGGCTGTGAATAACAGTGAACTGCTCAGTTTTGTGAAAGATGAAGAAGGTCAGGCGAACATTGACTCTATAGATTCTGAAACACTCTTTTCAGTGGAATTTTCACAGTTAAAAATTAGTGCTCCGCTTGGTAATACGCCAAGAGAAATTTCTTTTGGTGATAATGAGTTATTTATTACTGAAGATCATAGTGGTATTTCGCAGCTAGCTGCTGTTTTCAGCCAGTCAAAATCTACTTCTCTGCTGCATAAGTTAGAAACAAATTTATCCTTTGTACTGCTTTTTACTTTTGCGGCGGCTGCAATTGTCTGGGCAACGTTTGCTTACGGCATCCCTAAGCTGTCTGAAACTATTGCTTATCAGTTACCGGAATTTGCTGCTGAAAACAGCGCCAGCAGCATGGCGCTTCTTGATGCAACACTCTTTGAGCCTTCGGAGCTTGATGAATCGCGCCGTCAGCATATAGAGTATTTATTTCGGCCTTATATTAAAGCTCACGCAAGATTAAAGCCTAAGCTTGTATTTCGATCGGGAATGGGAGCTAATGCGCTTGCATTACCCGGAGGAGAAATAGTTTTTACTGATGAGCTGGTTGAATTAACGGAAAGTGATGATGAGTTGTTAGCTGTACTTTTTCATGAATTAGGCCATCTTGAGCATAAACATATGTTACGGCGCATGCTCCAGGGCTCGATGGTGAGTCTTGCGGTAATATTTATTACTGGTGATGTTGAAACATTTGATTTAATTACCGGTTTGCCGACATTATTAGTGGATTTATCTTATTCTCGAGAGTTTGAAACAGAAGCGGATACCTATGCGCTGGATCAGCTTCACGGTTTTGATCTGCCGCTTGACAGCTTTATTCTTATTATGCAGCGCTTAGAGAACAAGAAGGAACAGTCAAGGCTATTAAAGTATTCAAAATCAGAGTTTTTATCTACTCATCCAACAACGAAGCAAAGAGTTGAATTTGCCGAGCAGTATAAAAATAAACTTCAAGCCCATTAGAAAATACGACGGCTGTGCTGCTCTAGCTGGTAGTTTTACTTGCTAGAGCATTTTTTAATTATCTCCATCCATAACATATCTACACACTGATCAGAAAACTCACCCAGAATATCTATAGCATCTCTATATTTTTCAATGCCTTCAACATTTTTAATAGCATGACGAATAAGATGTTTTCGATTTATAAATGTGGGGTGTGCGGCACTTTCAGCTTCTTCAAAATGTTTATTTTTTTTGCCCAAAGTATAGCGGGAGTATCTGGCACACAGGATCATGGCGGAATAAAACAGTTCGACTGCAGTATATGAAAGAACCACGTCTCTGCCGTCGGAGTTAAGCGCCTGTAAGGCTAAAAGCGCGCCTAAAAAGTCTGCTTCATATTCTTTAGTATGCTGATCACTTAGATCATCTTCGATAGCAGAGTTTATTACTGCAAACTGAAGCTCTTTATCTAAATGCCCTGAACAGAGGTGGCCGAATTCATGGCCGACGATCATCAGCTGCATGCCGTCTTTGAGTACATTAATTAACGGCAGATAATCCTCTGGAGCCTGATATGCTTTTGTCTCTACAGGCCTTTTATTTACACAAAAACAATGTAGAAGATCCTGAACTCTGTCTACACATTGATTGTTGTTATTTTCGATATGAGACTTTAGCTTCGCTAGTTCAACGGAGTACTTAACATTATCATCTTCATTGACGCTGATAGGTAAACACAAGGAAAAAGCCTTGGAAAACAGATGACAAAATGTAAATAAGTGAGAATCAAAAAGTAAAAAAACTTTCGATGAACCAGGAAGTTTTAATGCTGATGCATTGCCTTCTCCAGTAGGCAGGGATGTAAAACAGGGAACCTGTTGATTATTCAGCGCAAGTATTTCTGCAGAACTCTTTATTTTATTCATCAGGGCAGAAACAATAGAATATTGTAATAATGAATCATATTTAGTGGGAACTGCAATTTTTGAACTAAATAGATGTTCAATCTCCGAGCCTGTTTCCTCTTGTGAAAAAAGTTCAGCAGACTGGGATTTCAGATTTTCTATCCCCAGCTTGTTTTCTGTTTGTGCATCTATAAGCCACTGCTCAGCGGCAGAGCCAAAGCTTCCATTTGAGATATACTCTTCTAAGCATTTATAGTCTGGATTGGATTCGGATAAATACTCGATTTTCATATTACCCCGTTAGTGATCTGGGTTTAGACATAATATAACTATAGAGGGGTTTGTTAATTGTGGGGAATACAGACGTTTAAAGCTTTAGCTTTGCAATTGTCAAAGTTGATGCAGGTTCTGCGTGTTACTTCTTCGACGAACTTGACGTAGAGAGGTCTTGTACTTGGCCTTTAAAAGCAAAATACAAGATCTTCTCCTGTTTTTCTTCCGGCTGCAGTGACGGCTCTTATTATGTGTCTGATGTCCCGCAAATAACCGAAGCGTACATAATTTCTACGGCATTATCAGGGACTTCCTCGTCAATAAGCGTGACAAGACCTTGAAAGAATACCTGCTCTTCACATGACGGGCACGTTGCTGTATATGTTTTGCTTACATCAAATAAGCCGCGAAATACACCAATAAACGGCTTACCGCAGTTCTCACACTCTATTTTGGTAACGGAATTAGTCATAGTATTTCCCCTCAAAAAAGATTCATTTTAAAAATAAACTTTAGTTCTGTTTTCTCCGTTTATCAAATGGTTATGTTCTATAGAGGGGGGGGATTATCAAAACAAGGAAAATTTCATATTTGTAGCGGGGGGACAAAAAAGCCCCAAGCTATTCTAATAACTTGAGGCTTTATAAATGTATAAATCAGCTCGAATAAATCGAGCAGATACTATTACATAATACGCTGACCTGGTTTTGCACCGTCATCAGGATTCAGGATATGGATCTCTTTACCGCCTGGACCTGCCGCTAATACCATACCTTCAGATAAACCAAACTTCATCTTGCGTGGTGCTAAATTCGCAACCATCACAGTTAGTTTACCTTCAAGGTCTTCTGGATTATAAGCTGATTTAATACCGGCAAATACTGTACGTGTTTCACCGCCTAAATCTAAAGTCAGTTTCAGCAGTTTGTTTGCTTTCGGCACATGCTCGGCTTTGGCGATTAATGCTACACGTAAATCCGTTTTAGCAAAGGTATCAAAATCAATCTCCGGTGCCAGCGGTTCTTTATCAAGCTCAGATTTAGATGCTTCAAGCTCAGCGGCAGCAGCAGCTGCTTTGGCTGCTTTATCCGCTTCGATACTGTCTTTTGATGCATCAACCATAGCTTCAACATGTTTCGGATCGATACGCTGGAATAACGCTTTGAACTTATTAATTTTGTGACCGGCCAGCGGTGCTTTAATGATTTCCCAGTCCAGTGTTTCCGCCAGGAAGTCTTCACTGCGCGCAGCCAGTTTCGGCATAATTGGTTTCAGGTAAGTCATTAACACACGGAACAGATTGATACCCATTGAACAGATATCCTGTACTTCCAGTTCTTTACCTTCCTGTTTAGCTAATGCCCACGGTGCTTTATCATCAATATATTTATTGGCGTGATCAGCCAGTGTCATAATTTCACGAATCGCACGGGCAAAATCACGCTGCTCAAACAGTGCGGCAATGTTTTCACCTGCATCAATAAACGACTGGTATAACTCCGGCTCGGCAACGGTTTCTGATAACTGGCCGTCATATTTTTTAGCAATGAAACCGGCTGTACGAGAAGCAAGATTCACTAATTTATTAACTACATCCGAGTTTACACGCTGGGTGAAATCCTCAAGATTAAGATCTAAATCGTCAATACGGCTGGTTAATTTAGCCGCATAATAATAGCGTAAGCACTCAGGATCGAGATTATCTAAGTAAGTACTCGCTTTGATGAAAGTACCTTTAGACTTAGACATTTTCGCACCGTTTACTGTTACATAACCATGTACATTTACGCCCGTAGGTTTACGGAAACCAGAGCCCTCTAAAACAGCAGGCCAGAATAAGCTGTGGAAGTTAACTATGTCTTTACCGATGAAGTGATACAGCTCAGTGGTGCTGTCTTTTTTCCAGTATTCGTCAAAATCAAGACCGGCTGTTTTATCACAAAGGTGCTTGAAGCTGCCCATGTAACCGATTGGTGCGTCTAACCATACATAGAAGTATTTACCCGGCGCATCTGGAATTTCAAAACCAAAGTAAGGCGCATCACGAGTGATATCCCACTGTTTTAAACCGTATTCAAACCATTCACCAACTTTGTTAGCCATTTCAGTCTGCAGTGCGCCTGATTTAGTCCAGACTTTTAACATATCTTCAAACTGCGGCAGATCGAAAAAGAAATGCTCAGTATCTTTCATTACTGGTGTTGCACCAGAAACCGCAGATTTTGGATTAATCATCTCTGTCGGGCTGTAAGTTGCGCCGCAGTTATCACAGTTGTCACCGTACTGATCTTCAGACTTACATTTCGGACAGGTTCCTTTTACAAAACGATCCGGCAGAAACATCTCTTTTTCAGGATCAAACAGCTGTGAGATCGTTTTTGTTTTGATAAAACCATTTTCACGCAGTGCGATATAAATCTGCGAAGACAGCTCTTTATTCTCATCGCTATGCGTACTGTGGTAGTTATCAAAGCTGATATCAAAGCCGTTAAAATCACTTTCGTGAGAAGCTTTAATCTCGGCAATCATCTCTTCAGGTTTAATGCCCATCTCTTGTGCTTTAAGCATAATAGGTGTGCCGTGTGCGTCGTCAGCACAAATAAAATGGATGTTATTACCACGTAAACGCTGGAAACGAACCCAGATGTCAGCTTGAACGTGCTCCAGCATATGACCTAAATGGATTGGACCATTTGCATAGGGCAGGGCACAGGTGACAAGGATCTTACGGTCTTGATTTGCCATTTTATTTTTTATTCCTTTTGGATAAGCCTAAATTTTTGAGGGAGCAATTCTACCCAAAATTAACGGGAAATCCCACACTTATATAGGGTCAGGTGATCACCTGTTTTATTTAAGGGTGAAATAGGTGTCTTATTTGTTAAACTGCTGATATACCCGTTATCATTCAATATGCAAAAATCAGCAAGCCGTGAGGTGAACAGGTTCTAGGCGTGAAGATGAAGATCTAACGGGTATCTATCTGAATTTGAAAAGGGCAAAACATGTTGTTTAATAAAAAAGATCTCGCCGAACAGGTAACTGACTGTTTAAGCGCAGCTGATTCAGCCAATATTGTTAATAAACTGGCAGAAAATAAGCGCATTAAATTTGACCGGGATTCTGCGCAGATCTCTCTAAATTTACCCTTTTATGCCCCGCAGTGGTTAAGTTTATTACAGGAGACTTGTGCTGCTGAATTACAGAAAATCATATCTAAACCGGTAAGCTGGCAGGTCAAATATCAGGTTGCCGCGCTGCAGAAAAACAGCAGTAAAACAACTCTGCCTAATATTAAAAACATTCTGGTGGTGGCATCGGGTAAAGGCGGGGTGGGTAAATCAACCGTGAGTGTTAATCTTGCTTTAGCTTTAGCAGAAAACGGCGCTAAAGTCGGCATGTTAGATGCGGATATTTACGGCCCCTCGATTCCAACTATGCTGGGAGTAAAGGATGCTCAGCCGAGCAGCGCCGACGGAAAACTAATGCAGCCGATAGAAGCGCATGGCTTAGCCTGTAACAGCATTGGATTTTTAGTTGCCGAAGAAGATGCGATGATCTGGCGCGGTCCTATGGCTAGTAAAGCATTAGCACAGGTATTAAATGAAACCGACTGGCCGGAGCTTGATTATTTAGTGGTTGATATGCCGCCGGGTACCGGAGATATTCAGCTGACTATGTCTCAGAATGTGCCGGTGACTAGTGCGTTAGTGGTCACTACGCCGCAGGATATTGCATTAACTGATGCTAAAAAAGGCATCAGCATGTTTAACAAGGTTGCCGTAAATGTTGCCGGCATTGTTGAAAATATGAGTCTTTATTCCTGCAGTCAGTGCGGTCATCAGGAAGCTATTTTTGGTACCGGCGGCGGTAAAAAATTAGCTGAACAGTTTGATCTGCCATTTTTAGGTGCGCTGCCGCTGCATATCAGTTATCGCGAAGATACTGACCAGGGTATACCGACGGTTGCAAAAAATGAGAAAAGTGAACTGATATCTCCCTATTTATCGCTGGCGGAAAATCTATCTATTAATTTATACCGTGATTTAAACCAGGCGATAGAGCAGATTTCTATTACTGAATTAAAGTAATAGCAAATCCGATAATTATCTATTCATTTATGCTGGTTAAAATGAATGCTAGTCAAACACAAATAACATTTGTGTTTTGGTTATTGATTTTGTAATTAGAACAACTAGTTACTGCAATCAATGCCTTGCTTTCATCCATCTTTCCTACGCTTAAATAGATCACCCAATTAACGGAATTGGTATAACAGTAGTCTTAACAAGAGAGAGAGTATGGCAAATATTGAATTTTCAAGAGAGCAGAAAACCTTATTGGTAGCGCAGATTCAAAAGTATTTTGATCAGGAGTTAGATCAGGAGATCGGTGATTTTGATGCGGAATTCTTACTGGATTTTTTCAGTGAAAAAGTAGGGGGCTATTATTATAACCAGGGACTTCATGATGCACGGGCATTATTAGACGATAAGTTAGATACCATTACAGAATCATTTTATGAGCTGGAGAAAGTGACGGACTTTAATTAAGATTTAAAATCAGTAGTATAATTCATTAAATAGTTTCGTTTATCTCATGAAATATTAACTAAGGATAGTTAACATGCTTTTTGTGATTAAACATAAATATATACCCCTGCATATACTACTGTGTTATTTATGGATCTACTCCTGCCCGGTCAGTGCACAGCCGCACTGGCAGCAGGAAAGTTATATCAGCAGCAGTTTTCTTGAAATTGCACTTAAGCACGAATACCCCAGTAACAAAAAATCGAATTTCAGCCGCTGGAAGCGTCCGCTGAAAATATTTATAAAAAGCGAGTTAGGCAGCGCAGATCTGCAGCGCCGCTTGTATTCAGTTCAGGCCGCTCATCTGCAGAGCATTACCGGACACCCTATCTATTTTGTGGAGTCTGAAGCACAGGCAAATGTGATTGTTGTTTTTACTTCTGCCGCTAATATGAAAGCAGATATCCTTAAACATATAAAAATTAAAAATTTAGATGAAATTTTAAAGACTGCATTTTGTCTGGCAAATTACCAGATAAACTCAAAGCAGGAAATTATAGGCGGTTTAATTGTTATTCCCGTTGATAAAACACGTCAGGACGGGCGGTTAGTGGAATGTGTTGTTGAAGAGTTAACTCAGTTAATGGGCCTGCCTAATGATTCTGAGCTGGTTTATCCGTCAATATTTAATGACCGCAGTATCGACAGCTACCTCACGGGATTAGATTATCTGTTATTAAAAATAGCCTATCACCCGAAATTAAAACCCGGCATGACAGATTCCCAAGTTCGTGTACAGCTTCCTGCTATATTAAAGCAGCTGCGCTCTCATAATGAGATAAAACAAGCGCAGCAGCGGGTTTTACATAACAGCATGAAGAGCTGGGTCGGTGAGTGATATTGCCCCTGGTAATATAGTGATCCTTTAAGACCGGTATTTTCCTTTATCTTTCTGTATATTAAATGTAGAAAAACAGTATCAGGATCAAATTAATTCTAAGCTTAACTGCACTAAAATAGCGGCCCTAACTGAGCATGCCCGCCGGCTGATTCTGTTAATTAATAAGTCTTTGTTATTTTATGAGTAAATTATGCGATCGAAAATGTTTAAAAATGTATGTTCCAGTCTGTTACTAGCAGCGGTTTTTCTGAGTACGCCTGCTTTTTCTAAAAACCACTGTACGGATGTTAATTTCAAAAAAGCTGCTCGAACAGTTGCTGGCAGCGAAACACGTATTGCTAAGCCGTTTGATCTATATAATGAAGGAATTGATAATAAACCGGCATTTATATTATCTAAGGATAAAAATATTGACCAGGTGGCGAATATTTATATGTTCGGCTCAGATATGCTCAAAAAGGAGTTTAAAGAGCATCAGGACAGCGTTGATAAGTTCTTGAAAAAACTGCATCAGGCATCCCTGTCAGCTGAAAGTGCAGAGAAGGTTTTCTCTAATTCTATTGATCAATGGTATAGGATCCGCAACTCCTGTATGAAGCATGACAGTATAGAAAAAGCAAATATTGCCCAGGAGGGGATTAATCTGATGTCTGAATATGGTGCGGATACAAAACGTTTAATAGAGAAGATAGAAACACAGGTTTCTATTTATAATAAAGAAAAAAAATTATTACAAGCGGGCAAGGAATCAGCCCTGCAGCAGCTTAAAGAGATGAATTAAAGCCGGGCGGCTGTAATACGAACTGCAGCCGCGAATCCCTTAATCATATTTATTATTAAAAGTGATCTTTCTATAGATGCTTAACGGCTAGGATAATAAAGGTAAGGTGCATATTTATTCTGCTTTGATGTTTGTGTATTCACTTTATTGAGTTTTACGCAGTACTTACTACCATTATTATCCCCCTCGTATTAACCTTCCTAATTTAAATTAATAGATTAACGTCTGTATAAAAAGTAATCTCAAAGGCCTTTTTTTTAGAAATACTGTTAAGTCAAGTCGATAAATTATTCCCAGAATTGATCAAGGTTCGCTTTTAGATGTGAATTTACTGATAGATTTCTGGGCTGATCTAATGATGGATAATAGAATTAATGGAGATAAATATGCATTTTAATAAAAACCTGCTTACTGCAGCGTTACTGGCGGGTAGTTTTCTGGGAGCGAGTTTCAGTGCATCGGCTGCCGTAGTTCCAGAAGGGGTTAAATTAGCTGCTAAGCAGGAGCTTATTCGTGGTAACGGCACAGAAGTTGCCTCTCTAGACCCGCAGAAAACTGAAGGGGTGCCTGAATCGCATGTTATCCGTGATCTTTTAGAAGGCCTGGTTAATCAGGATGCAAATGGTAAGACTATTCCCGGTGTTGCACAGAGCTGGGAAACACTCGACAATAAAACTTTTACTTTCCACCTTCGCAAAAATGCAAAATGGTCGAATGGTGACCCGGTTACCGCACATGACTTCGTTTACAGTTTTCAGCGGGCTGTAGATCCGGCAACTGCCTCTCCTTACTCCTGGTATCTTGAAATGACCACCATGGTTAATGCCGATGAAATTATTGCCGGTAAAAAAGACAAAAGCACCTTAGGCGTAAAAGCTGTTGACGATTATACCTTTGAAGTAAAACTAGACAGTGCAGTACCTTACTTTGTGATGATGATGGGTCATACAACTGTTAAACCCGTGCATAAAGCAACAGTTGAAAAATATGGTGATAAATGGACTAAAGCTGAAAACTTTGTCGGCAACGGTGCATTTGTTGTTAATAACTGGGTAGTGAATGAACGCATTGAACTGGTGCCGAATAAGCAGTACTGGGATAATTCGAATACGGTCTTAACTAAAGTCACTTTCTTACCGATTGAAAATCAGGTTGCAGAAATGAACCGTTTCCTTTCCGGTGAGCTGGATATGACCTATGAAGTGCCGAACGAACATTTTAGACGTCTGAAGAAAGAGCATTCTGATTCAGTTGCGATAAAAGGTAACCTTTGTACTTATTATTATAACTTTAATACTCATAAGCCTCCGTTTAATGATGTGCGTGTCCGTAAAGCCGTTTCTTATGCGATTGACCGTGATGTTGTTTCCAAAATATTACTAGGTCAAGGTCAGAAACCTGCGTATTTCTTAACACCGGAAATTATTTCTGATTTCACCCCTGAGCTTCCTGCTTACGGTAAACTGACTCAGAAAGAGCGTAATAGCAAAGCGAAAGCCCTGTTAGCTGAGGCTGGTTATAACGAAGCAAATCCGCTTAAATTCTCTCTGCTTTACAATACCAGTGAGAATCATAAAAAATTAGCGGTAGCAATCGGCTCAATGTGGAAGAAAACACTGAACATTGATGTGACCCTTGAAAACCAGGAGTGGAAAACTTACCTGGAGACTAAAAAACTGGGTAACTTTGAAGCTGCTCGTGCCGGCTGGTGTGGTGATTATAACGAACCGTCAACTTTTACTTCTCTGATGGAAGGCTCTAATACAACCGGCGGTATTCACTATAAAAGCGCTGCTTACGACAGCTTAATCAAACAGGCTATTGAAACAACATCTGCGGATGAGCGTGAGAAATTATATTACGCACAGGAAGCTCTGCTGACTGAAGATATGCCGATTGCACCTATTTATCAGTACGTTACAACACGTCTGGTTAATCCTCATGTAGGTGGTTATGCGGTAAATAATGCCGAAGATAAACTTTATTCAAAAGATATGTATATTATCGCGAAATAAATATTTATAAGCTATAAAAGAGGCTATCCAGCCTCTTTTTCATTTACATATAATCAGATTATCTGGTTATAGCCGCTCCGATAAGTAAGTACTCTATTTTGGTGTAGGACATTGCTAACAGCAGTTTGTACTGCTGTAACCAGCAGCTTTAAGCTGCATGGATGAATAGAAATTTATCGGATACTGATAATATATAACAGAGTGAATTATGTTTAAATTCATACTAAAAAGAGTTCTTGAAGCAATACCAACTATGTTGATATTGATTACTGTCTCTTTCTTTTTAATGCGCTTTGCGCCGGGTAGTCCGTTTTCTAGTGAGCGCACGCTGCCGCCGCAGGTGATGGAAAATATTAATGCTAAATATGGTTTAGATAAACCTGTTTTTGAACAGTATACAACCTATTTAACTAATGTTATTCAGGGGGATTTAGGTCCTTCATTCAAATATAAAGACTTTACAGTAAATGAACTGGTGTCTGCCGCTTTACCGGTTTCTGCTAAAATCGGCTCCGTTGCGTTTGTTTTTGCCGTTGTTTTTGGTGTTGCAGTGGGTACGATTGCCGCCTTGCGGCAGAATACCTGGCTGGATTACAGCGTGATGTCCACGGCAATGCTCGGTATTGTTATGCCCTCCTTTGTGTTAGCCCCTGTACTTATTTATATCTTTTCTATTAATTTAGGCTGGTTCCCTGCGGGCGGCTGGCTCGACGGATCAATACAATATATGGTACTGCCGGTACTGGGCATGTCGATGCTTTATGTGGCAACTTTTGCGCGTATTACCCGCGGCAGCATGATTGAAGTATTAAACAGTAACTTTATTCGTACCGCGCGTTCGAAAGGTCTTAGTTATTCCTACATTGTTTTAAGACATGCATTAAAACCTGCAATGCTGCCGGTTGTTTCTTATATGGGACCTGCTTTTGTGGGTATTATTACGGGCTCCGTGGTAATCGAAACTATTTTCGGTTTACCGGGTATCGGCAAGCTGTTTGTTAATGCCGCTTTTAACCGCGATTATTCATTAGTAATGGGTGTAACCATTCTAATCGGCTTCTTATTTATCGTATTCAATGCCATCGTCGATATCCTGCTGGCTTATGTCGATCCAAAAATTCGCTATTAAAGGACGGATCTTATGTTAACAAATAAACAAAATTTAGATGCGCTCGATAAATTCAGTGAAAATTTAGAAATCGAAGGCCGAAGCCTGTGGCAGGACGCGCGCATCCGCTTTATGCGTAATAAAGCCGCTATGGTGAGTCTGGTTATTTTATTTCTTATTACTCTCTCGGTTATTTTAGTACCTATGCTTAGTGAGTTTGCGTTTGACGATACCGACTGGTACGCCCTGCATGAAGCACCTTCTGCTGTGCATCTGTTTGGTACCGACAGTCTTGGACGAGATCTGTTTGTACGTACCTTTATCGGCGGACGAATCTCGCTGATGGTAGGGGTATTAGGGGCATTAGTCGCCGTGGTAATCGGTACAGTTTACGGCGCTACATCGGGTTTTATCGGCGGAAAAACGGATCGCGCCATGATGCGTATTCTGGAAATTCTGTATTCGATTCCGTTTATGTTTCTGGTGATTGTATTAGTTACCTTTTTCGGCCGTAATATTATTCTTATCTTTGTTGCGATCGGCGCAATCGCCTGGCTTGATATGGCGCGGATTGTCCGCGGTCAGACATTAAGCCTGCGCGGTAAAGAGTTTATTGAAGCCGCCCATGTATCGGGCGTCAGTAAATGGAATATTATCAGACGTCATATTATTCCAAATGTATTAGGTATTGTTGCAGTTTATTCAACGCTGCTGGTACCGAGCATGATCCTGACGGAATCTTTCCTTAGTTTCTTAGGACTTGGCGTACAGGAACCGATGACCAGCTGGGGGGCACTGCTGCAGGAAGGATCGCAGACAATGGAAGTGGCTATCTGGCAGTTAGGTTTCCCGGCCGCATTTATGGTTATCACTCTATTCTGTTTTAACTACATTGGTGACGGTCTGCGTGACGCGCTTGATCCGAAAGACAGATAAAGGAAAGTAAAATGAGTTTATTAAAGGTAGAAGATCTGCGCGTCGAATTTACCACCCAGGATGGTGTGGTTACCGCAGTGAATGATTTAAATTTCTCTCTGCAGCCGGGTGAAACACTGGGTATTGTAGGTGAGTCAGGATCAGGTAAGTCACAGACTGTGTTTGCGCTGATGGGGCTGTTAGCAAAAAACGGGATTATTTCCGGCAGTGCAAAATTTGAAGGTAAAGAAGTCCTTAATCTTCCTGAAAAAGCATTAAATAAAGTCCGTGCCGAGCAGATTGCGATGATTTTCCAGGATCCGATGACCTCGCTTAACCCCTATATGAAGGTCAGTGCGCAGATGATGGAAGTCCTTATTCTGCATAAAGGCATGGGCAAAAAAGAGGCCTTTGAAGAGTCGGTTAAAATGCTGGAAGCGGTTAAAATCCCTGAAGCTCGGGCGCGTATTGATATGTATCCGCATGAATTTTCCGGCGGCATGCGTCAGCGTGTAATGATTGCAATGGCACTTTTATGCCGTCCGAAACTGCTGATTGCCGATGAGCCGACGACGGCACTGGATGTGACTATTCAGGCGCAGATTATGGATCTGCTTAACGAGTTAAAACATAAGTTTAATACCGCAATTATTATGATCACCCATGATTTAGGGGTGGTTGCCGGAAGCTGTGACAAAGTGCTGGTTATGTATGCAGGAAGAACCATGGAATACGGCTCTGTGGATGATATTTTTTACAAACCGAGTCATCCCTATGCAGAAGGGCTGTTAAAAGCAATTCCGCGTATTGATACAGAAGGGGAGATACTGCCGACTATTCCCGGTAACCCGCCGAATCTGCTTAATCTGCCGCCGGGCTGTCCTTATCAGGACCGCTGTCATCGTGCATTTGACCGCTGTTGTGAAGAGTCCCCTGAACTGACAGCATTTGCTGACGGCCGCTCTCGTGCCTGTTTTTCTGAATGGGAGTCCTGGTAATGGAAGCCGAAAAAAAATTAATTCTTGATATTAAAGATCTGAAAGTACATTTTACTATTCCTTCTAAGTCTATTTTACCCTGGGCAAAACCTGCGAAGCTGAAAGCAGTTGACGGTGTCAGCATACAGCTGTTTGAAGGTGAAACACTCGGTGTGGTAGGCGAGTCCGGCTGCGGTAAATCAACTTTAGCACGTGCCATTATCGGTCTGGTTGAATCAACGGAAGGCAGTGTGATGTGGCTGGGCGACGATCTGACTCAGCTGGATGACAAGGTGATGCGCCTTAAGCGTAAAGAGATTCAGATGATTTTCCAGGATCCGCTGGCATCGTTAAATCCGCGTATGAGTGTTGGTGACATTATTGCTGAACCGCTGCGTACCTTCTATCCGAAATTAAGCAAGGCAGAAGTTAAAGAGCAGGTCAAAGAGATGATGGATAAAGTAGGTTTATTACCGAATGTAATAAACCGCTATCCTCATGAATTTTCGGGCGGACAGTGTCAGCGTATCGGTATTGCCCGTGCGCTGATTTTAAAACCGAAAATGATTATCTGTGATGAGCCGGTTTCTGCTTTAGATGTATCGATTCAGGCGCAGGTAGTTAATCTGCTCAAAGAGTTACAGAAAGAATTAGGTTTGAGTCTGGTATTTATCGCCCATGATTTGTCGGTAGTTAAACATATCTCTGACCGGGTGTTAGTGATGTATTTAGGTAATGAGGTGGAGTTTGCAGAGTGTAAAGCTTTGTTTGATGATCCTAAGCATCCTTATACCAAGGCGTTAATGTCTGCTGTGCCGATTCCTGATCCTAAACTGGAGCGTGGTAAAAAAGTTGAGATGCTCGAAGGCGATCTGCCTTCGCCGATCAATCCTCCTTCTGGTTGTGTTTTCCGTACCCGCTGCCCGCAGGCTGATGCCGGATGCGCGCAAAAGCGTCCGCAGCTGCAGGGCGGTTTTGAGCATGCAGTTTCCTGCTTGAAAGTTACCATGTAAACATTCTGCTTTAGTTTATCCGGCAGTGAAAATCAGGCTGCCGGGTATATTACTGCTGTTTTTATGATTATCTGTTAATTTATGAGCAGATAAGCCCTGCTGTTATTCTTCACTTGGTGATTTAATTAACCAGGCGCATATATTAATGGTCTGCTCCTATATTTTTTTCTCTACCTGTTGTTAGCCTTTGTTTTTAAAGGTCAAAAGATAGTAAATCACAAAGATCAGACAAACAGATTGTGTTTGTGATTACTATTACGGTTTACGCCTGCAGCTCAATAGTGGTACGGATATCAACTCTTTAATGAATAAGTGCTGACACAGAGATCTTTTTTAGATATCTTAACAGGTCAATTTTACAAGGACTGTTTAGCTTAAAGCATACTGAATTTTATATGACTGAATTATTTAATCGACAAAAAGTGAATTATTACCTTGGCGCTATTCTGCTTGCCTTTCTGATAACTGGCGCTGTCTTGATAATGACGCAAACTGCCGGTCAGCTGGTTGTTAGGTCGGTAAATATACTGCTGCTGACTTTGTCACTGTGTATGTTTTCCACCGCATTTTACGATTTTAAAATATACAGAAATTCACCAGTACGTAATATCAAGATAACGACAGCCGTTTTATGGGCTGTAACTGCCGTGCTGATAATACTCTATCTTATACCTGAGCTGGCTGATTACCGCCTGCCGTTGTCCAGCTCATTATTGTGGATTTTTGCCAGTACTATTCTTCATTCTGTGCTTAATTACCTGAGTGAAAGAAAACTGGAAAAGTTTGATTTTTATAAAGTGAATGAAGCGCAACCGGAGTCCATTGATATTTCAGAGGTGATGCTGCAGAAGAAGGAGCCGACGAAGCAGGTTATAGATGAAGACGGTCTTGATCCTATGGTTCTTTTTGATGTTGAAAACAGCGGTGCTCAAGAGTTTATTGAAATTCGTCAAATTGACAGTATAGATAAACTTGCTGATTATTTATCGGATCTTGATATTCGCGTTGAACCGCTTGGCACCCCGATTGCCGGGGTGGTTATTATGGAAATGTGTTTTAATGAAGAAAAAGGTTATTACCGTTTTTCTGATCTGCAGGAGTTTGGCGGCGAGCTGGGTAAATTAGATATTGATTTTGCTTTTCCGAGAGAACTGCAGGAGCTTCCTGTGCTGGTTGAAACTGCACTGCGCAGACTGCTCAAGGATAATCCCGGCGAATCGGTACAGAAAATCAATGTGCCTAATTATCAGGCTATGCATAAATTCTATAGTTATGTACAGCGTTTACAAAGACCGGAAAACCGCAGTATTGATTATCTGGCCTGTCATCAGGGCATTTTGAATATCTGTAATTCATCCTATGTAGAGCTTTATGACTGTAACCTGCAGAGCACGTTAACTTCATGGGTGAATGATGAGGGCTTGATTCGTACAGATCAGCTGGGAGCTAACGGTTTAACTAAACTTGATGATAAGGACAGGGAATGGTTCTATATTGATCTTCCTTATTCGGAGTGCCGCTTAGCCGATATAAAAATTGTAAAAGAATTTCAGGATAAAGATTGTATTAAACTACATTTCATTTTAGCTGAGCTGATTGACGGGCAGTTAACTGAGAATAAAAGCGGGCGGAGTCTGTTGATGCGCGGCGATAATATCAGTATAAAAAATGAAGAGCTTAGTGAAGCTGAGCTTCTTTCTGTTGCTGATTATTTTGCTGAAAAAACTGTGCATCCGTTTTAATCTTTATAATAATTAATGAAAATAACTAAAAGCCCGTTCTAGCGGGCTTTTAACCTTTCTAAACTAATACCATTTCAAAGGTGGTGTTCTGATAGTGCTTGTGCAGGTCTGTGATGATCTGCTGTTTGAACTCAATGGTTTTTTCGAAACCCAGTTTATCAATATGCGCCGCACTGAGATAGGCAATAACCAGATAGCTGCTGCCTGTTTTTGATATATAGTCATCAACCAGCATCTGCTCTGCACTAAGATATTTACTTAAAATCTCCTGAATATGCTTCTTCTCAGCCCGGTTCTGAAGTGTCCCGCCGGCAAGTTCAATAAAAGAATGATAGGTAAGCTCAAAGGGCATTTTGCCGATAACCAGACAGAGTATAAGCACTAGGATCGCATCGCCGATATAGTTTATAAAACCAAAACTGCTTTGCGGATCTATAAAACTAATGAGTACTGCAGCCGCTCCAATACCGGCTGACATCATACCGTCAACCATAGAGCCGGCGCTTTCTGCACGTAACAGGGAGCTGTGGTTATTAACTTTTTTATTCTGCAGTTTGTAAAAAAAGGATGCGCTGAAGCATAAGGCGCTCATTGCCAGGCCGTAAAGCATCATTACGTCCGTATTAACCATACTGATCTGACTGCCGTCCAGAAAGTGAACTATTTTGGACAGGTTGCTGGTAACGGCAACCAGCAGCAGGCCGATAATCATCAGGCCTTTGACTAATGAGTAAAGGGCTTCGAAGACAAACTGCCCGAAGGGAAACAGCTTGCTTCGCTTTGATTTAACGGCTGCTATTCTGATAGCGACTAGTGTTGAAACTACAGTAATAAATGAATAATTTCCGTCCAGCAGCAGAGCTTCTGAGCCGGACAGAAAATAAGCATACCAGCCGGAAACAGCCATAATCAAGTTGATCACAGCCCCCGCGATTAATGCCCGTTTTTCAATTTTTTTTATGTCCATTCTAGTATCTCCTTAGCTCAGAGGCTCCAGTTACCTGAAACCCCCAGTCCTTTAGTCTTCCTGTTTTTTGGCTGCTTCACGCATTTTCTGCATCATGGTATAGAAGACAGGGACTAATACAGTTGCCAGAATAACCGAGGCCACCATGCCGCCTAATACTGCATAACCTAAGGATTTACGGCTTTCTGCACCGGCGCCGCTGGCTAATACCAGTGGAATAACACCTAATACAAATGACAAACCTGTCATTAATACCGCTCGGAAACGTAAGCGTCCGGCTTCGACAGCCGCATCGATAGTGGACTTTCCGGATTCCCTAAGTTCTTTAGCAAATTCAACAATCAAAATTGCACTCTTACTGGCCAGGCCGATCAGCAGTACCAGACCAATTTGTGCATATAGATTAAGTTCGACTCCCATAATCGCCAGATAAGTAAATGCACCTAATATGGCCAGGGGTACAGACAGCATTACCGCCGCAGGAATTGTCCAGCTTTCATACTGTGCGACTAAGAACAGATAGGTAAAGACAAATGCCAGGGCAAAAATAAACGGTGCTAAATTACCAGCTTTTAATTCCTGATAGGTCTGTCCTGTCCATTCATAGCTGTAACCGGAGGGCAGTTCAGCCGTTGCCCGCTCTACAGCTGCAATCGCATCACCGGTACTAAAACCGGGGGCTGGAAAGATATTAATATCCGTCGAGTTAAACAGGTTATATTGTTTGACCGATTCCGGACCTAATATCGGCGTGATTTCGATCAGCGTACTTAGCGGCACCATTTCGTTATTTTTGGTACGGACATAAAACCGGTTAATATCTTTTTCGCTGTTTCTGAACTGACTGTCAGCCTGGAGCATCACATTAAAGACTTTACCAAAACGGTTAAAGTCATTGACGTAATAACCGCCTAGGTTGGTCTGCAGGGTATTGAATATTACCGACAGCGGGATGCCTAAATCTTTGGCTTTCTTGCGGTTAATATCGACATACATTTGCGGTACATTTGAGCGGAAGTTACTGAATGAAAAGGCGACTTCCGGCAGACTGTTAAGATTGAGAATAAATGCGCCCATTACCTGAGACAGTTCTTCCGGGCTGCGGCCCTGAGTATCCTGCAGGACAAAGGACAAACCGCTGGTTGCCCCTAAGCCTGGAATGGAGGGCAGGGCAAAGGCCATTACTTTAGCGCTAGGCAGAGTATTAAATTTTCCCTGCAGACGCGCGATAACTGCACTTTGATGCATATTTTTTTCGGAACGCTCTTCCCAGTTATCCAGGGTAATAATTAACAGCCCGCCGTTTGATGCGACTGAGCCGGTCATAATACTAAAGCCGCTGACATGAATAACATCTGCAACACCGGCTTCCTCGCGGGCTATGCTGACTAGTTCATCTATGACTTCTTCCGTTCGGTTCAACGATGCGCCGTCGGGTAACTGAATATCAACCATAAAAGATTTTTTATCTTCAACGGGGATAAAGCCTGAAGGAGTCGTGTTGGCTAAGGTAATCAGGCCGACCATTAAAACACCGAAAACAACACCGACTAATAATAAACGACGTACTAGAAAACTAACCAGCGAGGTGTAACGCACCGTTAATTTGTCGAAGTAGGTGTTAAACAGGAAATGAAAACCTCTGCTCTGTTTTTTCGGTTTTTTCAATAAAGTAGCGGCTAAAGCCGGGCTTAAGGTTAACGCATTTATCGATGAGATCAGTACGGAAATACAGATAGTAATGGAAAACTGCGCGTACATCTGTCCTGTGATGCCCGGCATAACGGCTGTCGGTGCAAACACGGCAAGTAATACCAGTGTTGTTGCGATAACCGGGCCGGTAACCTCTTTCATTGCTTTTTCAGTGGCCTCAACGGGAGATAAACCTTCATCCTCCATTAATCGGGTAACATTTTCGATAACCACGATGGCATCATCGACCACAATACCGATTGCCAGTACCAGGGCAAACAGTGAAATGGTATTAATGCTCATTCCGATGGCGAGCATAAATGCAAAGGTACCAATCAGAGATACGGGTATGGCAATAGCCGGAATAAGTGTGGAGCGGACATCCTGAAGAAACAGGAATACAATAAAAATAACCAGCGCTACCGCGATAAACAGTGTTTCTACAACCTCTGTAATAGAAGCACTTACCGCTTCTGTTGTATCGTAAGCAACAATACTTTCAATACCTGTCGGATAATTTACAGAAAGGCGTTTCAGCTCTTTTTTTATCGACTCGGCAACATCGAGTGCATTCGCGCCGGGAGACTGATAAACAGCGATGATAGCAGAAGGTTTATGATTGAATTTACCTTCAGCATCATAGCTGGCTGACCCTAGTTCAATTCGGGCAACTGCATCTAAATAGACTTTTGAGCCGTCAGGGTTGGCACGGATCATGATTTCTGCAAACTCTTCGGCGCTTTGAAAGCGTCCTTTGGTCTGCAGCGAGTACTGGAAGCGCTGGTCTTTTGAGGTAGGGGATGCACCGATACGGCCGGCTGCTACCTGGATATTCTGTTCGCGGATTGCGCTGATAACATCTTCAGTGGTGACATTTAAATCAGCCATCTGGTTCGGATTTAACCAGATACGCATTGCATAATCCATTGCACCGATTATCTGTACTTTTGAAACACCCGGCTGACGTGCTAATGCGTCTTTAATATTGATATTGGCATAGTTGGTTAAAAACAGAGAATCGAAGGATTCATCGGGTGAGTTTAAATTTGCGACCAGGAGCATGCTGGAAGAGACTTTGTCTACCGAAACCCCTGCCTGCTGTACTTCGGCAGGCAGACCTGCCATCGCTTTGGTGACACGGTTCTGTACGTTTACCTGCGCCATATCGTCATTCGTGCCAACAGCAAAAGTGATGTCCAATGAATAACTGCCGTCATTGGCGCTGCTGGAAGACATATAAAGCATATCTTCAACACCGTTAACCGATGATTCAATTGACTGGGCAACGGTGGCTTTTACTGTTTCTGCATTAGCCCCCCGGTAACTGGTGCTGACACTGATCTGCGGCGGAGCAATTTCAGGGAATTCTGCAACCGATAACATCGGAATAGAAAGAAGGCCCGCGAGTGTTAATACAATTGAAATAACAAATGCAAACTTAGGGCGGTGAATGAAAAACTGACTGATCATAATGGCCTCTATCGTTATTTAGTTTCTACTGATGCAGAAAAGGGTTTATCGGTAGATTCTGTTGTTTCTACTTCGATACCAACTCGTACTTTCTGCAGGCCGTCAATAATGATTTTTTCACCGACTTTTACACCTTCAGTGACTTCCCAGCGTACATCATAACGGGCGCCTAGTTTGACCATGCGTTTTTCAACTTTATTATGCTCATTTACCACTAATACAAAACGGCCCTGCTGTTCTTCCTGTACCGAGGCTTGTGAAATCAATATTACAGACTCAGCATCAGGTAATCCTATTGTCAGGTTGGTATACTGGCCGGGCAGCAGAAGCTTATTGGGGTTTGGAAACACGGCACGGATCGCAAGAGTACCCGTGCTTTGATCAACCCGGTTATCAATAAAGTCGATTTTTCCCGGCTGGTCGTAGTCAAGCTGTTCGCTTAACTGGATTGTCACTGTCAGATCATCAGTTTGAATGGTTTGTGCTCCATCAGCAAATGACTGGCGGGCATTGGTTAACTGTTTCTCTGCAATTTGAAAGTTAACCCAGACAGGATCTAACTGCACCAGGGTTGCAAGTTCCAGGTTATTAGCTGTGACAAGATCACCGATACTTACCTGCGAACGACTGATTCTGCCGGAAATAGGAGCCAGAATTCTGGTATAGGATAAGTTTAATTCGGCTGTATCCAGTGCCGCCTGATTAATCGCTACATCTGCCTGGGTCTGATTCATCTGCGCAGTTAATTCATCAATATCCATTTCTGATATTGCGCCGGTTTTACTTAGTTTAGTACCGCGTTCCCAGCGGTTTTTGGCAATTTTAAATGCTGATTTTGCATGGATTAAAGAGGCTTTCTGCTGTTCTACTATGGTAACGTAAGGCCTTGGATCGATTTCAAATAACAGCTCACCTTTATTGACATCATCACCGCCGGTGAAATGACGTTTTAACAACGTGCCTTCAACCTGTGCGCGAATTGAAACATCCTCAGTTGCTTCAGTACGGCCGATAAATTCCATCTGCGGTTTAATACTGCTTTGTGAAACGGTTTCCACAACCACATGGGGTGTCGGAGCCTTAACTTTTTGAATTTTGGCATCTTCACAACCGATGATCGAAGTAAAAAAGAGCAGGCAGAGACTGGCTTGTGAAAAGCGAAGCAAAGAAAAAGTCATAATGGGTAAATCCTTATGCAGTTAAGTTGTTAAGTGATTAATCTGCGCCTTATTCCATACCTGCCGCAGTCATTCTTTGAATATTTACAGAAGCTTAATATATGTTATTTTTGCAGTTATAGTAATAAGTTAGAAGCGTTAATGCGCTGTTCTACTTCTTTTTATATAGTAATATAGACTTTGTGCTGCTGTCGACATGGTGCTTGGTCAGTTAAAAAGAAGCTTTGTTCAATTTTATCGTTTATTTCACAAGTTAAAGTCTGTCGGCTCTGACAAGCCGCGCATAAAAGTAAAGAAACTATGAGTTTAAGGGAATAACTTAGAAGAGGCGGGATAATAATTATAAAAATTCGTTACTAGAACGGAAGGTTGTTAATTAAAGATATTTCTAGTAAAAAATGGTGGAGCTATGCGGGATCGAACCGCAGACCTCCTGCGTGCAAGGCAGGCGCTCTCCCAGCTGAGCTATAGCCCCATATTCGGGTTGGGATTGTTCTGTAGAAATGAACAGGACGCATAATATGCGTCCTGTTTTATTTTGTCAATTCAATATGTTAAAAAAATCTTCTATTTTAATTATTGCGCGACTTCACGTGCAGCAATGAACTCTAAAGCACGAGAAATACGTGTTATGCTGCGTTCTTTACCGATTAAACGAAGCGTAAGATCTAAAGAAGGAGACTGACCTGCGCCGGTAATTGCAACACGCAGCGGCATACCGACTTTACCCATACCTACTTCCAGCTCTTCTGCGGTATCCTGAATAATCTGATGCAGAGCTGCATCTGTCCAGTTATCTGCAGCCTGCAGTTTCTGCTGAACTAAAGCAAGTGCATCTTTTGCAACCGGGCGAAGATGTTTCTTGGCAGCCGCCGCATCAAACTCTTGGTATTCCTCAAAGAAGTAACGGCTTGATGCTGCTAAATCAACTAATGTTTTAGCACGCTCTGAAAGTGCAGTAACAATTTCAGGCAGAGCAGGGCCGTTACTTGTATCAATTTTCTGCTCATTCATATGCCATTCAAGGTGCTCGGCAACATAAACAGGATCAAGCGTTTTAATATAGTGCTGGTTTAACCAGACTAATTTATCAGTATTAAATGCAGAAGGGGCTTTATTGATTGCATCTAATGAAAACAGATCAATCATCTCCTGCTCTGAGAAGATTTCCTGGTCGCCGTGTGACCAGCCTAAACGTACCAGATAGTTTTTAAGTGCTTCCGGCAGGTAACCTTCATCACGGTACTGCATTACTGAAACTGCACCGTGGCGTTTCGAAAGTTTTGCGCCGTCATCACCTAAGATCATCGCTACGTGTGCGTATTCCGGTAATGGTGCGTTTAATGCTTTTAAGATATTAATCTGACGCGGTGTATTATTAATATGATCTTCACCACGAACAACGTGGGTAATACCCATATCCCAGTCATCGACAACTACACAGAAGTTATAAGTAGGTGTACCGTCGGTACGCTGAATAATTAAATCATCAAGCTCAGTGTTGGCAAATTCGATATGTGAGCGAACATGATCATCAAACTTAACAACGCCGCCTTTCGGATTTTTAAAACGAACAACAAAAGGCGCTTCTGTATCTGTCGGCGGAAGATCACGACATTTACCATCGTAACGGGCCGCTTCTCCAGCTTTCTCCTGCGCTTCACGCAGTTCATTAACACGTTCTTTTGAACAGTAACATTTGTATGCTGTACCATCAGCAAGCATTTTTGTGATTATCTCACTATAACGATCAAAACGTTTTGTCTGGTAATAAGGACCTTCATCCCAAGTTAAACCCATCCATGTCATGCCTTCTAAAATAGCATCAACGGCTTCTTGAGTTGAACGTTCGAGATCCGTATCTTCAATACGTAATACAAACTCGCCACCCTGGCTTTTTGCGTGTAACCAAGAGTAAAGCGCAGTACGAGCGCCACCAACGTGTAAATAACCAGTAGGGCTAGGGGCAAAACGCGTTTTAACTGTCATTAAGAAATATCCTTTATATATAAGCTCGGAAATAATGCGCGTATTTTAACGAATACCGTCCTAATTACATTAATTATTTCGATTTAATCACACTAAGCTGCTTAATAAATGTAAAAGGCAGCAATAAATAGGCTAAGATTGCCTGCTGTTTGAGCAGTCGAACATAAAACATGGTTTTTATTATAAAAATGGCTTGACTGAAAAAGGGCGGTCCCTATAATACGGCCCACACAACGACGCGGTCATTCGTATTGTTTGTGAAATTTAAAGATAAGCGGTTAGTGCCGTTTCGCTTCGAGCTTGCTCGATGCCTTTAAATATTAAAGATGCGATTAGCATAGTTAATAAATAGGGGAGAGCGTGCTCGAACTTATTAACTTTTAAAGATGGGCGATTAGCTCAGTTGGGAGAGCACCGCCCTTACAAGGCGGGGGTCACTGGTTCAAGCCCAGTATCGCCCACCATCTTTAACTT
>NZ_AUAM01000017.1 GCF_000428725.1 Psychromonas aquimarina ATCC BAA-1526
TACTATAAACAGCAGAAATAAACGCCCGGGCTTGTCCAACAATAGGATTAAGTCGTGGTTCGCGCTGCTCACACGACCTATCCTTATTAGTTATATTTTTACTTTTTGACTTTGCTACCAAAATAGAATCCCAATATTGTAGTAAGAGCAGCAGACAATACTTGAGGAATTGGAATATATGGATCTTTAACTACTAACCACACAATAGTTAACGTAATAATTAAACCGATTATACCTGCCACACCACCAATATTTGAGATAAAAGACTCTAAACCTGCTTTTTTTGACTTCCTTGAAACCAGCTCATTTAGTAAAGCGGGGTTTTTACATACAGTTGTTTTACCACTCTCAATATAAACATAATTATGGTACGTCTCTCCATCAACGTGTTCGAAAGCAATAACGTATAGTTGACCATTTAAGTACTCTGGATGGTGATTAACTACACGATGTCCATTTCCATCATTTGATGTGAGATTTTTTGATGCTGAAATTGCTATCTCAAAGTTATCCATTATGCCTCCATTGAAATATAACATCTTATTAGACGGAAAACTTCCGTGTTTCCACAAGAAAGACGCCCATCAAAAATTTATAATATAAATAAAGCTTACATTTCTTTGCTCTTCTTATCAAACACTTATATTCTCCGCCCCTTAAACAGAAAAGCCCCGTTACTAAAATAGCAACGGGACTTAAAATTGGTGGAGTTGGCCTATAAGCCGAGTCCTGTCGCTGCGTCGTCATTCGCGTACTTTGAAATAACCCTGCAATCACTCGTAGATGTATACCCTAGAAATGAAAAAACCGTTACTAATTGCTTAGTAACGGTTTTAGATGTTAGGTGGAGTTGGCCTATAAACCGGGTTCTGTCGTTGAATCATCATTCGCGTACCTTGGCTATAAAAGCCCTGCAATCACTCATATTATCTGAAGTCTAAAACAGAAAAACCCCGTTACTGTTGCCAGTAACGGGGTTTAAAATGGTTGGAGTTGGCCTATAAGCCGGGTTCTGTCGTTGAATCGTCATTCGTCTAGGCCTGCAATCACTCACAGGCTCAAGCGACCTACCCGCTTCCAGTATGGGCCATACCTCAGGAAGCCTATTTGGTCTTGCTTCGGGTGGAGTTTACCCTGCACCAAGTTATTACTAACTGGCCGGTGCGCTCTTACCGCACCCTTTCACCCTTACCCGACAATAAATTGCCGGGCGGTCTCCTCTCTGCTGCACTTGTCGTTAGCTCGCGCTACCCAGGCGTTACCTGGCACCCTGCCCTGTTGAAGCCCGGACTTTCCTCCCCTGTCAGCGTAAACGATAACAGCGGCGACGATCTGGCCAACTCCGGAGCGGATTATACGGGAAGGTCCATTAAAAAGACAAGCACAAAAGCTTATAGATTCTCTAATCCCCACTTATATAGGTCGTTTTTTTTCTGATCATGAATTTGTGCGGTCAGAGCAGCTGCTTTTTTAAGCGGTAATTGTTCTTTTAATAAGGCCAGCGTATTTAATGCGTCCTGCGGAATGGTATCACTGTCTTTCTGTGCACCGGCCACCATCAGTACAAACTCGCCGCGGCAGTGATTTGTGTCTTGATTTAACCACTGCAGCATTTCATCAGCAGTAAAAGAGTAGAAAGATTCGAAAGTTTTAGTCAGCTCACGGGCAATAACCAGTTTTCTGTCACCGCCTAATATAGTAATAATCTGCTGCACAGTATCCGCAATACGGCGTGGTGATTCGTAAAAAATCATAGTACGTGTTTCTTCCAGCAGACCTTTTAACTTGTCCTGCTTGCCTTTTTCTTTTGCAGGTAAAAAACCTTCAAAAGAAAAACGATCCGAAGGCAGGCCGGCTGCACTTAACGCAGTAACAGCGGCACATGCACCTGGAATCGGTACAACATCAACACCTGCTTCACGGCATTCGTTAACCAGATGATAACCGGGATCACTGATTAGTGGTGTACCGGCATCAGAGATCAGCGCCACCGACTGCCCGGCTTTTATTTTTTCTATCAGTACACTGCCGCGCTGTCGTTCATTATGGTCGTGTAACGGAAACATTGGTTTTTTTATCTGATAATGGCTAAGCAGTTTGCCGCTATGGCGAGTATCTTCAGCTGCGATTAAATCAACTTGTTGTAATGTTTCGATAGCACGATAAGTTATATCGCTGATATTACCGATTGGTGTAGCTACAATATAAAGTTTTGCCGCCAGCTGAGAAGGAATTTGACTGTCTTCAGACATGTTTTCGCCCTATTAAAGGAATAGATAAGTGAATATGATTGTTTAACTGCACCCGCAATATTACACTATAGCCATCTTGATACCTACATCGAAAATTTGCTTACGCATAAAGGATAATATTTTGAACGTGTTTACCTCTACAAAACGTTTTTCTCAGTTATTAATAATGCTGTTAACGCTGTCGATTTTATCTGCCTGTTCGACGATGACTTCTCCTGAAGATACCCCGCCGGAGCCCTTTACGGAACTGACTTATGACTCGGCATTCTATCTGAAAAAAGATCAGGAGCATGCTGATGAAGATAATTCAGCGTGGCAGCTGGCCGCTGTTCAGGCATTAATCCAGGAGAGCAAATTTGTTTTAGCTGATTCAATTATTGAACACCTGCAGAGCAAAAAACTATCAGAAAATGAACAGGCCTCTTTAAGTCTGTTAATTGCCGACAGTTTAGCTGCACAGGATAAGCAGGAGCAGGCACTGCAGACTGTTAACAGCATTGATGCCCAGCACCTGTCAAACATCGGTCTTATTCACTATTTAAAACTCAAAGCCGATTTAGAAGTACAACGACAGGATCATCAGGCGGCTTCTGATACACTGCTGCTGTTATCTCCATTATTAAATGCAGATGAAAAACAAGCACATAACGATCTGCTGTTAACACAATTATCCTTATTACCTGCTGATATTTTAAATCAGTATCAGCCGCTGTTAAGCACTGAAGAAACAGAAGCTATTGATACTCCGGCAGAAACACCTGCCGTTGAGAAACCAGCAGTAGAAAAAAATGAATTCAAAGAGGGCTGGTACGCACTTGCAGGCATCTATCAGTCTTTTCAACTGCGCCCTAATCAGTTAATCCGCTCTATTGAAAACTGGAAAAACCTCTATCCGGCACACCCGCTACTGGAGCATATGCCTAGCCAGTTAACCGACATTCCTGAAGCCAGCCCTTATCAGCCGCAGAATATTGCCGTGCTGATCCCGCTGTCAGGGCGTTTTCAAAAACAGGGTAAAGCGATTCAATACGGCTTACTAGATGCTTATTACCGTCAGCAGCAGGCTGCAGAAAACAGCTCCGAACAACCGTTGAACAGCCAGGCGGCAAAACTTACTTTTTATGATACTAATAACCAGAACATGCAGGAGATTGCGCTCAAGCTGAAAACTGACAATATCGACTTTGTTATCGGCCCGCTGCTTAAAAACGACATAAAAGAGTTTTTACCTTTCGCGCAGGAGCTGCCGGTATTAGCACTGAACAGCTTTGTTAAACAAGCCGCGGCTAAATCTGCAGATAAATCATCTGAGCAGACTGAAAAGGAGATGCCGGCTGAAAGCAAAGCGGCGGCATGGCATTATGCATTCCCTATCTCACCTGAAGATGAAGCTAAGCAGGCGGCCTGGTTACTGAATCTGCAGCATCACAAAAATCCTTTAGTCATCGCCCCGGACAGCGCTTACGGTAAACGTATTGCTTCAGCATTTACCAACAAGTGGGCTGAACTTAATCCTGAGGAAAACAGCCCGGTTGAATCATATTATTTTACTGACAAAGCGCAGTTGCCTAAATTTATTGACCAGGCGCTGCAGACCGGAAGAAGTAAAAGCCGTATTAGTCAAATGAAGGCGATTACTAGACTGCCTTTAAAAACAGAAGTGCGCAGCCGCCGTGATATTGATGCGATTTACATTATCAGCAAGCGTGACGAACTGACTCTGTTAAAGCCGTTTATTGAGGTTTCAATCAGTCCTTTTGCCGCAAAAGTACCGCTTTATGCCAGCTCACGCAGCCATAAATTTGATCCGCGGGGAAAACAGGATAGAGAGCTGTCCAGCGTCTCTTTTTCAGATATGCCGTTTTTAATCAAGGATCAGAATGAAATAATGAAAGAGGTGCAGCAGGCCTGGCAGAAACAGTCCTTTGCCACGCTGCGTTTATTTGCTCTAGGTTTTGACAGCTATCAGCTGATTGAACAGCTGATGCAGCTGCAGGTTACTGAAGGCGCTTTTTATCCTGGTTTAACCGGTAATTTATCATTAGATAAAAGTAATACGGTTCAGGCAAAGCTGAGCTGGGCTGTCTATAAAAACGGAAAACTCAGTGAAATTGCCCCGCTTACTGCAGCCGAGTAACTCCAAAGGGGTTATTGCCGAGAAAGCGGCACTCGCTTATCTGCAGTCACAGGGATTAACGTTAATCTGCCGAAATTACTACTGTTGTTTTGGTGAAATAGATCTGATTATGACAGATCAGGATACTCTGGTGTTTATTGAAGTACGCTGTCGAAAGACCAGCGACTTCGGCGGTGCTTTTGCTTCCATCAATAAAAGTAAACAAAGTAAAATTATTAAAACAGCGAAGCATTATCTGGCGCAGTTAGAAAATGAGCCTTACTGCCGCTTTGATGCCGTTGCAGTTGATGCTCAATGCGAACAGGTGCAGTGGATGCAGGACGCTTTTCAAGAATAAGATGAAGATTAATAATGATAAATGAAAAAATTCAGGCACATTTTGCCGAAAGTATTCAAACCAAAATAGTGGCGGCAGAATCCCTGCCGGAATCAATTGAAAAAGCGGCTAAAGCCTTAAGTGAAACATTAATCAGAGGTAATAAAATCCTTGCCTGCGGTAACGGCGGCGCGGCTGCTTTAGCACAGATTTTTGCTTCGCATCTGCTTAATAAATATGAGACAGACCGCCCGGCACTTCCTGCGATTGCCATTACCGCAGACTCAGCACTAGTTTCTGCTATTGCAACTGACAGTCATTTTGATGAAATTTATGCGAAACAAATTTCAGCTCTGGCGCAAAGCGGTGACGTACTGTTAGCCATCAGTCACGGCGGCAACAGCCGCAATATGATTAGAGCCGTTGAAACAGCCCTGAGCAAGTCAATCCAGATTATTGCACTTAACGGTGTTGACGGCGGCGAGCTGGCCGGTTTATTAGGCTCCGATGATATCGAGATTCGAGCACCGAGCGATAAAGGCTCGCGCATTGAAGAAATTCACCTGCTGGTGATTAACTGCTTAAGCGACTTAATTGACCAGCAACTATTCCTGCAGCAGTAAGAGGATTTATGAAAAAAATACTACCTACACTATTTTTAGCCGCTGTTTTTCCGCTTATTCAAGGCTGCGCCGGCGGCTTGATTGTCGCGGCCGGCGCCGCCGTGGCACTGAACAGTGATGAACGTTCTGTTTCTCAGCAGCTCAGCGATGAAGAATTATCAGTCAGTGCGTTAGATAAGCTTAACCAGTTAAAACTTGATGATAAAAAAATGCGTATCAATTTTATCAGCAACAGCGGTTACCTGTTAGTTGTCGGTCAGGTAGAAAATCAGGACACCAGGAGCAGGATAGAAGAGCAGTTAAACACCATAGAAGAGGCTAAAGGTGTCTATAACCAGCTGCGTATTATGCCTCCGATCAGTTTTACTCAACAGACTAAAGATACCTGGATCACAACTAAAGTGAAAAGCCAACTGACCGCACACGATAAGGTTGATCCGTTAAAGATTAAAGTGCTGACGGAGAATGCCGAGGTATTTTTAGTCGGTAAAGTTACCCGTGAAATGGCCGATGACGCCACTAATGTCAGCCGTAAAGTTGACGGAGTAAAACAGGTGAATCGTGTTTTCCAGTTTATTGAAGAAAAGCCGAAAACAGATAAATAGCGGATAAAAATAAAAACAAAAAAAGGGGCTGAATCTGCAGATTCAGCCCCTTTTTTAATGAAGAAATTAAATTTCCTGCAGTGTATAAACCGCAGTAGATTTACTTTTTAATTCATTACAGTTATGACACCAGAAATTAACAGCGCCGCATGCCTGCAGACGCTCAAGTTCATCACCGCACTTATCACATGCGGCATGCAGTTTATAATCACACTCACAGGCTTCACAACGACGTTTTAATACACCGCTGCGGACAAGCTCGCTGTTACATTTAGGGCACTGTAATTCCATTATTTTTTGCTCTTTTTGTGGAACTTCATCATACGCTGGCGTTTATACATCTGATTCGGCGTCAGTTTATTACGACGTCCTTCAAACGGATTGCTGCCTTCTCTGAATTCAATTCGAATCGGTGTTCCCATAATACCTAATGAACGGCGGAAATAGTTCATCAGATAACGTTTATATGAGTCTGCCAGTTTTTTAACCTGATTACCATGAATAACAATCAACGGCGGATTATAACCACCGGCATGCGCATAACGCAGTTTAACACGGCGTCCGCCGACCATAGGCGGCTGGTGATCATCAACGGCCATAGTCATAATACGGGTCAGCATTGATGTTGAGATACGCTTAGTAGAAGAGTCATAAGCTTCTTCAACTGATTCATATAAATGACCGACACCTGTTCCATGCAGCGCTGAAATAAAGTGTATTTTAGCAAAATCGATAAAACCGAGACGACGGTCTAATTCACTCTTAACCCGCTCTTTATCGTACTCAGTCATGCCGTCCCATTTATTTACCGCAATCACTAACGAACGGCCGGCATTAAGGGTGAAGCCTAACAGGCTTAAATCCTGATCAGAAATACCGTCACGTGCATCAATAATCAGCATAACAACGTTACTGTCTTCGATCGCTTTCAACGTTTTGATAACTGAAAACTTCTCAACAGTTTCATTTACTTTTTTGCGTTTACGTACACCGGCAGTATCAATCAGAACATATTCACGATCATCACGGGTCATCGGAATATAAATACTGTCACGTGTTGTTCCCGGCATATCGTACACAAGTACGCGCTCTTCACCAAGAATACGGTTGGTAAGTGTCGACTTACCAACATTAGGACGACCAATTAAAGCAAGTTTAATCGGTAAAGCAGCCAGTCTTTCCTGCTCTTTCTGCAGTGCTTCTTCGTCTTCATCGACAAATTCAAGGCCCTGCTGTAAATCTGAAAAGTCATCTTCTTCCGGTTCAACATCATCGAAGAAACCATCCAGAGCGACATCAATCATCTGACGTACACCTTTACCATGTGCAGCCGCAATATGATAAACCTCACCCAGTGCTAATGCGTAAAACTCGCCGCACACGGAATCGGCATCAATACCGTCGGTTTTATTAGCAACAAGAAATACTTTTTTCTCCTGCTTACGCAGATGCTCAGCAATTGCTTCATCCGCAATTGTCATGCCCGCACGTGCATCAACAAGGAATAAAACCGCATCCGCTTCTTCAATGGCCTGCAGCGACTGACCGGCCATTAACGCATCAATGCCCTCTTCATCACCAGTAATACCACCGGTATCAATAACGATAAATTCCTGCTCATCGATTTTTGCCTGACCGTATTTACGATCGCGCGTTAAACCGGGAAAATCCGCTACCAACGCATCACGAGTACGAGTTAAGCGGTTAAATAAAGTTGATTTGCCTACATTCGGGCGCCCAACTAAAGCGATGACTGGTAACATATTTCAATCCTATAAAACAAAAAAGCTCCTCGACAATAATCGAGAAGCCAGAGTATACAGTAAATACTAGATACTGCTCACACTAAATATCTGTTCATTTTACCTGCATATAAGGTAAAGCATATTCAGGAGCAGTAACTACTGTTAATTATTTATTAAACGCTGGTTTTTCAATAGCGATTATTTTTCCACTGCGGGTCTGCAGGAACAGATGATTTTTGGCGGCAAAGGGTTCCATATACAAGCCGTCAGAATCAAGCTCCTGCTGAGCTGCAAACTGACCGTCTTCACGGTTTATCCAGTGCAGATAACCTTCACTGTCACCAACAACGATATATTCATTTGCCACAACAACACCGGTAACATTACGATATGCCAGCTGCTTATTGCTCCACAGCTCTTCGCCTGACTTACTGTCTACGGCATAAACATAACCACGGTAATCGCTTAAGTAAAGCACCCCGCCTGATAATGCAATATTAGTAAAACCTGAATATTTGCGGTCCCAAAGCTGCTGACCTTTAAGCAGATCGATAGCCACCAGATTACCGTTATAAGCCAGTGTATAAACAACATTATTGCTGATAATCGGCTGCATATCCGCATCAACCAGACGGTCTAACTCTGTTGCGCCGTAAGGGCGTGCAACGGGCAGCTGCCATAAAGCCTGGCCGGTTTCTAATAACGCAACAGAAACAAAACCGTCGGCACGGCCGTAAACAATACCGCCCTGTGAAATTGACGGCGTAGCGCTGCCGCGCAGGGTCAATTTAGGCTGTTTATTAGTCAGTGTCCATTCTGTTTCACCTGTTGCGCTGTCTAAAGCAATCAAGTCGCCGCGCGTAGTATAAACAACCACTTTACCCGCTGAATAAACCGGCTGTGCAACTACCTCACCGGTGACTTTTACCAGCCATTTCAGTTTACCGTTGTCTTTATCTATTGCTAAAACCTGCGCATTTTCAGTACCGATAAACAGAGTATCCAAGGCGATGCTGATACCACCGGAAAAACGGGCTGAACGCTTTAGCTTGTTACTTTCATGCTCGCTGAAATCGCTGGACCAAAGTAACTTACCGCTGTTTATGCTGAAGGCTTTTACTTCACCGTTACGCGAAGCTGCATAGACATTTTTATTATCGGCCACCGGCTGCAGCTGCGAATAATATTTATCAACACCGTCACTAATATTTTCCTGCCATGCTATCTGCGGCTGGTAAGTCGCCTCAAAAACAGGCAGTTCAGCCATTTCCACAACATCTTCTTCACTTGAAAAAAGAGAACAGCCTGTTAACAGCAGAGCAGAGCCGGACATAACCGCGAAGCGTTTTAACCATATTTTCATCAGTTATCTCTATCTATTATTCAGCGTCAAGAACAGGAGCCTGCGGCGCGGCATCCGCAGCTACTGCAAGATCGTCAAGCTGCAGCTGCAGTACAGGATCTACACGTCCTTTGCTGGCGTTAACTGCATCCTGAAATGCACTGCGCGCTTTTTCAAGGTCACCCTGCTGCAGATAAATACTACCTTTAACCTGACCGGCTTTTGCTAAAAATGCTTCTTCTGTGATCAGTTCCAGCGTCTTCAGTGCCTGGTCATACTCACCAAGCTCGGCTTCTACACGTGCCAGACGTAAATTAATAACCGCATTTAACGGCGCATATGTATTCTGTGACTGCAGCGTCACTAACTGAGTTTTTGCAACATCAAACTGTTTCTGTACAACCGCTTCTTTAGCAAGCAGCAGTGAAGCCAGCACACCGTAATTATTATCAGAGTTGTCGGCAATAAAGGCTTTCATCTCATCTAAACCGCTTTCTGAACCCTGCGCTTCAAATTTAACTAACACATCGGAATAAGCCTGTGATGCTGTTTCCTGAGCGGTAACAATCGACTCATTATAAAAACGCCATCCCCATAGTCCGGCTAAACCGACAACCGCACCAATGATTAATGTATTACCGTTTTCTTTCCACCAGTTTTTTATCGCGTCAACTTGTTGTTCTTCTGTTTCATAACCTTCGATAATATCAACCACTTGCTTTCCCTTACTTTTTATTCTTTGACAATGAGATGTAAAAACAGCCGGATAACACTAGAGTCCGACTGCCGATTTTAGTTATTCTGTTAAAAGTAGGTAGGTAATACCTTAACTAAGCTGTCAATTGCAATGCTTTGCTGCTCAATTTTACCTTGTAAGTCTTTAATTGTGACACAGCCACTCTCTAACTCACTTTCACCAATAATTAACGCTAAACGAGCACCGCTTTTATCTGCACGCTTCATCTGCTTTTTGAAATTACCGCCGCCGCAGTGATGCATCATTTTCAGGTGCGGCAGTTCAGTGCGGATCATTTCAGAAATTCTGAAGCCTTCGATATCAGTACCTTCGCCCACCAATACGCTGTACAGGTCAACATCGCTTTTTACATCATCATTGAGTTTAAGTTCCTCAAGCATTAAAACGATACGCTCAAGTCCCATTGCAAAACCAACCGCAGGTGTCGCTTTACCGCCAAGCTGCTCAACCAGACCGTCGTAACGGCCGCCGGCACAAATTGTTCCCTGTGCACCAAGACTACTGGTCACCCACTCAAATACTGTACGGTTATAATAATCTAAACCACGAACCAGACGCTCATTAATTACGTATTTAATGCCGGCTGCATCCAGATATTTCTGCAGCTGCGCAAAATGCTCAACTGATTCGTCATCAAGATGTTCAGAAAGTTTCGGCGCATCCACTAATAATTCCTGCACCTGCGGATTTTTACTGTCCAGCACACGTAACGGGTTGGTTGTCATGCGCCGTTTACTGTCTTCGTCTAATTTATCCACATGTCGGGATAAAAACTCAACTAATGCCTCTTTGTATAAAGCGCGCGCTTCATTTGAGCCTAAAGAGTTCAGCTGCAGTTCTACGTGCTGTTCAATACCTAATGCTTTCCATAAACGCGCTGAAAGTAAGATGACTTCCGCATCAATATCCGCAGTAGCAATACCAAATGTTTCTAGCCCAAACTGGTGGAACTGACGGTAACGTCCTTTCTGCGGACGCTCATGACGGAACATAGGGCCGATGTACCACATACGGCGTTCCTGATTGTATAACAGACCATGCTCATTACCCGCACGCACACAAGAGGCTGTACCTTCAGGGCGCAGTGTCAGGCTGTCACCATTATCATCAAAAGTGTACATCTCTTTTTCAACGATATCAGTTACTTCACCGATAGAACGTTTAAACAGATTAGTAGTTTCAACGATAGGCATACGAATTTCTGAATAACCGTAACTACTGACAACTTGTCTTAATAACGATTCTAATTTCTGCCAAACAGGAGTTTGTTCTGGAAGGGTATCGTTCATACCGCGAATAGCTTGGATCTTTTTGGCCACAATAAATTCCGAATACAATAGTGTAGGTAAGTAAAAAAATAGTTGCTCATTATAAGGACTTTTCCGGTCAGATGAAACCGCAGCTCATAAAAAAGCCCGCAATGTCTGCACATGGCGGGCTTTGTAAGGCCTTTTACTCATTAGGGGCTGTTAAACTTTCAGGTTGTTTTTGCCGGTGGCAAAAATCAACAGTTCCTAACCTTTAGCGATGATATTTTTTTCATCCATGCGGCTGACACGTGCGCGAATCTTAGCTTCTAACTGGTCGATAACATTATTATTATCAAAACGTTCGCGCTGACGCACACCGTCTTCGTAAAAGCCGCTTTTATTTTTACCGCCGGTAATACCTAAATCGGAAACCAGTGCTTCACCGGGGCCGTTTACCACACAGCCGATAATGGAAACATCAATAGGGGTAATAATATCTTCCAGGCGCTCTTCAAGTGCGTTAACGGTAGAAATCACATCAAATTCCTGACGGGAACAGGTTGGGCAGGCGATAAAATTAATGCCTCGACTGCGGATGCGCAGTGATTTTAAGATATCAAAACCCACTTTAATCTCTTCAACAGGATCGGCGGCCAAAGAAACGCGAAGCGTATCACCAATGCCCTGTGCCAGTAATAAACCTAAGCCGACTGAAGATTTAACTGAGCCGCCGCGCAGCCCGCCAGCTTCTGTAATCCCCAGATGCAGCGGCTGCTCAATCTGCTGAGCAAGCAGTTTATATGACTCTACGGCCAGCAGCGCGTCCGAAGCTTTAACACTGACTTTAAACTGGTCAAAGTTAAGGCGGTCTAATATATCAACATGGCGCAGGGCTGAATCAACTAAAGCCTGCGCTGTTGGTTCACCGTATTTTTCCTGAATATCAGTTTCCAGCGAGCCGCCGTTCACCCCGATACGAATTGGAATATTATTATAAGAAGCACAGTCAACAACACTGCGGATACGCTGCTCATTACCAATATTACCGGGATTAATACGTAAACAGTCTACGCCGTACTCAGCCACTTTTAATGCGATGCGGTAATCAAAATGAATATCGGCAATCAAGGGAATACTTGCCTGCGCTTTGATCTCTTTAAATGCTTCAGCCGCATTCATTGTCGGCACTGATACGCGCACAATATCTGCACCAACCGCTTCCAGACGTTTAATCTGCGCAACGGTAGCAGCTACGTCCGTGGTTAATGTATTGGTCATTGACTGCACGGTGATCGGCGCATCACCGCCGACAGGAACATTACCGACCATGATCTGTTTGGAAACACGACGGATAATTGGAGAAGAATGACTCATATTACTTTTACTCTTTTAAATTCAGACTTCGCCGCTTAGCCGGCGAAATGGTTTTATTGCGGAATGCTGAACCGGGCTGTACGGCCGGCAGTAAAATCACGTTCAATAACTTTATCCTGGTATTGTATTTCAACAACGCTCGGATCACCTAATACAAGTTGAAAAGGCGCAGTGCCGTTAAGTGTTAAGACGCGGCCGTCTGTATATAAACCAAATGCTAAACGCTTGCCCGTTGCATCAACAATTTCTGTCCAGCAGTCCGCCGAAAAAGCTAATTTCAGTAAATCATCGGCGGCGCCAAGCAGCTCATCTGTTTCAGACGCGGCTTCAGCATTATCAGCATCCACCTTAGCTTGCTGCTGCGTATTATCTTCAACGGTCTTCGTGGCGGTTTCTAATGCAGCAGCGGCACTTTCAGTCTGCTTATCAGCAGCCGGCATTTCAGAAGCAGCGGTTTCAGGCAACTGTGCAGGTTCCTGCTGCGGTACAGGCAGTTCAGGCGCATCGTCAGATATAGGCGGATTATCAGCCTGGACTGTATTGAGCTTAGCAGCAGGCTGACTCGGCGCTTTTTTCTGCTCAGCTTTATCTACAATAGCTAACGGCTGCTCAGAACTGCTGTCGACGGCTGATGACAAGTTAACCCCGCCCTGCTGAATAAAGAAAGCGACAGCAGCTGCAATAATGATAAAAACAAGCACCAGCCAGATGCGGCTTCTCTTTCTCGCCGGAGAAACAATTAATTTCGGCGCTTTAAGGGCGCGTTTCTTTTTTTCTGAACGGGTCAGTTTCTGATATTCAATAAACTGTTCAAGTCCTTCTAAATCAACCAGCCTGGCATAATTAACCAGGTATCCGCGTAAATAAATAGGCGCATACTTGCCTGTCTCTATTGCATGATCCAGGCCTTCTTCAAGGTCCCGCACGGTAGCAGGACCTAAGTTCAACTGCAGCGCAACGTCATCAACCGTTAATTCAGCGGCTGCACGCGCATCTTTTAATGCCTGTCCAAGCGGCGCAATGATCTTCTGTTCTTGGTTATTTATAGTATTCATGGTTCAAATAATCTAAGGCTCGTTGTGAATCGGGGAACTGCTCTAATAATTTTCCAGCGTATCTATTCAGACTTGCTGTTTTTTCCGTCGCATAGCTTAAGCGGATCCACTGCCATAAGCTTTCTGCAGATGCTTTACTTACCTTCTGGTAATTAAACAGGTTTAAACGCGCGGCTTTATAGTCTTTTTTAGTAATATAGAGTTTTGCTAAATACAGGTTTAAATATGATTTTCCGGGGTTATGAGATATTGCATATTCATAATAATAAATAGCTTTATCAAAAGCTTGTGCTTCTTCGGCACATACCCCGGCATTTTCATAGGTATTAGCAACACCGGTATAAGCAGACTGCTTAACAGCCCTTAAAAAGGCTTTTTCGGCTTCCTGATAACGTTCCTGTTTACACAAAAATGTACCGTAATTATTGTAAGTATCTGAATTTGAGCTATCAATCGCCAGAGATTTTTTATAATACTGCTCTGCTTTATCATCTTCGTTAACACGCTGATAATAATAAGCAAATATACGGAAAACATTGGCATCGTTGGGCAGGTATTCCCGGGCTTTATCAAGATTTTCTTTTGCCTGCTGCATCTGGTCTTTCTGCAGGTATAGAAGCGCTATCTTAATGCGGGTTTCGGCGGCGCCTTCAGGGTCAAAAGCCATTTTTTTACCCGTACCAGTATTTTGAGTGGTTGTTGACGTTTCACTTGAAACACAAGCAGTAAGCATTAACAACAATGAAATACTGATAAGAATAAAACGCATAAGTCCCTCCAAATATAAGCTGATCTTTGTAACTAGTTCAATATAACAGTATCTTAGGGTCACATTCCACTAAGATACAGGTTAAATAACGTATACTCCATTGTGATGGAAATCACATGGCCTTTCATCCATTTTATTATGGTTATCGAACCTGGATCAGCTTATCGCCCCGGTTATATGATTTTTTGATTATTTAATTCTATTGCTATGATTAAACCTCTGATACCGCAATGCTTTCACCCTGCATACGTTTTTTCATGGTGCGCTTAGTACGGTCAATTACATCACCCACTAACTGTCCACAGGCTGCATCAATATCATCACCACGCGTTTTACGTACAATCACAGTATATCCATACTCCATTAGTACTTTATTAAAACGGTCAACACGGCTGTTACTCGGTTTACCGTAGTCATTACCCGGGAACGGATTAAACGGAATAAGATTGATTTTGCACGGTGTATCTTTGAGCAGATGTGCTAATTCATGCGCCTGATCAGTGGAGTCGTTAAAATGATCCAGAAGCAGATACTCAACGGTCACTTTACCGCGGTTAGCATTGGATTTTTCGATATAACGCTTAACACCCGCCAGGAAATCAGCAATATTATATTTATTATTAATCGGCATCATTTCAGAGCGTAATTTATCATTAGCAGCATGCAGCGAGATAGCCAGCGCCACATCAATTCGATCGCCTAAAATATCTAATGCAGGTACAACACCCGAGGTTGAAACCGTCACCCGGCGCTTTGACAGTGCATAACCGAAATCATCAAGCATTAATTCCATAGCAGGAATTACATTATTAAGATTAAGCAGAGGTTCGCCCATTCCCATCATCACAACATTGGTGATCGGGCGCTTACCGCTTTCACCCATTACGCCGACAATTTTAGCCGCACGCCAGACTTGTCCGATAATTTCTGAGACGCTTAAATTGCGGTTAAAGCCCTGCTGAGCCGTTGAGCAGAAATTACATTCCAGAGCACAGCCGACCTGCGAGGAAACACATAAAGTAGCACGATCTTTTTCCGGGATATAAACCGCTTCAACTTCCTGTTCACCCACGCTCATCGCCCATTTAATCGTGCCGTCACTGCTGCGCTGCTCTACTTTAACTTCTGGCGCTACAATCTCGGCACGATTTTTTAATTTTTCACGCAGTTTTTTATTAATATTGCTCATTAAATCAAAGTCATCACAACCGTAATGATAAATCCATTTCATAACCTGTTCGGCGCGAAACGGTTTTTCACCTAATTCAACAAAATATGCACGTAAACCTTCTCGGTTTAAATCTAACAGGTTTACTTTTTTCTGACTCATGAACTGCCTCAACTACGCTGAATATAGGGTATATAACCAGTCTACTTGAATATATTGGAATCAGTAAGCCGAGAGGCGGCGAGATTCAAATAGTCTGGCTATAAATTTTGGAAGGGGATTGTACAAAGGTTAAACGGATTTGACCAGCGGGAAAATAACAAAGAAAAACGGTTTGCTAATTTAGCAAACCGTTTGTTTATTTAAACAACTGTCAGTGTTGGGATTTGTGTGTTTTCTGACCAACTGTAAAAAATTTCAGGGGGAAGGTTTTTCCCGCGCTGATTAATGGTTTTATGAATTTTTCCACGTTTTAATAACACCGCCATCATAGGCTGCAGACCTTCACTGCTTAAACGAAAGTGCTTAAGCAGTGTTTCTTCTTTAACCCTTCTGCTCTTTTCAATGTAATCGCTGAGTGACTGTAAAATCATATTCAGCCCTGCTGCGCTTTAATTTCGGCCAGTACATTACCTTTTCGTCGCAGCTTGTAACAGACACTGAAAATAATCAGCCCTGATACCGTTAAATAAGCTGAACTGCTCAAAGGCTGAAGCGAAAATGTTGCAATCTGGTAATAAGCAACCGAAACAATATAAGCGATAGCCGTTGACCATAAAGCAATAAAACGAGCCCAGCTAACCCCCACTTCACGAACAATGGCACCTAATGCAGCTGCACAAGGCGCATACAAAAGGATAAACAACAGGTAAGCAAAAGCAGCTTCTTTACTGACAAACGCTTCCTGAATATTCGTATAGATACTCAGATCAACGCCCTGCTCTTCAGCAGCCGCATTTAAATCAGAGACCTCACCAACATCAATACCCAGCGGGTCACCGGCATTAATACCTAATAAGTTTTCAGGAATAGTCTGCACCGCCTCATTAAGCTTATCAAGCAGGGTTAACTCGGCTTCTTCTTCAGCAGTATGCGATGCATAAAGGTTATTCAGTGTGCCTACAACAGCTTCTTTGGCAAACAAGCCGGTCACAATACCAACCGTTGCCGGCCAGTTATTTTCGGTAATACCAAGCGGCGACAATACCGGAGTAATGATCTGCGCGCCTTTACTCAGTAATGACTGCTCACTGTCCTGGTGGCCGAAGCTGCCGTCTATACCCACTGAGTTAACAATATTCAGCAGGGTCACAACAATTACAATCGTCTGTCCGGCACCAAATACAAAACTTTTAAGTTTCTGCCAGGTTTTAATAAAGGTATTTTTAATAGTCGGCAGTTCGTAGTCCGGCAGCTCTAAAAACAGGTTTTCACTTTTACCCGGTAAGATGGTGCGGCTTAAAACATAACCTGTTAAAACAGCCACTAAAATACCGATTAAATAAAGCAGGAAGACAATGTTCTGACCCTGCTCAGGAAAGAATGCACTGGCAAACAACGCATAAACAGGTAAGCGGGCCCCGCAGGACATAAACGGCGACATCACTACAGTTAATAAACGCTCACGCTCTTTCTCCAGCGTTCTAGCAGCCATCACTGCAGGTACTGTACAGCCGAAACCAACAATCATCGGCACAAAAGATTTACCCGGCAGGCCTAACCACTGCATCGCTCTGTCGATAACAAAAGCGGCACGCGCTAAATACCCCGAGCTTTCTAATATCGCTAAAAACAGATATAAGCAGCCGATAACCGGAATAAAAGTCATCACAGTCTGAATACCGTTACCCACACCAAACGCGACAACATTAATCAGCCATTCCGGTGCAGATACTGCCGTCAGCAGCTGTGCCGTACCATCGACAAAAATCGCTCCGGCTGCAATATCAAAAAAGTCGATAAATGCACTGCCGATATTGATTGAGAACATGAACATCAGGTACATCACGAATAAAAACACCGGAATACCTGTAAAACGGTTTAAGGTAACTGCATCTATTTTTTCAGTGATGCTTCTGCCGAGGTGCCCCTGCAGACGCACTGCATTTTGTGACAACTGGTAGATAAAGCTGTAACGGGTATCAGCAATCTGCAGATCGATATCAATATTCAGATTTTGTCTGCATCGGTCAGCCTGCTGTTTCTGCTCTGCAGAAAGCAGCGCACTGATACTCAGGTCATTTTCCAACAGTTTAACGGCTAACGCACGGTTTTCTAAAGAGTGTGAAACCGTGTCCAGCAGCCCGCCGCACTGCTCAATCAGCGGTTCTAATGTTTTACCGTAATCCAGTGCAACAGGAGTATTAAGGTTCTGCTTATTGTAAGCCTGAAGTTTACCTTTTAACTTATCAACGGAATTTTTATCATGTGCAGATAAGCTGATAACCGGACAGCCGAGCGCTTTTTCCAGGCTTTTTTCATTAATAACCAGCTGCTTTTTCTGTGCGACATCTATCTTATTCAGTACAGCAACAACCGGCAGACCAAGCTCTTTTAACTGCACAGTAAGATATAAACTGCGCTCTAAACAGCTTGCATCAATAACATTAATCACAATGTCAGGCGAGTTGTGCATAATGTAGTCAAACGCCACACGCTCATCTAATGCGCCGCCGTCAGCGTCATAATCAAGATTATAAATACCGGGCAGGTCAATAACCTCAACGGAAGACTGATCCGCTAAGGTAAAATAACCGCTTTTCTTTTCGACCGTTACACCGCTCCAGTTGCCGACACGCTGACTGGCACCGGTTAAGGCGTTAAATAACGTGGTTTTTCCCGAATTGGGATTACCGATTGTTGCTATAGATAAACTCACGCAGATAACTCCACTTTAATTTGACTGGCTAAGGTTTTACGCAGCGCTATACTGCTGTTCGCACAACGAACGGCAATCGGATCACCCATTGGAGCAATACGTAATAATTCAACACTTGCTTTAGGTAAAAATCCCATATTAAGCAGTTTTTTACGCATTACAGGCTCCATTGAATGCATGTTGATAATTGACGCAGACTGGCCAACTTTAAGATCTGACAGGACCATTTTTTACTCCACTTCGACAATTGCTTTTTAAAGTTATTGTTAATCATTCTCATTTGCATTTGATGGTAATGCAAAAAGTAAGGTTAATCAATGATCCAAATCAATTTTAAACTGCGGCAATTAAAAAGAGTCTGGTAAACTTAAGTAAATTTTGACAATGGAAAAAATTATGGACTTCAGCGATCTTAATCTTGTCTACTCCACTGACGGCGGCAAAATCGACAAACCCAAAGAGAAAAAAAGTGCCCCTGAAGGTGACGGTATTATCCGCATTCACCGCGAAACAAAAGGCAGAAAAGGTAAAGGTGTTACTTTAATCAAAGGCTTACAGCTTGATGAAAAAGCACTTAAAGCACTTGCCAAGGATATCAAAAAACGTACCGGCACCGGCGGTGCAGTGAAAGATTTTGTGATTGAAATTCAGGGTGACCAGCGGGAAATCGTTAAAAGCTTTTTAGAGAAGAAAGGCTACACAGTAAAATTAGCCGGCGGATAAATTTTTATATATTTCAGCTGCTCAAGGGGAGAGTTTCTCCCCGCAGGCTTTTATTTTGCAGTTAACGGCGCGGCTGAAAATTCAATACCCTGCCAGCCGTTAATCATAAACTGACGAATATTCTGGTGGTCATCTGCCTGCGGATGCTGCAGAACATCATTACGATAATAGGTTCCGAAACAAGCCAGCGTTTGTGCCTCGCTTAAATTCTGCAGCTGTGCAAAAGCGAAAATTTTACAGGACCCCGAATTCTGCCCGGCAGCATTTTCCTGCGAACCATTGCTGAACTGCGTCTCAGTAAACTCATAATGTTCCTCAATCACCGCCATAGTATCGGAGAATTCAACAGACTGCGGCGCTGAAGCTAATTTTTCTAAAAAGGCATTTAAAGACATTCAGCAGATCCTTTTAATCAAAATAAATAGTTTTGTTTTGAGGCAGATTTTCCGGGCTGACCGTCTCACCTTTAATGCGCTTCTCTTCGTCGGCCCATTCTCCAAGATCAATCAGCTGGCAGCGCTTAGAGCAGAACGGTCGATAAATGTTTTCTTTAGACCATTCGAGTTCTTTTTTACAGGTCGGGCAGTTCACTTTCATTGCAGATTCCTAAATTTAATGAATTTGATTAACAACAGATCTGTTCAAAATCAGTTGTTGCAGCGTGAGTATTTTCACTGTCAGCGCTCATAAAACGCACAGAAAAACGCTGTTTATGACCGCTTATCATAGGGTAGACCTGTTCAGCTTTAGCCACACGAATAATAACAAAAGAGCAGTTTTCAACTTCATCCTGGTAAAAACCGTTTTTAGCCGTCTGCTGACTTACTGCACCTTGAGAGCGTTTTATTTTTAAAAACAAATTCAGCGCTTTGTCTAAACTTGCAAAATGACTGAACCAGTGCAGAGCATCCTTCTGACGCTCCTGCAGATCCCCCGCCAGCCAGAAGTGAAACTGAGGCAGATCAAAATTACAGCTGCCGCTGGGAATAAAGAAACGCTGTCTTAGAGAAGTTAAAAAACGGCTGGATTTGTAAAATTTTAACTGTTTAGGTGTCGCCGACACCAGTTTAATTAAACTTTCCACTTCGCTGATTAATTGTGCTACAGCATCATGATCCGCCTGCTCAAGGTTCAGCCAGCTGTCCATCTGCTCGGCTAACAAGCGTAAGTCTTTGACCAGATCATGGCGAATATCACAGCGTTCACTTAATTCAATTAACTCAAACAGACCTTTAAAATAAGCGGTAGAGTCACTCTCATTGCTGAAAGCAATGCTTTTCTGGATTTGTGAGAATAGAAACTCAAAGCGCAGATAACTGCGGGTTTTCTCATTTAACGGATATTCAAAAGCGATCATTTTTATAAGCGTATATAAGAGTAAAAAAGCAAGCGTACAGCAAAACCAGTAAACAGGGAACAAATGAGCCTAATTTAAACGTTTTTTTAACAAACGAAACTGTTTGTCTAAATCAATCACCGAGCGCTTAAGTGTTTCTAAAGAGCAGTTATTATTATCAATAACAAAATCTGCCTGCTTCAGACGCTGCTCGCGATCTATCTGACTGTCCATAATGGCTTTAATATTCTGCACTGAAACACCATCTCTTGAACTTGCACGCTCAAGCTGCAGTTGCGGATTAACATCCACCACCAGATCATAATCAGTCAGAATATCTAATTTATTTTCAAACAGTAACGGTGCCTCTAATAATACATAGGCACCGCCGGCCATACTCAGCTGTTTAAGCATCTCAGCTCGAATTAACGGATGCAGAAGATTATTCAACCACTGCTTTTCGCTTTCATCCTGAAAAATAATTTCCCGCAGCCCGGCCCTGTCCAGTTCGCCGTTTATAATAATCTGCTCTCCAAAGTGTTGACTGATTTGTTTCAGTGCCGGCTGACCTTTGCTTACGACCAGCCGGGCGGCAAGATCGGCATCAACAACGGGTATATTCAACTGCGCAAAGAAAGCAGAGACGGTTGATTTTCCGCAGCCGATCCCACCTGTTAAACCAATAATTAATGTCATGAACTGCCTATATTTTGTCTGATTAATAAATTCTGTCTATTTTATTTGACTTGCTACTTTAGAACATTGGTATTAACAATGCATTAAGGTTATATTTGTTTTTTTTTAATGTTGATGAGAATTAACCATGGTTGCACAAGAAATAGCAGAAAGTGTAAGAACTGCATTACACGAAGATTTAAACGGATTATCTCCAGCGGTCGGGGATATTACAGCGAATTTAATCCCTCAAGGAAAGCTGTCAAAAGCGATTGTTATTACTCGTGAAGATGCTGTTTTTTGTGGTCAGGCATGGACTGAAGAAATTTTTAGACAACTGGGCGATCAGGTAACTATTACCTGGCATGTTAAAGACGGTGATACTGTTAAAGCTAACAGCAAGCTGTTCACTCTGGAAGGACCTGCCCGCATCTTATTAACCGGTGAACGCAGCGCATTAAACTTTATTCAGACACTTTCCGGTATTGCTACAAAAGTAAAAGAATATATGGATATTATTGCAGAAACAAACTGTAAACTGCTTGATACACGTAAAACCCTGCCCGGTTTACGTAATGCCTCAAAATACGCAACTTTATGCGGCGGCGGCTGTAATCACCGCATCGGTTTATATGACGCCTACCTGATTAAAGAAAACCATATTCTTGCCTGCGGCGGCATTAAACAAGCCGTTGAAATGGCGAAATCACACCATTCAGACCGTCTAGTTGAAGTTGAAGTTGAAAGCATGGATGAACTGAAACAGGCACTAAATGCAGGTGCTCAGCGTATTATGCTGGATAACTTCAGCATAGCTATGATGGAAGAGGCGGTTGCATTTAACCACGCTAATGGTCACCGTGCTGATATTGAAGCGTCTGGAAATGTAACAACTGAAACTATTCTTGCCTATGCACAAACCGGTGTTGATTATATTTCTGTTGGAGCATTAACCAAGCACGTGCAGGCAGTTGATCTTTCAATGCGTTTTGTTGAAGAATAAAAACAGCGGCTCACAATTGACCGTCTAATACCTGTGTCGAACAGCAATAAATACTTAACTTTGACAAATTTGTAATAAAATAAAAAGCTTCCTAAACTAAGGCTACAGTTCAGGGAGCTTTTTTATGCCTTATTATTTATTTCTATGCTTATTCATTCTCTGGCCGGCTGTCTCACCAGCAGCGGTCCCGCCTATTCAACTTGCTACGGTTTACCGTCAGGATATCAATATCGATGAATACTGGGTAAGTGAAAAACTCGACGGCGTACGGGCCTACTGGGACGGACGGCAGCTGATCTCACGCGGGGGAAATGTTTTTAATGCTCCGCTTTGGTTTATTAAGGACTTTCCATCAGTCCCCCTTGACGGTGAATTATGGATAGCACGAAGCACATTTGCACAGGTTTCCGGCATTGTGCGCAGACATAATGGCGATCAGAAGCAATGGGAACAGATCTCGTTTATGATTTTTGATCTGCCCGCTTCATTGTCAAACTTCAGCAAACGTATAAAATTGATGAGCCGTCTTGTTGAACAAAGCAGCTCTCCTTATCTTAAAATAATCCCGCAGAAGAAAATCGCTGATAACAGCGAGTTGCAGGCTTTACTGGAGCAGGTTACCGCATCCGGCGGCGAAGGTTTAATGCTCCATAAAGGAAGAGCCTATTATCAGAGCAAACGCAGTCAGGATTTGATGAAACTGAAAAAATATGAGGATGCAGAAGCAGTGGTAAGGAAGCATATACCCGGGAAAGGAAGGAACAGCGGGCGTATGGGATCTTTATTAGTAGAAACAGAGTCGGGTATTTTATTTAAAATCGGCACCGGATTTTCCGATATCGAGCGTGACAATCCCCCGGAAATAGGCTCAACGATAACTTATAAATATATCGGCAAAACAAAAAACAATGTGCCTCGTTTTGCCAGTTTTATGAGAATTAGAGAGGGTTATTAATCACAGTTTGGCAATGATACTTTTATTCGCCTCAGGGAATTGATATTCAGCTAACTGTGCTTTGCTTACCCATTTTACAGGCTGCCCTTCTTTACCCTGCGCCCTGCCGCTGTAAGCGCTGACCAGATAGAAATTCAACCGCAGCTGCTTATCACCGTAATCAAAAAATTTTGCTTCAAACAGCTGATAGTCGACAGCAGTGATCCCCACTTCCTCTTTTAATTCTCGGCACATAGCCTGAGCAGGACTTTCATTGCTTTCAACTTTGCCGCCGGGGAATTCCCATTTACCGCCCTGATGAACATCATCCGGACGTAAACAGATCAGATAAGCATTATTATCTTTGACTATCGCAATACTGATTTCAGTAACCGCCATAAATTTTCCTTAAAAAAAACGGCTCTTTAAAGAGCCGCTTTATCAATCGTTAACAAACAGAATTAAGCTAATTTACCATGACACTGTTTGAATTTTTTACCTGAGCCGCACGGACAGGGCTCATTACGTCCAACTTTACGATCGTGACGCACAAACGTTTCATGACCTTCCTGGCTCTCGTTTTCTTCACCAATTAGGTTCGCCTGCGCATGCTGCATTTCAATTTTAGCTCTGATTTCGGCCTGACGGCGCTGCTCTTCAATCGCTTCAACTTCTTCTTTACTCTGCACCTGCACTTTAGAAAGAATGGTTACCACATCATGCTTCAGGTTTTCCAGCATTTCGATAAACAGCTCGAATGATTCACGTTTATATTCCTGCTTAGGATCTTTCTGTGCATAACCACGCAGATGAATCCCCTGACGCAGATGATCCATAGCGGCTAGATGCTCTTTCCACAAAGTATCAATGGTCTGCAGCATGACTGATTTTTCAAAACCAGAAATAATTGCCTGTCCAACCTGCTCTTTCTTAACGGTATAAGTTTCTTTAGCATGGTTAACAATATTTTCACGAATTGTCTCTTCCTGAAGATTAGCATCATCAACAAGCCACTGCTGCACAGGCTGTTCAATTAAAAAGTCTGTTTTTAAGCGGCGCTCTAACCCTTCCAGATCCCACTGCTCAGTTAATGACTGCGACGGTACATATTCATCAACACAGGTATTAAATACATCATCCCAGATCTGATCAATTGTCTCAGTAATCTCTTCACTGTCCATTACGCCGTTGCGCTGCTGGTAAACCACTTTACGCTGATCGTTAGCCACATCATCAAAATCAAGCAGTGATTTACGAATATCGAAGTTACGTCCTTCAACTTTACGCTGTGCATTCTCAATTGCACGTGTAACCCATGGGTGTTCAATGGCTTCACCATTTTCCATGCCTAATTTTTTCATCATGTTAGAAACTTTTTCCGATGCAAAAATACGCATCAGAGAATCTTCCATTGATAAGTAGAAGCGGCTTTCACCGGCATCACCCTGACGGCCGGAACGACCACGCAGCTGATTATCGATACGACGTGACTCATGGCGCTCTGTACCAACAATATATAAACCGCCGGCTTCAAGCACCATTTTATGCTCTGCCTGCCAGGCCTGAGTTTCAGCTTCTTTCTCTTGTTCAGTGATCTCACCCAGTTTTTCAAGACGAGACTGCAGGTTACCGCCTAATACAATATCGGTACCACGACCGGCCATATTAGTCGCGATAGTAACAGATCCTAATGCACCCGCCTGAGCGATAATATCAGCTTCTTTTTCATGGAATTTAGCATTTAATACGCTGTGTTTGATTTTAGCTTTATCCAGTAAATTAGATAATACTTCAGAGTTTTCAATTGACACAGTACCGACTAAAACAGGCTGACGACGCTCTAATCGCTCTTTAATATCATCAACAATTGCCTGATACTTTTCCTGCTCTGTTAAATAAACTAAATCTCCGCCGTCTTTACGAACCATTGGTTTATTAGTTGGAATTACAATGGTTTCTAAACCGTAGATAGACTGGAACTCAAATGCTTCTGTATCAGCCGTACCTGTCATACCCGCTAATTTTTCATATAAACGGAAGTAGTTCTGGAAAGTAATAGATGCCAGTGTCTGGTTTTCATTTTGAATCTGTACACCTTCTTTGGCTTCAACGGCCTGGTGCAGACCTTCTGACCAGCGTCGGCCCGGCATAGTACGGCCGGTATGTTCATCAACGATAACAACTTCGCCCTGATCATTAACTATATACTCAACATCTTTTTCAAATAAAGTATGAGCACGAAGCGCTGCATTAACATGATGTAACAAACTGATGCTTGAAGCAGAATATAGCGACTGACTTTCAGCAAGCAGACCACGCTCCTGCAGAATTCGTTCTACTTTTTCCTGGCCGCGTTCCGTTAACAGTGCCTGTTTGCTTTTTTCATCAACAGTGTAGTCGTCAGTGCCGGTGTACTCTTCCGTATCTTCCTGATCCTGCTTAGTTAACATCGGAATAACCGAATTTAACTGCGTATATAAGGTTGCATCGCCGTCGGTTGGACCGGAAATAATCAGCGGCGTTCTTGCTTCATCGATTAAGATTGAATCAACTTCATCGACAACTGCATAATGAAGATCACGCATTACACGCTGACCGGCTTCAAATGCCATATTGTCACGCAGGTAATCGAAACCAAATTCGTTATTTGTGCCGTAGGTAATGTCAGCCGCATAAGCTGCGCGTTTTTCATCACCCTGCATACCGGATACATTAATACCAACCGTTAAACCTAAGAATTCAAAAAGCTTACCGTTCCACTCAGCATCACGACGCGCCAGATAATCATTGACGGTAATAACATGCACACCTTTACCAGTTAATGCGTTTAAATATGCAGGCAGAGTCGCAGTCAGGGTTTTACCTTCACCGGTACGCATTTCAGCGATTTTGTTTTCATTTAAAATGATGCCGCCGATCAGCTGCACATCAAAATGACGCATACCGAATACACGCTCAGATGCACTGCGTACAACCGCAAATGCTTCAACAAGAATATCATCTACGCTTTCACCAGAAGCAACACGTTCTTTGAATTCAGCCGTTTTAGCTTTTAACTCAGCATCTGAAAGAGCCTGCATCTGCGGCTCTAACTTATTTATCTCATTAACGACTTTGCGTAGTTTTTTTAAATAACGGTCATTACGACTGCCTATTATTTTTGTTATTAGCTCTGTTATCATTTTGATTTTCTCATTGTGTAAAAATAAATTGTTATTATGTTAACCAGCTTTGCGCTGAATGTAATAATCCGGGTTAATCTGTTTACCGTTTTTTAATACTTCATAATGCACATGAGGCCCTGTTGAGCGCCCTGTGCTACCCATTAATGCGACTTGCTGGCCTTTACGGACAACGTCTCCAACAGCGACATCTAATGATTTCGCATGCGCATAACGCGTCACTAAACCGTTACCATGCTGAACTTCTACCATCAGCCCGTAACCGCTTATTTTTCCTGATTCAGTTACCACTCCGGCTGCAGTTGCAATAATAGGCATGCCGCTGAACCCTGCAATATCAACACCTTTATGGCGTGTTAAGCGCCCCGAAAACGGGTCTTTACGAGTTCCAAACGGAGAAGATAACCATGAGCCTTTCCCCAGAGTCGGCCGGCCGGATATATACAGCTGATCAATGAGATGGCGGTTATTTAGCGCGATTTCAAGGTGTAGTAACTGATTTTGTTGATTATTTTGCTGCAGATCAAGTTTTTCTATATTTTTTAACAGGGTATTGAGTTGAAAGTCAGCTTCTACATCCTGTAATGCGACTCCTCCTACTGGTAATGGTGATGCAAAATCAAATTCCTGCGGCGGCAGTTTAGAGTGTTCGACTACCCGTACACCTAATGCATTAACACGGTTCATCTGCGCCTGTAACTCGCCTACTTTGTTACTAAGCACCAGCAGTTTTTCATTCGTCTGCGCTTTGATAAGCTGCAGATATTTGTCCTTACTAATATCCCTTTGTGCAGCAGAAGTTATTTTAAACTGATTTAACTGCTTTTGATAATAAGACTGAATAAACCAGGTACCGGCAATTAATGAACCAGCAAAAAGAAGAGAAATAAGCAGGAATTTATTTTTTGTAAGAGAAAGTCTGTGATCTGTTTCCTCTCTTGAATAGATTACCGTTATACTCATAATACTGATTTCACTGTTGATAAAAATAATGAATAGAACCCGACAACCCAAACCCGTTTCTTTACTGCTGAAAAAAAGCGGACTGCAGCATGACGCAGCTCTCATCACAAAGCTCGATAGTCTACTACAAAGTTTTTTGAAACAACATAATATCCAGGGCTGCAGGATAGGAAATTTACAAAATGGGAGCTTGCTTATAGAAATTCCCAGCTCTACCTGGCTGATGCGCCTGCAGTTTATGCGCAGTGAGCTGCTTAGCCTGCTGCGTCAGCAGCTTCCGGCTCTGTTAACCATTAAAATAAAAGTAAACCCCAGACTTAGTCAGCTCCAGGATAAACAGAAAAAGAAAAAAAACAGAGTCATCAAACGTGCCAGTAAAATGCCTAATGATGTTGCTCAGTCATTTTTAGCCTTAGCTGAAGATGCAGATCCGGCTTTAAAAGCCGCTTTACACTCTCTGGCTGAATTCTCTAAAAAATAAACAGGTAAAAAAAAAGCCCTTTATCACTAAAGAGCTTTTCTTACTAAAATAATTACTGCTTAGACTGCAAATACCGGTTCAATATACTGAACAGGTGATTCGCTGACCGGCTCTTCGAAGGTTACCATTTCGTAAGCTTCCTGATCCGCCAGCAGTGCACATAACAGCTGGTTATTTAAAGCATGGCCGGTTTTATAGGCTTTCAGATGCCCTAAAATAGTGTAACCGGAGAGATATAAGTCACCAATTGCATCCAGTACTTTATGTTTTACGAATTCATCTTCATAGCGTAAACCGTCAGGATTCAAAACGCGGAACTCGTCTAAACCAATCGCATTATCTAAACTTGCACCCAGTGCTAAATTATTAGACTGCAGATATTCAACACTTTTCATGAAACCGAATGTTCTTGCACGGCTGATCTCTTTAACAAAAAGCTCGCCGGAAAAATCCATTTCGATATGCTGATTCTGCCCTTCAAAAACAGGATGGTCGAAGTCAATTTTAAAATCTAAACTAAAACCAGAATCTGAAGGATGCAGCTCTGCCCACTTGCCCTCTTTCTCATCTTCTACGCGCACTGCTTTTTTGATACGAATAAACTTTTTAGGGGTATTAAGCTCTTCGATACCGGCAGACTGCAGTAGGAAAATAAACGGACTGGCGCTGCCGTCCATAATCGGAATTTCCGGCGCATCAACATCAATAATAATATTATCAATGCCTAAACCGGCAAGCGCAGCTGACAGATGCTCAACTGTTGATATTTTTTCACCCTGCTCATTAACCAGGCAGGTACATAAAAGTGTTTCCTGCACGGCCTGCGCATGGGCTTTAAAACTGACAATCGGATCAAGATCGATACGACGATAAACAATTCCCGTATTCGCAGGCGCAGGATGTAACTCAATGGTTACTTTATTTCCTGAATGTAAACCAATTCCAGTTGATTTTACACTTTTCTTTAATGTTCTCTGTTTAATCATCGTCGTCCCAACCACTATATTTATTTCGGCGAAGTATAGCAGTTTGCGAAGTACATCACAAACTACTCACTATAAAGCAGCTGATTAATCTGCTTGTTTACGTAAAAATGCAGGGATATCTAAATAACTTCCCTCTGATTTCGGCGCAGCTTCAACAACTTCCGGAACTTCAATCTGCTCAGTTGATTCCACTGCAGCTTCTTCTTTTACCGCGGCCGCACTTTCAGCTTTAACCGTCGGGTTTTTAACAACAGTTAAATCTGATTTACGTTCGCCAAGCCCGGTTACGATAACCGTTACATGCAGCTCGCCATTATCAATTTCAGGGTTAACTGTCACACCGAAGATAATCTGCGAATCTTCAGAGGCAAACTCTTTCAGCGCATCACCAACAATATGGTATTCATCCCAGGCAAAGTCCATACCGGCAACGATATGTACTAATACACCACGCGCATCAGAAAGATCCACATCTTCAAGCAGCGGACAAGAGATAGCCTGCTCAACCGCTTCTTCTGCACGCTCTTCGCCGGCAGCAACACCGATACCCATAACTGCAGTTGTACCCGCTTCGGTCATTACTGTTCTAACATCGGCGAAATCGATATTGATGGTGCTTTCTTCATTATTGATGATCGCAGAGAAACCGGAAACCGCGTCAAATAAAACACCGTTTGCAGCACTTAATGCGTCTAAGAATGAAACACCTTTCGGTAACGATTTCTGCAGCTTATCATTAGGAATGATCAGCAGTGAATCAATATGTTCAGATAAACGAGCAATACCCTGGTTGGCGTAATTAATACGCTTTTTACCTTCAAACAGAGAAGGTTTTGAAACAACACCAATGGTTAATGCCCCTAATTCTTTTGCAACTTCAGTTACAACAGGAGAAGCACCAGTACCAGTACCGCCGCCCATACCGGCAGCAATAAAGACAACATCAGCACCGGTAAGGATGTCACGAATATTATCTTTATCTTCTAAGGCAGACTTGTAGCCGATTTCCGGATTTGCGCCGGCTCCCAGACCATTAGTGATACTTGCTCCCAGCTGCAGGCGAACATCTGCTTTAGATGAACGCAGTGCCTGTGCATCGGTATTCATGGCAATAAATTCAGCGCCGCTCAGGCCCTGTTCAATCATGTAGTTGATTGCATTACCGCCACCACCACCAACGCCAACAACTTTAATGACTGCCTGTTGTTCATGCTCTTCATCAACTATTTCAAACATTTGCTCTTTTTCCACTTTATTTATATCTTCAGACATTGTATGTCACCACCCTTATCATACAAAACATACACACTAATATTTATGTAATTCAGGACCAGATGATGAGATTAAACACAATGCACCATTCTTTATAAGTCCATCATACAACAGATACGACCTCTTTTGTTGATTAAAAACCAAACAGTGAGATCATTGCTGCTTTCAGCTGGTTATTTGTACAAAAACTGACTGCTAATACTCTTTTTTAATCCAGCTTTTCAACTTATTTAAAAAAACAGATACGCGGCTTTCCTCGGCAACTTCATGACTGTCACTGAATTCAAGATTTTTATAACGTAACAAACCCAGTGCTGTTGAATAGGCCGGGGTATCAACATCATCAGCCAGTCCCTGGATATTCTGCGGTTTACCTATGCGTACCTGCATATTATCAAAAACTTTCTCAGCGACTTCAACCAGACCGTCAATTTGTGCCGCGCCGCCGGTTAAAACGATACCGGCTGCCAGCTGCTGCTGAAGCCCCTCGGTTTCAAAAGCACTGTCCAGTTTATAGAGCTCTTTTTTTACCATTGCCAGCAGTTCGCTGTAGCGCGGTTCAATAACATCAACTAATGTCTGACGCTGTAGACTTCGAGCTGGACGACCGCCGACACTCGGCAGTTCAATCATCTCTTCCTCTGAAATATTATCACGTTTTAAACAGCCGTATTTTACCTTTACTTCTTCGGCAGAACTTGGAGGTGCGCTGAAAGCGATCGCGATATCGCTGGTAACTGAATTCCCTGCATAATCGAGAACCGTACTGTGGCGTAATGCACCGGCAATATAGACGGAGATATCCATAGTGCCGCTGCCCATATCAACTACACAGACACCAAGGTCTTTTTCATCATCACTTAAAATGGCGGCGCTCGAAGCCACCCCGGAAAAAGTTAACTGGTCAATCGCTAACCCGCAGCGTTCCACCGCTTTTTCTAAATTTTTTACCAGATCGTTATGACAGGTGATTAAATGCACATCCGCTTTTAATTTAACCCCGGATAAACCCAGCGGATTATTAATTCGCCCCTGCGAATCAATGGAGTATTCCTGCGGTATCACATGCAGTAAACGCTGATCGTCACGAATCTTGATTGAACGGGCATTATGGATCACGCTTTCAATATCGTAAGACGTTACCTCATGCTCTTCAATCGCCCAGGTCCCGGATTCATTCAACGAGCCGATATGCGTCCCTGAAATAGACAGGTTAACCGAGGATACTTTACAGTCAGCCATATCTTCAGCACGCGCTAACGCCTGATGAATGGCTACCACAACCGAGTCTAAATCGGTAACAGAGCCTTTATCAACACCTTTTGCCTTGGCTTCTCCAACCCCGACAATATTGATATTGTTATTAGCTAACTGTTCTCCAATCAGGAGTACGATTTTATTACTGCCAATATCTAATCCAACTGTGTAACTACTTTCCATACTCAATAATCACCGTTTGTGCATTAAACAACGCTTAATTACGCTGTTTTAATTAACTTTCATTTTCTTATTTTTCCAGCCGACAGCAAGCCCAGTGTCATAACGCAGATCGACATAATCGACTGCACTAATATCATATTTGCCTGCTATCAACGGAAACACACTTAAAAAGCGCTGAATCCGATCCAGCTTCTGTTCCTGTCCTAAGCGCAGCTCAATACCATTTTTTAAAATAATGGAACTGGCATTACGTTTATCACTGCTTAGCTTCGCAATTTCAAAGTGACTCACTTTTAACAGCTGATGAGCCTTCATATAAGTTGTTAATACTTCGCCGGCAAAGTCATCTTCGCCGTAAAGGGCCACGTATTCTGCTTCAACATCCTGCGGTGATACCGCAATTATCTCCGAGAAGCGGTTCAGCAGTGCTTTATCATTCCACGCTGCAACAATTGACTGTTCAACAATATGTATCTTCAGCGTATCCGGCCAGCGTTTACGAATCGATGCTGAATAAACCCAGGGCAGACTTTCAAGCTGCTTCTGAATTTGTGCAATTTCCAGCGTAAAAAAGTTCAACCTGTCTTTCTGGTCGGCCAGTACTGCTCGTACATCGTCAGATGAAATATGCTCTCTTTCACCTGTTAACACTAAAGAGGTTAACGGCAGAGACTGTTCATCGGTCAGCCAGGTTTTTAATTTAAAATAACTGTTCTGTAATATATAAATTAAAGTGATAAAAAAAACTAAACTGACCCACTTGCCGAATTTTACCTTTTTTAATTTATTCCACATAAAATCAGTGCGCCTGCCCGTTTAATAGCTGTGCAGTATATTCCAGTCCGCTAATCCAGGACTCAAGCAGCACTTTATTATCAAATTTAAATGCCTGCACAGGCGGCTCCGCATTATTTACCCTGCTCATGCTTGAGCCTTCGCTATCAGGCTTAACAATTACAGCCCCCGACAAGCTTGATATTATATCTTCTGATTGCTCAGGATTAAAGCCATCTTTGACTATGATTTGACAATTTACCACCGCTAATTGATAACTTTGCCATAGCTGTTTAGTTTTGTATTTTTTCATGGCGCCGGCAGAGCTTATAACTGCACATTCAGCACCAGATCCTGCTGATAAAACAGCGGCTTTAGCAAAATCTAAACTCATTAATGTTCACTCATCATTTTTCTTTTTCATAATACAGTTCTGCCGCCGGTCTGGCTGCAGATCCATATATGAATTTACTATTTGCTGTTCACTTGTTTCATTTTTTCAATGTCCAGCTTCAACTCTGCTAATGTTTTAACCACAGCACCTATATTACCGGCTCCCTGTGTCAGTACCAGATCACCGTCACCGATGATTTGTGCAAGCATTCCAGGCAGGGCTTCCGGGCTGGCAACAAAAATCGGCTCTTTATCACTGCGCTGACGAATAGTACGGCATAATGAGCGGCTGTCTGCACCGGCAATCGGCGTTTCACCGGCAGCATAAACATCCAGCAGCAGAAGCTGATCAACCTGCTCTAATACATGGGCAAAATCATCATAAAGATCCCGGGTACGGGTATAACGGTGCGGCTGGTAAGCCATAACAAGACGCTTTTCCGGCCACCCTTCTCTGGCTGCATTAATTGTTGCCTGTACTTCTGTCGGGTGGTGACCATAATCATCAACTAAGATTGCTTTACCGCGCCCCGTTTCAAATTCGCCGTACTGTTCAAAACGACGACCAATACCCTCAAACTCATTTAATGCATTTAAAATGGCTGCATCATCAATATCATCTTCCATCGCCACAGCAATCGCGGCGGCGGCATTCAATGCATTGTGTTTGCCGGGTAAATTTAAGTGAATTTTAAGATCTTCTTTATTAACGCGGTGAACTACAAACTCACTACGGTTAACACTTTGAGAAAAAGCAGAAATACGTACATCAGCCTGCTCATGAAAGCCGTAAGTAACAACTTGTCGAGCAAAACGCGGAATAAGCTCTTCCACTACGGAGTCATCTAAACAGACAACAGCGGTACCGTAAAAAGGCAGATTCTGGATAAAGGTGACAAAAGTATCTTTTAATACTTCAAAATCCCCCTGGTAGGTATCCATATGGTCCGCTTCAATATTGGTAACCACCGAAACCATAGGCTGCAGATGTAAAAAGGAAGCATCGCTCTCATCGGCTTCTGCAATTAAATAACGGCTTTGGCCTAATTTGGCATTGGTGCCGGCACTGTTTAATAAGCCGCCGATAACAAATGTCGGATCTAAATCTGCCTGTCCGTAAATACTCGCAATTAAGCTGGTTGTCGTGGTTTTCCCATGGGTTCCGGCAACGGCCACACCATGTCTGTAGCGCATTAATTCAGCCAGCATCTCTGCACGGCGTACAACTGGAATTCTTGCCTGCTGAGCGGCTAATAACTCGGGATTATCTTTATTAATTGCAGTAGAAACGACAACAACTGATGCGCCGTAAATATTTTCCTGCTGATGCCCGATAAAAATTTCAGCACCAAGTGAACGCAGACGGTTTACTACAGGATTAACCGCAATATCTGAACCGGTAATTTTGTAACCTTCGTATGCTAGTACTTCCGCAATACCGCCCATACCTGCACCACCGATGCCGACAAAATGAATTTGTTTAACACGGCGCATTTCTGGAATCATGGTGCGTATTTGAGCTAGATTAATTTTTGTCATATAAAGCCATTAATTTAAAAGTTTATTACACTGTAATGTCTGCTGCATATCGATTAAACAAATTGATTACAAACAGCCGCCACGCGCTCTGCCGCATCAATTATTGCTGTTTTTTTACTCTTTCTGGACATTTCAGCAAGCAAGTCTCTATTTTGGCTGAATGTCCGCAAATAATCACTTAATTTATCCGCATTGAGTTCTTTTTGCGGTATCAGTACAGCAGCTTCTTTATTTACCAGATCCTGAGCATTTTTAGTCTGATGATCATCTACTGCATGCGGCAGCGGTACAAAAACAGCCGGTAAACCAACGACAGCAACCTCTGCAACGGTTAATGCGCCGGCCCGGCAGATAACCACATCCGCCCAGTCGTAGGCACTGTCCATATCGGTTATAAATTCCTGTATATCAGCTTCAATTTCAATATTCTGATATGCATCTTTAAGTCCCTGATAATGCCCTTTACCGCTTTGATGAATGACACTCAGCTGGCCTTTAGTAAAAGAACTAAGCACCTTAGGAAGCAGATCATTTAATACCTTAGCACCTAAACTGCCGCCGACGACTAACACTTTAAGTGCTGAGTTTTCAGGCGATATTTTTTTTTCAGGTAAGTTCAGAAGCGCCTGGCGGACTGGATTACCAACTAAAACAGCCTTTTCGCTTTGAAAAGCACCTGAAAAGCCCATTAATATCTTTTTAGAGAAGCGGGCTAAAATGCGGTTAGTTAAACCGGCAGCCGCATTCTGCTCATGTAATATAACCGGCAGTCCCATTGTCCATGCGGCAATACCACCCGGACCACTTGCAAAACCACCCATACCGAGTACCAGATCTACTTTACGTTTTTTTAATACGCGGCGCGCCTGCATAATCGATTTTACAATACGCAGCGGCGCCATTAATAAACGCTGCAGACCATTACCACGCACGCCGGCAATATCGATAAAATCAATTTCGTAACCATGCTCCGGTACTAACTGCGCTTCCATACGATCAGCCGTACCCAGCCAGCTGACCTGCCAGCCCTGTTTTTTTAACTGCTCGGCAACGGCAAGCCCCGGGAAAACATGCCCCCCCGTGCCGCCGGCCATTACTAATAATGTTTTACTTTGTCTCATCAACTTCTTCTTGTTTCGGATACAGATTTATTATTTCAGCAGCTTCAGTTTTATCTTGTATTTCATCGGGCTTTTCTGCCGCAGCGGCTTTTACTGCTTTTTGTTTTTCAGCCGTCTTTTTACTTTTAACCGCTTTTATCTTAGTAAGACGCACCTGGCTTGAAGCCTGGCGACGCTCAAAATCAACACGTAATAATATTGCTACAGCAACTGCAATGGTGATTAAACTCGAACCGCCGTAACTGACTAACGGCAGTGTTAAACCTTTAGTTGGTGCAATACCCGAGGCGGCACCGACATTAACCGCAGTTTGAAAGGCAAACCAGATAGCAATACCGATAGCGGCATAACCGGAAAAAACCATATTCTGCTGCAGCGCTTTTTTACCAATACTGAACGCTTTATAAACTAAAATAAATTCTAAAATGATAACGGCAGAGACTCCGACAAAGCCGAGCTCTTCAGCAAGAATTGCCATAATAAAATCAGTATGGGCTTCGGGTAAATAATCTAATTTTTGTACGGAATTACCTAAACCTTCACCAAACCAGCCTCCGCGTCCAAATGCCATTAAAGACTGAGTCAGCTGATAACTTCGCCCGAAGGGATCCGCCCAGGGATCTAAAAAACCAAATACACGCGCCATGCGGTACGGCGAAGTAACAATAAGCACCACAATAACAGCGAGCAGTGAAACGCCGATACCGATAAAGGAGATCAGCCTGGCATCGGCAATAAACAACATGCCCATCATAATCACCACGATCACAACGGTAGAGCCGAGATCCGGCTGCAGTAATAATAACAGCGCAAATACTGATAAAATAATAAGCGGTTTAACAAAGCCTTTTATGGTGTCGATTACTTCCTGCTGGCGCCTTGACAGATAGCCCGCCAGAAACAGAACAATAGCCAGTTTAGAAAATTCCGAAGGCTGAATATTAAACGGTCCTAAACGTAACCAGCGGAAGGAGCCGTTCACTTCGGTACCGATCACCAGCACCGCCAGCAGTCCAACAAAAGCCAGTGTTAAGAATAGTCCCTGGCTTTTATACCAATGATCCATCTGTACACAGACTACACCGGCTAACACGCCTAAGCATATAAAAATATATATAAGATGACGCTTAAGAAAACGAAAAGGATCATCTGCTAACGCAATACCTTCCGGAATTGATGCAGAAGCAACAATCACCATACCTACAGCCATCAAGGTAAATGTCACCAGCAGCAGCTGCCGGTCATAGGCCTGCTGGTCGGTTCGGCTGTCAAACAAACTGCGCACGCTATTGAGTATTCTCATTAAACGCGATCTGCCTGTAACGCAGTCACTAAGCTTCTAAAATGATCGCCGCGCGCCATAAAATTAGGATACATATCTAAACTTGCACAGGCCGGGCTTAATATCGCTAAATCCCCCGCTTTAGCTTTGTCAGCAATCATGCTTACTGCCTGCTGCAGATCATTCACCACAACCGCTCTTGAATTAAAGGATGCGATTTTCTGTCCGTCAGCACCAAAACAGACAATTCCCCCCTGCACCTCTTTCAGTACTTCTGACAGCTCGCTAAAATCAGCCCCCTTGCCGTCACCGCCAAGAATGACATGAACATCACCCGCAATCGTTTCCGATAAGCCCTGTAATGCAGCCTGCGCCGCCCCGATATTGGTCGCTTTAGAGTCATTAATCCAGCGAACACCGCGGCGCTGTGCAACAAACTCGCAGCGGTGTTTTAAACCAGTGTAGCTCTGCAGAGCATGGAGCATAGCCTGTTCATCTAAATTAACCGCATCACCCAAGGCAAGTGCAGCTAATGCATTCATCCAGTTATGTTTACCGCTTAGCTTTAAAGACTCAACGTTTAACAAAACTTGACCATTACGGGCCAGACAGATGTTTTTCTGTGTATCACAAACTAAACCATAAGCTGAGCTGTCAAAACCAAAACTAACCTGAGGCTTGTCTGCAGCCCTCGGCAGGGTTAATAAGTCATCACGGTTAAACAGACAGTTTTTGCTCTGCTCATAAATTCGATGTTTTGCCTGCGTGTAGTCTTGATAGGAGTCATATCTGTCTAAATGATCTTCACTGACATTTAATATCGTCGCAATATCAGCATTTAATGAAAAGGTGGTTTCCAGTTGAAAGCTGGACAGCTCTAATATGTACAGCTCCACTTCAGGTCTAAGCAGATCTAGGGCAGGAATGCCGATATTTCCGCCGACCGCCGTTTTAACATCTGCTTCACGGGCCATTTCACCTAATAAACTGGTGACAGTGCTTTTCCCGTTAGAGCCGGTAATAGTGACTAATTTTGCATGCTGATACTGCGGCTGCTGCAGTGCTCTGGCAAACAGTTCGATATCGCCAATAATTTCACAACCGGCCTGCAGTGCGGACTGCAGAGCGGGTGTTGCCAGTGCGATGCCGGGACTGGCGATAATCAGTTTAAATTCAGCTAACAGATCAGCATTTAAGGGGCCTTTAATAAGCTCAATACAAGACGGTAATTTATCTTCACCAGGCGGCAGCTGACGCGTATCAAATACAGTGACATTATAATTCTGCACAAGCAGAAAATTAACACAGGATAACCCCGTTGCACCAAGACCTAAAACTGCAACCTTTTTATCTGACATATTAACGTACCTTCAGTGTCACAAGTCCGATCAATACCAGCACTATGGTAATAATCCAGAAACGAACAATCACACGCGGTTCCGGCCAGCCTTTTTTCTCATAATGATGATGGATAGGCGCCATTCGGAAAATACGCTGTTTGCGCATTTTGTAAGAGCCTACCTGCAGAATAACCGACACGGTTTCTAAGACAAAAATTCCGCCCATAATAACCAGCAGTATTTCTTGACGAACCAGCACCGCAATAACACCTAACAATGCGCCTAATGCTAATGAACCAACATCGCCCATAAAGACTTGTGCCGGATAAGTATTGAACCACAGGAAACCTAAACCGGCACCGACAATCGTGCCGCAGATAATCACCAGCTCACTGGCTTTAGGGATATAGGGAATATATAAATAATGTGCGTAATTTACATGGCTGGTTAAATAGGCAATTAATGCAAAAGCGGCCGCCACCATCACAGTGGGCATAATTGCCAGACCGTCTAAACCATCGGTTAAATTAACCGCATTACTGCTGCCGACCACAGTGAAGTAAACCAGCGGAATAAATGCCAGGCCAAGATAAGGCATATATTCTTTAAAAAACGGCATAACAAAGGTGAGTTCTGCCGGTGTTGAAGCTGTACTGACAAGCACTACAGCAAGTACTAAAGCGGCGGCCGACTGCCAGAAATATTTCCAGCGGGCAATCAGACCATCGGGATGTTTACGTATCACTTTCAGGTAGTCATCCATAAACCCGATTCCGCCGAAAGCCAGCGTTGTCATTAAAACAATCCATACATAATGGTTATCTAAACGTGTCCATAATAAGGTTGACAGCGTAATAGAAGCAAGAATTAAAATTCCGCCCATCGTTGGTGTGCCCGCTTTACTAAAATGTGATTCAGGACCGTCATCACGGACAATCTGCCCGATCTGCATTTTCTGCAGATAACGGATCAGTTTAGGTCCAGCCCATAATGAGAACACTAATGCAGTTAACACCGCCAGCACCATACGCACTGACAGGTAAGTAAATACATTAAAAAATCTAAAATAAACCGAAAGTAACTCTGCTAACCAAACTATCATTGGTATTTCCTATTTATAACTTATTTATTATTCTAATAATTACGATTTTTGGCTCAGCGCATGCTTGATAAAAGTAACGATCTCTTCCATCTTTGCCCCGCGGGAGCCCTTAACCAGAACGGTCAGTTTCTGGTGCTTGTTTAAAATTTCTTTTTCTAAGTGCTCTTTTAACTGCGCTTTAGTGTCAAAGTGTACTGCTTCAGCTGTGCAGTTCGCCCGGAAAGCTGAACAGGTTTTACTGCTGAAGCTGCCCACAGTTAATAAACCGCTTATGCCCTGCTCCGCGGCATACCTGCCGACAGAAAGATGCTCCTGTTCGCAGTAAGCGCCAAGCTCTGCCATATCACCTAAAATTAGTAACTGCTCACCTGCATAGCAGGCCAGCAGATCAACAGCTGCTTTCACCGATGCAGAGTTGGCATTATACGTATCATCAATCAGAGTGACTAATTCATTAACCTGAGTGCTGTTAACCCGCCCGCTTACCTCGGCCACAGCGCTCAAACCTCGCTGAATAACATCCAGACCGCAGCCTAATGCACCTGCCATAGCAGAAGCCGCCAGCGCATTACTGATATTATGTTTACCAGCTAAATTGAGAGGCACAACAACTGATTTCAGCGAGTTTTTATGACGAACATTCAAGGTGAATACGGCTTTGCCGAGGCCGTCAAAATGAATATCAGAGGCAAACACAGAAGCACTAGTGTCGCTCTGTGAAAAGGTCAATATGTTAATTTCAAAAGGTAATTCATTTAACTGCTGCAGGTACTGGGCGGCAAAACCGTCATCTAGATTAACCACTGCAGTCCCGTTTTCAGCAAGACTCTGCCAGATTTCACCTTTTGCCTGTGCAACGCCGGCAATAGAGCCGAAACCTTCTAAATGTGCCGGCATAACATTATTAATAAGCGCTACATCGGGTTTGCTCAGCGAAGCGGTATAAGCTATCTCGCCCTGATGATTCGCGCCTAATTCGACCACCGCAAAGGTGTTTTGTTCAGTGAGACGCAATAAAGTTAACGGCAGACCGATATCATTATTAAAATTACCGGCAGTTGCCAGTACAGAATGATCACTGCCGCTGAAAACACGTAAAATCTGACTTAACAGTTCTTTGGTGGTGGTTTTACCGTTACTGCCGGTAATAGCGGCGCACTTTAACCCCGCTATTTTCTGCTTAACATGGGAAGCTAACAGACCAAGTGCAATACGTGTATCTTTAACTAATATCGAGGGTAATGCAGACTCTGTCTGCTGATGTATGAGCAGCAGCGTAGCCCCTGCATTTTCGGCCTGCTGCAGAAAGTGATGGGCGTCAAATGAATCCCCCTGCAGAGCGATAAACAGATCGCCATGCTCTATAGAGCGCGTATCCGTAGAAACGGAGTTAATAACAATATCTTCTGACGGAGCATTGATAACTTTGCCCTGTGTCGCCTGCGCTATTTCACTAAGTGTTAATGAAATCATAAATCAGCCTTATTATTTTTATTATAGGTATCTTGTAACGAGGCTAATAATTCCCGGTCGCTGTAGTATAACCGCTGATTACCGATGATCTGATAATCTTCATGTCCTTTGCCGGCTAATAAAACGATATCGCCGGGCAGAGCATTATCGAGCAGATCTAATACGGCTTCTTTGCGGTCATGAATCTCTGTGACTAGAGCTTTATTGTTAAAACCTTTTAAAATATCCTGCATAATCTCCGCGGCAGATTCGCTGCGCGGATTATCATCAACTAAAACAACTTTTTGTGCAAAATCTTCAGAAACTTTTGCCATTTCAGGGCGTTTCCCTTTATCTCTGTCTCCCCCGCAGCCGAATACGCAGATTAACCGCCCTGTTTTCTTGTGTTTTTGTAAAGCGCTTAAGGCTTTTTCCAGGGCATCCGGTGTATGCGCATAATCGACAACAAAAGTAATATCTTCAGCCGCAAAGTAATACTGCTCCATACGACCAGGCACGGCAGTTAACCGTGGGAAAATAGTTTCAACCTGTTTTATAGAGATATTTTCAGCTAATAACTGAGTTAATACTGCAGCTAGATTCGACACATTAAAATCACCGTAAAAGGGTGCCGATATTGCCCCCTGCCCCCATGATGACTGAAATGAAAAGTTAATTCCCTGACCGTGATATTCAACCTGTTCGACACGCAGATAACGCTGCTGCTTAGTTAACGGTTTGGCGTTAAAACCGAAGCTTATCGCATCCGGAAAATCTTTTAACCATTGCGCTCCCGTCGCATCATCTGCATTGATAAAACGCTGTTTAACTGGAAAGTTTTCAAATAAAACTTTCTTAGCTGATCCATAATTTTCCATCGAACCGTGATAATCCAGATGATCACGGGTCAGGTTGGTAAATATGGCGCTATGAAAAGGCAGCGCACTAACCCGCCCCTGCGTTAATCCGTGAGATGAGACTTCCATTACCGTGTAATCAACGTTTTTCTGCTGATAATCACTTAACTCAGAGAAAACTGAAATAGCATCCAGGGTGGTATTTAAACTGCTTTTAAGCTGACCGAATAAACCGTTGCCTATGGTGCCCATCTGTGCACTTTGTTTACCTAATAAATTCAAACAGTTGGCCAACAGAGTAGCAATGGTGGTTTTACCATTGGTCCCGGTAACTGCAATCACTTTATGTAAGTTCTGCTCCGGGAAATAAAACCGGTAAGCAAGTTCACTTAACAGGGATCCTAACTGGTATATCTGAATTACCGGAACATCAGCCTGCAGGGTGATTAAACCGTGCTCACTGCGCTCTTTTGTTTCTGATAAAACAGCCCCCGCACCGCAGTCAACTGCTTTGCTGATAAAAGTACGGCCGTCCAGCTGTGCTCCCTGCAGGGCGGCAAACAGGCTGCCGTTTTTTATTTCACGACTGTCCAGCGTTAACCCGGACAGTAAAATATTCTCAAAATCGACATCTAACCATGGAGATAACAACGCCGTTAGTGACATTAATTGCGGTTTTTCAGGCATTATTAATTAGACTCCAGCAGGGTATAGCGTTGATCGCTATTATCATCGGGGCGTACATGCTCTAATAAAAGTGCACTTTTCATTACCGCAGAAAATACCGGAGCAGCGACATCCCCGGCATAATAACTGTCTCCCTGCGGCTCGTTGATCATCACAGCAATAGCAAAACGCGGTTCACTGGCCGGTGCAAGTCCGGCAAATACGGAAACATAATCATCACCATAACCGCCGGCTTCAGCTTTACGGGATGTCCCGGTTTTACCGGCAATACGGTAGCCGTCAACTTTTGCCTTGCGGGCTGTCCCGCCTTGTTTACTGACGCCTTCCATCATATGTACAATCTCACGCGCGATATTCTCAGGTATTACCTGCTCACCTTCACCAGGATTTGGGTTCTTTAAAATTGATATTGGATACTCTTTTCCGCCGCCGCCTAAAATGGCGTAGGCCTTTGCCAGCTGCAGCGTAGTGGTGGTGAAAGCATAACCAAAAGACATGGTTGCCAGCTCAAAGTCCGACCAGCGTCTGCGCAACGGTAAAATGCCGACACTTTCACCAATTAAATTTACGCCGGTATCATTACCAAAACCAAAGTCAGAAAAAGTCTGCTGCAGCTGTCCGGGCTGCAGACGCAGTGCTAACTTACTAACCCCGATATTACTGGATTTTTTCAGTATCATGGCCAGATCTATCTTACCGTAGTTGCGCCCGTCTCGGACCCGGCGTCCGCCGATATGCATCCAGCCCGGAGAGGTATCAATGACTTCATCAATATCGGTTTTTTTATTTACCAGCGCACTGGCTATTACCAGAGGTTTTACCGTTGATCCTGGTTCAAAGGTATCAGTAATGGCACGGTTTCTTAATTTATAGGGCTGGTACTGACTGCGGTCATTCGGATTAAAGGACGGATAATTAGCTATCGCGTAAATCTCACCGGTATTAACATCCAAGACAACCACTGAGCCGGATGTCGCTTCATGTATTTTGACCGCTCGTTTTAATTCACTGTAAGCAACCGCCTGAATTCGCTGATCAATACTCAGCTGCAGATTACCAGCAGCCTTTTTAACCTTAAGTACTTCGATATTATCAATAACATTGCCAAGGCGGTCTTTACGTACACGCTTCTGTCCCGTCTGCCCCTGCAGGAAGTTATTATAACTTTTTTCAATCCCTTCGATACCCTGTGCATCAAGGTCGGTCAGCCCGAGAATATTAGCGTTTATTTCACCGGTAGGGTAAAAACGGTGCGACTCCAGCTGATTGGAAATACCGGCTAATTTCAGCTGTCTGATATAATCAACAATCGGTTTATTTACCTGTCTTTTCAGATAAGCAAAACGTGAGCCGGGTTTCTGAATAATCTCAGCAAGCTTATCAACTTCAATATCTAATACTTCAGCAAGTGCCGGCCATTTTTTAGATTCATAAAAATATTTTTTGGTATGTACTTCACTACCGTTACGCGGGTTAACTTCAATACTCGCGTCCCATTCTTCGCGGGTAAACGCAAAAGATTTTTTTACCGTTTTAGGATCTACCCAGATTGCATATGCAGGCACGCTGATAGCCAGTTCTTCACCGTTACGATCTTCAATATTACCGCGGTGCGCGACAGATTTAGTTATGCGTAAACTGCGTTTATCCGCTTCCCGGGTTAAATATTCCGGCTCGATAAGCTGAATATAAGCAAGGCGGCTTATCAGCGCAGCCGCAATAAAAGCAACCACGACGGAAACAAACAGATAGCGCCATGAAGAAAAAGTCGCATAGACTTTTTTCTTTTTAGTCTGCCGGTTTACCTTCGGCTTTGATAAATTCCGTTTTATTCTCATGGAAGTTCCACTAACACACTATTATTATTTGTCGGCTGCGACATTGATAATTTTTTAACCGCAATTCGTCTGATGCGGCTATGTTCATCTAACGTATGTTCTTCAATCAGCAGATTACGCCACTCAATCATTAAGTTATCTTTCTGTTGTGATAATTGTTCTTTCTCAGTAATCAGCTCGCGTGTTTCATGCGTTGTATAAATGTTATAAAACGCACTTAACAAGATAGCGGCGGCAAGCAGTACAGCTGCAAAATTTCTGCGTAAATCAGCAAGAATCAGATACAGTAAATTATCACGAGAATGACTCACATTAGTCATTCTCTGGTTGTGCTGTCTTCTTAGCAATCCGTAATACCGAGCTTCGCGCGCGCGGATTGTCTTTAATTTCCTCAGCACCTGGTTTTAACGCTTTGCCGACAGACTTCAGTGTTTTACCAGACTGCATCTGCGCCTCAGTCAAAGGCAGCCCCGCCGGGTATTGGCGCCCTTTTTCCTGCTTACGAATAAAACGTTTTACGATCCGATCTTCCAGTGAATGGAAACTGATAACAGAAAGCTGCCCGCCAATCGCCAGGATCTCCAAAGCACCGTCTAACACTTTATGGATCTCTTCTAACTCACTGTTGATATAAATTCGGATCGCCTGAAAGCTGCGGGTTGCCGGATGCTTTTTCTTCTCTCTTTTAGGACAGAGGCGTTCAATTAACTGCGACAGCTGCAGGGTGCGCAGAAACGGCGTTTCTTCACGATCCGCAACAATGGCACGCGCAATCCGGTAAGCAAATTTTTCTTCACCAAAGGTTTTTAATACCCAGCCGATATCATCTGCATCCGCTTTTGCCAGCCAGTCGGCGGCGCTGATCCCGGAAGTTGGATCCATGCGCATATCTAACGGGCCGTCACGCATAAAACTGAAACCACGTTCAGCATCGTCAAGCTGCGGCGATGAAACACCAAGATCTAACAGCACACCGTCAATTTTTCCGTCCAGGCCTAATTCTTTTACATAGTCAGCTAAACCAGAGAAAGGCCCATGCACGATAGTGAAGCGCGGATCTTCCTTCATCAACTCATGCCCGGCCGCGATCGCGCGCGGATCCCTGTCGATAGCGATTAAACGCCCGTTCTCACCAAGCTGTTTTAAAATGTGGCGGGAGTGTCCGCCTCGACCGAATGTTCCATCTACGTAAGTACCGTCTTTTTTTAGTGCCAAGCCGTTGACGGCTTCATCTAGTAATACTGTGACATGTGCAGTCATTACAGTGAAAACTCCTTCAGTCGTTCGCTTAAATCGTCACCCGCAGGTAAACCTTGTTGTAAATCTTCTTGTACTTGCTGGTTCCACATATCTTCATCCCACAATTCAAATTTATTTAACTGCCCGACCAGCATTACTTTTTTTTGTAATTTTGCATGCTGTCTTAACGTCGGAGCAATTAAGGTACGTCCGCCTTTATCTAACTCGCTCTCTGCCGCATATCCCAGGATCAGTCTCTGCAGACGGCGTTCCTGCGGGTTAGTACTTGATAAGGCACGTAATTTATTTTCAATTAATAACCATTCGTTTAGCGGGTACAGCAGTAAACATGGTGACTGCAGATCAATAGTGCATACAAACTGGCCCTGACAGGTATCCGTCAGCCAGTCACGATAACGTGTAGGAATCGCAATTCTGCCTTTTGTATCAATATTTATTGCACTCGCACCACGCAGCATAATTATTACGATCCAGGATCAATTTTAATGAAACGGGCATAAATATAAGGCAAAAGATCCACTTTTATGCACATTTCCCCACTTTTAGATCAGGAAGTCTAATAAAGTGCACCATTATTGCAAGTAAAGGATCTGCTTTTTTTGCGATTATACTCACAGAAAGTCTATTAATGCGTTCAAACTTGCTTTAAATTAAGTTACATGCAGAAAAGTGAAATTATCATCAATAATGGCATGGCAGAGTGAGGTCATGTTATACTGCTCAATTATTCAATTTTTTAACCTATTTATTAAAGGAAGCTCCTTTGCAAGACGAACAACTAAAACAATTTGTTTTACAACAACTTGAAGATATGAAAGCAAAAGACATCTCAATCATTGATGTTTCTGAAAATTCAGATGTAACGGATACTATGATTATCTGCACCGGCAGCTCAAAACGTCACGTACGTTCAGTTGCAGAGCAAACTGCACTGGCGGCTAAAAATGAAGGCGAGGCACCTTTAGGTATTGAAGGTTTAGAAGGAAGTGAGTGGGTACTGCTGGATTTAGGTAATTTAGTTGTTCACGTTATGCAGGATGAGACACGTCAATTCTATCAGCTTGAAAAGCTTTGGGAACAGTCTGCTTAATGAAAATTCAGTTAATCGCAGTGGGCACAAAAATGCCCGACTGGGTTGAAAAAGGATATCAAGAATATGCTCGGCGCTTCCCGAAAGAGATGCAGCTTGAGCTGCTTGAAATAAATGCCGGGAAGCGCGGTAAAAATGCAGATATAAAACGCATTTTGAAAAAAGAGGGTGAATTAACTCTAGCAGCAGTCCCTAAAGGCAACAAAATTGTCACCTTAGAAGTAACCGGGAAAGCCTGGACCACTGAACAGCTGGCCGGCGAGATGACCAAGTGGCAGCTGGATGCTAGAAATATCAGCTTGTTAATCGGCGGGCCTGAAGGCCTGGCTCCAGAATGTATTGCCCTGTCGGAGCAGCGCTGGTCACTTTCAGCATTAACTCTGCCGCATCCCTTAGTTCGCATTATTGCTGCCGAAAGTTTATACCGCGCTTTTACACTGACCATTAACCACCCTTATCACCGAGAGTAGTAAGTGGCAAAAAAACGCATTAGCATAAGAAACCACTCAGCCGAATCCGCTCTTTTTATGCGCCGTACGTTAGTGGTTTTTATCGCTATTATTTTTGCTATCGGTTTATTAATCAGCAATCTCTACTACCTGCAGATAAAATCTTATAATGCCTATAAAACCCGCTCTAATGCGAACCGTATCAGTGTGCAGACAGTACCGCCCAACCGCGGACTTATCTACGATCGTAACGGTATCATTCTCGCCGAAAACCGCCCGGTTTACAGCCTTAATGTAATTGTCAGTAAGACAGAAAATCTACAGGAAAATATCCAGGATCTGAAGCAGCTATTATCATTAAGCGATCCGGAAATTGAAGCTTTTTACAAAAAAAACCGTTATACACGCTCCTTTAAAGCGATTGTAATTCGCGATCAGTTAAGCAAAGAAGAGGTTGCTGCTTTTACAGTCAACCAGCACAAATTTAAAGGTTTTTCTATCCAGGCCAGCTTAAAGCGTTTTTACCCTTTTGGAGATGCTTTTACCCACGTTCTCGGCTATATTGCCAAAATTAACAGCGGTGATCTGCAGCGTCTCGACGAAGCCGGTAAAAGAGCCCGTTACCGCGGCACCAATTATATTGGTAAATTAGGTATCGAAAAAAGTTATGAAGATCTGCTCCACGGGCAGCCGGGGCAGCGCCAGGTTGAGGTAGACAGCTGGGGTAAAGTGATCCGCACCCTGAGTTTCACTCCGCCGGTTCCAGGAAAAGATCTGCAGCTGCATATTGATATTAAACTGCAGCTTAAAGCGCAGAAACTGCTGGCCGGACGCCGCGGTACTATTATTGTAATGGATGCTGAAACAGGCGGCATTTTAGCCTTGGTCTCCAGCCCGAGTTACGATCCGAATCTTTTTGTTCAGGGGATCAGCACCAGAAAATATCAGGAGCTTATTCAGTCCAGAGACCGTCCGTTAATTAACCGCGCAACACAGGGGCGTTATCCGCCTGCTTCAACAATAAAGCCGCAGATGGCTTTAGCAGCATTAGACAACAGTGTTATCACTGAAAAAACCAAGATCTATGATCCCGGCTGGTGGTCTATCCCGAACACTAAGCATAAGTTCCGAGACTGGAAGCGTTGGGGCCGCGGCATGGTTGATGTTTATTACGCCATAGAGGACAGCAGTGATACTTTTTTCTATGACACCGCCTACAAGCTCGGCATCGATAGAATCAACCCGTTTATGCGCCAGTTTGGTTTTGGTGAATACAGCGGCCTTGATATTGGTGAAGAAACAAAAGCAATTATGCCCTCTCGAGACTGGAAAAAAGCGCGTTTTAAAGAACCCTGGTATGACGGGGATACTATTTCAGTCGGTATCGGTCAAGGTTACTGGACGGTGACGCCGATTCAGTTAACTAAAGCAACAGCCATTCTGGCACGGCGCGGAGATGTTATAGAACCGCATATTCTGCAGTCCATTATATCTGCCGAAGGTGCCTTTTCTCCGCCGCGGGAGTCCAAAAAGCCGATAAAGCTGCAGGATGAAAATTACTGGGATATTGCACTTAATGCCATGTACGGGGTAGCCAAAACAGGTACCGCACGGCGCGCATTTTCTTCAGCTTCCTATAGTATCGGCGGTAAATCAGGTACGGCACAGATAATCAGCATTAAAAAAGATGAAGTTTATGATGCCGATAAAATAGATGAGCGCCATCGTGATAATGCCATGTTTGTTGCCTTTGCCCCGTTTGAGGAGCCGGAAATAGTCACAACCGTTATCTTAGAGAATGCCGGGGGCGGCAGCAGCCAGGCGGCTCCTATCGTACGTGCTTTATTTGATGAGCATTTTGATCATTTAACGCCAACTTCTACAGTTAAGTCACTAGGTCTTTAACCATGGTCAGCACCCAAGCTCAGAAAAGTATTTTCTATCGTCTGCATATCGATCCCTATTTATTACTGGGCATCTTTTCGTTAATGGGATTAAGTCTGACCGTCCTCTATTCAGTGGCCGGTTATGAGATGATCATCAGGCAGCTTATCCGCTTAGGTATTGCCCTGAGTGTCATGCTTATAATGGCGCAGCTCACGCCGGAATTTTACCAGCGCTGGACACCCGCTATATTTATTATATGTGTATTAATGTTAATCGCAGTATTAGCTTTCGGACACACGGGTAAAGGGGCGCAGCGCTGGTTAGATCTGGGCTTTACCAAGTTTCAGCCTTCGGAAATAATGAAGCTGATCATGCCTTTTATGGTCGCTTATTATATCAGCCAGTACACCCTGCCCCCGCGTTTAAAACACACATTTATCGCCCTGTTAATTGTTATTATTCCAACTCTGCTGATTGCTAAACAGCCGGATTTAGGCACCTCAATTTTAGTGGCGTCTTCGGGAATATTTGTACTTTTTCTTTCCGGTATTTCCTGGCTTTATATTGGAGCGGCAGCCGGCGCAATACTCGCATTTGTACCGGTGCTGTGGTTTTATTTAATGCATGATTATCAGCGAGGCCGGGTACTAACCCTGTTCAATCCGGAAGCCGATCCGCTCGGGGCGGGTTACCATATTATTCAGTCTAAGATTGCCATCGGTTCAGGTGGAGTATGGGGTAAAGGCTGGCTGGACGGCACCCAGTCACAACTGGAGTTCCTGCCCGAGCGGCATACCGACTTTATCTTTTCGGTTTTCTCCGAAGAGTTTGGTTTTGTTGGTATTCTGCTGTTATTAACTATTTATCTGTTGATTATGGGGCGCGGATTATGGATTGCTAATCAGGCACAGGACGCCTTTACAAAATTAGTCGCCGGCAGCATCACCCTGACCTTCTTTGTATACGTGTTTGTAAATATCGGCATGGTCAGCGGCATATTACCTGTAGTGGGGGTACCGCTGCCTTTAATCAGCTACGGCGGGACTTCGATTGTTACCCTGCTGGCCGGTTTCGGCGTATTAATGTCAATCAATACTCATAAACGTTTTAATATTAAATAAGAAGAATATGACCCTATTTAAAGCATTCTCAGCACTATTACTAATACTTATGCTTCAGGCATGCAGTTCATCGGACGGCCGCTATCAGTATAAAGATGATCACAGTCCTTCTGATATTCCGCCGCTGAATCATGTTGAAGATGTCAACCCTCGTTATGAACCCTACTCACGAGGCGGTAATAAAGACTACACAGTGCGGGGAAAAAACTACAAGGTACTGAGAGGTGTTAGTGAATTTAATGAACAGGGATATGCTTCCTGGTACGGTAATAAATTCCATGGCCATCTGACGTCTAACGGCGAACGCTATAATATGTTTGCCATGAGTGCCGCCCATAAAAACCTTCCTTTACCAAGTTATGTGCAGGTCACTAACCTGGAAAACAATAAACAGATTATTGTACGTGTTAATGACCGCGGACCGTTTCATGAAGGGCGCATTATCGACCTTTCCTACGCGGCGGCGCAGAAACTGGATATGCTCCAGTCCGGCACGGCAAAGGTAAAAATTAAATTATTACATTTCAGCAAAGAGGAAGATGCGGCCAATAATTTTAACGGTTTGTATTACATCCAGTATTTAGTGACCTCCCTGCCCGGCAAAGCTGATGATTTAGGTAGAAAGTTGAGTGATTCTCTGCAGGTTAACAGTTTATTTGTTAAAGAAAATCAACAGTATAAATTACGTTTAGGGCCCTTCAGCAGCCCCCTGAAAGCTCAGGAACTGCTGGCCGAAGTGCAGACTGATTACCCTAACGCTTTTATTATCCATAATAAATAAAAAAGCCTGCAGAATGCAGGCTCTCTTAAAGACACTACTAAAAGATTATTCGCCGGCAATTTTCATTTTATTAATTAAAATGGAGCCGGTTTTCAAGCTGCTGCGCGGATCAATATCAGAAGCAACTGCCTCAATGCCCATAAACATCTCTTTAAGGTTACCGGCAATGGTAATTTCATGAACCGGGTAAGCGATCACACCGTTTTCAATCCAGAAACCTGATGCACCGCGAGAATAATCACCGGTCACCATATTCACTCCCTGGCCCATTAATTCAGTAACAAACAGCCCGGTTCCCATCTCTTTAAGCAGCCCCGCTAAATCTAAACCACTGTTTTTCACAAACCAGTTATGGATACCACCAGCATGACCGGTACTAGGCATATTTAATTTACGGGCGGCATAGCCGGTTAACAGATAAGTCTGCAGTACGCCGTCTTCAATAATATTGCGCTTAAATGTTTTCCCGCCCTCCTGATCATAAGGCGAACTTGCAATGCCTTTATGCAGATGGGGTTTTTCAGAAATCTGCATCCACTCTGGGAATACCTGTGTGTCTAAACGGTCGAGCAGGAAAGTTGACTTCTTATAAATACTGCTGCCGCTGATTGCACCGACTAAATGCCCGAATAAACCACTGGCAACCTCAGGTGCAAAAATTACCGGGCTTTCCTGAGTTTTTATTTTTGCGGCGCCTAAACGCTCAACAGTGCGTTTTACTGCCTGCTCGGCAACCCACTGAGGTGTGAACATATCATTGATATCACGTGCACTGCTATAGCTGTAGTCACGCTGCATATCATCTTTATCCTGGCCGATCAGCATACAGCTTAAGCTATGGTGACTGCTGGCATAGCTATGCAGAAAGCCATGACTGTTACCGTATACCTTAAGACTGGAATGGCTGTTAAAACCCGCACCGTCTGAGTTTACAATACGCTCATCGCTGGAGAGGGCAATATCTTCACACTGCTTGGCAATATCCAGCAGCTCAGTGGTACTATGGCTGCTCGGATGATAAAGATCTAAATCTAACGGGTCATCCTCTAAGCTGTCCGTTTCCAGCAGACCGGCATAGGGATCGTTGCTGGTGTATTTAGCGATATCAACAGCCGCCTTAACGCTGGATTTTATTGCATCAGCACTTAAATCTGCCGTAGAAGCACTGCCTTTACAATGATTAACATAAACACTGATACCCATTGCACCATCATGATTAAACTCGATATTCTCAACTTCACCTAAACGTGTATTAACAGAAATACCCGATGTTTTGCCTAATGCAACTTCTGCCTGGTCGACACCTAACTGTTTTGCAATTGCTAACGCTTCATTAACAGCATCTTCGAGTTGTTGCTTCTGTTCGATCATGATTAATACACCACTTACATAAGAATTTAATTGAAGGGCAAAGAATAACATGCTTTAGGACAAGCTTCCTCCGATGATGTTATAATGTGATTAATTATTTCCCGTTAATCATGATAGAAAATTACCCTATGAATAAAAAAGTCGAAGAAGTATTTGAAGAAGAAGAGATCAGTAAATCTCAAATTAAACGCGAAGCAGAAGCCCTGAAACTGATCGGCCGTCAGTTAGTTGAATTAAACAAAAAGCAATTAGCACAGATTCCCGGCAGTGAACTGCTTTTTCACGGCATCGAAGTTGCTCATAAAATTTCAGGTAAACATGAAGCTCTGCGCCGCCAGATTCAGTATATCGGTAAAGTATTACGTAACGAAGATGTTGATGCCATTACAGCAGCCCTTGATAAACTAAATAATAAACATCAGCAGTTAACACGTGCGACACAGAATTTAGAAGCATTACGTGATGAGCTCATTGCCCAGGGTGATACAAAAATCAATGAATTGTTAGAAAATTACCCGACACTTGAGCGCCAGAAGTTACGTCAGCTGGTGCGCCAGGCAAATAAAGAGTTAAAAACTGAAAAACCAGCTAAAGCAGCCAAAGAGCTGTTTACCTATTTAAAACCAGTCTGCCTGTAAAGCAGATAAAAAAAGGGAAAGTGTCTAACACTTTCCCTATTATTTAAATTCTTACAATTATAATAAAACTATAATTTGAATTTACTCACTAAAGCATTTAACTGTGAATTTGCTGTAGCAAGATTCTGTGTGCTGTCGGCGGCGGCCTGAGCATTGACAGTCAGCTCCTGCACCATCTCATGAATATTACTCATATTACGGCTAACTTCTTCACTCACAGAACTCTGCTCTTCCGATGCCGTTGCAATCTGCGTGCTGAGATCATTAATTTCAACAATAAAGTCAGTCATTGCATCTAAACTTCCCGTTACCCGTTCGGTATTTTCGGCAGTAAGCTCGCAGCTGGCTTTAGTGACATCCATAGCGGCAACCGCGCTGGCGGCATCCTGACGTAATGTATTCAGTATGGTATTAATTTCCGCCGTACTGGTTTGAGTACGCGCGGCCAGTGAACGAACTTCATCAGCTACCACGGCAAACCCTCTGCCCTGCTCACCGGCACGGGCGGCTTCAATAGCGGCATTCAGCGCCAGCAGGTTAGTCTGCTCGGCAATTGAACCGATCACACTTAATACACTGATAATCTGCTGCGTGTTTTCATTCATGGTATTAATGCTTGATGATGCTGAGTCAACTTCATCCACCAGAGCAATCACACTGTTGGATGCTTCAAGTACTGTCTCTTTTGATAATAACGCTTCATCATTGGCTTTCTGTGTATTAGTCGCAGTTTCAGAAGCCCCCTGTGCCACGGTTTCAGAGGTTGCGCTCATCTCAGTAATAGCGCTGACAACCTGCTCCGTTTCAGCGGCATGGGCCATTAATGCCCTGTTGTTCTGCTCAGACTGAATATTCAGCTGAGTAATACCTTCAGTAATATGCGCAGAGGCCTGTGAAATATCACGAACCATCGACTGCAGATAAATAATAAAGGTATTAACAGAATTACCTATATCACCCAGCTCGTCATTAGAAACAATATCAATACGTGAAGTTAAATCCGCTTCACCGCTTGATAATGCATCGATGCGCTCTTTGAGTACCACTAAACCGCTGACAATAGCACTCACCACCCAGATTGTTATAACAAAAAACAGTACCAGCAGCACTAGCGAGAAAGTAATCATCGAGCTGACTTTTTCTTCAAAAATATCTTTAGTAACCCGCGTCAATCCTTCCTGTACAGCAACAATATCACTCTCATAAGCACCGGTTACAACTGTCCAGCCCCACTCAGGAAATATATGACGGGCATAATTTATTTTTTTCTCAGACTGTCCGGTGGCCGGGTTTTCATAAACAGTTTCAACAACAGCTTCTGGTCGGCTTCCTATTCCAGCGGCAATGCTTGCGGTGGTGGAGCCTATTGTACCGACAATTTCAGCTTTCGGATGCGCAAGAATTACACCGTTTTTATCCTGCACCCAGAAATAACCGTTATCTCCATATTTAGCAACGGTTATTGACTGCAGGGCGGCATCTATTTTGCTCTGCTTAAGCGTGCTGATATATTCGCCGCTGGCAACAACCAGATCCAGCGGTTTAAAATAGAAAGAAGCCGTGATTTTATCTTCGTTTTTTTGTGTTGTCGGGTTTAAAAATGAATATTCACTAAATCCGATATCATTGTTTTTAGCCGCATTTACAACATCCCTGACAAAATATCGGCCGTTAGCACCTTTTTTGTCATAACCGTTCAGGCCGACATTATTTAAATTACTGCCGTAAGCCTGACTAACCCATGTGCTGGCATTATAAGCAAAGAAATAGCGTCCATTATTCCAGCGGTGGTGATTCAGAAAAGCATAAATACTAGCTTCTGCTTCAATCTCTGAACTGCTGTTTTCATAAATTTTTTCAATTGTTATTCTAAAAGTCGACATTTCGACTTCTAAATCACGCTTAATATTCTCCAGCTTCGACTGCTCATAAAAACCGGTTATAGAACGGGTTACCGTATCAACCTGGCCCTGCAGATTGTTATTAAGCACTTCGGCAAACTTAGTTCTTACGTTACTTTCTTCAGCTTCAAGTACCGCACTTTCCGTATTTATCAGATAGGTGATAAAGAATCCGCCTATTAATAACAGCGGAACACACAGAGTGATGATAAGCTTTGTCTTCATCGTAAATTTCACAATATTATCCTTTGTATTTTACTATTTAATCAGCACAAAAATCCCGCGCATTATATAAGGAATTACAACCGGTAAGATTATTTAAATATCATTTGTTGCGGCCTTATTTTGACTTATATTGAAAAATGAACATAACAGACAGATATGTAATGGTTTTATGGACATTTGATTGTGCTGACGGCTCGATACCCGTGAACTTTACAGAAGAACAAACGCGCACAATCAGTGCTGGCCGTCACCATTGAAGTATCTGAAAGTAGAGTCATTTTTCTTGGAAAAGTACTATCCAGCTCAGTAAATAAGATGAACAGCTGAAAATTAGCGGCCGGCTTGAACTACAGACTTAAAAGCCGTGTTTTTGTAAAATTTCATCGAATGTACCGTCCTTACGCATCTCTTTCAGGCCATTATTAAAAACCTCTACTTTCTTTGCTGCATTTTCAGTTTTTTTGGATATACATAGATACATCTTCTTATCCTGCAGAGGAGGGGAAATTGATTCTATCTGCCCGAACATATGCGGCAGATATTTATTAAGCAGATAAAAACCAACAAATTTATCGGCAACGATCAGATCCACCCGTTCAGCGAGAAGCTTCTTAATATTTATCAGATCCGTTGTTACCTCCTCTTTATGCAGGTAATCTGCAGCGTCAAATTCCGCTGTATTAACAAAGCCCCTCACCACACCGATCCGATAAGGTTTTAAATCACTTAATTTCTTATAGGTAATGGAACTGCCTTTAACTTTAAATAAAACAACCGGACCGCTGATTATAGTGTCGGTGAATAATGATTTATCCTCTCTCTGCTTTGACCAGTATGACGGGAAATAACCATCAAATTCACCATATTCAGCCTGAGTTACCGCTCTTTTCCAGGGTAAATAAACATATTCAACCTTATAACCTGCGCGCCGGAACGCTTCACGTGTAATTTCAGCCATAAAACCTTCATCGCTGAGCTTCTGACCTATATAGGGTTCCCATTCAAGAGTGGCAATGCGTATGGTTTTTGTTTTAGTAGCATAAGCCAGAGAAGAGAGGACAAAAGCGATCAGCAGTGTAATCCAAAGCATGCTTATTTTATGACTCATCTAAGACTCCTTTTAACAGGCAGAAACAGCGATAACCGGCATAATTAAACAGCAGTTGTGATTAGCAGAACATTACTGTCAATGAACAAGAGTTTCTCTATTCAACCTTAGTTCAAGCAGTTGTTATTTCAAGCATAAGCAGGGAGGTAAAGCGGTGAGAAAAAATACAAACAGCCTGATTTACTATGCGAAGTGTCAGGCTGCTGTAATGATGCTGTTAGGTTATCAGCTTAGTTTGTTCCGCCGACTGTTAACTGATCAATTTTCAGTGACGGCTGGCCGACACCAACGGGCACACTCTGCCCCTCTTTACCACAGACTCCAACTCCCGGATCCAGCTTCATATTATTTGCCACCATAGATATCTGCTGCATCGCATCAAAACCGTTACCGATTAAGGTTGCGCCTTTAATCGGAGCAGTCACTTTTCCGTCTTCGATTAAGTATGCTTCAGATGCAGAGAAAACAAATTTACCCGAGGTAATATCCACCTGGCCGCCGCCGAAATTCGGCGCGTAAATGCCTTTTTTAACGCTGCTGATCAGCTCTTCATGCTCGTATTCACCATTAAGCATAAATGTATTAGTCATACGCGGCAGCGGTAAATGTGCATAGGATTCGCGGCGCCCGTTCCCCGTAGGAGCAACTCCCATTAAACGCGCGTTTAATTTATCCTGCATATAACCTTTTAAAACACCGTTTTCGATTAACACATTACGCTGACCGGGTGTACCTTCATCATCAATATTTAGCGAACCGCGGCGATCGATGATCGAGCCGTCATCAATAACAGTACAGTGCTTAGAAGCTACCTGCTCACCAATGCGTCCGGAATAGGCCGATGAACCTTTACGGTTAAAGTCCCCTTCTAAACCGTGACCTACTGCTTCATGTAATAAAACCCCTGGCCAGCCGGCACCGACAATGACCGGCATTGTTCCGGCAGGCGCATCAACGGCATCGATATTAATAACCGCCTGCTGTACCGCCTGACGTGCATAGGAAAAGGCCTTAGCCTCCCCCTCTGCGGTATCAGTAAAATAATTCAGATCAAAACGTCCGCCACCGCCGGCACTGCCGCGCTCCCGTCTGCCCTGTTTTTCAATTAAAACCGAGCAGCTGAAACGCACCAGCGGGCGAATATCAGCGGCTAACGTACCGTCACTGGCGGCCACTAATATCTCTTCATAAACAGCATTTAATGACACACTGACTTCACAAACCATAGGATCAAGTGCCCGGGTAAAAATATCCACCTGTTTTAGAAGCTCTATCTTTTTATCACGCGATAAGCTCAGCAGAGGATCTGACTCACCGTAAACAGCTCTGTTCTGCTCTGGTAATATCAGTTTGAGCTGTTTTTCCTGACCGCTTTTAGCAATACTTTTAGCTGCATTAGACGCATCTTTGATTGCTTGGGCAGATATCTGATCCGAATAAGCAAACCCGGTTTTTTCTCCCGATACTGCGCGGATACCCACACCTTTTTCAATATTGTAACTGCCGTCTTTAACAATACCGTCTTCCAGCAGCCAGAACTCATTACGGCTTGACTGAAAATAAAAGTCTGCATAATCAATCTGACCGGTATAAATAGAAGCGAGCCGGGATTCTAAATCACTAAGCTGCAGCTGGGCTGGGGCTAAAAATCGTTCACAGACTTGATCGAAAGACATCTATATTTCCTTTAAACTTTTAAAACGGCTGTTTCATTTCCGACGAAATGAACTGCTAAAACGGTTGTGGCTTACTAAGGGCATTTTTTGCCGAACTTTATTCAGCAGCTGCTGATTAAACTCGCATTTAATGCTGCCCTCACCATATTGTAACTCTTTAACTACTTCTCCCCAGGGGGAAATTATCATTGAATGCCCGTAGGTTTCTCGGCCGCAGGGGTGTAAACCTCCCTGGTTGGCGGCCACAATATAACACTGGTTTTCAATAGCACGTGCCTGCAGTAAAGGCAGCCAGTGCGCATCACCGGTAACCTGGGTAAAGGCGGCCGGCAGCAGTATCACTGCGGCGCCCTGTTCACGTAATGATTGAAATAATGCGGGGAAACGCAGGTCATAACAGATAGCCAGCCCGACTTTAACCGAGCTGCCGGCGCTGTGATAATCGAATAACTTTATATCCTGCCCGGCTGTAAATGTATCCGACTCTTTATATAATCCCTTTTTATCCGCAACTAAGGCATCAAAAAGATGCATTTTATGATAATAATTAACTAACTCCCCCTGCGGTGAAAAAACCAGGCAGGTGCTGTAAATTTTATTTTCCAGAGCACTTTTAATCGGGAAACTGCCGCAGACCAAATAGCACTGGTAGTGCACAGCTAGTTCAGCAAGGCGAGTCTGATAATAGCCATCACCTAAATTTTCAGCTAACGCTAAATAAGTTTCTTTATCAGAAAAGCAAAGTGCATTCTCAGGTATCAGCACCAGCTCGTCTGGCTCAGGAGACCGCTCGGCCAGCAGCCTGATTAACGACTGCAGATTGTGCCCGGGAGCAGCGCTGCTGAGCATCTGCACTGCGCATAAATTAAATGCCATTATGGAACCAGCGGGCCGTTCTGCGGCTGATATTTATTCATCTCTTCAAGTACTTCACTGTCCTGCAGCTTAACTTTCGCTTTCTGACTGGACAGCAGCTCCACTTTCGGGTTATCAATAGGGCCTTTTACAGAAAAATCAACGCGTATCACAGTCTCAACTACCGGTTCAAACAGCTTAGACAACATCAGTACAGCAGCTCCGGTTAACGGATTAATAGCAAAAGCAGTTAATACCGGCAGGCTTGATGTCACCGCCGGACTGTAACTGATCTTATAGTTAGTATCAAAGTTAGGCAGATCAATCAGGCCTTCACCGGTAATTCTACCCGCTGAGCCGTTTAAATTAAAATCATCATTTTCAACAATACCGTCAGTGATATTGCCCGATAAGGTAAAGTCGTCAAAGTTAAACCCCTTGGAGAAAACATTATCAAATTCCAGATTAAGGCTGCGCCGAATGCCGTCAAGACTGAAAATACTTAATAATCTGGCACCTTTATCACTTACCTCGGTAATTGAACCGTCTTTAAATTCAGCGGCAAAAGCCCCGTTTAATGAATCGAAATTGAACTCCCAGGGTGCACCTATCCAGTTAAACGCACCGTTAAGTTCAGCTTTCTGATAGACAACAGGATTGACATAACCAAGGCGTTTAATGGGATTATTATTTTGATCTGCAATGCTGTCAATAATCACATTAGTACGGCGCTGATCCCAGATTCCCGATATGCTGGTAAATTCATTGTCACTGCCGATCTTTATATAATCAATATTAAGACGTTTTTTGCTGGGAAAAATATGCATGCTTAAAGGGGACAGATTGATATCACCAACAATACACTCAACACACTCGGCAAAAACTTCCGGATAATCATTCATCAGATTAGTGCTTTGATATTGTTTTTTCATCGCTACGGATTCTTTATCAGCATTAAACTTAGACAAATCCAGTTCCTGGAAATTAATTTTTTTAATATCCAGATCCACACGTACCGGCACCCCGAAGCGGTACTCAGCCGTTGTCTGCAAATTATCAGAGTAGATGTCAGCAGACCATTTGTCTTTATCATTAAGCGCCGTTATTTTCAGCCCGGCTAAAGGCTGCTCAAAAAACTGTGCATGCCTGATATCAACCTTAATTTCGTCAAGGGAAAATACAGCAGCACTTTCCTTATCTGCCTCAAAACTGCCCTGCTCATTTAATTCAAGCCACTTCTCATACCAGGGGGTTAAATTCAACTTATCTAAATTAACCTTAACAATATGCTGATTCGTCTCTACAACAGACAAATCATCGCCGCCGATATTCACTGCTGAATAGGGAATCGTCGGGCTGTCGCCATGAAAGTCCATAGCCCCGGCAAGCACCAGCTTATCTTTAATTTTCGCTTTTATTTTAGCGTTATAGTCATCACCGGAGATCTGCACATCAGTCGGCCAGGACTGCAGTGCATTTTTATTAAACGGAGCAGGAAGGCCGCTTATCATACCTTGAGCTGCAGAATTAAAAGCAACATCAAATTCATAGCCGCCGGAAAAATTATATTCAAAATCAACACTGCCGTTCCAGTCTAAACTGCCCGATAAGCGTGCAGGCTGGAGCACGGTATGATAACCACTTAACGGCGCTAACTGCCATATACCGGCAATATCTGCATTAACCTGATAAGTTTCATCCTTTTCTTTACTGCTGAAAGAAAAATCTACCGGCTGTTCAAACAGCTGCGCATTTAAACCTTGAGCAGTTAAATCTCCATTAATAAAACTGAACTTTCCATTTACCTCTTTTAAGGGCATGGTCAGCTCATCCGTTAAATGCAGGTTGATATCATTATCCGTCAGGGTGATCTCGCCGACTGTCTGTTCAGACATAGTTTCACGGTTAAAGGGAATACTCAGCTGTAATTTCCCGCTCAGCTCATTCTGTACCTCAATGATATTAAGAGCATTACCAACACTGTCTTTAAGTGGCGAGTTTTTTAAATAATCACTGATCTCCTGTGCATCATCACTAATATCAGCAGTAATAGTTAAAATACCGTCAGGATTAAGGTGATCAATTTTTCCATCAAGTTTCTGTACTGTAATTTGACCTAATTGAGCCCGCCGGGCATGCATAGTTAACCAGTCATTTTCAAAGAGCAGATCTAAATCTAAATCGGTTAACCCCTGCCACTGCCCGTAAAAGTCATATTGTGCTTTGCGCACCGGCACCCAGGCTTGAAAAATACCATTATGCTGTTCGTAGGGATAATTGCTAAAGGCGCCGTACCACAAGATCTTAGCCCCTTTCACCTGCCCTTTTTTAAGCGTCGGCTGAAGATAGTCGAAAACATCATCACCCATGGCTTTAATCGGATAATAATGCTGTGCTTTTCCCGCATCATTAAGAGAGGCATAACTGTACAGGCTTAAAAAAGGACTTTGGTTTTGTGCTTTTTTATTGGGGAAAAACAGAGAGAACTGAGTTGTTGTATCAAGATCCTCGGTTTTTAATAAACTCTGCTCACTATATAATTTGAAACCTGTGTCGCTCTGCAGCCAGCGCAGATCCAGCAGACCTGATTTTACCGGCATAGGACGGCTGAACTGTCCGTCAAAATAGATCTTCTGTTTCGGCAGCTTAACGCTAAGCTCTCCTTGAGAAAGCCCGCCGGAAAGCTCAAGATGTGCATTACTCAGCCCGGGTATGCCGCCCTGCGGTCTGTTTTTAAATGCCTTTAAGCTTGTCTGATAATTCAGGGTATTATCTTTATTTTTTACAAGACTCAAATCCTCTATCTGAGCATCCATATCAAATGCGCTTAAATAGGTAATCTGCTCGGTGCTTAAATCACTTCCTAAAAGATAAAAGGGCAGCAGGTCAGCTAAATGCAGACTGCTGAAATCAAGGTAGGCACTCTCTCTTGTACCGTATCCGTTAATATTAAGCCCCTGCCATTTTTTCTGGTTGCGCTCAATATCAAGATCGTAGCTGTCCAGTAACCAGGTTTGTCCGTTGTTGGTCAGCTGCAGCAGGCCGCCGTTTAACTGCCAGTCATTGAAGTGCCTGGATTGTGACCAGGACAGCTGACTATTCTGCAGAGCAACCTGTATTTTATTAAAGTGGCTGGATTTGCCCAGAGAAAAGTCAGCCCAGGCTTCAAAACCTAACACAGCTTTTGCAATCCGTGCATCCGCATTAACCCTGTCTATTAGATAATCCGTAATATTAAGGTTATCTGCATCGACATAAAGCTGGCCGGAAAACTCCCGGTCTGCACTGCTTCTGTCCGGCTGCAGATCCACCACAAACTGTAAAGAATTATCCCCTAAACTATTCGGAAGTGAAGCCGCCCCCACGCCCTGGTGCAGTCCGCCTTTATTCAGCCAGCGCAGCGTCTCTATAACAATGGTTTTATCATTGCCCAGGTGATCTTTAAACTTAACCACACTGTCTTTAATAGAAAACTTATTCAGCTGCTGTAAAAATATTTTTTTCAGTGAATCAAGGGTCAGCAGCGACTGCTCTGACTTAGCTGTACTCTCACTGCCGGGTTTAACCGTTAACTGCGCTCCCTGCAGTGAAATGCGGTTAAATACCAGAGAGCTTTCTGTAATGGACTCCCAGAAATTAAGGTGCAGAAAAAGATGATCCAGCTTCAGTACAAAGGGAAGGTCCGCGGAGTCCAGCAGCTCAATATTATTAAGCGTTAAAACCATACCGTCGAAATCAATACCAGCGGAGATATCTTCGACCGATAAATTAATATTGTATTCTTCGGCTAACCAGAGCGCAGCATCTTCCTTATAATCATCAATACTGATCAGGAAAATGCGTAATAAAGTTAAACATAATGCGATGAGAAACAGTTTAAAGGCAACTAGTGCATAAATACGTTTCAGCCATCTGAAGGTAAAATGTTTCAACTTACATCATAACCACGTCAAACTGCTCCTGCCCGTACATGGGCTCAGCATGAATTTCTACCTGCTTGGACATAAATAAAGTTAACTCTCCCAGGCTGTGAGATTCATCGCCCTGCAGCGCTTCTGCAACAGACGGCGAAGTATAAACAACAAAACGGTCAACATCATAAGCGCGGTTAACCCGCAGAATTTCCCGCAGCACTTCATAACAGACGGTTTCTACCGTTTTAACATAACCCCGTCCATGGCACTCTTCACAGGCACTACAGAAAATATGCTCAAGGCTTTCCTGAGTACGTTTACGGGTCATCTCGATTAACCCCAGAGGAGAAAAATCATTAATATGTGTTTTAACCCGATCTTTAGATAACGCCTGCTCTAAGCTGGTAAAAACACGACGTTTATGATCTGCTGATTTCATATCAATAAAATCAAGAATAATAATACCGCCTAAATTGCGCAGCCGCAGCTGCCGTGCAATCGCCTGTGTTGCTTCAATATTGGTGTTAAAAATAGTTTCATCAAGATTACGGTGGCCGACAAACGCGCCGGTATTAATATCAACCGTAGTCATCGCTTCGGTCTGGTCGATAATCAGATAACCGCCTGATTTCAGTTCAACTTTACGTTCCAGCGCGCGCTGTACTTCATTTTCAACATCAAACAGATCAAAAATAGGACTTTCACCCGGGTAATACTCAATCTTATCTTCAAGTTCAGGTACAAACTCATTGGTAAACTCTTTAAGCTGATTATAGGTAAGATTAGAGTCAATACGCACTCTGTCTATCTGAGTGCCGACAAAGTCGCGCAGGATTCTGAATGCTAATCCTAAATCCTGATAAAGCAGTTTATTTTTACTTTTGCTGCGCTGACGGCGGGTAAGTACCTTACGCCATACCCGCTGTAAAAAAGCGGCATCATGAACCAGTTCATTTTCCGGCGCACCTTCGGCAGCTGTGCGGATAATATAACCGCCTAACTCATCCAGACAACCCTGGGTGATCGCTTTTAAACGGTCCCGCTCTTCGGCACTTTCAATACGCTGTGAAACACCAACATGCTCACTGCCCGGCATGAAAACAAGATAACGCGAAGGCACGGTAATATCAGTGGTTAAACGAGCACCTTTAGTACCAAGCGGATCTTTAACCACCTGCACCATAATATCCTGTCCCTGGCGGACCAGTTCAGAAATATCAGCTACTTTAAACTGCGCTTTTTCTGTCTGCGCAACACATTCAGTATGCGGAACAATATCCGAGGCATGTAAAAAAGCGGCTTTTTCTAAACCAATATCTACAAAAGCAGCCTGCATACCCGGCAGTACCCGACAGACTTTACCTTTATAAATATTGCCGACAATACCTTTACTCGCCTGACGTTCGATATGTAGTTCTTGTAACACCCCGCCTTCGACCAGCGCCACACGCGTTTCTGTCGGGGTAATATTCATTAATAATTCAACGGACATTTGTAATTCCTTTAAAAGCTCTTTAATGAGCGGATCTGCCTGAATAATATAAGAGGCAGACTGCCCTGCTCTAATCTTTGTTAATACTCGCGTTTCACTCAGCGAGCATTTTGCGGTGCTTGTAAAAATGCCTTAATCAGCTGATCAGTCTCATACAGCGGCAGACCGACAACCGCACTGTAACTACCTTCAATCGCTGTTACAAATTTTCCACCGACACCTTGAATACCATAGCCGCCGGCCTTATCTAAAGGCTCGCCGGTTAACCAGTAATCACCTATTTCATTGTCGCTTAACACTTTGAAGCAAACGTCTGTCTTTACCAGAACATGTTGTGAGCGTAAATTATCGACTAAAGCAACAGCAGTAAATACCTGATGTTTACGACCGGAAAGCAGCTGCATCATCTCTCTGGCATGACTTTCATTGCGGGGTTTTTCTAAAATATGCTGATCAATAACCACTATCGTATCCGCACCTAATACCGGCCGGTCCTTAGGGCTGTTTACGAAACCGGCCTGCGCTTTCTGCAGCGCTAAACGCTCCACATAGCGCACTGCAGTTTCACCCGGGTTTATTTTCTCTTCAATCGATGCCTTAACTTGAGTAAAAGAGACACCAATCTGAGTTAATAGTTCAGAGCGTCTAGGCGAGTTAGAAGCAAGGTAAACAGCTGATTTCATATTTATGCGACCTTAAAACGAATGCGAATAAACCGCAGAAACAAAAAGAACCAGGGCCAGATTAACATCGAAGTAAAAATTGACCAGAAGTAATGGCTGTGCAGCACAATATCCTGCAGGCTTGATGCAATCCAGTACAGCACTAACTTCGCCAGCAGAATAAATCCTCCTGCTAACAGTGTTGTCTGCACCAGTGTGAAATAACGAATACGCTGGTAATTAATACTCACCAGATAAGCCAGAACCGAAAATAACAGAGCATGCATACCCAGCGTTGAACCTAATAACAGATCCAGCAGCAGACCTAAGACAAAAGCGTGACCAATACTCACCCGGTGAGGCAAAGCTAATACCCAGTAAAAGAGCAGCAGGATCATCCAGTCCGGACGAAAAGCATTAAGTATAATCGGAAGCGGAAAAATGGCACAAATTAAACCAAGAAAAAATGTCAGGTAGATAACCCGGTAACTACTCAGGACTGACATCTTCTGACTCCGGCGGGGTAAGCGATAAATCAGACTCGTTATATTGATGATCATTCCATAACAGCAGCAGGTAGCGGCTTCTGTCCAGTTTTGCTACGGGTGTTGCCGTCACCTCAGCGTACAACGCACCTTCCTGATAGTTAAAGCGGCTGACAGTTGCAACCGGATAACCTGCCGGGAAACGCCCTCCCAGACCAGAGGTAACCAGCAGATCCCCCTCCTGCAGATCGGCATTACTCTGCACAAAGGGAACATTAAGTTTATTCCATGCGCCGCTGCCGTGAACAATGGCGGTCACATCATTGCGCTGCACCCGTACTGGAATACCGTGGCTTGCATCAACAATTAACAGTACCCGGCTGGTTGTACTGCCGACCTGCGAAACCTGGCCGACAACGCCCTCTTCATTGATCACCGGCTGCCCGAGATAAACACCGTCAAGCGCACCTTTATTAATTAACAGCTGATGAGTAAAGGGATCGGAACGCAGACTCATCACCTCGGTGATCATGCGTTTATTGGTAAAACTGCGCTGTGAGTTCAGCAGCTCACGCAGTTGTTTGTTTTCATTCTGCAGCTGAGTAAGTAATAAGCGATCCGCTTTAAGGTGCAGATTGTCTTTTTCCAGCTGCTGATTACGTTCTTTTAAAGCGTCCCGGGTCATCAGATTGTCAGCTAAGGTGCTGAACAGTTTCTGCGGTGCATCAGCAATATACTGCAGAGGACTAACCAGTGAATTAAGATAAATACGCGATGAGGCAAAAAGATTAAACTGACTGTCAGCTAAAAGCAGAATAAGCGAAAGCGCTATCACTATGGATAGCCTTAATAAAAAAGAGGGACCGCGCGTAAAAATTGGTTTCATTGTTACCGATCAAATAAGAACAGGCTGCTGGTAATCACTGACGATAAAGCAGTCAGATTGATTTGATAAACTCTTATGCAGCGGTTTAAAAAAATATCACATCTGAAAAAGCCTGCGTCGGCAGGCTATATATTAATGCACCAGGTCTAATTGCAAAATTAATCCGGCAGACGCAGTAAATAAAGCATTCAGCTGCTGTAAGCGCAGTTAGTCTGCGTTAAACACGTCACCACCATGGGTATCGATCATTTCCAGCGCCATACCGCCGCCTCGAGCGACACAGGTCAGAGGATCGTCAGCAACAATAACCGGAATACCAGACTCTTCTGAAAGCAGACGGTCAAGTTCACATAATAAAGCACCACCGCCGGTTAATACCATACCTGTTTCTGCAATATCGGCAGCCAGTTCAGGCGGCGTTTTTTCAAGCGCCAGCATAACAGCAGAAACAATACCGCTTAAGGGCTCCTGCAGCGCTTCTAAAATTTCATTGCTGTTAAGCGTAAAGCTGCGTGGAACACCTTCTGCCACATTCACACCGCGTACTTCAATCTCTTTAACTTCATTAATCGGGTGAGCAATTGCAATGCTGTGCTTGATACGTTCAGCTGTAATTTCACCAATGGTACAGCCGTAATTACGACGTACATAGTTAATAATCGCTTCATCAAATTTATCACCGCCGACACGTACAGAAGCAGAATAAACCACACCGTTTAAAGAAATAACGGCAACTTCTGTTGTACCGCCGCCGATATCAACAACCATTGAACCTTTCGCTTCCGATACCGGCATTCCCGCGCCGATAGCAGCCGCCATCGGTTCATCAATAAGGAATACATCACGCGCACCGGCACCCTGTGCTGATTCGCGAATAGCACGGCGTTCAACCTGAGTTGAACCGCATGGTACACAAACTAATACACGCGGGCTGGGACGCAGCACACTGTTGTTATGCACTTGTTTAATAAAATGCTGAAGCATTTTCTCAGTAATATAAAAGTCCGCAATGACGCCGTCTTTCATCGGACGAATCGCTTGAATATTACCAGGCGTTTTCCCTAACATCTGCTTTGCATCATGACCGACAGCCGCAACACTTTTACCCGCACCGTTTTTATCTAAACGGATCGCAACTACTGAAGGCTCATCTAAAACGATACCTTGATCTTTTACATAAATAAGGGTGTTTGCTGTGCCTAAATCGATCGAAAGATCGTTAGAAAACATACCTCGAAACATTTTAAACATGAAAAATTTCCAAATGAGCTAAAAATAATTAATTAAGAAACGTACTCTATCAACACACCTAAACTTCATCAAGGAAAGAAAGTGAATAGCATCAGTAATAGTCGGTTTACTTCAATTCTTTAGCTGGCGGCGCATAGAAAACCAGCAATAAGCCCGGTTATTTTACAAAATGAACAAAGAATAAATTTCCCCCCCCAAAATCGACGCACTGATTACAGTTACCGGCAGCGCTAGAGTATGCACATATCAGTAGAAAAATTAAGACTTGTCTTTTTGAAAAAACAGCAGCGTTAAGTAGATTTTACTGGGAATCAGAAGCAGCAGACCGGCACCGATAATTAAAGCAATCAGCAGCACGCCGTCAGATCCCATGGTTACGCTGATATTTGTAAAACTCGCCAGACAAACACCTAAAATAAGCAGCAATATTCCCAGCAGCATACACAGGGTCATCACTCTATTAATCAATGCGGCCGTTAGCTTCATTGTGATCCCTTCAGTAAGTGCTTAAACAAAAAAGCCTTCCACAGGGAAGGCTTTAAAATAACAGACAGAATTACAAACTAACTGAGTCTAACTTTTCAAAATAATCAGGGAAAGTTTTAGAAGTACACTTAGGATCGTTAATTGTTACCGGCGTATCACTTAATGCCACTAACGAGAAACACATTGCCATACGGTGATCATCATAGGTATCAATAGCAGCATGATTAAGCTTAGCGGGTGCTGTTACTTCGATAAAATCGTGACCTTCTACAACCGTTGCGCCGACTTTACGCAGCTCTGTCGCCATGGCAAATAAACGGTCAGTTTCTTTTACACGCCAGTTATAAACATTACGAATAATAGTTGTGCCCTGTGCAAACAGAGCGGCTACAGCAATAGTCATAGCGGCATCCGGAATATGGTTCATATCCATATCAATCGCTTTAAGTTCGCCTTTAGAAGCTTTGATAAAGTCATCACCCCATTCAATTTTAGCGCCCATCGCTTCCAGAGCGTCTGCAAACTGAATATCACCCTGCACCGATTTTCTGCCGATGCCGGTCACTTTAATACTGCCGCCGCCGATTGCGCCGGCAGCTAAAAAGTAGGAAGCCGATGAAGCATCGCCCTCAACCAGGTAACTGCCGGGAGCAGTGTAAGTTTGGCCACCGCGGATCACAAACTTCTGGTATTCACCATTTTCATTATCAACCTCGATGCCGAAATCCTGCATAATCTGCAGAGTGATTTTGATATACGGTTTAGAAACCAGTTCACCGATTATTTCAATAGTTGTGTCCTGCGCAGCCATAGGTGCCGACATTAAAAATGCCGTTAAAAACTGGCTTGATACACTGCCGTCAATCTCAATTTTTCCGCCTTTAAGGCCGGTACCTTTAATTTTAAGCGGCGGATAGTTTTCATCCTGCAGATAAGTAACATCAGCACCAGCCTGCTGCAGCGCATCAACTAAACTGCCGATTGGGCGCTCAAACATACGCGGCTCGCCGGTTAAAACGTATTCCCCCTGACCGAGACAAAGCGCGGCGCAAAGCGGACGCATGGCCGTACCGGCATTACCTAAGAACAGTTCCAGAGAACCAAGCTCGGCGGTATTAAATGCCCTGCCTAAGCCTTCAACAACACATTGTTTTTTATCATCGCTAAGCTGATAGTTAACACCTAATTTTTTTAAAGCGTTTAACATATGACGAATATCGTCACTGTCCAGCAGATTAGTTAAAGTTGTTGTGCCTTTCGCTAAAGCAGCCAGCAATAGTGCGCGGTTAGAAAGACTTTTTGAACCTGGTAGATTGATTTCACCTTCAACTTTAGCAATCGGGTTTAATAATAACTGTTCCATAATATTCTCTATTTCTCTGACTTAATAACAACATTAATAATATTTACTACAAATCCAGCACTTTAATCAGCGCCTCTTTAAAACGCTGATTTTCAGCCTGTGTACCGATACTGATACGCAGGTGCTGCGGTAAACCATAACCGCTGATCGGGCGTACAATAACTCCCTCACGCAATAGATCCTGATAAACCTTATCACCAGACGTACCAACATTAACAGTAATAAAATTACCCATAGATGGAATATACTCAAGGCCGTTTTCACTGAAAAACGTACTTAAATCGGCCATACCGGCATTATTTAAGCTGATACTCTGCTCAAGGTATTTTTCATCCTGGAGAATAGTCTGCGCAGCTTTTAATGCCAGGGCATTACAGTTAAACGGCTGACGTACACGGTTTAAAATATCCGCGATCTGTGGATTTGAAATCGAGTAACCGACACGCAGCCCGGCTAAGCCGTAAGCCTTTGAAAACGTACGCGAAACAATCAGATTTGGAAACTTTTTAATCCAGGCAACGGCATTACCGCGGCGGTCTGAAGGAGCATATTCAAAATAGGCTTCATCTAATACCACTAAAACATGTTCAGGTATTTTAGCCAGAAAAGACTGTATCTCATCCTGCTCTAGGAATGTACCGGTTGGATTATTCGGGTTAGCAATAAAAATCAGTGCAGTTTTATCCGTAACAGCATCAGCCATGGCATCTAAATCATGACCATAATCCTTTGCCGGCACAACAACCGCAGACGCGCCGATCGCCTGGGTAACCAGCGGATATACCACAAAAGCATGCTGTGCAAAAATAACCTCATTATCACAACTGACAAACGCACGGGCAATCAGCTCAAGCAGATCATTCGAACCATTACCTAAGGTAATCTGGTTTAAATCAACAGAATATTTTTCCGCAAGCGCCTGTTTCAGATAATAACCGTTAGCATCAGGATAACGTGTTAACTCACTTAACTCTTTCTGCACAGCGTCTTTTACTGACTGACTTAAACCCAGCGGATTTTCATTTGAAGCCAGCTTTACAATATTACTGATGCCAAGCTCACGCTCTAACTCGTCAGTGGGTTTACCCGCCTGATAAGGATGGAGCTTCTGTACACCATGATTAGCAATTGTTAAAAAATCACAACTCATCTGATATTCCTGATCTATTAATTAAAATTTAAGGGGGTATACCAGTCTTGATAAATATCTGCTCAATCTTGCTGGTTAAAATCAATGATAACTTCGTTGTTTTCAATCCCAATAGCCTGCTATTGCTCAATCAAACGCCTTGCTCTCATTAATTTTTCCTACGCAATTTTAGACCATTTACTTTTCCAGGCTGGTATTATCTTAAGCGTATTTTTTTTCAAAGGCGGCCATAAAGTCAACTAATGCCTGCACACCTTCAATCGGCATAGCATTATAAATACTGGCGCGCATGCCGCCCACTAATTTATGCCCTTTAAGCGTCAGCAGACCAGCGGCTTTTGACTCTTTTAAGAAAGTCTCATTAAGACTGTCATTCGCTAAAATAAACGGAATATTCATGCGGCTGCGCACGCTTTTATCAATATTATTGGCATAAAAATCAGAGTTATCGATAAAGTTATAAAGCAGATCTGCTTTAGCGATATTTTTCTTCTCCACTGCAGCTAAACCGCCCTGCTCCTTAAGCCATTTAAAAACTAAACCGGCAAGGTACCAGGCATAGGTCGGCGGCGTGTTATACATAGAATCTGCATCAGCCTGTACCTTGTAGTCTAAAATAGACGGGATTGCCTGACGCGCCTGACCAATCAGATCATCGCGGACAATCACGATTGATAAACCCGACGGACCGATATTTTTCTGCGCACCGGCATAAATAAGGCCAAATTTTGTTACATCAACAGGGCGCGATAAAATCGTTGAGCTCATATCGGCAACTAGCGGTACTACACCGGTTTCCGGTATATCAAACAGTTCAATGCCTTCAATGGTTTCATTCGGACAGTAATGAACATAAGCGGCGCCGGCATTAATCTGCCAGTCAGCACAGGCCTGTACACTGATTTTGCCGTCCGCTGTTTCACTCATAATATTGGTTTCAGCAATACGCGCATGTTTTTTTGCTTCTACTACCGCAGATTTTGACCATTGTCCGGTTAACAGGTAGTCAGCGTCCAGTTTATCACCCAGCAGGTTCAGCGGCACAGCGGCAAACTGACCGCGTCCGCCGCCGTGACAAAACAGCACTTTATAGTTATCTGGAATCTCCATCAGATCACGCAGATCCTGCTCTGCCTGCTGCGCCATATCGATATATTCAGGACTGCGGTGGCTCACTTCCATGACCGAAATACCCATGCCCTGCCAGTTGCAGAATTCGTTTTGTGCTTTGTGCATTACCGCTTCCGGCAGCATTGCCGGACCGGCACAGAAATTAAATATTTTAGTCATTGTTATCTATCCCTTAAAACAAAATAAGCGGCCAAGGCCGCTTATTTAAAGATTAATAAAGTTTATTCCTGAGATTCAGACGGCTCGTCCGTTGACGGCGCACTTCCCTCAACTTGCGAACCCGGCTCAGCGCTTTGACCTTCAACAGGCTCACCGTCTTCTTCATAAACCGGCGCATCTTTGATTTCATCAATGCGCTGCAGAGCAACTATCTGCTCATCCTCAGCAGTACGAATCAGGGTAACCCCCTGAGTATTACGACCGACCACTGATACTTCACTAACACGAGTACGTACTAATGTACCGCGGTTAGAGATAAGCATGATTTCATCATTTTCATCAACCTGTACTGCACCGACAACTTTACCGTTACGTTCGCTCACTTTAATTGAGATAACGCCCTGCGTTGCACGGCTCTTCGGAGAGTAGTCAGCAAGCGGCGTACGTTTACCGTAACCGTTTTCTGTGGTTGTCAGAATATGACCGGTTTCATTCGGCACAATCAGAGAAACAACTTTTTCACTGTCTTTCAGCTTAATACCACGAACACCCGTTGCTGTACGGCCCATTGGACGTACACCTTTAAACTTAACTTCCTGGTTGCCGTTTTCATCTAATACCGGCGCACCGTCTTCATCAACCACTAAAGTTTCTTCTGCTTCTTTAAAGCGCACCACTTTACCGGCATCAGAGAAGATCATGATTTCATTTGAACCGTCGGTAATTTCAGCGCCGATTAATTCATTGTCTTCATTTAAGTTAATTGCAATCAGACCGCTTGCACGCGGACGGCTGTAAGCACTTAATGCGGTTTTCTTAACCGTACCGTTAGCTGTCGCCATAAATACAAACTTATCATCTTCATATTCACGTACCGGCAGAATCGCAGTAATACGTTCGCCTTCTTCCAGCGGCAGGATGTTCACAATCGGACGACCACGGGCCTGACGTGAAGCCAGCGGCAGCTGGAACACTTTCAGCCAGTATAAACGGCCGCGGGTAGAGAAACATAAAATCGTATCATGGGTGCTGGCAACTAATAGTTTTTCAATGAAATCTTCATCTTTCATCTTAGTTGCAGCTTTACCTTTACCGCCGCGGCGCTGTGCTTCGTAATCGGTCAGAGGCTGGTACTTCACATAACCTTCATGGGAAAGCGTTACGACTACATCTTCTTCATTGATCAGATCTTCCATACAAAGATCTGTTTCACTTGCTGTTATTTCAGTACGACGCGGATCAGAAAAGTTTGCTTTAATCTCAGCTAACTCTTCACGAATCACTTCCATTAAACGTGCCGGACTTTCTAAGATAAATAACAGAGCAGCGATAAGCTCTAACAGCTCTTTATATTCGCTTAATACTTTTTCATGCTCTAAACCGGTCAGCTTGTGCAGGCGCAGATCCAGAATTGCCTGAGCCTGTACTTCGGTCATGTAATATTGACCGTCACGAACGCCGAACTCAGCAGCTAAACCGTCAGGACGAGCAGCATCAACACCGGAAGCTTCAAGCATAGCAGCAACATTACCTAAGTCCCAGCCTTTTGACTGTAAACCGATTTTCGCTTCCGCCGGTGTTGCCGAATGACGAATCAGATCAATAATAGGATCAATATTTGCCAGTGAAATCGCTAAACCTTCAAGAATATGCGCACGCTCGCGGGCTTTTTTCAGCTCAAATACAGTACGGCGGGTAACAACTTCACGACGGTGTAAAATGAAAGCTTCTAACATCTCTTTCAGATTAAACAGTTTCGGCTGGCCGTGATCCAGTGCTACCGCATTAATACCGAAAGTAACCTGCATCTGTGTTTGTGCATAAAGGTTGTTTAAAACAACTTCACCCACTTCGCCGCGCTTAACTTCAACAACCATACGCATACCGTCTTTATCCGACTCGTCACGCAGGGCACTGATGCCTTCGATTTTTTTATCTTTAACAAATTCAGCGATTTTTTCAATTAAACGCGCTTTATTAACCTGGTACGGCAGTTCATGAACCACAATCGTTTCACGACCGGTTTTATCATTAACTTCAATTTCCGCTTTAGCACGAATTTTTACTTTACCGCGGCCGGTATTGTACGCATCAATGATACCTTTACGGCCGTTGATAATACCCGATGTCGGGAAATCCGGACCGGGAATAAATTCAATCAGTTCATTAATAGTAATATCAGCGTTGTCAATCAGTGCTAAACAGCCGTCAATCACTTCGCCCAGATTATGCGGCGGAATATTAGTTGCCATACCAACAGCGATACCCGATGAACCATTTACTAATAGGTTAGGTATTTTAGTCGGCATTACTTCCGGAATGAATTCTGTACCATCGTAGTTAGGTACGTAGTCAACGGTTTCTTTATCTAAATCGGCTAATAATTCATGGGCAATTTTCTGCATACGGATTTCCGTATAACGCATTGCCGCCGCGCTGTCGCCGTCAACAGAACCAAAGTTACCCTGGCCGTCTACAAGCATATAACGTAAAGAGAAATCCTGAGCCATACGAACGATTGTATCGTATACCGCTGTATCACCATGCGGGTGATATTTACCGATTACATCACCGACAATACGTGCCGATTTTTTGTAAGGTTTATTCCAGTCATTGCGCAGTACATTCATCGCAAATAAAACACGGCGGTGAACCGGTTTAAGACCATCGCGTACATCAGGCAGTGCACGCCCGACAATTACGCTCATTGCATAATCAAGATAAGAGTTCTTTAATTCATCTTCAATGTTGATTGGAGAAACGTCAGAGGCAAATTCGCTCATAGAGACCTAAATCCTTAGTTTATTATAATATCGACTGAATTTTAGTGAGTTGCGCATACTAGCATAAATAACCGATGAATAAACGCATTGACAGCAAATGTTCCTGTGAATATGGGATAATGGTCAGTCTGTGTTTAAAACAAGCTGAAAACACCTTTAAAGTGCCTCTATACATCACAATTAAAGCGCTTATATAAAAGCATTATCATTGTCCGCTGATTAACGGCACTTTAAAAATTATCAAATAAGTTGAATTCATTATTAAAATTATTAAGTTATCCGCCTTTGTAGAGTCGCAGGCGGTGTACCTGCAGCACTCGCATTTCTAAGGAGCTCGGGTATAATGCGTCGACTTCGGATTAAGAGAGTAAAGTGAATGCCTTCAAATAATGATGCACTGACGGATAATGTAGATCCTAAAGAAATTGAAAAATTTTCCGCAATGGCTGAGCAGTGGTGGGATTTAGAGGGAGACTTTAAACCTCTGCATATGCTTAACCCGACTCGACTGGAATATATCGAACAGGGTGTTGACGGGTTATTTGCAAAATCTATTGTTGATGTCGGCTGCGGCGGCGGTATTCTTGCTGAGAGCATGGCTAAACAAGGTGCACAAGTAACCGGCATTGATATGGCACATGCGTCATTACAAATTGCCCGCTTACACGCTTTAGAAACGCAGACAGAACTTGATTACCAGAAAATAACTGCAGAAGAATTTGCTGCTCAGCATGCAGGACAGTTTGATGTGGTTACCTGCATGGAGATGTTAGAGCATGTTCCGGATCCGGCTTCTATTATTAAAGCCTGCTGCGATATGGTCAAACCCGGGGGCTTTGTCTACTTTTCAACGATCAATAAAACCTTTAAAGCTTATTTAATGATGATTTTAGGCGCAGAGCACTTGTTAAAGTGGGTGCCTAAAGGTACACATGAATATGAGAAATTTATCCGCCCTTCTCAGCTTCTGGCCGCCATTGATAAAACAACTTTAAAATGTGAAGATCTCTGCGGCGTGGAGTTCAATGCCTTTGCGGGTGAATTTAGCATTACAGATAATGTAAACGTAAATTATATGCTTCGCTGTCAAAAACTGGCTTAACTGCTTAACTGCTTAGCTAAATTACTGCTTACTGCACAAAAAAACGCTGGACCAACGCCAGCGTTTTTCTTCATTAGTTAATATGTTCTGCCTGACTGTTAATAAGCAGTTTACATTAAACCAGTGACTGACTTTTAGCAATCGGCTCTAAACACGCTTCTAACTCTTCATCCGTTGTCGGCATCATGCCAAGCTCAAAAATCTCCCTAGATCCAAGCATATATGCACTAGTATCACCGTGATCATGATGAAACCACTTACCGTGTAGGCAGATATCTGTATAGCATTTTGGCTGCATAAGTAATTTCATAAAATTCCCCTTTCTATTCAAGTTAAACGTTATTTTCCTTAACGCCCTGCTTTTTGTTAATTTAATATTAGTTAATATTTTTATTAACAATTAATTAACTTATTCGTTTTTCCTATAAAACCTGATAAATAGCATGGATATATTGATTTAGATCAAACCACAAAGCATAGTTGCCGAGTTGTAACAAGTTTGTTACAAGTTTTGTGACATTCACCACTGATCACCGCTGCGCCTGTCATAAATCAAACCTCACTGATTCACTTAGGCATAATCAATGCCAGTTACCATAGCTCTAAAGGGTGAAATGATTAATAAATCACCAAAGCATGAACTCAACGGCAGTTCAGAAAATAATATTTTTTGTTTCCAGATTGTTTCCTTGCGGTTAATTAATTTACAAATAATCGTTGCATTTCACTAAAAACAGATCCGCCATAAACCTTCATGTTAGTTAACACTAACCCACTTTTTAGGTTTTCCGTTTATCCACAATTTTATCCACTTCCCCTTTGAAAAGATTCACTTGAAAAAAACTTAAAAACCTTTATCTTGTGCCTCTTCGTTTACTAACACACAATATCTTGTGTTTTAAATAATCAGTTCACACAATTACCAAACTGCATTTAAGTCGCCTGAGTCGCATTGCTGTCGCCAGAAATAAGGTAGCCACAATGAATAAAAACCTGTTTGTCACTAAACGTAACGGTAAAAGAGAAAATATCGACCTCGAAAAAATTCACCGCGTCATTACCTGGGCCGCGGAAGGTCTGGATAACGTTTCAGTCTCACAGGTTGAGTTAAATTCTCATATTCAGTTTTATGACGGTATCCGCACCGATGATATTCATGAAACAATAATTAAAGCGGCCGCCGATCTTATTTCTGAAGAGTCTCCTGACTACCAGTATCTGGCAGCCCACCTGGCGGTATTCCACCTGCGTAAAAAAGCTTATCAGCGCTTTACGCCGCCCAGTGTTTTTGAACATGTCAGTAAAATGTGCTCTAAAGGTAAATATGATCCGCACCTGCTGGAAGACTACACAAAAAAAGAATTTGAAGAGATGGAGAAATTCATCGACCATGACCGTGATTTAAACTTCTCATATGGTGCGGTTAAGCAGCTGGAAGGTAAGTACCTGATTCAGAACCGGGTAAACGGTGAAATCTACGAAAGCGCGCAGTTTTTATATCTTTTAGTATCAGCCTGCTTATTTGCAGATTACGATAAAGACGTTCGCTTACAGTATGTTAAGCGTTTTTATGATGCTGCGTCGCAGTTTAAAATTTCACTGCCGACACCTATTATGTCAGGTGTACGAACACCTACTCGTCAGTTCAGCTCCTGTGTATTAATTGAAACCGGCGACAGCTTAGATTCAATTAATGCAACGGCAAGCTCAATTGTAAAATACGTATCACAGCGCGCGGGCATCGGCATCAATGCAGGACGCATCCGTGCTATGGGCAGCAATATTCGCGGCGGCGAAGCTTTCCATACGGGTTGTATCCCATTTTATAAATATTTCCAAACTGCCGTAAAGTCATGCTCACAAGGCGGTGTTCGTGGCGGTGCGGCTACGGTTTTCTATCCTATCTGGCATTTAGAAGTTGAATCACTGTTAGTGCTTAAGAATAACCGTGGTATCGAATCTAACCGTGTCCGTCATTTAGACTACGGCGTACAGCTGGGACGTTTATTTTATCAACGCCTGATTGACAGAAAATCCATTACCCTGTTCAGCCCGTCGGATACTCCCGGATTATATGATGCATTTTTTGAAGACCAGGATGAATTCGAGCGTTTATATGCCTTATATGAAGGTGATAAGAGTATTCGCCAAAGTTCAATTCCAGCAGTTGAGTTATTCTCATTACTGATGCAGGAGCGGGCAAGTACTGGACGTATCTATATTCAGAATGTCGATCACTGTAATACGCACAGCCCCTTTGATAGTAAAGTTGCGCCGGTTCGTCAGAGTAATTTATGTTTGGAAATTGCCCTGCCGACTAAACCTCTGCAGCATATTATGGATGAAGAAGGTGAAATAGCGCTTTGTACACTATCAGCATTAAACTTAGGAGCTATTGATTCACTTGATGAGTTAGAAGAGCTTTCTGAGCTGACGGTTCGCGCTCTGGATAACTTATTAGATTATCAGGACTACCCGATAAAAGCGGCTGAAAACAGCAGTATGGCGCGTCGTACATTAGGTATAGGGGTTATCAACTATGCTTATTATTTAGCGAAAAACGGCGTTAAATACTCCGACGGCAGTGCCAATAACTTGACTCATAAAACCTTTGAAGCAATTCAGTATTACCTGTTAAAAGCATCAAATAAACTAGCCAAAGAACGCGGCGCCTGCCCTAAGTTTAATGAGACGCGTTACTCTCAGGGTATTTTACCGCTGGATAACTACAAAAAATCCTTAGATGATATTTGTGATGAAGAGTATCACTTAGACTGGGAAACGCTGCGTGCAGATATCGTTAAAGACGGCTTACGTAACTCCACTCTGTCAGCATTAATGCCGTCAGAGACTTCAAGCCAGATTTCCAATGCGACTAACGGCATTGAACCGCCGCGCGGATTTATCAGCGTTAAAGCCAGTAAAGACGGTATTTTAAAACAGGTGGTTCCTGAGTATGAAAAGTATAAAGAGAATTACGAACTGTTATGGGATATTCCAAATAATCAGGGCTATTTAGAGTTAGTGGGTATCATGCAGAAATTTGTCGACCAGGCAATTTCAGCAAATACTAACTATGACCCTAAACGTTTCGACGACAGTAAAGTACCGATGACCAATCTGTTAAAAGATCTCTTAGTTGCCTATAAAATGGGTGTTAAAACATTGTATTACCATAACACACGTGACGGTGCAGACGATGAAAAAGTCATCGAAGATGACGGCTGTGCCGGCGGTGCCTGCAAAATTTAAGGCCCGGTTCATTAATAATAAGCCCTCTTGTAATGACAGGGCTTTTTCAGTTTATAATTACCTTTGACTAATCCAATAATAAATACCATCAGTCAAAAAACAGAATATGGAGAAGCACAATGGCTTACACTACTTTCTCAAAAATCCCTAATGATGCACTTAAAGAGCCGATGTTTTTTGGCAACCCGGTTAACGTTGCCCGCTACGATCAGCAGCGTTTTGAAGTATTTGAAAAGCTTATTGAAAAGCAGTTAAGCTTTTTCTGGCGTCCGGAAGAGATTGATGTCAGCCGCGATCGCATCGACTTTTTGAATCTGCCCGATCATGAGCAGCATATTTTTATCTCCAATTTAAAATATCAGACACTGCTTGATTCCATTCAAGGCCGCAGCCCGAACATCGCTCTGCTGCCGATTGTTTCACTGCCGGAACTGGAAACCTGGATTGAAACCTGGTCATTCTCAGAAACCATTCACAGCCGCAGCTACACACATATTCTGCGTAATCTGTTTACCGATCCTAGTGAAGTATTTGAAGATATCGTCACTAATGAAGAGATTCAAAAGCGTGCTTCTGATATTGCCGGTTATTATGATGACCTGATTCATGCGACACAGTTTATGCAGCTGCACGGTTTAAAACAGACTGAGACCGATTATATTAATCTGCACGGTCATAAAGAAACTCTGACATTACGCTCACTTAAGAAAAAACTTTACCTTTGTATCTGCTCAATTAATGCCTTAGAAGCGATCCGTTTTTACGTATCATTTGCCTGCTCATTTGCATTTGCTGAGCGTGATTTACTGGAAGGTAATGCCAAAATCATCAAACTGATTGCCCGTGATGAAGCGCTGCATCTAAATTCAACTCAGCAGATTTTAAACCTCTGGGCTGATGGTAAAGATGATCCGGAAATGGCTGAAATTGCTATTGAATGTTTTGCCGAAGGACGGGAAATATTCATGCAGGCGGCAGAGCAGGAAAAAGAGTGGGCAAAATATTTGTTTAAAGACGGCTCAATGATCGGTCTTAATGAAGAGATTTTATGCCAGTACGTTGAATATATTTCTAACCAGCGTATGCAGGCAATCGGTTATGAAGCGCCGTTTGACGTTAAAAGCAATCCAATCCCGTGGATAAACCACTGGTTAGTAAGTGATAACGTACAGGTTGCACCGCAGGAAGCAGAGATCAGCTCTTACTTGGTAGGACAAATCAATAGTAAAGTTGACAGTGACGATCTGAGCACTTTTGAGTTATAAGCGGGCATGTCAGCAAAATTAACCGTCGACGGTATTGAATATCCATTAAATACAGAAAAAACACTGCTTGAGAACTTAGAATCTCAGGCAGTTAAAGTGGAATTTCACTGCCGCGACGGTCACTGCGGCGCATGCCGCTGCTTATTAATAAGCGGGCAGCCTGAATATATCAGCTACCCTATGGCGTACCTGCGTGATGGGGATGTGTTAACCTGCTGCTGCACCGCTAAAGACGATATCAAACTCGCCACTTACCGCTGAATTATCAGCGGTCAATACCATCCGGCTGCCTATTAATTAGCGGGCAGCCTGAATATATCAGTTATCCCATGGCGTACCTGCGTGATGGGGATGTGTTAACCTGCTGCTGCACCGCTAAAGACGATATCAAACTAGCCACCTACCGCTGAATTACCTGCACAACCCCAGGATAACGATCGGCCGGTCTATATCGCCCTCCCATAGACCAGCAGCTATCTAAACCGACTTGAGTTATAGACAGTTTAACGCCGGTAGAAGGCTGTTTTTTCAATACTCTGCAGAGAAGAAACCTCTTCACCCTGCATACGTTTAACCAGAAACTTACTTAATTTTCTACCTATGCTGTGCAGATCTATTCGAAATCCGGAAATAGGATGTGCAAAAAAACTTGGTAAATCACAGGTTTCTACGGCAACAATATCAATATCTTTACCTACTTCACAACCAGCATCCTGAACACCAGCAGCTATACCACAGGCACTAATTTCAGAACTGCAGATAATGCCGTCAGGTATACTGCTGCTTTGCATAAGCTTAAACGCAAACTCGCGATAATCAGTCACATCAGTGTCAAAAATAATATCCAGCTCTTTTGTAAAACAGCCGCCGAACTCCATCGATGCACGTTTAACACCATAAAATTTATGCCAGGAAAAGGTGTATTCCTGTGCAGAGCTCAGTAATTTAATATTAGATCTATCCCGCTGATACAGGTAACTTGCAGCACGATAGCCAAGGTCATAATTGTCGGTATCAACATAAGCATGCTCAATACTCATCTCCGTCTGCCCGAAAGTAACAAAAGGCACATTCTGTTCAGTCAGATAACTAACACGCTCATCTTTCGCCTGCATAAGATTACAGATAATTCCACCGGCCAGATTATTTTCAACAGCATATTTCACCGAATGTAGAGGGTCAACTCCCGGCTCCAGAGGCAGCACGGTTAAATTAAACGGTGTCCCTTCAATACCCGCGGTCAAACCTTCTATTAAGGCAAGAGTGCCGATATCCCCCATAAAATCTCCCGGCTTGGTAACGGGCAAAATAGCGCAAATATTATAATTAATACCCGTTCGTAGCCCTAAACCGGAAAGGTTCGGGCTGTAACCTAATTTATCCGCAGCGGCTTTTACTTTATCTTTTGTCGGCTGCTTTACATCCTGTCCGTCTTTAAGAGCGCGTGATACCGTGGTAACAGATAAGCCTGTATATTCAGCGATAGTTTTAAGCGTGGTTTTAGCCATAGTAGTTCTCAATATTCAAATTATTAACAATAATTTTGTAACGTTAAGAAAATTGTCATATTAAATATTTCTCCTCACGTTAAACACCCGGCCCTTCAAACAATTAGCCCCGATGCTGAGACTATACCTAATAGTAGTCATTAAGGCAGTGTTTTTATCAAAAAAAATGACAAATAACTTACAAGGAATTCACGCAGGCATAGTAAAGGTGCACTTAGAAAACCTATGAGCATAAACAAAACAAGCGCACTTAAAGCAGTGTGAATCATGAATCTTCACTAATAATCAGCACTATTTTCTAGCCATCTCCCTGAAGTACTTTATATTCAGCCGGCTAAAAAACACAATAAAACAACACAAGCCGTAACGTTACAACAAAGTTCATTTTAAAAATAATTTTAGAAGCACATCACAAAGGCAAGTTAAGCAAGCCCAATCTTGATTGCAAGAAACTATAGTTGCTGATAAATTCGCCTTAACTTAAATGAAAATCGTAACGTTTCGATTTCACCAGTGTTTGAGTATTTAGCTCAAAAGCCGGCACTTTTAAACGTTCAGGATTACCAGTCATCGCTATGACTGCGCGTATTTATCTCTTTATGCGGACCTTTGAGTTAAATAATTTTCAAATTTAAAGTGGATTTTTTTGGAGTACATCATGATTAAAAAAATAGTTCCGTTTCTACTCGCCGCCGGGGTATCAAGCCCAGCACTCGCGAGTGAAATAGTGGTTGCAGCCCAACAACAGGAACAGGGAAATGTTGCCCTGTACAATAAATACAGCCATAGCTTTACTACCAGTGGTCACAAATTCGATAACCCGTTTGATTCAAAAGAAATTAAAGTTGACGCTCTGATCACAACACCGAGCGGAAAAAAGATCACCATGCCGATGTTCTATAAAGGCTCGGAAAACGGGAAAACATTCTGGGGTTTCAATTTTGCACCGCAGGAAAAAGGCCAGTATCGATACCAGGTTGCCGCCAGCCACGAAGAGCAGAACTTATTGACTAAATCATTCGAATTTGTCTCTTTAAACTCACAAGATAAAGGTTTTCTAAGCAAGGATGAAAACCAGGGGAGCTGGGTATTTGACAACGGCGAACGTTTTCGCGGCGTCGGCATGAATATCGGCTGGGAAGCGCGTTTAAGCATTGGTGACAATCCGGAATATACCTATGAGTACTGGATGCGTCAGATGAAAAAGAACAAAATAAACCTGGTCCGCACCTGGGTTAACGCACCGTGGAACATTCCTCTGGAATGGAACAAACCTGTCTACGGCCGCTACTCAGACTATAACGGCAAGGGTCTGCATCCTGAAGCGATTGAGCGTTTTGACTACCTTATTGATAATGCGGAAAAGAATGATGTAAACCTGATTTTAGTAATGGATTACCATGGTTCTTTATGGGCCAAAGATTTTGATAACTGGGGTAATGATTTTTGGAAATCTAACCCGTACAACGTAAAAAACGGCGGTCCGGCAGCCACACCTGAAGAATTTTTTACTCACCCTGATGCTATCTCCCGCTATCAGGATCGTCTGCGCTACATTGTTGCACGCTGGGGTTACAGCACCAATATAGCCGCCATTGAATTCTGGAATGAAGTTGATAATGCCGTCTACAAAGAAGATCAGAATATTTCCGATCAGGCGGTTACCAGCTGGCATAAAACCATGTCTGAGTATCTGGATAAAACGGATCCGTACAATCACATTCAGACCACCAGTGTCAGCCATAAAGAGATTGAAGGGTTATTCGCCAGTGAAGGTTTAGATCTTATTCAAACGCACTTATACGGTATGTCCGCTGTTGCCACTGAAAAAAAGATTAAGGAACTTTCGCAACGTTACGACAAAAGTTATGCCGTAGGCGAAGCAGCACTTGGCTGGGAAGGTGTACAGGATCGAATTGATGAATACGCAGTACATCTGCATGAAAGTATGTGGATCAGCATGTTCAGCAAAACACCGTTTTTACCTATGACCTGGTGGTGGGAAGACTATGACGCGGCAGGCAAAAACTTCCATCTGCAGTATGCGGCTGAATTTATCGACAGATTAACCGCCGGTGATGAACTATTTGCTAACAGTGAATCAGTAAAAGTTAAGTACAACCTGATGAACCGGGCTCTAAAGAATAAAGATACTCATTATATCTGGGTTAACAATACCAAAAGAGCTGATTTGAAAAACGTTACCGTTACTCTTTCCGGCGGACAGAGCGGTGAACTAAACGGGACCTATGAAGTTGAACTTTACAATACCTGGACAGGTAAAACGACCGAATTAAACAAGGTTACAGCAAACGAAAATCAGATAACCATACAGCTGGCCAAGCTTGCCAGCAAAAAAGATGTTGTCTTGATTTTAAACCCAACCATTTTATCTAACTAATCTTAAAGAGGCTTTAAGGATGAAGAAACACATATTATCTTGTTGCGTGATTGCAGGCGCAATGTTATCAGCTCCGACAATGGCTTTAGAATCTCCAGAATTTATTGGTTATGCTAAATGGGGAAAAATGTATACCAACAGTGATGAACGTAATAACGGCTCAGGTGAAGTAAGCGGTGTAATTGCCACTACAGGAGGTTTTGGTAATTTTCGTTTAGGTAATGAAGCAAACTGGTGGGAAGCAGGATTAACCGGTGATGTAGCTAAGATCAGTAACAGTGTTTTTGATGTAACCTGGATGATAGGTAACGGCGGAGGAGACTGGAGCTCAATCCGTACCCAGCAGATGTATGTCGGGGCAACCGATGTAATCCCGGGCCAGCCGCAGGCAGAAGTCTGGGCCGGACGCCGTTATTACCGCCAGCATGAAGCATTCCTGATCGATGTTAAGGTTTGGGATACTTCCGATACCGGTATCGGGATTGAAAATATTGACCTTGGATTTGCTAATGCACACTTTGCCTGGTTTGCACCGGATGCAAAATTCGGTCAGCCGACAGAAGAGCCGGATCAGTACCAGGCCGGTGCTATACACAGTTTCGATTTCCGTATTTCGGATATTAATCTGGGCCGAGGTGCAGATCTGACACTTGGTATTAACTATGCCACCCTGCAGAATCGCGATCTATCGCCTGCTGAATATAACATCAGCAATGACGGCTATATGTTAACTGCGGCATACAATCAAATATGGTCACGCGGTACTAACCGTATGACTTTACAGTATGGTGTAGACGGTTTAGCCGGCGGCCTGATGGACGGTGTAGGCACTACAAATAAATATTTCCTTGGTCTGGAGCATGAAGGCAGCAGCCTGCGTTTTGTGGACAACGGTGAAGTGCGTTTGAGCAACTCGATTGACATGATGTACGTACTTGCTTATCAGAAGATTGATCTTGATAACGGCAATGGTACAGAGTGGGCTAGTATCGGTATCCAGCCGCAGTATGCCTGGAACAGCTTCCATACTACTGCATTTCAGATTGGCTACGATATGGCTAAAGACCAGACGAACATAGGTAAAAATGAAACATTCAAAGCGACCATTTCTCAACAGATCCAGGCGGGTCCTGGAGTGTGGTCACGCCCGGCAATACGTATTTATGCAAGTTACGTAGAGCAGGCGGAAGAGTGGAAACCAGCCAGTTCAGAATGGTTTGACCGTATTCCCGGTGCAGCTGCATCTAGTTCACATATAGATACTTCTGAATATGTCTTTGGTTTTAACTTCGAAGCATGGTGGTAAGCAGGTATAAATAACCACGCCCCAGCAGCCCTTCTACGCCCCCAAACAGCATATGCTGTTTGGGGGCTGAATCATTAAACAGGCAATAAGACTATGAAAAAAATATTATCCGTCGCTTTATTAATCCTATTTCAGTCCGGCTGCAGTACTCGTTTTTACAGCAGCGCCGATATGAATTCCTTACCCGCCACTAGCGAAGCAAGTTTTGCAGCTGCTTCAACAGACAGCAGCTGCTGCGATTCTCTGCAGAGCATCCCTTTAACACCTCTGCCGCTTGATACTCAGACATTCAGTACTTTTGACAACGGCAGCCCAAAATTAAAATTTGCAGAAAATAAGCGTTTTATCAGCGCTTATCAGCTCCCTCAAAACGCTGATATATCGCAGTTAGATGTTGAGGCGATTGTTATTAACAAGACCGTTTTTGCCCCTTTGGTTCTATTTTACGATGCGCAGTGGAATAAACTAAGCCAGATTAACAGCGAAACCTTCAGCTATTCTCCGGCTAGATTCACCGATCCGGATCGTTTTAAAAACTCCATATCACTAACATCGGCGGATACAGCTCAGGCTCGTTACCTGATAATCACTTCTGACCCGCAAGCTTATAATGAAAAAATTCAACTGGCCCACCCTGAAGAACTTTATGCCAAAAATCGCGGCATTATTGCACTTAAGCGCCAGAAAACTTATGCGGCCTTAGTGCCGACTGGCGTAGTACGCTTAACCCTGAAATCTAAGAGCATTATCACTGAGATGCTTTCCGGCGGCAGCTCCCAGCCTGCCGGCTCACTCAGCAGCTACAAAAAAGTCACAGGCGTTGTCAGCAGCACAGCAGCTGAAAGCGATCTGCGCCATAAAGCCATAAAAACGGCTGTTGACAAAAAAGATTTCAGCACGGCTATGCGTTTGGTTAAGGAAGCCGAACAAGCGGGTGATAAAGAAGCAGGCCAGCTGTTTATCGAAGCACTGCAGCAGATTCAGCAAAGCGCCCCGGATATAACCGAATAACCCGCTAATTCCTGCATAACCAGTCTACCTCAAGAGGCAGAACTGCTCGAGGTAGACTGGGTATAACCGTTAATAAAAGGATTTATTATGCACCACACAACAAAACTATTTTTAATCCTGTTTCTGGCAGTACTGAATGTATCCTGCTCTTCAGGAATCAGACAGGCGAATATTTCAGCAGCAGATCAACACATTCAGTATAGCGGTAGAATTGATTTCAGCACTAAGGAAGCCCCCTATATTACCTGGCCTGGTACTATGATCCAGGCGAACTTTACCGGGACTTCACTAGCCGTTATTCTGGACGATACACTGGGTAATAACTACTTTAATGTTTTTCTGGACAATGACTGGCAAAACCCGATTGTGATTGACTGTAAAAGCGGGCGTAATGAATACCTGCTGGCAGAAAACCTTAGCCCGGGCAGTCACTCGCTTACCATCAGCAAACGCACAGAAGGACATGAAGGCGGTACTTATTTTCACGGATTAATCCTTGATAAAGATGCCCGCCTTAACACGCCCCCCCCCCGCCCTTTGCGCCGTATTGAATTTTATGGAGATTCAGTAACCAGCGGTTTAGGCAACGAAGCTGCAATGAGCGCCGGCGATAAAAACATGGCGGAAAAAAATAATTACTTAAGTTACGCGGCAATAACAGCAAGAGCCCTGAATGCTGAACATGTCAGTATCTCTTCCAGCGGCATAGGTTTAATGGTCAGCTGGTTTAACTGGACAATGACAGATTATTACGATCAGTTAGACGGCAGCGGGGTTAACGGGAAAAAATGGGATTTCAGTCAATGGACTCCCGATGTTGTCGTTATCAACCTGATGCAGAATGACAGCTGGCTGGTTGACAGTGAGTTCAGCCCTCCTCCGACAAAAATGCAGCGTATCAAGGCTTATTATAATTTTATTTATACACTGCGAAGCAAATATCCTGATGCACATATCATTGCCGCGTTAGGCGGTATGGATGCAGTCAAACCAGGCAGTCCATGGCCAGAATATATCCGCAAAGCAGTGGCTCAATATCGTAAGGATTTCAATGATAACAAAGTCGACAGTTTCTTTTTTGACTATAACGGCTTTAATAAGCACCCAAGGGTAAAGCACCATCAGGCTATGGCCGATAAGCTGACGGCCTTTATCAGTGAAAAAATGAACTGGCACCTGAACTAAAACTTACATCTGCTCGATAAACGGCTTTCGAGTCTGCCGTAAAGCAGCTCAAAGCCGCTTTACGGCGCAATATCCCGCTCTTCAACAGCCCGGCAGTTAGCAGCCTTTTAACGACTAAAATACTCTAATATATAAATCTATTACTCAGCCTGCTGTTCATAACAACACAGATCCAGCTCTTTCCTCAGCCTATATTTTTCCGGCTCATTTCTCTATATAAAAACGATTCAAAGTGCACAACGAATTCAATAAACAGGCAGGCGGTGAAGGCCGTAAGCGCAGGGACAGTTCAGCAGCCTGTAAGCTGCTGGTTGAAACAGCAGAAATACCTGAATATCTACTGCATTCACGGGGAAGCTGCTTTTAGAAAAGATATTCACAGTACCGTGCAGCCCGGGAAGAAGATGATTACAGAAATGCACTGAAGAGAGAAACTATAACCTAAGTGCCTGTTAATTCCGTTACAGCCGGTCAGGCTGTAACGGAATTAAAAAGTGCGCTTTCTACAGGTTATAAAAAAACTGCCGGAGCATATAAGTGTGCTCCGGCAGCTGCTGAAAATGTACTAACAACATCAGCTAAAGAGATTAAAGGCTGCTTACAGTGAGATTACCCAGCTGTGGTGCCCAGCCGTTGGTATCATTGAGAGAAATAGGGAAAGTAATACGCAGATATTTGTTACCGGCTTCTTCGGTAGTACCGGTATAAGTGACCTGCTGCCAGTGATCGTAAATATTTTCATCTTCATCAATAGCCAGATCCAGCGGCATATAGTTTTCTCCATCACTTGAAACTTCGATAGAAAAATCTTCAACTCCCAGCTCCATTTCATTACGCCAGAAGAAACTGTCCACTATCACAGTTTTGATATCATTGTCAAAAAGGTAGGTGATTGTTTCTGCATCGTTGTATTTTCTTAATACGCGATCAGTATCACCGCCGAAACGATCATAATCATCGCCTTGTTCAAACTGCAGATTACCTGAATTCTCCATCGCCAGATCCAGGTTTGCCATGGTATCGACAAAAATCCCTTCATTAAAAGCGGCAGGTCCCGCAGGACCAGAAGATGTTGCGCACGCAGTTGTCATACCGACAAACATCATAACTGATGCTGCCCTGGCTAATTTTTTTAAGCCTAATGATTTATTTATGTTACTAACAGTAAAAATAGGATGCATTTTATACCTCGGTTATAAGTAGATTTATAATTGAGCTCAGTTATACACTTAACCGGCAGCGCGGCAGGCTTTTAAATTCCTCAGCGGCCTGAATAACAACGTTACAATTAAGTAATATTCGAAGCTTTTGTTTGTTATCTGTCTTGTGCTGCAGATTACCTCATGCTGAGGCACAAAAACGGATCTTAGATAAACAAAAAAGCAGCCGGAGAACCGGCTGTTTTTTAGTTAGCAGTTAAAAGGCAGCTTAGTCTTTAATATCAACCTTTAAATAACCCAGCTGCGGTGCCCAGGGCTTGCCGTCTCCGGTTGCAGGGAAAATAATCTTCATATAACGATAACCTTGAGACTCGTCTACAGCTGCCGTATACGCCACTTTTTTAAAGTAATATTCACCGCCGCCGTCAGTTATCGTGCTGTTTAGCACTTGATTATCATAACTGCTGCCGTCCACTGAAAGTTGTACAGTAAAGTTTGCAGTTCCAGCATTGCCGTTATCAAAATAGGTATCGAGAACGATTGACTGAATATCATTCGCCAGCTGATAGGTTAACGCATTAGCTTGATCCTCTTTGCGTTTTACACGATTATCATCACCGGCAAAATTAAATGAATTACCTGTCTCAGCAACAAGGTTTGCAGTCGCCCATTCATCCATGTAATACACTTTACTTAAATCCGTATAATGATCTTCTAAATACAGATCCGGAGCCGCAACATTGGTAAATGAAACCAGGTTAGAATAAACACTCTCCTGCTCCAGACCAGTGCTGGTTTTATTAAAGGCTTTTACCCGGTAAGAATAAGTTGTATTAACCCCTACAGTAAGGTCGCTGAACAGTTTCTGAATAGATACATTTTCATGAACCACCTCAACACCAGTAGAGTTATCTGTCACAGATACCTGCATATAATTAGAAGCATCAGTGCCGCCGGTAACAATATCATTACCAACTACAATCCAGTTTACTTCAGCACTGCAGTCGTTAGCCTGATCGCAGCGCTCAACATCATAATACTGGGCATTTGTAACCCCCTGCCAGCGGATATCTGCAGCAGAAGTGACAGGCAGCATTACCGGCGTACCGTTAGGTGCCGGCAGTTCCGGTTTAGTTTCAGCATTTATTTCATAAGCTTTAGCCCAGACGGAGTTAATTAAAGCCAGCTCTTCATAACTGTCATTTTCAGCAAAACCCGGCCAGTGATAAGCATGGTAAACAACGTTATCTTCTTTTTTGTTTAAATATCCGCCCTGTGCATCCTGTGGACGCAGGCTCCAGAGCATAATACCCGTTGCTCCTTGATCAATAACGCTCTGTATAACAGCATTAATAGTATCAATGCCGCTGAGACCCGTTTCACCAACAATAAAAGGTTTGCTGTTTTTGGTCATATTCCAGTCAGCTAAGAAGCGGGCAGTATAATCACCACTGGCCTGCGATCCAGTACCGTAATAATGGTTGGAAATAATATCAACATTTGTATCCGCAATTGCAACCTCAGATATTCCGTCAAATGAACCATCCATAACCAGGTGATTTGCATCTATTGACTTAATATAAGCGGCCATTTCCGTTGTCCAGGCACTTGGAACAGAGGGAAGCTCATTACCGGTTTCCCAGGCGAAAATCGCCGGATCATCCTTATATTTAATACCTGAAATAGTATTTGTACGGTTTAATACATAATCAACAATGGTTTTATAATCAGCTTTTAACTGCGGATCGGTAAAGAACTCTGCTTTCGTTTTACCGCGGTTAGCCGCATATTCACTCATACCGCCCCACCAGGACCAATTATCTATCAAAGGTAGAATAATGCGGACACCATGTTTATTCGCAAGGTCAAGTGCCAGATCCAGATCAGCAAACAGGTCTTCATTGAACTGCAGCTCATTATTACTGCCGAAGGTAATATGAAACGGACCATCAGGGTTATTCGAATTTTTCACCGACAGCACATAACTGCGGGTGACTTTACCGCCCATAGCAGCGATACTTTTTAGCGTATCTTCTGTTTCAAAGGGATCAATCGGACGCCAGAAAGGACTTTCCTGCATAAACAATTCAGGCGTGTTAAAGGAAACAAAGCGGAATTCACTGCTGCCGTCAAACAGTTTATTACCCTCTGCGCCCAGACCACGGGTTACGTAATAATCAAACTGATTATATGTCGCGTCGGCAACTTCAGGCGGTACAGCTAACGGAGCCTGGCCGCCGGCAACGGGTCCAATATTTCCACCAAGACCTCTGACATTATCGGCAGCATGAGCTGTATTTTCAGTAACATCAAAAAAAACATCACCTAACTGCGGGTTCCATGGTAATTCATCATTACCCTCAAGCACCGGAAAAACAATTTTAATGAAATCATAACCTGCCGGGATATTCTCCAGATTCGTTTCCATTTGATTTACCCAGTCAGAACTTACACCGGTTGCAGCCTGCACAACAGCAAAGGCTTTATAATTCTCACCTGTTTTTGAAAGGAAAATCTCAAAACTACTGCTATCAGCAACCTTCTTATCGTAATAAGTGACTAATTTAATGTTTTTGATATCACCATTAACAAGATATTCAATCTCCTGTGCCGTATTATCCCCGCGCTTTAAGCGAGTACTGTCATCGGAGTAATATTCAGTATTTTGATCATCTACTGCAATATTATTTGAATATGTAAGCATGGCGTCGAAATTTGTAATATCCACAGCAGTAAAGTTAGCAGGAACACTGCCGCTGTTACTACTACCGCCCCCAATAGCCGCACTATCTGCAGCTGCATCAGGCTCTACGACGTTACACGCCGACAATGCAGCAATAGCGGCTGCAGCGGCAGTTAATTTAAATGTACTTTTAACCATTTGACTTCCCTTCAGTAATTAATACAGAGCAGATTATTCCGTTTAGACCTAACCCTGTCTTGTTATTGCTGTGATGATGCCGATAAACATATCCCTTTAATAAGCTGTTTTATCATCACCCTCCCCCTTGAAATTGTAACGTTACGATTTTTAAAATACCGATATGGTTACTAACTGGGTACAAACCAAATCTAGTCGATACCAGCAAAATATATAAGCCTGTTGCTTTGCTTTTGCGAGCTTGATCTAAGTTAGCATCTATTTTTAGATCCAGATCATAACGTTACGATACATATAAGAATGATAATTATTCGATATAACAAAACTACAGCATACGAATTCAGTTTTTATCTGACGCGGCGGTGCTTTTAATAAACACTGCCGCCGATAAAATCAGAGCACCACAAAAATCAAAAAATCTTATGCAGATAATCACAGTGATGTTTTCCGCTAAATAACTTATTCAACAATATGAAACATGGTAGAATTCTCGAATTAACGGACTGAATAGTATAAATTTTAAATATGGCAACAATTAATGATGTATCACAACTCGCCAATGTCTCTATTGCAACTGTTTCTCGTGTGCTCACGGGCAGCCGCGGAGTTCGGGAACAAAGCCGTAAAGCGGTGCTTGATGCCGTTCGTGAATTAAATTACCAGCCGAATACCATTGCACGAAATCTGGCAAGACAAAAATCTGACAATATTTCCATCCTGCTTTCCGCAGAGGATCAGGTTAGATTTGCAAAAATGCTGCCTTATCTGGAGAAAAAACTGTCCGAATTAGGCAAGCATATGATAGTGCATTTTTTCCACAATGAAGAAGAACAAGGCAAACGCCTGCAGAAACTAACTGAAAGCAGCAGCGAAGCAGTTATTTTACTCGGCGGATATCACACCGATCTGCAGTCACCTAAACTACTGAAAGTCGATAATAAAAACTCTGACGATAACAGCTCCCTCAATTACGATTATAGCCAGGCAGCCGAAACGGCAACCAGATATCTGATCAATAAAGGCCACCGGAATATCGGCCTGCTTATTGACTCCCGGGATGATCAGGGCAGTAAGGATATGATTACAGGTTTGAAAGTTGCTCTGCAGGAATTTGCCAGACCGCTTAACAGCCAGCTTATTTTTACCACAACTCCCAGTTCGGATCAGACAATCATATCACTGGTTAAAAACAACAGAAAATGTACCGCAATGATTGTTAAACGTGATCTACAGGCTGCTGAAATAATGAATCAACTGCGCGAATTTGATCTTCATGTCCCTAAGGACTTATCAGTTATCAGCCTGGAAGGCTCGCAGCTGGCGCACTACCTGACACCTAAACTAACCACTATTACTTACCCTTACGAGCTTATTGTGAATATTGCTTTAACACGTTTAGAGTCAATACTGAGTGAGATTAATGTTTATGATCCTCCAGCTGATGTGCATACAATTACAGGCCGCTTAGTAACTGGAGATTCTGTTATTACTATGCAGTAATCCCTTGAGAATTATTCAGTTTAAAAGAGCACAATATTCAGCTGTGCAGCCGGAAACGGTTTTTATCCGGCATACAGTAATGATAAAATAATACTCTGAGGATCTGCGCTTTAATCATGGCAGACAATACTGCAGGGGAAGTTCAAAGCAATAAAAGACGGCAAAGTTAACACCTGGAGATTTAACTGCACCAACAGCTAAGCACTTTTTCAATAACCGCTCTTTGCACTTTTACTCTATTAAATACAATGTTTTAGAATGCTTTTTTCTTTGATTAAATACGATCATAGAGCGAAGCGAATGACGCTCTTTCACCTGTTCTGCGGACAAAAGTTCTTTGCGTTTTTTTGATTTATCAGCCCGGGCACGGTTAAGTGCGGCACATCTGTTTTCAGTCAGACAACGCAGACATTTATTAGTTGCTGTTGACTCTTGTAATCCATGGATTTTACATTCAATCAAAACTTACCTCACTTTCCTAATAACAGCCTGAGACGGTTGTTGTTCATAAGCGCGATACAGAGACCATTATTTTCCAGCATAGTCTTAAACCACCGCCCTGACTTTTTAATTTGACTGTTCAAACTGTTTTCAATATCAACTTCGACAAAACCAAAACGGTTTTTATAAGTACTAATATCCTCTTCAGTCAAACAGCACAGACACTTTTCTGCAGCTATTGATTCTTGCAGTCCATGAATTTTACATTCAATCAAAACTCACCTCACTTCCCTGGTAATGTCTGAGAACAGTAGGTAGTCATGACCTCATGCCGAGATCATGACTTAATCTGTTAAGGTTTTAAAACAGATTAGAAACCATTATTTTCCTGCACAGTCTTAAACCAGCGGCCTGACTTTTTAATCCGTTTTTTCAAGCCGTTTTTAATATCAACTTCAACAAAACCATAACGGTTCTTATAAGCATTCGTCCATGACCAGTTATCCATCGCCGTCCACAGGTGGTAACCACGACAGTTCACTCCCTCTTCAATCGCTTTATGCACCCAGCGCAAGTGATCTTTGATAAACTCAATCCGGTAGCCGTCTTCAATAATACCCTCTGCATTACGGAACTTTGCTTCACCTTCAACACCCATCCCGTTTTCTGAAATAAAGCATTCAATATTATGGTAACGGTTTTTTACTTCAGTCAGCAGGTCGTAGACACCCTGCTCATAAATTTCCCAGCCGCGATGCGGATTAATTTTCTTCTCCGGCCAGTCATATTCATCGAAAAATGATTCCGGCATCAGCGGAGCACCAGCATCAAAGGGAGTTTCTTTGGCTTTAACACGACGCGGTGAATAATAATTCACTCCAAGAATATCAATCTTGTTTTCGGCAATAACCTTAAGTTCATCGGCACTCATATCCGGTGTCAAACCATGCTGCTGATAGAAATTCAACAGTTCCTGCGGGTAGCGTCCGTCAATTGCACAGTCCAGAAAAGGACGGTTGAACAACAGCTCTGCCAGTTCCTTTGCCTTCACATCTTCCGGGTTATTCTCATCACGCGCATAAGTCGGGCACAGGATCATAATTGAACCAATTTTTCCCTGTTTCCCGGATTTCCGGTACTCTTCAATTGCCCTAGCCTGCGCGTAAATCATATTATGCTGAACCTGAACTGCCCGGGTATAATCCTGCACACAGGGATAATGCCAGCCGCGAATATAACCACATTCAACTACCGCAAGCGGTTCATTAAAAGTGAACCAGTATTTAACCCTGTCGCCGAATAATGCAAAGGCTTTACCGGCATACAGAGCATATAATTCACAAATTTCTTTATTTTCCCAGCCGCCGCGCTCCTGCAGTTCAACAGGCATATCAAAATGGGCCAGGTTAATAAAGGGCTCAATGCCCTGAGCCAGCAGTTCATCAATCACATTATTATAAAATGTCACTGCTTTCGGACAAATTTCTCCCGTTTCAAAGTTGCGGATCAGACGCGACCACTGGATAGAGGTACGAAAGCTGTTGTGACCGGTTTGTTTTAATAAAGCGATATCATCTTTATATGTCTGGTAAAAACCGCTGGTTAATTCAGGACCAACGCCGTCAAAAAAACACTCCGGCTGCTCTTCGAACCAGTGATCCCAGATATTTTTATGGAGTTTATCCGCAGCGCCTTCAGCCTGTGGCCCGGATGAAGCACTGCCCCACCAGAAATTCGTCGGGAAAGTTAAAATAGACATAAAACCTCAACTGTTGTTTGAAAATTTAAATAATAAGTGAATAAATAAGAGCAGCGGCTGCTCTTATTATCATTAAGCTGTTCCTAAATCAGGTACTGCTATTTGTGCTTCTGATTCTTTCTCTTCCTGCAGTTCTTCATGATAGTACTGACGGTCAAGAATACGCACAAACGGCAGGTAGATAAGTGTAATAAGAACTAAATTAATCAGCTGCATAACAGCACCTTTCACGCCCGCAGTTAAAAAACCAGAGATAAAAATAGGTGTTGTCCATGGAATAGGCATGCCGTTTGGACTCGGCACCAGGCCGATATAAGTAACAAAATAGGTGAATAATGCAATTAATACCGGACCAAGCACCCAGGGAATAAGCATTACCGGATTAAGAATAAGGGGCATACCGAATATAATCGGTTCATTAACATTAAACACATTCGCCGGCAGCGCCATTTTACTTAAAGACTTAAGCTGACGGGATCGCCCGACAATAAACACCGCAATAATCAGACCTAATGTTAAGCCGCTGCCGCCCATCAGCAGGTAAACTGAACGGAATGAACTGGAAACAATGTAAGGCACTTGTTCGCCGGCTAAAAATGCCGAGTAGTTCTCGATAGCTAATGAATCCAGCACCGGCGTCATCACCGAGTTAACCACCATGCCGCCGTGAATACCCAGTACCCACAGCAGCTGCTCAAATAAAACAATAACGGCAAGCGCTATCGGCCCGTCGGTAACATTCTGCAGCGGTCTCTGCAGTATGCTGTAGATAATACTGTGCAGGCTTTCAAATGAAGACCAGTCAACCAGAACTTTAATCGCGATAAAAACAGCTAAAGTAAGAAACACCGGAACAATCGCGTTGAATGATCGAGCCACTCCCTCTGGAACACTTTCCGGCATTTTAATATATAACTTACGGTCCATAACAAATTTAACGATATGAGTTACCAGGATACCGACAAAAATGGATACAAAAATCCCTTTTGCCCCCAAGTATTCCAGTGATAATCCTTTAATACTGCCTCCCTGATCCAGTTCAATGGAAAAAGGCAGCAGTAATAAAAAACAGATCAGCGTAAGTACGGCAATCATCAGTGCATCAAGTTTAAATGCTTTGGCCAGATTATAACCAACTGAAATAGCGGTGATCAGCCCCATCATGCCAAATGTGACATCGGCTATTCCCCACATATAACTGGACCAGTTTTCGCCCAGCAGATCTGCCATAAACGGCCCGTATCCCGGTATAGGGAACGCGGCTATCAGCAGAAAAATAGATCCGGCAATCAAGAGCGGCATATTAACTAAAAATGCATCCCTGATAGCATTCAGATACGTATTCTTTGAAAATGCTTCTGCTACCGGCAGCAGATAGCGTTCAAGTTTATCAAATATTGTTGTCATAAATTCACCTGTTAAATCCGTTAAGTATTATTAAGCAAAGTAACAATGCTCTGCTGAGGTAACATTAAATCCAGCAATTACCGTAACGTTACAATACACAAACGGACAGAAACGGTAAACGCTTTCCAACAACCACATTGACAAACCGTGATTCACCTCACTTTAATTCAAAAGATATAATCAATAATGAATTGACAACTCAAAAAGAAGCCAGCCGACAAGCACCTGCTTTAAGCAGAACAACTTATAAATATCTCACGAAGTCACCTACAGGGTGTTGTTTGACATATTTTAGAAACAAGTCACAGCATGGCATTTAACAATATGGCAAAGTGCCAGCCATAAATCGTAACGTTTCGATTTATTTAAGCAGGCAAACGGCTTAATACGCCATATTTTATTCAACCATAAAGATGACGATTAATTATTATGTATTTAGTATTAGATATCGGAGGCTCATCGGTAAAATACGCTTTTATTGAAGATAACTGGACAACATTATCTAAAGACGCTTTCCCGACTCCAAAGGACGGTTTAGACAGCCTGATCAAGGAAATTGATAAAATTGTAAAACGTTACCCGGCACAATTGACAGGCATTGCTATCAGCTCTCCTGGTGCGGTTAACAGCAAAACAGGGATTATTGAAGGAGCCAGCGCTATTTCCTATATTCATGGCCCTAATATTAAACAGATACTTTCTCTGCGTTATAATCTGCCGGTAGAAATTGAAAATGATGCTAACTGCGCAGCCCTGGCAGAAATATGGCAGGGGGCAGCCAAAAATGTAAATGACTGCTGCTTTGTTATTATCGGCACCGGCATAGGCGGTGCTATTGTCCGCGAACGGAAAATTCATAAAGGCAAAAATCTGCACGGCGGCGAATTCGGCTTTGCGATAAGCAGAGAAATAAACGGCAGGCTGCTGACTTTCAGCGACATGGCTTCAACTCGAGGTCTGATAGAACATGTTGCCAGACGTAAATCAGTCCCTAAGGATTCACTCAACGGAGTGGATGTTTTTATAATGGCTGATGACGGTGATAAAGAAGTTATCGAAGAAATTCAGGACTATTATTATCGACTGGCTGTGGGTTTATATAATATTCAGTGTATTGAAGATCCGGAGATTATCGTCTTAGGCGGCGCTATCAGCTGCCGCGCAGGTTTGCTGCCCGAGCTGGAAAAAGCCCTGGATAAGATCATCAGCAAAATTGAATACCCTGCTGTCAGACCGACTTTAAGTGTCTGCCAGTTTAATAATGATGCAAACCTTTACGGCGCTCTATATCATTTTCGAAGTGAAACCAGGTTAACAGAAAGTACAACTGCATTAATGCAGAGCTGCTGAGCCAGTTTTCCGCCAGAGGCACAACAGGGCCTCTGAGCAGATAATCTTCACAACAGACCGCAAAAGAATTCAGCTTCTTAAAGCTAAAATGCAGATTAATAAACACAATCTGTTATCTGTTTAAAAGGATAATACAGGCGTCGAAGGCGAAGTAAACATTCCCGTTTTCTACAGTACAGGCTTTATGTCTCTCTCTGTTCATCATGATAATACTGGTGATCAATAATCCGCACAAAGGGCAGATAGATAAGCGTGATCAGCACTAAATTAACCAGCTGCATAAGCGCACCTTTAACACCGGCAGTTAAAAAACCAGAAATAAAAATAGGGGTTGTCCATGGAATCGGCATACCGTTAGGACTCGGCACCAGCCCGATATAAATAACAAAATAAGTGAATAAGGCAATAAATACCGGGCCGAACACCCAGGGAATAAGCATCACAGGATTAAGAATAATAGGCATACCGAATATAATCGGTTCATTAACATTAAACAGATTCGCCGGCAGCGCCATTTTACTTAATGATTTAAGCTGTCTGGACCGGCCGACAATAAATACCGCAATAATCAGCCCTAATGTCAGACCGCTTCCCCCCATCAGCAGATAAACAGAACGGAAAGAGCTGGAAACAATATAGGGTATTTCTCCGCCAGCTAAAAATGCAGAGTAGTTCTCGATGGCTAATGAATCCAGCACCGGAGTCATCACTGAGTTAACTACCATACCGCCGTGAATACCCAGCATCCATAACAGCTGTTCGAATAAAACAATAAGGGCAAGTGCGGCCGGTCCGTCAGTAACATTCTGCAGCGGCCTCTGCAGGGCACTGTAGATAATGCTGTGCAGACTATCAAATGCAAACCAGCCCACCAGGACTTTAATCGCAATAAAAACAGCCAGGGTAAGGAAAACCGGAATAATCGCATTAAATGACCGGGTAACACCCTCGGGAACACTTTCCGGCATTTTTATATACAACTTATAATCCATGGCAAATTTAACAATATGGGTAACTAATAGGCCGACAAAAATAGACACAAAAATCCCCTTAGCCCCCAGGTATTCCAGTGATAAACCTTTAATACCGCCGCCCTGTTCCAGTTCAATAGAGAAAGGCAGTAGAAATAAAAAACAGATCAGCGACAGGACTGCAATCATTAATGCATCAAGTCTGAATGCTTTAGCCAGATTATAGCCAACCGATACAGCTGTGATCAGTCCCATCAGGCCGAATGTAACATCAGCAATTCCCCACATATAATCTGACCAGTTCTTTCCCAAAAGGTCTGCCATAAAAGGCCCGTATCCCGGAATAGGGAATGCTGCAATCAGCATAAAAAGTGAACCAGCAATCAAAAGCGGCATATTAACTAGAAATGCATCCCTGACAGCATTCAAATAGGTATTTCTCGAAAACGCCTCAGCCAGCGGCAGCAGATAACGTTCCAGCTTATCAAATATTGTTGTCATTAACTTTCCCTGTTATTTCTGTTAAATATTAACAAGCTTAGCCTTAATACTAAGCAGAGTTCAGATTATAGAACAAAAATTACCGCAACGTTACAAAACACACGAACGCCAACCGGTAAGCGCTTACCAAGTGACAATAAAAATCTGACGCAACAGTATTTCTTCTTAAGTACGCTATAAAGCAGTAAACACAGACACCACTACAGAAGAACACCTCACCAAGAAAAACAAAGTCAAGGACTTATACTTTCAACTGGTGATCAACTTCACACTCCCAACAGCAAACAAACGGAAAGCGTTTACCAAAACAATCCAAAGCAATATAGTGTCAATATTCATTAAAGCAAGGAGTTTATCGTTATGAAAAAAATCATGTTATGCTGCTCAGCAGGTATGTCTACCAGTATGCTGGTAAAAAAAATGCAGAAAGAGGCTGAAAGTCGAGGCCTTCCCGCTGAAATCAAAGCCTTCGGTGCAGCTGAATTCGACAATCAGCTTGCGAATTACCAGGTTGTTCTTTTAGGCCCGCAGATCAAATACATGCAGGCCGACCTGCAGCAGAAAGCCAATGCTCATGGAATCAAGGTTGAAGCGATCAACACCATGGACTACGGCATGCAGAAAGCAGACAAGGTATTAGATTTTGCTCTTGAGCTTATCGGTTAATCGAGGTTATCTATGCAGTATAAATTTCCACAAAACTTCTGGTGGGGCAGCGCAACATCAGCTCCGCAGACTGAAGGTGCCGCTTTTGAAGACGGCAAAGGCGAAAATATCTGGGATCACTGGTTTAAAGAGCAGCCTACCCGCTTTCATAATCAGGTAGGTGCCACAGACGCTTCAACCTTCTACCGTAACTATCGTGATGATATTGCGCTGATGAAAAAGATTGGCCATAACAGCTTCCGTACTTCAATTTCCTGGTCGCGCCTCATTCCCCAAGGTACCGGGACGGTTAATCAGCAGGCGGTTGATTTTTATAATAATGTTATTGACGAGTTGCTTGCTCAGGGGATTGAGCCGTTTATCAACCTGTTTCACTTTGACATGCCGATGCCGATGCAGGAAAAAGGCGGCTGGGAGTCTCGCGAAGTAGTTGATGCTTTTGCTGCTTTTGCCGAAGTTTGTTTTAAGTTATTCGGCGACCGCGTCAAATACTGGTTTACTTTTAATGAACCCATAGTGCCGGTAGAAGGCGGTTACCTGTACGACTTCCATTATCCTAATGTCGTCGACTTTCAACGTGCAGCGGCCGTCGCCTTCAACTCTATTTTAGCCCACAGTAAAGCGGTACAGAAATATCGTACACTGCAGCTTAAAGGTGAAATAGGCATTATTTTAAATCTGACCCCTTCTTATCCGCGTTCGCAAAATCCGGCGGATTTAAAAGCTGCCGATATTGCCGACCTTATCTTTAACCGCAGTTTCCTTGATCCTGTAACTCTGGGGGAATTTCCGCAGGAGTTAGTGGACTTATTAAAAGAATATAAGCAGCTGCCAGGCTGTGAAAAAGGTGATTTGGAAATCATAGCAGCAGGTAAAGTGGATCTGCTTGGAGTAAATTATTATCGTCCACGCCGCGTTTGTGCCCGTGCCAATGCAGTTAATAGCGACGGTCCGTTTATGCCGGAGTGGTTCTTTGATAATTATGATATGCCCGGCTGTAAAATGAATCCCCACCGCGGCTGGGAGATTTACGAAAAAGGCCTTTATGATATTTTGACCGATCTTCGTGAAAACTACGGAAATATTCCATGCTTCATTTCAGAGAACGGTATGGGTGTAGAAAACGAAGAAAAGTTCATTGTGGACGGTCAGATTCAGGATGATTATCGAATTGAATTTGTAAAAGATCATCTGAAATGGACTCATAAAGCGATTAGCGAAGGCTCAAACTGCCTCGGTTATCATTTATGGACCTTTATTGACTGCTGGTCCTGGTCAAATTCCTATAAAAACCGCTATGGATTTATTCAGCTGGATCTTGCATCGCAAACACGGACCATTAAAAAAAGCGGTGACTGGTTTGCTGATGTATCTAAAGATAACGGCTTTAACTAAGGAGAAAAGTAATGGATTTAGAAGAACAGGTTATGGGCATTATTATCAATGCAGGACAAGCACGCAGCCTCAGTTATGAAGCATTAAAAAAAGCCAAACAAGGCCAGTTTGATGAAGCACAGACATTATTAGATGAGTCTCAGGAAGCCGCCAAGGCAGCACATGCTGTGCAGACGAAGCTGATTGAATATGATCAGGGTGAAGGTAAAACGAAAATGACCCTGGTAATGGTTCATGCACAGGATCACCTGATGACTTCAATGCTGGCAAAAGAACTGGTAACAGAAATGATTGCACTGTACCAGCATATAGAAACAGTAAATGCATAAACTGCGGGGGGAGCAGTCCCCCCTGATATTATAAAATGAATACCTTAGACCCGGCTGACGGCCGTGAGCAGTAATTAAATTTAGCGGCGGAGCTTTTTTACCTGCAGTTCACAGCTTCCTGTGAAAGTGTACTAATGTGCTGATTAATTTGAGTGGTTAGATATTAAAACACCTCTAATCAGGCTAAAATCAGCGGCACCATAAATTGATGGAGTCCACTATGGCTCATGCAACATTAAAAACATTAGCAAAGCATACCGGGTTATCAGTAACCACGGTATCCCGTGCACTCAAAGATGCTCCGGAAGTGAAACAGCCGACTAAAGATATCGTTAAAGCGGCAGCAGAAGAACTAGGCTACCGCCCTAATCTTTCCGGTGTCGGGCTGAAAACCGGACGTAACTTTAATATCTGCGCCATTTTTCCAGTACAGAAACCCGGTGACATGATCGGGGATATTAGTACTCTGCCGCTGATTGAAGGGTTAACCAATGCGCTGGAAAACACCCCGTATCATTTGACTGTTCTGCCGATGAAACCAGGCGAAGATCCCCTGCTTTCGGTCAAATATGTTGTTGATAACCATATTGCTGACGGCGTTATTTTCAACCTGACTAAACCTGCAGATGAAAGGGTCAAATACCTCAATGAAAAAGGCTTTCCATTTATTACATTTGGTCAAACCGAGATGAGTATTGAACATCCTTATTATGATATTGACAACTACGATTTTGCTTATAGAGCGGCAACCCACTTGTTTAACCAGGGATGCAGGCATATCAAGCTGTTTATATCCTCACTCGATTATACCTATAGCTGGCATAAAATTTACGGAGTACGCCGGGCGTCTCTGGAATGCGGGTTTCAGTTTGATCAACACAAAGATACTGCCGCTGGTTATGAAATGGAAGACTACCAGGAATATACCAGGCAGCTGCTGAGTCAGGAGGATGCACCTGACGGTATTATCTGCAGCTCGGAAATTTCAGCCATGGTGATCCTTGCCGGGATAAAAAGCGCCGGTAAAGTTGCGGGAAAAGATGTTCACATAGTGGTAATGGAAACCTGCTCTTTACCGGCCTACTTTACACCGCCAATATCCGGCTTTAGGCAGAACTTTCATAACTCAGGTCGTAATCTTGCACAAATGCTGATACGTAATATTGAAGGTGAAGCACCTGAAAATCTACAGCTAGTAGACAAACCAACATTTTACCAGCGCTGAAGCAGCTGCTGTTAAAACAATTTTAACAGCAGTGAAATTAGACTTTTAAGCAGCGCAAAGTGCATTAAAGACAAAGATGCTGAGTATTTTATATATTTTTATTTAAAAGGACTAATTAATGGAGACAACAGATCACCCTGTGTTTTTGAAAATGCACAATGTCATTCAAAATTATGCATGGGGCAGTACAACATCCCTGCAGGAACTGTTTGCGCTGAATAATTCAGAAAATCAGCCTCAGGCTGAAATCTGGATGGGAGCCCATGCCAACGGATGTTCAAAGGTTAATATTAACGGCACCACAATGCCGCTTTCTGATTTTATTAACAGTGATGCCCGCGCCGTTTTAGGGGATAAAACCCAGGCAGAATTTGGCGAACTGCCTTATTTATTTAAAGTATTAGCGGCAGAAAAAGCACTGTCAATCCAGGTACATCCAAATAAAAAACAAGCTGAACAAGGGTTTAACAAGGAAGAGCTGCAAAACATACCTTTACAGGACGCAGCCCGTAATTATAAAGATGCTAATCATAAACCCGAGCTGGTTTTTGCATTAACCCCTTATCAGGCTATGAATGGTTTTCGTGATATTGAAGAGATCATAGCGGCCTTTGAGCAGCTGGACATTGATGAACTAAGCCCCCTGCTCAACCGTTTTACCCGGCAGAAAAACAGCCTCGGGCTGCAGGAGTTTTTTAGCGCAATGTTATCATTACAGGGCAAAGCCAAAGAAAGTGCCGTCAATTCACTGCTCCGTGCAGCCGGAAGTAATACGCAGGATGAGATATATGCACTTATTCTCTGCCTAGCTGAACAGTATCCCGGAGATCTCGGCCTGTTTTCACCACTGCTGCTCAATGTTATTACCCTGCAGCCGGGTCAGGCAATGTTTCTTGATGCCTGCACACCGCATGCCTACATTAACGGCACAGGGCTGGAAATAATGGCAAACTCAGACAATGTATTACGGGCAGGCCTGACGGGTAAACATATTGATATTAAAGAACTGGCCGCTAATACTCTATTTGAGAGCAAAGCCTATAACAGTATTTTATCTGTGCCTGAAATAAGTACAGGTGCCGAGCACTACCAGATTCCTGTATCAGACTTCAATTTCAGTGTCTACCGGCAAGGGCTGACTCTGCAGACACAAAGTGCAGAAATCATTTTTGCTGTTGATGCCCCGCTCACTTTACGCCATGAAAACCAGGAAAGACTGACCATAAATAAAGGCGAATCCGTGTTCATCCCGGCTTACAGCAGAGCCTATCAAGTGCTCAGCCAGGGCTGCTTTGCACGCGCATATAACTAAGGGCTGGCTGTGCGCCTAATAAAATGGAAAACATTTATTTCCGTCAACCCACCTGAATAAAAAAACACTGCCTGAGAATTTAAAATTCAGGCAGTGGAAGCAGCTTACTAGCTGTATACTCATCAGCTATTAATAAACGCGTACAGCAGGGTGCCGACAATTTTTAATATTCCAATTCAATACCGCTTAAAACCATATTTTTCAAAAAGTTAAACCACACTCTCGGTATAGAAACAATTCAGCGGCACAGTGAGTTAACTCACAAATGAATCAGCCTGTTTACTGACCAGAAAATGTTTTATTTTATTCAGTTTTAAATGTCTTATACTTCATTTACGATTAAATATAAACGGATTTAATATTGACTGGATGTTAATACTTACTCGCTTGACCTCAATTTTACTTCTACTTACTTTTTGTTATAGCGGAGGGGCTTTTGCGAGCGCGAAATTCACCCAGGGTTATGAGGCATCACAAGCAGGGGATTATAAACGGGCAATCGAACTGTGGACACCATTAGCCGAAAAAGGTGATGCAGCAGCCCAGTATACGCTGGGCTGGATGTATGAAAGCGGAAAAGGCGTCCCGAAAAACGCTCAGCAGGCGGTGTACTGGTATACAAAAGCGGCTGAGCAGGGAGATGTTGCATCGCAGTACGTACTTGCCACTATGTATGAAAAAGGCACAGAGATTCCAGAAAATCAGCACAAAGCGGTAAGCTGGTTTTTAAAGGCGGCCAATCAGGGGGATGCGGTTTCACAGTTCAAACTAGGGGTGCATTTTCAAACCGGCAGCGGTGTTCAACAAAGTGATAAAGAAAGCCTGATGTGGTTCCATAAAGCCGCTGAACAGGGCCATATAACCGCACAAATAAACCTCGGCAAGGTATATCAAAGCGGCAAAGGAACAACGCAGGACTATCAGCTGGCAATACAGTGGTACGAAACGGCCGCCACACAGGGTAATGCTTTAGCTCAGTATCACCTCGCTTTTATGTATGAGTACGGCCGTGGCGCCCCTCTCAATTATCAGCAGGCCAAATCTCTATATTTAAAATCAGCGACGGCTAATTATTCACCTTCAGCTTTCAAAGTTGCTGAATTCTTTGAATTAGGTAAAGGCGGGGATATCGATTTAAACAATGCCCGCCTCTGGTATGAAAAAGCAGCGTCTCAAGGCAACAATGCAGCTCAATATAAACTAGGTACTATTTACCAGCTCGGCCTTGGCACAAATAAAGATATTCGCCTGGCACTAGACTGGTATAACCAGGCTGCTAGACAAAACCATGCTTTATCGCTGTATCAGCTTGGTGTTATTTATCAGGAGGGAGATCGAAGGATAAAAGTTGACTACGTAAAAGCCGCTAAATATTTTCAAAGAGCATCATCACAGGGTAATAAACAAGCAACAGGACGCTTAGGCTATTTATACGAACATGGTTTAGGGGTTAAAAGCGATCCATGGCTTGCCAGCTCTCTTTATAAAAATGCATCGCAGAAATGGGCTCAGGAACGTTATCTGATACTTTCCAAACTAAATAAATGTCATGAAAATGCCACAACTAAACTATTTACCCTGCCCATCGCCTGCAGCAGCCGGGAATTATTAAGGAAAAAAATTAAAGATCAAAAAATCACCGCGATAAATGAGGATCTCAACAGCTGGTCTGATACTTATTTTACCGGGGCCGTAATACGAGGCACCAGTGAATTAGAAGTAATCTACACCAGAGAAGATCTGTTTGTCAGCGCAAAATATACTTTTATCGGACGCAGCAAGCCGGATCTGATTACCCGGGTTAAAAATAAAATCAGTAAAAAACATGGTCAGCCGCATAGTCAGTCTGGAGATGTTAAGCAGGGTAAAGCAAGCTTTCAGTGGCTGCTGAGCGACGGTATAAAGTTAACGGTTCACCGGGGCTGGCCGGATACCACTACCTTTGTCACTTACTCCCTGCCGGAACATGTCTCTCTATTAGAAAAGCAGCAGGCACAGTCTAAGGATAAAAGCTATAAACCGCAGAGCAAAGCTTCAGATGAAATATCAGAAATACCAGAGCCGGGACTTTTTTGAGTATTATAAAAACATTGTCCTGCCTCGTTCATTCCCATAAAATCAATCTCATATGAAAAGAACTATTTCAAAGTACTAGTGCTGCAGATAGTTTATAAAAATTAATGTTGTATTAAATAAGTTGAGTCCATGGATACTAACCTTTTACTTTTTATCGGCACCGCATTTAGTTTCGGCATGGTAATTAACTTTACCGGTCTGCCTCCCATGGTCGGCTTTCTACTCGCTGGCTTTGCACTGAATTTTTTCGGGTTTGAATCAAGTGAAGGTTTGAATACCTTAGCTAATTTAGGAGTTACTCTATTACTTTTTTCTATCGGCCTAAAACTGGATATCCGCACCCTGTTTAAAACTGAAGTATGGGGAGGCGCCTCAATTCATATAAGCGCCAGTATTGTTTTTTATACCCTGCTTTTATTTGCCTTAAAACAGCTGGGTTTGAGTTTTTTCGCCGATCTGGATACCTTAGGTTTAATCTTAGTTTCCTTTGCTTTAAGCTTTTCCAGTACCGTATTTGCGGTAAAAATTCTCGAAGAAAAAAGTGAAACTAATTCACTGTACGGGCGTATTGCTATCGGTATCCTGATCATGCAGGATATTTTTGCCGTGCTGTTTTTAACGCTTTCAGTTGGTAAAGTCCCCTCTATCTGGGCCTTCGCACTCTTTGCACTGCCGCTTATTCGACCATTATTATTTAAACTGCTGGATAGAGCTGGTCATGGCGAACTGCTGGTTTTATACGGCTTTTTCTTAGCATTAGTTATCGGTGCCGGAATATTTGAATCCGTTGGCATGAAAGCCGACTTAGGTGCACTGATTGCCGGTATGCTGCTGGCAGGTCACCCGAGTGCAAAAGATATGGCAAGATCTCTGTTTAATATGAAAGAGCTGTTTTTAATCTGCTTCTTTTTAAGCATAGGTTTAGGCGGACTGCCGAATATGGATCACCTGTTAATCGCATCTATATTATCAGTTCTGTTATTCGGCAAAATTGCACTGTATTTCGTAACCTTAACTAAATTTAAACTACGCTCCCGTACTTCTCTTTTTGCCGCATTTTCTCTCGCCAACTACAGTGAATTCGGCTTAATTGTCGCATCCCTGGCAACCTATAAAGGCTGGTTGTCGCAAGACTGGTTAATCATTACCGCTATCGCAGTATCGCTCAGTTTTATTATTGCCTCTCTGTTAAATAAATATTCCGATGATATCTACAGCCGTTTTACCCGCTCCTTAAAACGCTTCCAGGCCACTCGTTTACACTTAGACGACCGTCCGGTACGAGTGGGTGATGCCCAGATTTTAGTGATGGGTATGGGACGGATCGGCGCAGGGGCTTACGATGCATTAAAAGTTAATTATGGTGAAAAAGTAATGGGAGTCGATTACGACCATCAGACAACCCTGAAACACCGTGAATACGGACGAAGGGTGATTACCGGTGATGCCCTCGATTCTGATTTCTGGAATAAACTGCAGTTAACAGAAAATATAAAACTGATTTTATTAGCCATGCCGGACCATAATGGTAACCGTTATGCGGCTGAGCAGCTTAACAAAATTGCCAGCTGCAGTTTTAAAGTCGCCGCCCTGGCGCATTATAAAGCCGATGAAAAGGAGCTCAATGAACTTGGTGTTAGCCCGGTTTATAATATGTACGAAGAAGCCGGCTCAGGTTTTGCGCACCATGTCTGGACAGAACTGCAGCCGCAGCTGACAACAACTCAGCATAAACAGGAACTGTAAAGCTGTTGATGGAAAAAGGCGTTACAGCAGCCTACGCTTTTTTCTGCCTCCTGCCGATAATAAATACGGCCTGATTTCCATGCAGAAATGACTGAATATTCAACATCAGAGCATAAATCTGTTCATTTATCGACTTGCTGAACGGCACATTTCCATGTAGTTTGGACTATTACAGTGTGACTTTTAAATTAACTGCACTGATTTAGTGTGACTTTTCTTGCTTATTCTGCAAAAATCGTCTGCATACTTTCTCGATTAAACTCGTTCTCTTTTTGCTTTGTTTAAGCAAATGGAAAAGCATTATTAATACAAAAAAACGAATTTTCATCAATATTCGTTTAAGAAAAAGGTAACGTTATGTGTTCTATTTTTGGTGTGCTCGACATTAAAAGCGATCCTCTCGCACTGCGCCAGCAGGCAATTGAAATGTCAAAACTGCTTCGTCACCGCGGACCGGACTGGTCTGGTGTTTACTCGTCTGATAAAGCTATTCTTGTTCATGAACGTCTTTCAATTGTTGACGTAAATACAGGCGCACAGCCACTGTACAATCAAAATGATACACATATCCTTGCGGTAAACGGCGAGATCTACAACCACAAAGACTTAGAAGCTGAATTAACCTGCGGTTACCAGTTTAAAACAAAATCTGACTGTGAAATTATTCTTGGTTTATACGAAGAAAAAGGTAATACCTTTTTAGATGACCTTAACGGTATCTTTGCTTTCTGTTTATATGATGCAGAAAAAGACAGATACCTGATCGGCCGCGACCATATGGGTATTATCCCGCTGTATATGGGCTGGGATGAGCACGGCAACTTCTACGTTGCATCAGAAATGAAAGCATTAACGCCGGTTTGTTCAAAAGTTCAGGAATTTCCGCCGGGACATTTTCTAGATAGTGAAATAGGTGAGATAACTAAATATTATGTTCGTGACTGGATGGAATATGATGCAGTTAAAGATAACCAGGGCAGTGCGGCCGAAATCGGTCAGGCACTTGAAGAGTCTGTTAAGCGTCAGCTTATGTGTGATGTACCCTATGGTGTATTACTGTCAGGCGGTTTAGATTCATCAGTTATCTCTGCAGTCACACAGAAATTTGCTAAACAGCGTGTCGAAGATAATGATCAGTCCGGCGCATGGTGGCCGCAGCTGCACTCTTTCTCTGTAGGCCTTGAAGGCTCGCCGGATTTAGCAGCGGCAGAAAAAGTTGCAAAAGAGCTGGGTACTGTACACCACCCGATTATCTTTACTGAACAAAACGGTATCGATGCACTGCGTGAAGTTATTTATCATCTGGAAACCTATGATGTGACCACTATCCGCGCTTCGACTCCTATGTATCTGATGGCACGTAAGATAAAAGCCATGGGTATCAAAATGGTACTTTCCGGTGAAGGTGCAGATGAAATCTTCGGCGGCTACTTATACTTCCATAAAGCGCCTAACTCTCAAGAGTTCCATGAAGAGTTAAACCGTAAACTTAACAAACTGCATATGTTTGACTGTTTACGTGCTAACAAATCAATGTCAGCCTGGGGTGTTGAAGCACGCGTCCCCTTCTTGGATAAAGAGTTCCTGGACGTAGCAATGCGTACTAACCCGGAGCTTAAAATGATTAAAGACGGCCGTATCGAGAAAAATATTCTGCGCGAAGCATTTGACGGTAAACTGTTAAGCGAAGTTTTATGGCGTCAGAAAGAGCAGTTCTCCGACGGTGTGGGTTACAGCTGGATTGATACGTTAAAAGAACATATCGAAACGCAGGTAACGGATCAGCAGCTGGCAACAGCGCAGTTCAAATTCCCGATCAATACGCCGGATACTAAAGAAGCTTACTTCTACCGCAGCATTTTTGCCGAGCACTTCCCGCTGGACAGTGCAGCAGAATGTGTACCGCACGGAAAATCGGTTGCCTGTTCAACCGTTGAAGCATTAGCCTGGGATGCAAGCTTCCTGAATAATGCAGATCCTTCCGGCCGCGCAGCCGGCATCCACCACGATGCATACAAGCAGAAATAAACGCTTTGCTTAGGGCCTGATTATCTTTGAAAATTGCCCCTGTTGAGTCTGAAAGTTTCTCAATCAAGGCGCGAAGAATGAAGTTTAGTTGTTCTAAATGAGTGATGAGCAACGCAGAGTGAGGAATTTTCAGACTCAACCCGAAGGGCTGGGGCTATTTTTACACTCAACTTCGTTAGCAGTCATTAATGTAGAGCGACTACACTGCATGACTTCTGCCTTGCTGAGCATAAAAATAGCCTCCAGCAGGAACAAAGAGCAAAGATAAACAGGCCCTAATCATTATTTTAAAAGCGTTCCTAGGAACGCTTTTTTTATGGACAAAATACAATGACCGAACAACACCAGCAGGCCTGCCCCTGTAAAAGCGGAAAGAGCTATCAGCAGTGCTGTCTGCCTTTTCATGAGAGCAAAGCAAAACCTGAGACCTGTGAGCAGCTGATGCGCTCACGCTTCAGTGCCTTTGTACTGCAGTTCGGCGCTTACCTGTTTTCTACCTATGATGCCGACTTTCGCGGTTCATTAACCATTGAGCAGTTATCAGAAAAAACCATGGACTGGAAAAATTTACAAATTATCGCTTCTGAAAGCCTAGAGAAAACCGGTTTTGTTGAATTTAAAGCCTGGTACATTGAAAACGGCCGCTTAGGCTGCCATCATGAGCGCTCAAATTTTGTAAAAAAGGGTGATCAATGGCTTTATTGTGATGGTACTTTTTATCCAGAAGAAAAATCAGGTAAGATAGCACGTAATGGAATCTGTCCCTGCGGCAGTGGTAAAAAATATAAAAGATGCTGCGCTGCTAATTAACAATTAAAGAGATCAAAATGGAAAAGAAAACACTACTGACTGACTGCCCTGACAGCAAAGGTCTCATTGCACAGATTACAAATATCTGCCATAAACACCAGTTAAACATTGTTAAAAACAATGAATTTGTCGACCATCAACACAGCCGCTTCTTTATGCGTACTGAAATTGAGGGTTACTTTAACGATCAGACATTATTAGCCGATTTAGACTTCAGCCTGCCGAAAGGCTCGCACCGCTCGTTAATCTCATCGCAGAAAAAGCGCATAGTAATACTTGTGACTAAAGAAGCACACTGCCTGGGTGATATTCTGATGAAAAGCACCTACGGCGGCATTGATGTTGAGATTGCAGCCGTTATCGGTAATTATGATATTTTAGAAGATTTAGTGTCTAAGTTTGATATCCCTTACCATACCGTCAGTCACGAAGGTTTATCTCGTGAAGAGCACGAAGAAAAAGTTATGGAAGCCATTGCTCCTTACACACCGGACTATGTCATTCTTGCTAAATATATGCGTATTTTAACGCCGACATTTGTTGAAGCCTATGAGAATAAACTGATCAATATCCACCACTCATTTTTACCCGCTTTTATCGGTGCTAAACCATACCAGCAGGCATTTGACCGCGGCGTGAAAATTATCGGTGCTACGGCACACTTTGTTAATAATGACCTCGATGAAGGCCCGATTATTATTCAGGATGTTGCCCATATCGACCATGCATACAATGCAGAAGATCTTGCTAAGGTAGGCCGCGATGTTGAGAAATCAGTATTAAGCCGTGCGCTGCAGCAGGTTTTAGACGATAAAGTCTTTGTTTACGCTAACCGCACCGTTGTTTTTAAATAAGCATCAGATAGATAAGCAATAGAAAAAGCCGTCAGCTTGTAAAAGTTAACGGCTTTTTTATTAAAAAAGTAAACAGATAACCTAATTAACGGCATTGCTGTAAGTTACCTTTATCGGCTTATTATCTAAATCCAGCGTTTTATATAATTCCATCATATCAGCCCCGACTCCAGGTGCTCTCTGTACCTCAACTTTACCAGCCTGAGTGTTTTCCTGAGCGGCCGTCAGGCGCTGCTGCGACAGGAAGGATAAATTCTCTTTAACGTCACAGGGAATATCAGGCGCAGCGCTTCGTGACAACAGTGCTTCATTATTTAATAGCTGCTTCAAACGAATGCTGGTGAAATTATTGTTATGTAAATCTTCATTTAAAGCTGCCGCCTGCTCTAACGAAATACCTTTATTCACTAAGGGCTGTCCTTCAGGCAGGAACAGCGAATCCCGTATTGTCTGCTCAGCTAATACCTCTTCTTCAGCCGGACGGCAGGTAAACTGAGCAAAATCCCGAGCATCATCTGATAGCAAACTGAGCAGCAGATTAAATTTATCACGAGTGCCGTTATGCACAGCAGTATTTAACTGCTGACCTAACTGCCACTCATTTATTATCAGCCCGCTTTCAACTTGTTTCATATTTATACGATTTTCGACATTTAATAGACATAATCTAAGTTATCGGCAACAAACTGATTTTATTTAATGTTTTTCTTTAATTTTCTCTTCACAAACAAAAAAATACTGATATTATTCACCGCGAAATGACGGAGGGGTTCCCGAGTGGCCAAAGGGAGCAGATTGTAAATCTGCCGCGTAAGCTTCGGTGGTTCGAATCCACCTCCCTCCACCATTTCAATC
>NZ_AUAM01000018.1 GCF_000428725.1 Psychromonas aquimarina ATCC BAA-1526
AGCGTTCAAACAGTTTTCTTAAAGCGCTGTTAGTTGTTTACTGATGACGCAAACTTACTAATCCTTATAAAAAACTAATAGCGTTCAAACAGTTTAAGTAATGCATCACTGTTATCAGGCGCAAACTTCTCTTCCTGCTCTTTACCATAGACACTGTCGGCCAGTTTCTGCTTGCGCGTCTGCAGGGCTAAAACACGCTCTTCAACGGTATGCTCACAAATTAGTTTATAAACAAATACCGGTTTTTCCTGGCCGATTCGATAAGCTCGATCCGTTGCCTGGTTTTCAACCGCCGGATTCCACCAGGGATCATAATGAATAACTGTATCAGCAGCGGTTAAGTTCAGACCGACACCACCTGCTTTTAACGAGATCAGAAATACCGGTACATCACCGGACTGAAACTTATCAATAACCTCTGTGCGGTTACGGGTCTGCCCGGTTAACTTCACAAAGTCGATCCCCTCAGCCTGCAGCGATTCTTCAATCAGACCTAACATCTGTGCAAACTGTGAGAAGATCAGAATACGACGCCCCTCTTCAATCATCTCCGGCAGAATTTCCATTAAGAAATCCAGCTTAGCTGAACTTTTAATACTCTGTGCATGTTCGAGTTTTACTAAACGCGGGTCACAGCAGGCCTGGCGAAGTTTAAGCAGCGCGTCCAAAAACTCAATACGGCTTCTTGCCATGCCTTTTTCTTTAAGCAGATCCCGTACTTTCGCTTCCATGGTGACACGAATGCTTTCATATAATGTGCGCTGATCATTAGGCAGAATAACATTATGCACAATTTCAGTTTTAGCAGGCAGCTCTTTGGCAACATCATCTTTAGTACGGCGTAATAAAAACGGCCGGGTCTTTTGAATTAACCAGTCTTGAACCTGCTGATTGCCCTCACCTTCAATACCTTTACGATAAAAGCGGTTAAAAGTACTGTGAGTTCCTAAAAAACCAGGCATTAAGAAATCAAACAAAGACCATAACTCACCCAGATGGTTTTCCATTGGCGTACCGGTCAGACATAAGCGCTGTTTTGCATTAAGCTGCTTGATACTTTTGGTCATTTTCGCCAGCGGATTTTTAATAGTCTGCGCTTCATCAAGAATTAAATCCGAAAACTGCATCTCTTCAAGCTGTGCAAAGTCCCGTCCGACCAGAGGATAAGTTGTGATCACTAGATCGTAATCGGGCACATCCGCAAAGTACTGATGACGCTCTGTACCGTGCAGTACCAGCACTTTTAATGTAGGAGTGAACTTAGCGGCTTCATTTAACCAGTTACCCACCAGTGACGTCGGACAGATAACCAGTGCCGGGTGCGCTAACTGACCACGCTGTTTTTTATATAATAGATACGCCAGGGTTTGAATGGTTTTACCCAGTCCCATATCATCGGCTAATACTCCGGAAAAACCGTACTCATTTAAAAATACCAGCCAGTTTAATCCGGTTAACTGGTAGTCGCGTAATGTTGCATTAAGGTTTTCAGGCAGTTCTACCGCCTGGATACCGGTAAAATTAGTCAGCTTTTCGGCTAATGCTTTTACATGGTCGCCGCCTACCCAGCGGTTTATCTCTGGTAACTGCGCTAATAATGCGGCCTGGCTTTGCGGCAGATGAATATTGTCATTATTTACTTCACCCAGCTCCTGCAGAATAGATAAAATCGGCTGGATAGACTCACGTTTAATACGTAACGGACGTCCGTTAGGCTGTGCCAGGAGAATATCAAACTGATGCTGCTGCCAGTCTTCGTTGCTGCGCAGCCATTCTAATAACAAAGGCAGCAGCGCTATACGTTTACCGTCAATCTCAATAGAAACACCTAAATCAAACCAGTTACCCTGCTCTTCAACTTCTATATCAATACTGTCAATCTGATCGCTTTGTAATGCCAGATCAGAAGAGATATCAAACCTCCAGCCTAAAACCTCTAAACGGGCTTTGTGAGCGGTTAACAGGGATAACCACTGGAACTGCTGCGAGCCTCCTAATTCGGGAGGTAAAATACCCAGTAACTGCGCTGTTTTAGGCTGCTTAGAGTCGTACATGTGCACGTCAAGCAGACACAACTGTTCAAACTCCTGCAGCGCCAGGCGTTCTTTTTCAATCTCACGCTGAATATTAACAATTTCATCTTTCCACATAAACTGCGTACGATCCGGCTCATCAGTCACACTCGGATTCAGTACCAGCTCACCATATTGAAAAGTTAAAGACGCAAGGAATAACGGCTGTTCTTTAATGACTTTTTCACTAAGTTCAAATACAACCTGCAGCGGTTCACTGATATCACGCGTCTCAAATTCAACAGGATTAGGCAGAACAGTCTGAGGAAAACGCAGTGAAACTTCCTGGGTAAAATGCACACACTGTTTTTCAGCCAGCGGCGGCGTTTTTAATAAAGATAAGATCCACTCACGATCAAACTCACTACTTATCTCACCCACCAAACCCTTATCTGTGTCCAGGTAATAAGGCTGAGGAGTCGGTACCAGCAGCCAGTTTTCACTGTCCTGCAGGCTGACCTGCAGCTGCTTTAAATTATCTTCCTGCTCTAACCATTGTAACTGCAGTTCTTTGCTTTCAGAATGGTGCAGAGGTTGTGATAAATCGTTCCAGAAACAGCGTCCGCTAGCCAGTATTTTCTGCAGCGCCAGTAAGTCATGTTCATTGTGAATATAAGTTTTAGCCAGCTTAGCTACCCGCCCTTCTTTAGCTAATAACAGCTGCAGAATACTGACATCTTCAGCTTTTACCCATTTATAACTTTCCATCCAGGCTTCATTATCAACCACTGAAATAAGATCTTTCTCAGCAAAAACACTTACATTTTCACTTTTTAAAAAACGTACTGAACCGTATTCAACCTGCAGGTACTGCATTGAGTGGTTATATAAACTTTTATTAAAAGACAGGCGGAAATAGCCCTGATAAGCACTCGCGCTAGTAACCGGCTGTTTTTTGACTAACTGTGTCTGGAGCAGTTCAAACCAGGTCTGATAGCTGTTTTCAATATTATAATTGGGAGTATCCGCCTGATATGCAAGCAGTAAAGCCACTGCGTGTTTACAGTTCCAGCCGACAGGGCAGGTGCAGGTACTGTGGATAATAAATCCGCCTTTATTGGATTTTTTAATGGAAGCCGTAGTCTGGTAAGGCGCTTCTGATGTCCCTTTTACACTGCCGCTAAGTTTATTTTCCTGCTCGTCATATTCACACGATAAAACACGGCTTTCTTTAAAATAACGCGTTCCGCGGTCAATAATATTACGACCGAAACTAGTGAAAATATCTTGCTGAGTAATTTTGGGCATCTGTCCAACCAACTATAAAAACGGATCGCCAATGATAGAGGCAGCGGTGCAATAAATAAAGATTTATTCCGCTATAGTAAGAGAAATCAGTGAATATTTTTTAGGCGCTGTAAAAAGGGAGCCCGCGGCTCCCTTTAAATTAACAATAAACTACAGACTGCATTCTACAGATTAGGACCTAACCAGCGCTGTGCTGTTTCTAAGTCCCAGCCTTTGCGCTGTGCATAGTCTGCTACCTGGTCAGGCTGAATTTTGGCAACCGCAAAATAACGGCTTTCAGGATGTGAGAAGATCCACCCTGAAACAGCGGCTCCCGGATACATTGCATAACTGGAAGTCAGCTGCATGCCGATTTCCTGCTCAACATTCATCAGGTTCCAGATGATCTCTTTTTCACTATGCTCAGGGCAGGCAGGATAACCAGGCGCCGGGCGTATTCCCTGATATTTTTCACGAATCAGATCATCATTTGCCAGCGCTTCGTGCGGCGCAAATCCCCAGTATTCTTTACGTGTCTGCTGATGCAGATATTCTGCAAAAGCTTCCGCTAAACGGTCACATACCGCCTGAACGAGAATTGCATTATAGTCATCGTTGTCTGCTTTATAACGATCGGCAACCTCCCGCTCACCAATACCGCCGGTTACCGCGAAAGCACCTAAGTAATCCGCTACACCTGAAGATTTAGGCGCCACATAATCCGATAAACAATGATTTACAAAGGGTGCTTTTTTCTCAGTCTGCTGACGTAAGTTTTCGCTTACCTGCAGTATTTCTGTGCGTGATTCATCCCTGTAAATTTCAATACTGTCATTTACACTGTTTGCCGGAAAAATACCGACAATACCGCTGGCAGATATTTCACCTCCAGTCTCCACGGCATCAAGCATCTTAAGTGCATCGTTAAACAAACGGCTTGCCTCTTGACCGACAACCTCGTCTTTAAGGATACGCGGGTATTTACCAGCAAGGCCCCAGGTCATAAAGAAAGGGGTCCAGTCGATATATTCGCGCAGTGTTTTAATCGACATATTCCTGATCACCTGAACACCTAACCGTTTAGGTACCGGCGGCTGATAATTTGCCCAGTCAATTTTAGCGTGGTTATCGCGGGCTCTCTGCAGAGACACAGGTGCACTGCGCGGGCGCTTATTAGCATGCTGTTCGCGTACCCGCTGATAATCCAGGTTCAATTTTTCAACAAACTCAGGTTTATATTTAGGATTTAATAATTTCTGACAAACCCCTACCGCACGTGACGCATTAGAGACATAAACGACCGGCTGGTCATAATTCTGCTCAATTTTAACCGCAGTATGTGCTTTAGAGGTCGTTGCTCCGCCGATCAGCAGCGGCAGTTTCAGTCCCTGGCGCTGCATCTCCTTAGCCACATAAACCATTTCATCCAGCGAAGGCGTAATCAAACCAGATAATCCAATCATGTCGGCATTTTCTACAACAGCCGTTTTAATAATTTTATCAGTAGGAACCATTACACCTAAGTCGATAATTTCATAGTTATTACACTGCAGAATAACACCAACGATATTCTTACCAATATCATGTACATCCCCCTTCACCGTTGCCATTACGATTTTGCCGTTAGTTGCACCGGCTTGTTTAGTAGCTTCGATATACGGATTTAAATAAGCCACGGCTTGTTTCATTACCCGTGCAGATTTAACCACCTGCGGCAGAAACATTTTCCCTTCACCAAACAGATCACCAACGATATTCATGCCGTCCATTAACGGCCCTTCAATAACCTCGATTGGTTTATCCGAATTCAGTCTGGCCTGTTCAGTGTCTTCTTCAATAAACTCTGTAATACCTTTTACCAGCGCATGAGCAATACGCTCATTAACCGGCAGTGTGCGCCACTCCAGTGCTTTACCGTCATCTACCTTTTCTGAACCCGCATCCCGATACTTTTCTGCAATATCCAGTAATGCATCGGTAGCATCCGGACTGCTGTTCAATACCACCGCTTCTACAGCATCTTTGAGCTCTGCGGGGATATCATCATAAATCGCCAGCTGAGCCGCATTAACGATGCCCATATCCATACCGTTTTTAAAACAGTGATATAGAAATACCGCATGGATTGCTTCACGAACCGGGTTGTTACCACGGAAAGAGAAAGAAACGTTAGAAACACCACCGGAGATCATCGCATGTGGCAGGTTATCTTTAATATCTTTAACAGCTTCAATAAAATCAACGGCATAGTTATTATGCTCTTCAATGCCCGTTGCCACGGCAAAGATATTCGGATCAAAAATAATATCTTCCGGTGGAAAACCAACCTGGTTCACTAAAATATCGTAAGAACGCTGACAAATTTCAAATTTACGTTCCCTAGTATCAGCCTGACCGACCTCATCAAAGGCCATCACAATCACCGCAAAACCATAGCGGCGGATTAATTTAGCCTGACGGATAAAGTTATCAACACCCTCTTTCATGCTGATTGAGTTAACAATTCCTTTACCCTGTACACACTTCAGCCCCTCTTCTAAAATTTCCCATTTAGAAGAATCGACCATAATCGGTACTTTTGAAATATCCGGTTCAGAGGCGCATAAATTAAGGAAACGTTTCATCGCATATAATGAATCAAGCATCGCTTCATCCATATTGATATCGATAATATCTGCCCCCGCTTCAACCTGATGAAGCGCAACATCTAAAGCTTCATCGTATAACTCTTCTTTAATTAAACGCTTAAAGCGTGCCGAGCCGGTAACGTTAGTACGCTCGCCGACATTCTGGAACAGTGAATCTTTACTAATGGTCAATGCTTCTAAACCGCTTAAACGACAAGCAACTTCTATCTCCGGCAAAACTCGAGGTTTAACACCTGCAACAGCATCCGCCATCGCTTTAATATGCGCAGGAGTCGTACCGCAGCAGCCGCCGACCAAATTTAAAAAACCGATTTCAGCCCACTCTCTGATATGTTCAGCCATTTCGCCGGCTTCTAAATCGTATTCACCAAAAGCATTAGGCAAACCGGCATTGGGATGTGCAGAAACAAAAGTTTCTGAAATACGCGACATCTCCTGCACATACTGACGAAGTTCATCTGGTCCAAGCGCACAGTTCAAGCCAAATGAAACAGGCTCAATATGACGCAGTGAGTTGTAAAAAGCTTCCGTTGTCTGCCCGGAAAGCGTACGCCCTGATGCATCGGTAATTGTACCGGAAACCATCACAGGTAATTTGTAACCAAGCTGTTCAAAAACCCCACTGACCGCAAATGCAGCGGCTTTAGCATTCAGCGTGTCGAATACAGTTTCAATTAAAATTAAATCACAACCGCCTTCAATTAAGGCCAGGGTTGATTCAGAGTAAGCTTCTACTAATTCATCAAAAGTGACATTACGAAAAGCGGGATCATTTACATCGGGAGAGATTGAACAGGTTCTATTAGTCGGCCCTAAAACACCAGCGACAAAACGCGGACGGTCCGGTGTTTCTGCGGTTTTCTGATCCGCAGCCTGACGGGCAATGCGGGCTGCTTCACGATTGATTTCAGCCGAGAGATGTTCCATCTCATAATCAGCCATAGCAATAGTAGTCGCATTAAAAGTATTTGTTTCGAGAATATCAGCACCGGCATCCAGGTACTCGCGGTGAATATCAGCAATAATATCCGGCTGAGTTAAAACCAGCAGATCATTATTCCCTTTAACATCACATGGCCAGTCCGAGAAACGTTCACCACGATAATCCTGCTCTTCAAATTTATATGCCTGGATCATGGTGCCCATACCGCCGTCAATAAGCAGAATATGTTTTTCCAGTTGAGCTTTAATAAGTGCACTGCGATCGTCGACTAACATAAAATTCCCTGTTGCTGATTAAGTTGTATAAATATTAACATAAAAGCAGTATGCATTTACGTTTGAAAATAGACGGCTGGATGAAATATTTTGTTATAAATAATGAAGAAATTGATAGTTGCGGAATGAACAGAAAGAAGCGGCAGATAAATCAGGCATAAAAAAAGCGAGCTAGGAACAGCTCGCTTTTGCTTAAAAGAACATTTGCAATGTCATCACGATAAATATAATTAATAGTTTTTTTGCTTTCTGGCTTTTACCATCCTTCAGCTCTTGTACTCCATTAACCTTACAAACATAAACGACTACAACTAACTTTGTTTATAAATGAAACAGGTTTCAAAAACGCAAACCAAAAATACTCGAAACTAACACAATAAAACTATAATACATTTATCTTATGATCGACTATCACGTTACAAAAAAAGCAGTAATAGATGGGCCGACTTATTCGGCGGTGAGCTGCTTAAAAAAACACGCTCCTAAAATTTATTACTACCTTTAAGATACTGATATGAAGTAATAATATTTATTCCCTCCATGTTAGTGATACATCTGAAACCAGCGTTTTATTTCAACTAACAACAAACCTGAAATAAAAAGATCCTTTCCCTAAACCCCTTCGGGCGACTGAGTTACAGTTACAAACTGCAGCTCCTAATTGAGTCCGGATCTTACTAAAAACTGATATGAAGTAATAAACTATCCTCCACTTGGTTTTTAAGATTATCAACGAATTATTTACAATAACCAAACACACTATTTAATAAAACAAAGCCGCTAATTACAATTTCTAAGGCTTCTTAAACTGCTGACAGATTTGTAAAAATTCGCTGCGCTAGGTATAAGCTTGTTTGCCCTCCAGTTCATTAATTACTATTAAGTGTAGGTCTGATTCAACACATTACCAGCCTGCAGAATTGTTTATAATTGGTTTTAAAAGGTGCATCACACTTTTATTTTTTTAATTATTTCAGCTCAGCTAAATCGTAGGGCGTTACCTGATAAACACAGTAGTTTAACCAGTTGCTGTATAACAAGTTTCCGTGACTTCGCCAAATTGCACGAGGCATTTCATTCTCATTATCACCGGGATAATAATTAACCGGTAAAACCGGATCTAAGCCTTCATCCTGATCCCGTAAATACTCGTTATTTAATGTATTAGCATCATACTCAGGATGCCCAGAAATATAGACCTGACGGCAATCCTGGCTGGCGGCTAAATAAACACCGGCGTCAGGCGCATCGGCAAAAATAGTTAAATCACTTTTTTCTGCCAGCTGTTCAGAATTAAACTCAGCAAAACGTGATAAAGGCGCCCAGAATTCATCATCAAAACCACGTACTAAGGGATGATGGTGATTATAAGTACGATGCAGATAAATACCTGATAATTTTGAATCGCGGGTTGTTTTCTCAAAGTCGTATAAGTACTTAAGGGCGGCCTGCGCAGCCCAGCATAAAAATAGTGTGGAAGTGACGTTATGGCGCGACCACTCAACAATTTCAGTAAACTTATCCCAGTAGTAAACATCTTCAAACGGGATTTTGCCCAGCGGAGCACCGGTAATAATAAAACCATCCCATTTCTGATCTTTAACACGCTCAAAATCACCATAGAATTTATCCAGGTGTTCCTGAGGAGTATTACGTGACGCTCTGGCATCTACACGCAATAACTCCACATCCACCTGAAGCGGAGTATTAGAAAGCAGGCGCATCAACTGAGTTTCAGTTTCAATTTTTTTCGGCATTAAATTTAAAATTAATACCCGTAGAGGACGAATATGCTGATGGCTGGCACGGGACTCAGACATAGTAAAAATGTTTTCTGATTTTAATATTCCGGCAGCAGGTAAATCATCGGGGATACGAATAGGCATTACAATACTCCACATAAATTCATTTAGACATCTAGAAGTCTAACATTAATTTATTCAAAACTTCTAAATTTATTCAAACTGGTGATAATATCGACACAATATTTGATGATAAATTTAACAGGGAGTAAAAATGCTTACGATTATCCAGGCAGATTTAACCATACCAGAGCATACTCAGGCTTACCTGCAGCTGATGTCTCATTACGCTTTAGATCCCATGGGAGGTGGTGAAGATCTTTCTGATTTTGCAAAAGAAAACCTTATCGAAGCACTATTAAAACGCAATGATGTATTTATGGTATTAATCTTTAAAGATCAGAATCCAGCGGCTTTATTAACTGCAATTGAAGGGTTTTCAACTTTTGCCTGCCGGCCTTTGTTAAATGTTCATGATCTGGTTGTGCATAATAATTTTCGAGGCCAGGGTTTAAGCGGCCTATTATTTGCTGAGATTGAAAAAATTGCCAAAGCAAGAAACTGCTGCAAAATCACACTGGAAGTATTAGAGGGCAACCTGGCGGCTAAAAAAGCTTATAACAAGCAGGGATTTTCAGATTACCAGCTGGATCCGGAGTTCGGCAGTGCATTGTTCTGGAGTAAACCTTTAAAGTATTAACAACCCTTTTTTAGTAAGGCCGGCATAAACCCATAGGAGGCTGAAAACAGCCTCCTGCAGTATAAAAAAGACTTTTTCACAGCCCTCTACAAAATACAAAACAGGTTTTATCATTTAAATAATTCTAACTGCACAGTAGTTTGGCACTTTTAAAAAGCAGCTCATCCATCGTAAAAGGGATGGATAAATAACTGTTAACGGCAATCTCTCTTGCTGTAATCTCTTTTTCACCTAACGGCTCATCGATTAATACAAGAACGGGAGTAAAACGGTTCTGCGAGTGATTGCGTAATTGCTCAGCAAGATTTAAACCGTCAACCAGCGGCAGATTCAAGGTGGTTATTAATAAATCCACCTCTTTTTCAGCAATATAATCTAAAGCTGATTTACCGTCAGAGGCTGTTACTACTTGATAATTTTTCTGCGATAACGCAAATTCAATGGAAGAACTTAAGGATACTGATGCAGCGGCTAATAATATAACTTTCATATTCCCTCTCAGCTGTTTCATTCTGCTGTCACATTAACTTCGAAGCAGTAAAACAATATACCTGGAATTGAAAAAATATAACTCCTGAGCACAGGTGCACTGCTCGAGCAGGCAATTTTTACTGCCAGTTTTGATAAATATTATGAATATCTTTAACCATTAAATCCATATTAACGTGTGCAATACCATTTTTATCAACTACCGCTTTAAATGAAGCATAATGCTCCCCCTGCGGATTAATCAGAACAATTGAAGCGCTATGGTCAACTAAATAATACTTATCCGTATCTCCCTGATCAACAATGCTGTAAACAAGCCCTAAGTCCTGAGCAAAAGGGAACAGCTGCTGATGGGTGCTGGTTGTGCCTTTAAAATTAGGATTAAAATAGCTGACATATTCAGCCAGCTGCTTTGCTTTGTCACGATTAGGATCCACCGAAACAAACACCACTTGAATATTCTTATAGGGAGCTTTTGTGAGCTCGGGATATATTCGGTCAAGATCCGCCAGGGTAGTCGGGCAGATATCAGGGCAGAAAGTATAACCGATAAAAAACAGAGTCCATTTATTCAACAGATCTTTATTGGTGAATTTAGCATCGCCCGACATAATAAAAGAAAAGTCGGGAAGCACTTTATCTGCACTTTGGAGTACTAAAGAAGGATTATTGGAGATAAGATTATCAGCTTGTACCCGCCCTAAAAAAAGCGTGCCAAAGATGAATACAAAAACAAACAACAACCCTTTTTTCATTTTTACAGCCACTCTGCAGTTCGAATAACCCCGCGGTTATTCTTTTCAATATCAACTAAACACCTAATCTGCCAGACAAACTTTGCTTACATCCAGTCTGCCGTACGAATCACACCAACAGCAATGCCCTCGATATCAAATGACTGATATTCTAAGTCTACTTTAATGGGATCAAACAAGTTATTTTCCGCTTTTAATATTACCTGACTGCCTTCACGATAAAAACGTTTAACAGTAACATCATCTTCAACACGCGCGACTACCACCTGACCATTACTGATATCCTGAGTTTTATGCACAGCTAATAAATCGCCGTCCAGAATACCGATATCCTTCATGCTTTCACCCTGCACACGCAGTAAAAAATCAGCTCCCGGGTGGAACAGCGACGGATCAACCTCATAATGCGCTTCAACATGCTCCTGCGCTAAAATAGGTTCACCAGCGGCAACCATACCAACCAGCGGCAGTCCTTCATCATTGGCTGCTGCATTATTTTTATGTTCCGTTAAAACTCGGATTCCCCGTGATGTACCGGATAATATTTCAATTGCGCCTTTTCGGGCTAAAGCTTTTAAATGCTCTTCAGCAGCATTCGCACTGCGGAAGCCTAGGATCTTAGCCAGTTCGACACGTGTAGGGGGCATGCCGGTTTTTTGAATCTGATCTTTAATCACATCCAAAACTTCATTCTGACGCTTGGTTAACTCTTTCATTAGTTTTCTCCATGCAAAACCCAAACTACTTAAAATACATTAAGTTAACTTAGATAAAAAACAAACTGTAAACATAAACAGTGTATATCTATACACGCCATTATACCAGTGAGATAAGTAATTTTTTAAATTGAAGGAAAATTATATTTTGACTAAAAAGTATGCGCTTACTGATAGGTAAGTTTGTTGTATTTTAGCCAGCCTGATCTTTTCGGGTTATCCGCAAGAAGATGAGTTCCAATAATCAAACCGCCTTTAGGGTGCCACTTATAGACTCCGTAAAACTCCAGTGACTCCCCAGTCTTTAAACCCGGTACAGCCTGGCCTGATTCTATATTGTGCTGAATAATCAGCTTGCGCCCTGAGTGTAAACGAAGCAGTATCTGCTGGGCGGCAAAGGGTTTGTCCTGATTTTTTAGTATTTTTAAAATTATTCCGACACTGTGAACCTGCTGGCCGCCGCGCTGCTGCTTATAAAGAAACTCAATATGCTCCACTTCCTGTAGAAGTTTATCCATCTGCACGTCGGCATCATTGTAAAGTGCGTTTAACTCATCATTCTCACTTGAAAAGCAGGCCGATAAAAGCACCACCAGGGATAAAATCACAACTGTTTTCGGCATTAATTTCCCCTCAGATAATAAAATCCAGAATCACAGCTTACCGTTGAATTTTAGGATAGTCGCACCAGAGGCGTCTTTTCCGCCAACCCATGAAAGTCCCTGTCTGAATGTCGGATTAAGCTTATCCGTTGCTTTAATTAAACCTGTCAGCTGGTATGCCTGATGTTCTTTAAGCAGTGCGTTTGCCGTTGTCTGCAGCTGCTCTGACTGTTGTTTTAAGTCCGCGCTCACCTGCCCCTTATCACAGCTCAAATCTATACCTACCGATGCTAAATCAATCTTACCCATATCACTGTTAATCTCTGCGTCCTGCCAGCTGATATGCCCGTCAAGTTCCTGACAATATGGTGCTCCCTGCGAGCCCTGTTTTACCACTAGTGAAAGATCACCAGCCGCTTTTATCGGTACCGGCAGTTTAATGTATGAAAGAAACTCTGAAGCGCTAGAATCAATCAGTAAATTTTCAACAGATATACCGGATAAACCGGCTAGAACAGAGCCCTTGCCTGACATTGCTTTATTACCGTTGTTAAACTTAATATCCAGTTTTAATTTCAGCGTAAACAGTGCAGACCAGTCAACTTTCCAGGAGAACTTTTTCAGATGGTATCTGTTTTTGTAACTAAGCTGCGAGGCTTTACCGTTCCACAACGATCCCGTTACATCAGTAACTTTCAGATCCGCCTGCGCAGGGATAAATCCTGTCACCATAGCTGCCGGTATCGTCATCAGTAAGGAAATAATATAGAACAGGAAAACAGCTGAAATAATTTTAAGTTTCATGAAGATTGTATCTCTTTGAAAGGACTAGTAACCAAGTAATAAACGATGAATTTTAATGTAACCTTTTTTATCTGTTTTCGATATATCCGAATTGATAACCGAAACCGAGTATTGATTACTTAATACAGTTAACCAGCTGACAAAGCGGTTAAACTCAACATCATTAACCGAAACCTCAATTCTTCCTTTTCTATCCACAATACGCGAGAAAGTTATTCCCTGCTGCTTGGCACTTCGAGTAATAATTTGCGTTAAATTCAAGCGGCTGCTGATTTTCTTCTTATCTGCAACACCTGCTTTGCGTAATACCGCGGCTTTATCTTCGACCCAGGCTAATGTCTGCTCTGCCCGAACCAGCTGCGCCTTGTTTTTTTCAAGCTGTGTGACCAGCGGCTTCCACGCTCCCCAGTAAATAACTGCCAGCAATAAAAAAGCACCCGTTATTGAAAAAAGCCGCTGCTCTCTTTCAGAAATACTCTGCCACCAGGCTTTAAACTGCTCAACCATTATTTCTTCCTTATTGTCAGCATGCCGCTGACTCTATTCTTACTATTTGTTAGTGCCCCCTGCCGCACTGTATAGCCCTGCGGCAGTGAAGCTGAAAACTGCTCAAAAGCGGGGAAATTCTTACCGCTTGCTAAAATCTGCATCTCCTGCTTTTTACTGTCAAATTTGATGCTCTGCGGCTGGATCTGTGAATTGCCGGCAAACGCAGGTGCCAGTTCATTGAGCATGGATAGAAAGCCAGAATCGGCCTCACCGCTGTCTAGAGTCTTTAACATGGTATTAAGTTTTTTCTTAATACGTGCATACCTTAATTTGCTTTCTGACGGGAATGCTTTGCTGTAAACCAGTTCGACACGCTGTTTAGCCAGCTCCGTTTTTTTCAGTACCTGTTCATTTTTGATATACAGGTTAAGCATAAAGACCAGCACTAAAACAGCGAATACGGCAGCAGGGATCCGCCATTTATCTAAATTCTTATTACCCTCTGACTGCACTTTAAATTCACCGTTGAGCAGGTTAAATTTATTATCTTTAACCCCGTCGCTTAACATTGCCATCGGCAGGGCGGGATCTGCACTCAGCCACTCTCCAGAATGTTTTTCAGGAGCCGCACTGTGACTTTCAATCACCTGTGACGGCAGATCGGCAAGTTTACTCTGCAGGATCGGTTCAAGCATCTGCTCATCACAACTCCAGGCAATCAGAGAACTCTCTCTGATTAACCACTGTTGCTCAAGCTGCACGGCCTGCCAGCTGTCATTATCCGAAAGCGGCAGCGCTAACCCTTCCGGAATAAACTGCTCAGCTTTTATCTGCGCATTCTCTAACCACTGCAGCCAGTTAACCATTTTCACTTTTTCGCAGACAGCGATATGGATCAGATCCTTCTCTTTTGCTAAAACGGTGAAATGCAGTTTTTCTACATCAGAGGCCAGCTCCTCTTCAACCAGGTAGGGCAACCCCTGCTGCATCTGCCGGGTAAAGACACCGTTAATTGCAACGGGTTTAATGCACACATCAACCCCCGGCAGCAGACAGACAACAGAACGCTGCAGCGCTTTATCTGTTAGTAGCCCTAATTGTTCAGCATTATCGACTTCACCCGATGCAATAATTTCATTCTCATCATCAGACCAGATAAGCCAATGGTTCTTCTGCGAAGCTTCACTTGCTAAGCGAATTATTAATCGTTCAGTCACCAACACTCTCCATTTACCACCAAGCGGCTCACCCTTTTTTGTAACATTAAACTCATCTAATTCCACCAGACTGGTAACGAATTACCTCTGCCTTTTTTGAAACAATAGTAAATAACAGCTTTATAGCCAGTAAACGCTCTTCAAACTGCACAATTCCGTCCAGCTGAAAAAACTCGCTGCTGACTTTCAGCTGGCCCTTAAGCTCCGCTGATATCACTAAACCGCTAAATAAACTCTCTGCTAAAAACTCATCAACACTGCTCCAGCCGCTTGTCGGACGGTCCATAAGCAGAGAGTGAAAATCACTGATAGAAATATCATGATCTTTTTTAAACAAAGCATGTAATATTTCAGCCTGCTCAGTGCTTACTGTATTAACATTTATTTTCTGATCCTTGGCAGGGATCGCACATAGATACGGTGCTATGCGGGCATAGATATTCTGGCTGACCCCTTGTACGGCACGCAGTTCACTAATATCAACCATCAGATTATTAGCAGCCAGATGCGGTACCGGCCGTGCCTGATAAAAAGCATCTTCCGCCCCTGTTCCTGCGCCTGAACTGTCATTCTGATCAATCCAGTCCCGTGTTGACTCGGCAATCACTTCGGCTTCGTAATCGTCGATTTCCAGCGCTACCAGTAAATCCTGAAACTGCGTTACTGGAGTCGCACGAACTCCGTTTTCACTGTCTGCCACCGCAAGTGCATTAACATTGAAACAGCTTCTTAAATCTTTAAATTCCCCCCCCATAAGACCGTTATCAAGGGGAAAGACCATATCCGGGGTTGCCCAGGTCTGATCTAAACTGACTACTTCACTATCAGCAAAATCCTCATTCAGGGTTTTAATGCCTAAATCTATACTGGACTGCCCGTACCAGTATACTTTTTGTGAAAAAGTTAAACCTTCTGTACGTTTTAATCCTAAGGTTAACCGCCCGGTCATTGTGGCGGCAATGGTAACCATGATTGCTAAAATCATTAATACGGTTATTAAAGCGATACCGCGCTGTTTTTTGCCTGCCGCCAAAGCCATTACTGAAGCACCTCACCAGCGGAAATTAAGAACACCCGTCTTAATTCTGAAAAATGCTCGCTGGTTATATTGATTTCAATACCTTCAGGCAGCTGTTTAGGGCTATCCCAGGTGTTCTGCCAGCCGTTATTCCAAAAACGAAAAGTTAACTCTGTCACGTCTTCTAACAACACCTGAGTCTCCGGCTCCTGTCCGGCTACAATATCTGGATAAAGAAAATACAAACGCTGCAGCTGCCCTTCTTTGATCAGATAACGCACCCGCACAATCTCAGAGCGAGGCAGCAGACCTAAAGGATTAGTCCAGCCGAGACGGTTAAATTCAATGCCCTGATCATCTGATTCAAACAGTTCCTTATTAACCCTTAAAGCACGCAGATTTTCCGTTTCCAGGCCGTCTTCTCGTGATGTACGGGCCACAATCTGGGTAAAGTCCTGTTCAATAATAAGCATTGCACGCTGCAGTTCAGTCAGGCGTTCACTGTGCACTTTACTTATTTCTCCGCTTTTTAATACTCCTTGAAGTATTTGATAAGCAGCTAAACTTAACAGCGAAAAAATAGAAATCGCAACTAATATCTCGAGTAAAGTAAAGCCTTTGCTGTGCACCTTAGGTGCGAAATTACGGCTTGGCAATGTAAGTCCTAATGTAGGCTAATGCCCTACCTTCTTTTTTATCACTAACTTCAATATCCAGCGCTTTAAAGCTGCTGTCACCCGTTGCCACTCCCTGATAGCGCCAGTACCAGGTATTGCCGGCAAACTCGAGATCATCATTCCGCCAGCTTCCATCCGGCCACTGCTTTTCCAGCTTCAGTTCAGCTAATTTATTACTGGCAATCCATAATGCAAAGGTCTTATCCTGCAGATAGGCCTGATTATTCAGCGCAGTCGAAGCTGCATTCATAACCGCTAAACCGGAAACCCCTAGAATAACCAGCGCAAGCATTACCTCAAGCAGGGTCATACCTTTTTGTTTTACTGAATTACTGCTTTGTGTTGTTTTCATTCTTCAGTCAACTCAGGAAATGTAATAGCACCGCTCATATCAACAGAAACCTTAACAGCATCTTCTTCTCTGTCACCACCGTCGATTGAAAAGAGCAGTGAAAACGGTGTTACTTCACCACTCGCCATAATGTAAACCTGCGGATCTAAACTGGGCAGATCATCATCACCGTCAATTTCGACACGATCCTCGGCATTGATAAAGTCATCCTGCTTATTACTGTCAAGCTCATCCCACACCGAGCCTAACAGCTGATGTTCAATACGCATTGATTCAGGCAGTTCTATTTTACCTGCAATCTGTTCACCGGCTGCCGGCAGCCATTTACGGGTTTCATAGTCATACCAGGCGAACTGATAATTATATTTATCAAAGACTAAGCCTAATTCCCTGCCGGAAATCAGGGCTTCATCCTGGGCAAACTGTAAAACGGTACTAAAACGCTTCGCCTGCCAGTCCAGACTTCTGTTTGAAGCTAAGTTACCCGGCAGAGTCATAACCACCGCGACTGATACCATGCCGATCAATAAAAATACCAGCATTATTTCAAGTAATGTAAAACCGCTCTGCCGCCGATGGTTAATTAGCATTTGTTTAGACATTTTGTAATAAATCTAATTCACGGCTGTTTAATAATCGTCTTCTTTACCGTCAAGGTTCCAGTTACCGATATCATCATCAGTACCTTCCTCTCCATCTGGACCAACAGATAACACATCAATTTTACTGTGCTCACCAGGGCTGTTTAATACATATTCATTGCCCCACGGATCCTGCGGCAGACGTTTAATATAACCGTCTTCACGATAATTACGCGGCTCCGGCGATCCGCTCGGCTCACTAACTAATGCTTCTAAGCCCTGTTCTGTGCTCGGGTAAGAACCATTATCTAATTTATACATGTCCAGGGCATTTTCTAATGCAATAACATCTGATACTACTTTCTGGCGGTCGGCTTTGTCTTTATTACCCATTAAGTTAGGTACAACCATAGAGGCAAGTACACCTAAAATAACGATAACCACCATGATTTCGAGTAAGGTGAAACCTTTCTGCTTGCTGTTATGCTTAATGCTGTTTTTCATGAAATACCCTTTTAATTTTTGTTGTCAAAATGACAGCTGAGTGTCACGTTTTCAAATAAGAAAAAATTTCTGCCTGTTATTACCGGTCTGCTGACGATATACCCGTCAGCATTGTGATAATTAACCTGCAACCATATTATTAAGCTGGAGAATCGGCTCTAAGATCGCTACCACAATAAATAATACCGCCCCCGCCATGGAAATAACCAAAGCTGGTTCGAAAATACCTAAAGCAATAGTAACTTGCGACGAAAACTGCTTATCCTGATTATCAGCACAGCGTTCCAGCATATTTCCAAGCTCTCCGCTGCGCTCACCACTGGCGATCATATGCAGCATCATAGGCGGAAACTGTTTGGTACTTTCTAAAGATCGCCCTAAACTGGCTCCCTCACGAACACGATCCGTCGCTTCACCAACCTGCTGGCGCATGTATAGATTACTCAATACCTGCCCGGCAATAGACATGGCCTCCAATAACGGTACCGCGCTGCTGTTTAAAATACTTAATGTACGTGCAAATCTTGCAGTATTAAGATCATTCGCAACACGGCCGACTACAGCTACCTTAAGCAGATAGCGGTCAAAGCGCAACTGGTTACTTTCTTTTTTAAGATACTGTTTTACAGCAAAAAAGAAGATAATAATAAAGATCAGCAGGTAGATACCGTAATCACGAAGGGCATCACTGGAAGCAATCAGAAACTGCGTTGTTCCGGGCAGATCTGCGCCCATATGTTCGAACTGACCAACAACCTGCGGTACAACTGAAGTCAGCAGGATAGTAACAACCGAAATAGCCACTAAAGTTAAAACTATCGGATAGATCATCGCCTGCATCATTTTACTTTTCATTTCCTGACGCTGCTCAGCGTAATCTGCAAGTCTGTCTAATACTTTATCCAGATGTCCGGATTTCTCACCGGCAGCCACCATGGCACAGAACAGATTATCAAAAATAAGCGGAAAAGCGCGCATACTGTCGGCAAGGCTATGTCCTTCAAGAACGCCGCTTCGCACTGCGACAAGCATGCCTTTAATTTTTGGTTTATCACACTGCTCAACAACAGCCTGTAAACACTCTTCAATAGGAATGGCCGATGCTACCAAAGTTGATAACTGACGTGTAACTAACGCCAGATCAGCGGTATTAATTTTACTTCTTAATAAACTGCCGCCGCTTTTTGAGGCTTTAGCGGCAACAGCTTCCACTTCAATCGGTGTTAAACCAGAAGCACGCAGCTGCTGGCGCAGCAGGCGGGCAGAATCGGCTTCCAGCGTACCTTTCTTCTGTTTGCCTTGAGCATCAATTGCTTTGTAAAAAAACGTCGCCACCCTAATCCTCTCTGCTTACTCGTAAGATCTCTTCTAAAGTCGTTTTTCCGGCAAGCACTTTTGCCAGCCCGTCATCACGGATACTTGGCGTACGTTCGCGGATCAGTTTTTCAACAGCCTGCTCCCCGGCACCGGTGTGGATCAGTTCACGAACCTGATCATCAACCATAAACAGTTCATGAATACCGGTTCGTCCTTTGTAACCGCTGTTGTTACAGTTAGAACATCCGACTGCACGATAAATAATGGCATTTTCATCAGCAGTCAAACCTAAAATCTGTTTCTCTTTTTCGGTCGGCGTATGTGCCTCTTTACATTTTGGACATAATCGGCGTACCAGGCGCTGTGCGAGTACTCCCAGCAGACTGGAAGAGAGCAGGAAAGGCTCCACGCCCATATCACGTAAACGAGTCACCGCACCAACCGCGGTATTGGTATGCAGAGTGGATAATACCAGGTGACCGGTTAAACTGGCCTGCACGGCAATCTGAGCTGTTTCTAAATCTCGGATCTCACCGATCATTACTACATCCGGATCCTGACGCAGGATAGCACGCAGTCCGCGGGCAAAGGTCATATCAACTTTACTGTTTACCTGCGTCTGACCAATACCGTCAATTGCATACTCAATCGGATCTTCAACCGTTAGAATATTGCGGTCTTTAGAGTTTATTTCCAGTAAACCGGCATAAAGAGTGGTACTTTTACCTGAACCGGTCGGTCCGGTAACCAGAATAATACCGTGAGGTTTATGCACCAGCTCACTCATAATATGATGATTCTGATCCGTCATACCCAGCGTATCCAGATCCAGCTTAATGGCATTTTTATCCAGAAGACGTAAAACAACACGCTCGCCGTGACTTGACGGCATAGTTGAAACACGCACATCAACGGCACGTCCGCCGATACGCAGTGAAATACGTCCATCCTGAGGAACACGTTTTTCAGCGATATCCAGCTTCGCCATAACCTTGATACGCGATACTAATAATGCAGCCAGCTTGCGCTGCGGTTTCAGTATCTCACGTAATACACCATCGATACGGAAACGAATAATCAATGAGTTTTCAAAGGTTTCAATATGAATATCGGAAGCTTCTTCTTTAATCGCTTCACCTAACATGGCATTGATTAATTTAATAATCGGTGCATCATCTTCGGCTTCTAATAAATCTTCATCGCCCGGCAGCTCCTCTGCAAGCGTAAAGAAGTCATCACTGCCGATATCTTCCATCAGCTGCTGCGCTTCTGAAGATGACGACTGATAAGCAATCGCAACCAGGTTATCAAAACGTTCTTTGTCAACCTGCTTTAAAGTAAACGAATGACCGATAACCCGGCGTGCTTCCAGCAGCAGTTCCGCAGCTGGAAGATTTTTGTAACAAAGCTCCGTCAGCTCTTCATCGTGAAAAACAACCATTTCATGTTTTTTAGAAAATGAAAATGGTAACTGTCCGCGCGGCGTAACCTCACTTAGTTCCGGTTCATTTAACGGCTCAGCAGCCAGCCCCGGTTGTTCAAGTACAGTCATTACAGCTGTTCCTCTGTGCTGCTTTTAGCGGGCTTTCTATTTTCCGGATCATCCCCTAAACCAAAATCTGCAGGCACAATTTCGTGGCTTTCCCCCCACTTAGGTAATATCGGCGGAACTGCATCCGGCATCAGATCCACACCGGATTCACGCTGTGCTTCCTGAACCGCACGAATCAGGCTGTATTTACGTGAACTGAGAGCACTCATAGTTTCATCATCACGAATAATTGAAGCACGCAGGAAAACCATCAGGTTACGTTTTTCAGTTTTATTAGCAGTTGATCTGAACAGATGTCCTAAATACGGGATATCACCCAGCAGCGGTACTTTAGAGACAGATTCTGTCACTTTGTCATCAATTAATCCGCCGATCACAATGGTTTCACCGGATTTAGCTAATACCGTTGTTTTTACCGAGCGAGTGGAAAATACGACATCAGCCGCATCAGTATCAGGTTTAACACTGGATACTTCCTGCTCAATAACCAGCTGCACTGCATCTCCCTCATTGATCTGCGGTGTGACTTTTAGCTTAATACCAACTTCTTTACGTTCAATTGTCTGGTAAGGGTTGTCATTATTTGAACCTGTTGCAGATCCTGTTATAACCGGAACCTCATCACCAACCATAAAGTTCGCTTCCTGATTATCCAAAGTGGTGACACTTGGTGTTGATAGAATATTTGAGCCGCTGCTGGTATTAACTGCCTGTAAAACAGCCCCCCAGTCGCTGCCGATATAACCAAATGCCGCACCCGATATTTTTGCGATTGCACTAGCGGCATTGTCATCACTTTCACCCGCTGCAATAAGATCACCGGTGCTAGCTCCATTCCCAGCGAATTGTGTACCGCCGTAAGGGGTACCGAACTGTACATTAAGATTAATACCGTCGCCTTCTGTTACTTCAACAATAATTGCTTCAACTAATACCTGTGCGCGGCGGATATCCAGCTGGCGGATAATAGACTCCAGTGACGACATTAATGCCGGCTGCGCAGAAACAACAATAGAATTGGTACCTTCATGCGCTTCAATACTCAAATCTGACGAAGATGATTTACTTTTTTTACCGTCGGAAGATTTAGCAATGCTTTTACTAACTCCCTGCAGAACACCGACTAGATCTTCAGCTTTAGCATATTTAAGGTAAAACACGCGTGTATTACCGTTATTCTGCAGTTCTTTATCCAATGATTTAACTAAATCAACGATACGCGCACGCGTTTTCGGTTCACCGCTGATAATTATTGAGTTAGTCCGTTCGTCAGCAACCAGGCGCGGCTTTAAAATGCTTGGCGTGGTATTTTTTGAGCCGCTGGCCGGTTTTTGAATGGTATCGATAATCTTAACCATCTCCAATGCACTGGCAAACTCCAGCTTAACAATATCAACTTCCTGATCTCCGGCTTTATCCACACGGTGAATAATCTGTACCAGACGGTTTACAACCGCTGCACGCCCGGTGATCATAATGACATTAGACGGATCATAATGAACCACATTACCGCCGCCGGCATTATCATTTAACTGGCGTAATAGAGGAGCTAATTCTCTCACCGAGACATTGGTAACAGGTACAACCCGGGTGACCATCTCGTCACCGGAATATATTTCACCGTCATCAACAACCGGAATTGCTGAAACTTTGGCATCTTTGGCTTTGATGACTTTAATAATGCCGTTATCCATCTCAACAATCGCAAAGCCGTACACTTCTAATACATTTAAAAAGAACTGGTAATACTGTTTTTCAGTTAACAGATCATAGCTGCGGACGTTGATACTGCCCCGCACAGCAGGATCTAAAATGATGGTTTTATTTAAGTTTTTACCGACAATATTAACAAATTCATTAATATCAGCATTTTTAAAGCTCGCAGAATACTCAGTAGCAGAGACCTGCCCGACACTTGCGGTCTGAATTACTAAAGCAAGTAAAGATAAGCTTAATAATTTACCAAGTCTGTTATTCATCCCGAAAAATCTCATTTATTCTAAAACTCCAAATTATTACTTTTATTACAGGTAAATTATTTTAAAAAACTATCTAAAATAATAGCACCTAATTCTTTCTACTATGGAATACTGAAATACAATTCATGCAGCTGCCCGTTACGATCGACCGTTAAGCTTATTTCCGTCATCGTTGGAAACTCTTTCATTAATGAAAGAGTCTGCTGCGTATCAGTTAAATCAATACCGTTTAACTCAATCGCCAGATCTCCATTTTTCAATCCGGCCTGTTCAAATAACGAACGGTCTCTGCCCGGCCTAACTCGGTAGCCCTTTATCTGATTATCTTCACGAACAGGTGAAATACCAATAAAATCAGTTAGTTTACCAGGGTCTTTTAATAATGCCTTGCGGTCTAAGTTAACCTTTTGTGCTTTTTTCGGACGCTTGGAAGGTTTTTTGGCTTTTAAAGAAGCAAGGCTTTTTGACTCATGAGCTTTAACCTTACGAGCCGACTCCTCAACACCGTCGAGCATTAGTGTCTGATACACACCTCTAACATCAAGAATAATACGGTCTTCATAGACATCATAAATTTTTGCATTAGTCCCTTTTATTTCGGACGCAATAAAGTAACTATCCTGCTTTCCCTGATAAACAATAATTGCACTAGATTCAGAGGGGTCTGTGGCGGCAACAACGCCCACCAGTTTTAAAGCTAACTTGGTTTTCGGCGCTTCCATCAGAGATGTTAAATCCTGCTGTGCTGCTGACTTCTCTTGAGCCTGGATTTTATCCTTTTCAGCTTGTTCTGCAGCTGTAAGCTTTTTCGTTTCACCAAAAAGATGCTGCTCTTGTAATTCTTTTGTCTCTATCTTGCGGGACATATCAACAGCACTGACCGGAGGCGCCTCCCACTGGTAATCCGACTCGTCGGCGGGCAGTAGAGACCAGGTCAGTACAGCAAACTGATATGTTAATAAAGCCCCCACCGCAGTTAAGGCTATCGCGGAGGATTTTTGTAAAAATATTGATAAAAACACAAATAATACCCTGTTGAATTTCGAATTATCAGCATGTCGAATGCACTACTTTAGTAGTATGCTGTTAAATTAACATTAAGGCTTTATCTAAGCCAGTTCACTTCTATTTGTTTTTGTAAAATAATAATAAAAACACAAGCAGTATTTTTGTGAATCTTTAATAGTTACTGCTTAATTTTCAATCATCAGCCTGCCTGATATTTACAGTATGCAGATAAAATAGGCGAGGATGCTACCCCAGCCGGTCTCAGGCGACAACAAACTAACAGCAATAATGAGATCCAGTAAAGTTAATAAGCTTAATTTTTCTTAAATAAAGTATTCGTGCTGTTAATTTTAGCTTACTATCATAAAAAATGAGTTAGAGGCAAAGACGAATTTGTTATACTGCTCTTTCCAGTAACAGAAGGCTGAAAAAATGGCTGAAAAAAAAATCCGCCTGGATAAATGGTTATGGGCTGCACGTTTTTATAAAACACGCAGTATTGCACGCGACATGATTCAGGGCGGCAAAGTTCATTATAACGGACAGCGCGGCAAGGCAAGTAAAAGTGTCGAACTCGGCGCATTATTATCGATCCGTCAGGGCGATGTAATTAAACAGGTTACCATTGAGGTATTATCGGATCAGCGCCACGGTGCACCAATTGCAGAAACCCTGTATCAGGAAACGCCTGAAAGTATCAGCAAGCGCGAGCAGTACCAGACTTTGCGTAAATTAAGCCTGCAGAACGCCCCGCATCCTGACCGCAAGCCGAATAAAAAACAGCGGCGTGAACTAATTCAGGCAAAGGTACAGCGTAACACAGCCAAATACGATTAAAATAAGATCTGAATATGGACTGCAGTATGAATAAAAAGCCCTGCGTCAATGCAGATCTAATAAACAGCGGCGTGAACTAATTCAGGCAAAGGTACAGCGCAACACAGCCAAATACGATTAAAATAAGATCTGAATATGAACTGCAGTATGAATAAAAAGCCCTGCGTCAATGCAGATCGCAAAGAGAGCAATAAACAGCGGCGTGAACTAATTCAGGCAAAGGCACTGCGTAACACGGCCCAATACGATTAGCCGACGGTCAAAAATAAGCGAAGATCACGGCAACCAGACAATACAGAAACAACAGCCAAAGGCACTGCGCAGTAACGCAGACCACATAATTTAACTAAGAGTAAAAACACCATGACTGACCAGCTACAACGCTTTATTTTTGACGATTATCAAATTCGCGGAGAAATTGTACAGGCACATAACAGCTTCCATGAAATCATCAAAAATCATGATTACACCACTGAAGTCAATAATGTTATGGGTGAATTATTAATCGCAACCAGCTTATTAACTGCAACGTTAAAATTTGAAGGCAAAATTGCAGTACAGCTTCAGGGTGACGGCCCCCTAAATCTGGCAGTGATTAATGCCAATCAGGATTTACAACTGCGCGGTACCGCACGTGTTGAGGGTGAAACGGCAGGACTTACATTTAAACAGCTAGTTGGTAAAGGTCATCTGATGATTACCATCACCCCGGATAACGGTGAACGTTACCAGGGTGTTATTGCAATAGAAAAGGATTCGCTCAGTGAATGTTTAGAAGATTATTTTGAGCAGTCAGAGCAGTTAGCTACACGCATTATTTTACATGCCGGGAGCAGGGACAAAACCTTAGCAGCCGGTTTATTATTACAGACATTACCAGCGGCAGATGAAAATCACGAAGAAGACTTTCATCATGTTTGTGCTTTAGCATCAACAATTAAAGAAGATGAATTATATTCATTAGAGCGCGATGAACTACTGTATCGCCTCTACCACCAGGAAAAGGTACGTTTGTTTGAAGCTCAGCAGATCAGCTTCAAATGCAGCTGTTCAAAGGAGCGCTGTTTAACTTCGCTTGCTTCAATCACTCAGCAGGAAATTTTAGGTCTATTACAGGAACGCGGCGCTATCGACATGCATTGTGAGTACTGCGCAAGCGATTATCACTTTGAAATTGATGATCTGAAAATACTGCTGGATGATCAGCACCACACTCAGCATTAACAAAATACGTAATAAAATACACAAAAAAATAACAAGAAACGTAGAGCCTTCACATTCCTGATGTAAAGGCTCTGTTTTTTTAACTTTTATTTCATAATTTGAGCTAGATCTCCCACAACTTCTTCCATTTCCCCTACTCTGAAGACTGAAATTTTATCTAATACTTAATCAATGAAATTTCAACCACTTAAGAGGAACTGATATATGACACTAGCGAAATCACTATCCACTGATGAGTTAAGAAAATATGGCATCACAGGCGTTTCTGAAGTTGTGTACAACCCGAGTTATGACACACTCTTTGCTGAAGAGATGTCCCCTGACTTAGAGGGTTTTGAAAAAGGCGTTCTCACCTCCAACGGCACTGTTGCCGTTGATACAGGTATATTTACCGGCCGCTCTCCCAAAGATAAATACATTGTTAAAGATGATACAACCCGCGATACCATCTGGTGGGCCGACCAGGGTAAAAACGATAATAAATCTATCGATCAGACGACCTGGGTTCATTTAAAAGATCTGGTTACCGAAGAGCTGTCCGGCAAACGCCTGTTTGTTGTTGATGCGTTTTGCGGTACCAATGAAAGCACTCGTTTAAAAGTTCGCTTTATTATGGAAGTTGCCTGGCAGGCACACTTTGTAACTAACATGTTCCTCCGTCCAACTGATGATGAACTAGTTGATTTTGAACCTGATTTTGTTGTAATGAACGGTTCTAAAACCACTAATCCGGACTGGCGGGCGCAAGGTTTAAATTCTGAAAACTTTGTTGCTTTTAACCTTACTGAAAAAGTGCAGGTGATCGGCGGTACCTGGTACGGCGGCGAAATGAAGAAAGGTTTATTCTCAGTGATGAACTACCTGCTTCCTCTGAACGGCATGGCATCAATGCACTGTTCAGCAAACATGGGTGAAGACGGTGACACGGCTATTTTCTTCGGCCTGTCCGGTACGGGTAAAACGACTCTGTCAACGGACTCCAAACGTGCTCTGATTGGTGATGATGAACACGGCTGGGATGATGACGGTATATTTAACTTTGAGGGAGGCTGTTACGCAAAAACTATCCGTCTGAGCGCCGAAGCTGAGCCTGATATTTTCCGTGCGATTAGACATGATGCACTGCTGGAAAATGTGGTGACAGACGCAGACGGTGTTGTTGACTACCACGATGCCAGCAAAACTGAAAATGCGCGTGTTTCCTATCCGATCCACCATATTGATAATATTGTAAAACCGGTCTCTAAAGGCGGTCATGCACAAAAAGTGATCTTCTTAACTGCGGATGCATTTGGTGTTTTACCACCGGTTTCTAAGCTGACTAAAGCGCAGACGCAGTACCACTTCCTGTCGGGCTTTACCGCGAAGCTTGCCGGAACAGAGCGCGGTATTACAGAGCCTACACCAACTTTCTCTGCATGTTTCGGGGCGGCTTTCTTAACGCTGCATCCGACACAATATGCTGAGCAGTTAGTAAAACGCATGGAAGCCTGCGGGGCAGAAGCTTATCTGGTAAATACCGGCTGGAACGGCTCAGGAAAACGTATCTCAATTCAGGATACACGCGGCATTATTGACGCGATCTTAGACGGATCAATTGAAAATGCGCAGACTAAGCAGGTTCCATACTTTAATTTGGAAGTGCCCTTAGCATTACCTGGTGTTGACAGTAACATTCTAGATCCGCGCGATACTTACGCATCAGCGTCGGAATGGGAAACTAAAGCTGAAGAGTTAGCGACTCTGTTTATCAATAACTTTGAACGTTACACTGATAAAGAAGAAGGTCAGGCACTGGTATCTGCCGGACCGCAGTTAGCAGTAGAAACAGCTTAACTGAACAGCTTATTTAATTAAGTAGGCAAAATAAAACCGTAGAAGCGCATGCTTCTGCGGTTTTTTGTTTTAATCTCTTTTTTTCTGGCCGGAAAGAGAAGCATAAAGCGTCACCAGCACTATCAGCAAAGCACCTAGATACTGATACCAAAGCAGAGCCTCTCCTAAAAATATCATCGCAAATAATATACCGAATAAAGGCTCAGAACCCATTAATACCGAGACATTGCTTGCCGAGGTCTTAGAAAGTGCATAATTTTGTGCAAAAAAAGCAAAGATAGTACAAAACAAAACCAGATAAAGCGTTAACCACCAGAACTGTGGATCATTTGGTAATTCAGGAATACCTCCGTTATTAGACAACAGCAGCACAAATAAAGCACCAAAACCGATAATCCCAGACTGCAGCATAGTTAAACTAAGCGTCGACAGCCCCCTGCCCTGCATCAGTTTTTTGGTGTAAACCACCATAAAGGCACGCAGAACAGCAGCCGTTAAAATCAGCATATCTCCTTTATTAAAACTTAAGCTGAATCCGGCTTTTACCGTCAGTAGAAGCACACCGCTAAAAGCCAGAACACATAAAGCAAACAGCTGCCTGCCGGGCCTGCTTTTAAAAGCAAACCATTCAACAAAGGGCGTAATAATCACACAAAGACTGACTAAAACCACTGCGTTAGAGGCGCTGGTATTTAACACTCCGAATGCTTCAGCAGTGAATATTAACAGCAGCAGAATGCCGCTGGGCACAGCAATCCAGGCATCCTGTGTCTTTCCTTTTTTGTAGTCACTAATAAAAACAGGTAATAACAGTACAAACGTGAGCAGAAAACGGACTGTCAGAAAAGCCGTAACAGAAATAAAGGCGAGTGCCTGTTTACTGACACCGTAGCTTGTTCCCCAGAACAGCGCGACTAAAATCAGCATCAGCTCGGCTTTGGGCAGACGGACAAACTGTTGCGGTAGATAAAGTGACTTCATTTTTTTCCTCAGCGGTAGATAGTGACAGCAGTAGTAACTGTTTTTATATGCTAATTCATATAACATTGGTTGATAATAGACAGATTTGTAATAGGACTTATTCCCAGTGGACATCAATAAAGTTATTCCATTAATGCCTGATATGGCGGTATTTGTTACCGTAGTTGATGCAGGAAATTTTACTAAAGCGGCCGCATTACTGGGTGTTACTCCGTCTGCTGTCAGCCGCCAGATCGGCCGTTTAGAAGAAGCGCTGGCGGTAAAGCTGTTAATCCGCACCACGCGTAAACTCGCACTAACAGATCCGGGAAAAGTCACTTACGATTATTGTAAACAGATGTATGAATCGGCCCAGGAAGCCGTGCAGGTATCTAGTTCAGCGGCTTCCAGCCCTGCTGGGAAATTACGTGTATCAGCACCGAAAGCCTTAGCTAATCAAATACTTAAACCTATTATTAGACCATTCTTAGCTTTATATCCGGATATACAGCTGCAGTTAAAAGCAACCGACAGGTTGATCGATCCGGTTCACGACAATATCGATATAATATTCCATATTACCGAGCAGCCGATTGAAGGATTAATCAATAAAGTCGTCGGCCGTGTTAATCAGCTGCTTTGTGCCAGCCCGGAATATCTGCTGCACTACGGCACTCCTTTACACCCTTCTGATTTAACAGCTCATAACTGTATTTATCTGGGAGAAACAGCCGCTGACAGCCGCTGGAAGTTTACCAGAGAGGGCCACAGTGCAACGGTAAATGTAAGCGGTAACTACGCAGTAAACCACAGTGACATGCGCCTTGATGCATTGAGCAACGGGTTAGGGATCGGTTTTTTACCGGATTTTGTAGCACAACAGGCTATTTCCGACGGTTCACTGATAGAGGTACTCGATGACTGGCAGATAACCGGAAATTATCAGGGAGATATCTGCATGCAGTTCACCCAGTCAAAATTTTTACCTAAAGCCAACCGGGTGTTTATTGATTACGTCAGTCAGCAGCTGAGCGGCCGCTGACAAGGACCATTAAACCTGCAGATGATTAAGCAGGTGCTTGACTAACTGCTGTGAGCCATCTTCGCAGGCCTGCGGCGGCGGATAATCTGAAGCATTTAACTGCTCTATTACAGAAGCTAAATACTGCCCCTGCAGCTGCTCGATATGCACTTCCATAAAAGGAACTCGTGATGCTAAAAACGCATTCAGAAAAGGGGTTTCCGGCCAGTCGCAACGCTCTAAACTGATCACTCTTACTCTCTTCTGCGAAGCAGCGGCCGCTATTTCACAATAAGTACCATAACCAGGTTTGGTTAAAACCAGATCACAGCTGCCGAGCAGCTGCAGAAACGACATATTCACATCACTCACCTGGGTCATATCGTCACGCAGCTGCTTTTCCGGCTGATCCACCAGCCAGTGCCAGCCGGGAATAACCGGCCAGTTTTTAAGATCTAAAGACATAGGTAAACCGCCTAAAGCGGCTAAAGCCACCTTCTCTGTTCCCGGCGGCATCAATTCCAGGAGCCTGTCACGCTGATCCTGCGGCGCACTGTTAATACTGGCGATATTAATTTCATCAGCACCAGGCAGCGGCACAGAGGGCAGCGGTTTATAGTTATAATCAACCTTTTTATACACGCTGAGCATCTTTTCATAAACCGCCTGCGTATCACTCTGCGCGGCATCCAGACAGTAACGCTGATAAATCTGCGCCCAGTTAAAAGGGGCAACAGATGCGCAGGGGATATTTAACTGCATAGCGGCATCCAGCGTAACTGGAGAGATATTACTGATCACACAATCCGGTTTAATCTCTTTTAAAATTTCTATCTCTTCACTGACGATCTGCCGCCAGTTATCAAAAAGGTGCTGATACTTGAGCCTGCTGTTTTCAACATCAATCTTAATAGGGGAGTCCATCAGCATACCAAAATCATTACCCGCTTCTATATGGGTAAACGGACCGGAAAGGCGCGAATCCAGGTAACTTTTCGGCAGCAGGCTGAGTACTGTAATTTGTACTTCAGGAAAATCCTGCATCATCCGTTCAATAACAGAGGTGGAGATCGCGCCATGTCCGAATCCATGTGCACTAATAGAAAAGCAAAGATGCATATTTTCAGTCTCTTAAAGAAAATAAAGGTTATAACAAATATATACAGTGCGGGACAGCGGAGAAAAAATTATTAACAGATCTTTACAAACACTGAATCAAGACCTTCGCCAGACAGGCGCTTTAAAACATCTTAGCTGAATGCACTTCTTTAATTGCTCAGTCAGTGTTATAACATTCATTATAAAATCAATAATAATTATCAATTGGAGTTGTATTATGAAAGTTGCAATGTTCAGCGCACGCACCTATGACATTAACCATTTCAATCCGCTTATCGATGCTCAGAGTATGCAGATAAAATATTTCGATACTCAGCTTGATATCCATACCTGTCAGCTGGCACAGGGTTATGATGCCGTCTGCGCCTTTGTAAACGATGACCTGTCTGCACCGGTATTAACAGAACTGGCCAGGCTCGGCATTAAAGTGATTGTGATGCGCTGTGCAGGTTTTAACAATGTCGACATTGAAACCGGCAAAAAGCTGGGGTTAACGGTAATGCGGGTCCCGGCTTATTCACCGGAGGCCGTTGCCGAACATGCAGCAGCTTTAATGATGACCCTTAACCGTCGTATTCATAAAGCTTATCAGCGCACTCGAGATGCAAATTTCTCGCTGCAGGGGTTAGTCGGATTTAATATGTTCGGCAAAACCGTAGGTATTATCGGTACAGGTAAAATAGGTCTGGCAGCCATGCGTATTTTAAAAGGCTTCGGCTGCCGGATACTGGCATTCGACCCTTACCCTTCGGATCAGGCTGTTGAACTGGGTGCCGAATATGTTTCAGCTGAACAGTTATTTGAACAGAGTGATATTATCAGCCTGCACTGCCCGCTGACCAAAGAGAATCACCATCTTCTTAATAGTGATTCATTTGCAAAAATGAAAGACGGTGTGATGATAGTTAATACCAGCCGCGGGGCACTGCTTAATGCAGCAGATGCAATTGCCGCTTTAAAAGCCGGTAAGATCGGCGCATTAGGCTTAGATGTTTACGAAGAAGAAGACTCATTATTCTTTGGCGATCATTCTGACGAAATCATCGGCGATGATGTATTCCGCCGCTTATCTGCCTGTCACAACGTAATATTTACCGGTCATCAGGCCTTTTTAACCAAAGAAGCATTAACCAGCATTGCACAAACCACACTGGATAACTTACAAAGTTTTGCCGGCGGCCGCAGTAACGGCAATGAAGTAAATTAAATAATAAAACGCCGCTGTGACGCGGCGTTATTATCGACCCCTAACTGATACTGCTTTGTATTTTCTGGCAGACAGCCTCCGCTAACTGATGACTGGCCAGATTACGCTCCACCACGGCCTGCTTTAACTTACCGGCCTTCACGACACTTATCCAGTCTTCAATCATGCTGCAGAAACCTTTTGCGTCAAGCATAGGTATCCAGTCCTGCAGACGGATTATTGTTTCCTGATTATCCTGCAGACATCTGCCGCTGACAAAAGAGTCAAATTCATAGGAGCGGTTGGCAAAGTTTGCGCAAACCCGTTCACAGGTTATACCGTATAATCGATTCATCGATGCCTCAAAGATTGTATTTTCCAGCTGCCACTGCACATCTAACCTTGCCAGCTGTTTACCTTGAAACTGCCTGCTTAACTGCAGGCCATCGAGGTTACTCTTTGCACCGATATTGATACTGTCTAAGGGATGAATAAAATCATCAAACACAAAAGTACGAATATCTGCGGGTAAATTATGGCGGTTTTTCTCCCAGCGTAATGATAATAAGGGCGGCTCAGAAGAGCCGCACTGCAAACCCGGCAAATACTGAATGTATAAAGGAATAAAACGGCGGTTAAACCCCATATACAAAGGCAGGCGAGACTTTTCTGCTAATTCGTAAAGTCTTTCACAGTCGAAAGCATTATCCGCCAGCGGTTTATCAACAAAAACCGGCAGACCCAGCTGTAAAAAATAAGCACAAATTTCAGGATGCGAAGCAGTACTGCTGTGGATCATTACCGCATCTATATTAACTTTACTTAACTGCCGATAATCCTGGTAGACCTCTTTAATACGATACTGCAGCGCCAGCTGCTGCAGCCTGTTTTTATTACGGGTACAAAAAACCAATTCAACACCTTTTAACTGCGTAAGAACAGGTAAATAGGCTTTTTGGGCAATATCACCAATGCCGATAACTGCAATTCTCATTTTTAAGACCTTTTGTATTAAATACATAAAGCTTATTACAAAGTGCTGTTTATACAAAATAATGATGCCAGTCCAATATAGTATATCTGACTACATTGCGCAGGCAGACAATATAGTCTACTTTTGTCGGTATCGATAAAATGTTCCACGAGGCATTAATATGAACAGCAAAAAACGCAGCATTATTGAATCAGCATTTAACCTGTTTTATAACAAAGGCATACATGCAGTCGGTATTAATGAAATAATTAAAGTTGCCGATGTCGCTAAAAAAACCCTGTATAACCATTTTGAAAGTAAAGATGAACTTATTCTAGCCACCCTCGAGTATCGGGATCAGATCATGACGGACTGGTTAACACAGGAATTAAACAAAGCTGAACTGGGCAAAGACGCCCTGTTAGTCCTTTTTGAAGCATTAGACGACTGGATTAACGGACGTGCAAAAGCTTTGGGTCCATTTAAAGGCTGCTACTTTATTAATACTTGTGCGGAATATGGCGATATTAATAAGCAGATCTATCTGGCATGCAAGGAACACAAAGATAATATTAAAGCACTGATACAAGTTCATGTTGATTCCTTTGAATCAAATACTCAGAAAAATGCACTGCTGGTAGAAACCATCTGCCTGCTCAAGGAGGGAGTAATTACCACAGCATTAGTGCAGAAAGAGTCGACAAGTGCACAGAATGCCGGCGCGTGCCTGGAAAACTTATTAAGATTCAAACGCTGACATACCTTCACTCAGCCTCTCTTCAGCTTAGGCTGCAATAATTTTAGCGCTCAGTTAAATATAAAAGCTGAGCGTAATTTCCTCCCTGTCTTTTACTCACACAAATAAATCAAGACAAAAATCAATAACAGCTTAGTTTAAAATCAACACTCTCGATAAAACAACAAAACACAAGTAACAACAATTATCATTATATTTCACATTACCTCTATCAGAACAATATGTTAAATAAAAATAACTACTAAGAACATAATAATAACTACAATTTCCAATGATATAAAAAAGCTGATTAAAAGCTATAGCAACTTCGATTAACTAAAAGGATATTTAATATGAGCGAGAATAAAACAAAACCTTCTCCGGTAATTAACCGTCGTGATTTTCTCAAAACCAGCACTGGCCTGGCATTAGCCGGTGTCGGCAGTGCCATGTTTTCCGGCACAGTGCAGGCACAGGACAGCAATTCTGGCTGGCATCATTTATATAATAAAAATCCTGACCGCAAGTTCTGGAAAAAAGTACGTAAGGAATTTATTCTCGATAAAAGAAGCGTTTATATGAATGTCGGTACAACCGGCTCTATGCCTAAAGATGTACTCTACGAATATAACAGGAACAACAAAATTGTCGCCTCTAATCCATGGGATATGCAGGAAAAGTTCGGCAGCTGGCCCTATGTGGCAGATATGATAAATGCAGTGGCACCGGGTTTCGGCGCAGACAGTCATGAAATTATATTAAGCCGCAATACAACTGACGGTATGTGCAGCATTATCAACGGGCTGCATTTTGAAGAAGGGGACGTTATCCTCACCACCCATCATGAGCATGTAGCGGCCAACTCTCCTCTTAATGTGGTTACAAAGCGTTATGGTGTTGAAGTTATTTACCTGGAAATTCCTGTTTATACCGGCAGTGAACAGATCAGCGAACAAGACTTTGTAGATGTTTTTGCAGATGCTGTGGAAGAATACGGGGATCGCGTCCGCTTAATTACTTTTTCACATATCACCTACAAAACTGGTACGACTTTGCCCGCCAAACGTATCTGCCATGAAGTGGCTATCCCCAATCAGATTCCGACATTAATCGATGGTGCGCATACGATCGGTATGTTTGATCTGGATTTTCATGATATCGGCTGTGATTTTTATTCAGGTTCTGGTCATAAATGGCAGTGCGGCGCAGGTGCAACCGGTATTTTATATGTCCGCAATAATGCACAACGTTTAGATGAATACTGGCCGGATCGTGAAAATCCATTATGGTTCATTAACTCTTCGCTGTCGCATGCGGCCTACCTCGGTACCCAGCTGCAGCTTCAGTATATCGGCAATGACAACTACCCGGCAAAACAAGCTTTAACCGACGCCTGTTTAATGTGGGATATGCTTGGCCGCGATGTGATTGAAAAACGTGTATTAGCGTTAAGCCGACTGTGTAAAGAATGTCTACTGGATGCATTTCCGTCTGCTTCTTTTTACTCGCCGAATATCCCTGAATTATCAAGCGGTCTGACAACATTCAACCCTCTGTTTGATCAGCAGGATCTGGAGCAGTTAACCATTTTCCGGGATCGTCTGCGTGAAGAGTACGGTTATATTATCCGAACTACGGATTTTAAAGTGAAAGTAACGGATGCAGCCGATAGCCATGCACTGCGCATCTCAACACATCTGTTCCATGACGAACGGGATGTGATCGGCCTCGTTGAAGCAATGCAGGAGCTTTACCTGGATATGGTTTAATATCCGCCCGGATTCGAAAATATTCGAATCCGGCTGCCTCAATGTAAATGACATAAATATTCAAGTTTAAAAATCATTATTTAATCATTAATGACTATGCTAATAAGTAATAGTTTCTGCCTTTCCAAAAAGCAAGTGCTGCAAGCATCAGTCTAAAGACTCAAAAAAAACACAATAACTTATTGTTTTTTATTATTTATTTTATCTACTGCATAGCATACTATCAAACAACGGAATATTAACAGCTGAGTCAAGGAGCAATAAAATGACACTAAAAACGAAAAGTACTCTCTTTTTACAAATCATTTTATCAATTTCACTGGCAGTATCAGCACTGCAGGTAAATGCTCGAGATCTTGCAGAAATCAAAGAGTCCGGAGTACTACGTCATATCGGAGTTCCCTATGCAAACTTTGTGACTCTGTATTCTGAAGGCGGAAAAAAAGTGGAAGGCGGGCTGGATGTCGAATTAATGAAAGGTTTTGCCGCTCACCTTGGTCTGCAGTACCAGTTTGTCGCAGCCAGGTGGAGCAATGTATTCAGCCTGCTGAACGGCCGGAAAATTCAATATATTAACCAGCAGGTAGTCTTGGGTGATCAACAGCCGGTTCAGGGAGATGTTATTGCTAACGGAGTAACCACTTTAGACTGGCGCCGCGAAGTGGTCGATTTTGCGGACCCTTACTTTCCGTCAGCCGTATGGCTAGTTGCCCGGGCCGATTCCGAACTGCAGCCGATTACTCCTAAGGGCCGCCTCAGTGAGGATATCCTTCAGGTTAAAGCACTGCTCAAAGGGCGTGATGTATTAGCAATGAAGCAGTCCTGTCTGGATCCTGATTTATACAACCTCGAATTAACCGGTGCTAATGTCATTCTGCCGGTCAAGGCGCGTAATTTAAATGAGATGGTTCCGGCTATTCTTAATAATGACGCAGAAAGTACTCTGCTCGATGTTGCCGATACACTGATAGCACTACAGAAGTGGCCCGGTGAAATAAAAGTAGTCGGCCCTATCTCCCCGGAACAGCATATGGCGGCCGCATTTCGTAAAAATTCTCCGCAGCTGCGTAAAGCTTTTAACCTTTACTTAAAGCAGATTCGTGCCGACGGCAGCTACAATAAAATGGTCAAGAAATATTACCCTGCGGTATTTCATTTTTATGGTGAGTTCTTCTCCACAGCGATAGAAGAAATCTGAAGCGATGCGTTTAAAAAAATGGTTCAGCAGTAAAACAGTGATCATTACAGCCGGTATTATACTGGCGGGTTATCTGGTTTTAATTCTTGCGGTAACTAATGTCGGACAGAGCAAACTTAAAGAGTCCCAGCATAGCGAATTACACCTTAAAGTGACTCAGTATGTTAATACCCTGAGTTATTTTTTTAACGTCACCCGAGAGAATATTTATGTTCTCGCAAATGATCAGACAATGAGCACCTTTTTCGCAAACCGCAGCTCCGGCATGTCCATGGAGTACGGCTTAGGCTCCAGTTTATTTAATTTAAAAATGTTAATTTATCAGCTCACCCAGGACAGTCAAATAGATGCACTGCCCGTATACAAGCGCATGATGCTGGTTAGTTTCGACAAAACGGTCATTGTTGATACAGATCCTCATTCTCCGATAAATTTCAGCCCGATTCCTTTTAAAAAAATGCAGGAAAAAGCATCTGATATCATAGTAACCGATGATCCTAGCGGCCTGAACATCAGAATACTGAGAACCATTTATCAGCAGAACAAAGCGGTCGCTTTACTGATTGCAGATATCAACACAGACTTAATCGCCCAGCAGCTGAGCACACAGGAACATGCCGATAGTGCCAGCCGTCTGCAGCTGAATACCCCCAGCGGTAATATTTATGTCTGGAATTCAATTAAATCAACACTATTATCAGTACCGCCGAGCAATTCTCAAAGTTCGACTAATAAACTTTATATTGAAGAGCCGGTCAAAGGGACACCTTTCATACTGATGAGCTGGTTTGAACCGGTTAATGAACAGGATATTTTTACATCCGGATGGTTTATTGCCGCTATTTCAGTTCTGGCTTTTCCGGTCGTAATAGGGTTGTATTTCCTGATGCGCATAGAGCACAGCAATACAATTCTGCAGACCCAGATAGAAGTATCATCTAAGCAGCAGAACAAGCTGTCGCAGCATAATCTGCAGCTGGAAACGGAAGTCAAGAAACGTAAAAACTCGGAAGAGAGGCTGGCATATCAGGCGACTCATGATGCCCTTACCGGGCTGGCAAACCGCAGTTACAGTCACGAACGTCTTACTCAGGCGATTCATTATTCACAGAGAGACAACACCCAGATTCTGGTTATGTTTATTGATCTGGACAACTTCAAACAGATCAATGATACCCTGGGGCATATCGCCGGGGATCAGATCCTTAAAGATACCAGCACCCGGCTGATTAATTCCGTACGCAGCACAGATACCGTCGCCCGCTTAGGCGGCGATGAGTTTCTACTGATTATCCCGGAACTGCTCGATGATGAAAGTGCGGAAATGCTTGCCGGAAAAATTCTAGCGCTGTTTGAAAAACCCTTCAAAGTTGAAAACCAGGAGTTTTTCACCACAACCAGCATTGGTATGGCTATCTATCCGCAGGACGGCCGTGATCCTGACAGCCTGCTGAAAAGTGCTGATATGGCCTTATACCGGGTTAAGGATGCCGGCCGCAATGGTTTCAGCTTCTATGATCCGGCCATGAATGACGCACTGCTCCGCAGCCTATCCTTAAACAGCCGCTTACGCCAGGCAATCAGCAATAATGAAATTGAAATGTACTATCAGCCGATTATTGATTTAAAAAGCCGTAAAATTATTGCCGCGGAAGCCTTGATGCGCTGGAACGACAATGAGCTAGGTTCTGTCTCCCCGGAAGAGTTTATTTCACTGGCAGAGAAAAACGGCCTGATCCACCAGCTCGGCGAATTTGCACTTGAGCAGGCCTGTACACAGGCGGCCGAATGGCAGTCAATATGCCCGCTGCAGATTGCCGTTAATTTCTCAAGTGTGCAGTTCCGCTACTCTACTGACCTGTTAAATAAGATCGAAAATATACTGGAAAAAAGCGCTTTACCTGCACACAAATTAGATATCGAAGTCACTGAAAGCCTGCTGGTTAGCCAGAACAGTGAGCTCGCTTACGTCCTGGACCGCCTTAATGAGTTAGGTATTCGGCTTTCAATTGATGACTTTGGAACGGGCTATTCAGCACTGAGTTATCTGCAGCAGTTTCCTTTTTCAAAACTAAAAATAGACCGGGCTTTTGTTAATGATTTAGAAACTAACCCCGCCGATATGTCTCTAGTCTCAGCCATATTAGCCATGGCAAAAGCATTAAAGTTAAAAGTTGTCGCGGAAGGTATTGAAGATAACTATCAGGCAGATCTGTTAGAGGAGCTGCAGTGTGATTACGGCCAGGGATATCTATTCAGCCGCGCCCTTCCCGCCGATGATTTTACCCGGCTGTTAGTTAAAGAGAAAGTTAAAAACAGCGCCTGAAACGGTTCACTGACTTAACCGCTTTATCAGTATCAGCAGAGCAGGGCCGCCAAGGCCCGGCCGCTAGTCAGTCAGGTTTTGATTAAGCTGTTTCAGCCTTTCCTGCATATCCAAAGTGCGATGAATCAGTTTATCCTGCAGTTCAAGACCGTGAAACCGTAGTTCCAGCATCAGATCATCTAACAGCTCAGAAATTTCGGCGGCTGTTACAGTGTTTTTTTCTGTTGAATCATTCATTTCCAGCTCCTTTATTCAATGATATTAGCGGCTTTTTCGATAATCAGCTTGTATTCACCATAACTTAACGCGGAAAGATCAACTGTGACAAAGGCCTGATCTGCAACAGCTTCTACTGCGTTAATCTAATGTTCTGCACTAAGCTTTCCATCCCCCTCACCATAAATATTAGCACCACTATCATTCTCTATAGAAATAAAGGTGATCTAATAAACCTGCCCAGTAAAACCCGGTTAGATGGAAGTATGCTCAGCAGCTGTGAATCCCAGATACAAAACCTCAACAGTCAGTTAAAACCAGCGTCTAACCTTAGCTTTATAACTTGTAAACGACGGGCCGAATAACTTTAACAGCGCCCTCTCTTCTGGAATGATGTATAACTTATCTGCAAAATACACATACACGGGCAAAAGCAGTAAATTCAGCGGGTTACCTAAAAAGACAACAAGCGCAGCTAAACAAGAAAACGCTCCCGCATACATAGGATTACGCGAATAAGCATAAATACCGGTGCATACTAAATGTGATGCTTTTTCAGGCGCTCTGGGATCAACCGTTGTACCGGCTTTTCTAAAAGTGTGACCCGCGCTTAAAACAACCAGCATACCAACGCTGCACAGCACTGCTGAAACAGCAGTCTGACAGGGAAACAGATAAGAAAAAGTCGGGAGTGCCCTATCAACAGTAAACATTAATACGGTCAACAGCAGCACAAAAAAAACAGGTAATTTAAACAGTGTACGGATCATCGCACCTCCTTATTTATGAAATTCTACTTTCTTGTTTTTCCACAACAGACAGATTTGATTTAAAAAAGAATTAATTCGGTACGGATGATACTTAACCGGCATTTTATTATTCAGTGCAGGAATCGGCTGATGATCTTTACGTAAATGCGTCAGAATCAAGTTCAGCAGACCCGTTAAATAAACTTTAAATTCATCACTTTGATAAAGTTCCTGCCAGTGAATAAGGTTATCGGTACGATGCATCTCAATCAAAGGCCCCATTTTATAGGTATGCTTCTCAATCTCATCATCACCCATACAGTATTCCTTCACTAACTGTAAAAACAGATCTAAGCATTCACCTCGAGGCACAATATTAAAAAACTCCTGCTGAGTTTCTTCATCTTTTATACTCTCCTGAGTGTTAATCGTTCGATATAAAATCTCAAACATATGCACAATCGTACGATCTAAAATACGCATTTTTGGAAAATGCTGATCCTGTATATCCCGCTCAACAATAGAATAAATTTCAGCTAAATCGATATTATCAACCATTTGACGGGACAATTTACGCGCAACACTGACTGGAATACGATTTTCCAGCAGGGTATCAGTCACCGACTCAACAATCATCGCCTGCAGTTTCTTCTGCACTTTACTCGAGCAGCCGGCCGCTAGTTTAGGTACTGTACTGTCAAACATATTATTCCTTTAACTTCTTGTTTTTCTTTATTCTATCTTAGTTGCCTGGATTAATAACTTTAATGATCCTGTTTAAATCGGCTTATCAATTAAGCACAAAAATAAAGATTAAAAATGAAACAAAAATCACACTGAAATTATTCATTAATATTTTCAGCAAAAAGCGTAATAAAAAGCGTTTAGGACATTGTTATTTTATGCCGTTAGTCTAGACTTTGCGCAAAAATTCACTAGGAGAGGTTATTTTATGTCTGAGAAGGTATTTATCAGCGCCCAGCAGCTGCTTGAAGACTCATTCCGTCTGGCGGCTCAAGTATATGACAGCGGCTTTCGCCCGCAGTTTATCGTCGGTATCTGGCGAGGCGGCGCACCGATTGGTATTGCTGTACAGGAATACTTTGACTACAAGAAAGTAGAAACAGACCACATTGCAGTACGTACCTCTTCTTATTACGGTATCGGCCAGCAGAGTAAAACGATTAAAGTACACGGCCTGCACTACATTATTGAAAATGCTAACGCCGATGACGGTTTATTAATCGTTGATGATGTATTCGACTCCGGCCGCAGTGTTGTAGCCTTAAAAGAAAAACTATCTGAACAGATGCGTTTGAATATGCCTACTGATGTACGTATTGCAACGCCTTATTACAAACCTAAAAATAAAGCGGTATCAATCGTACCGGATTATTTCATTCATGAATCTGAAGAGTGGTTAGTATTCCCTCATGAAGTTTCAGGTCTGTCGATCGAAGAAATCACCGAAGGTAAAGGTGATTTCAAAAACATTAAACACCTGTTCAGTGAATAGATTTTAATGCTCAGCTGAATTTTTCAGCGAAATAGATAACGCATTTTAAAAAGAGACCACACGGTCTCTTTTTTTATAACCCGCCTACTGCGCTTTAATAAACTGTAAAGAGTTCTGTAAAACGTCCGGATAAAGCTCAAAAAACTGTTCGGTTAACAACTCATAATGCTCCAGCAGAACCTGCCCGGTATCCGTCAGCGGTGCCATTCTAGGACGGCGGGAAGCCATACGCTGCAGGGCGAAACTAATATTATCTATCTCGACATACTGCTCAAGCCACTGCTCCTGCCAGACTAGGTGTGAGACTTTTTCAAAACGAGGCGGCAGGCTGTTCACCTCTGATTTAGTTTCCACTTCAATCTGCAGTCGGGCTTGATTACAGAATTCTGCTAATGAGCTGTCGTGAAACTGAGACCAATGCTTAGCCAGGCAATGGTCCCAGAACATATCCAGACTTATCGGAGCAAAACGCCGCAGTTCAGATGGAAACAGAGGTTTCAGTGTTTTTACAATAACATGCTGATCCGTATAACTGTCCACAAAACGGTGCACACGAATCCCCAGTACAATCTCTGCATTAAACAAACCGTCAGGATTTCCTTTAACAAAATCACCTAAAAAGCTGCCCGTAAAACTGCTATGGGTAAATTCTGCAATATGTAAGTGTGCAAGAAAATTCATATTTCCACCTGACTCACTGCCATTCAAATTGCCCCGCTATTTATCAAAAAACACTTAGAAATCCCGATCACTATAAACTTAATTGAAGTTAAACACATAGTTAATAAGTTTTTGTGCTTAGCACTGTAAATACCTGTCTAACAGACAAGGCGCCTGGTAATATCAACAAATAACCAACAAAAAACAAACCACTGGTTTGTAAGTTAACAGCAGATACCTGTTAAATAAAAATCCCCAATTAATGGAATTAATATGCACCGTTCAATTATAGTAGCAGCACTGACAGCCCTGCTTTTTGGCTGTAACAGCAGTGACAGCAATACAAATACCTTTTCCAGCACACTTTCACCCACAGTTGTAAACAGTAGTGATTGCCCTGCCAATATGCAGTGCGGCTTATTACCCGTACCAAAAAGCTATACAGATAATAACGGTGAAACTATCGATATTTATTACGCGGTACATAAAGCTCTGGATAGTGATAACCGTATTGGTATCCTGGTACTTAATTTTGGCGGCCCCGGCGGTGAATCGGTTAACAGCACGTCAAGCATGGTACAAAACTATTTACCCCAGGAGATCCTAGAGCGTTTTGATATTGTTGGTATTGATCCGCGCGGAACAGGAAAAAGTGCTTATTCTCAAGCATTAACCGATTGCGCCGTAGCACAAAGTATTGGAACCGGTAACTGTGATGCAGTTTATACCGCAACCGCACCGTATCTGGGCAGTAATAGCATAGTTAAGGATATCGACCAGTTACGTAGTTTTCTTGGAGAAGAAAAACTTAACTTTTTAGGCTATTCCTATGGAACACGCTTAGGTTCTCTCTATGCAAATATTTTTCCGGAGAATGTACGTGCCATTGTTTTAGACTCACCAATGCCGCCGGCCACGGGTAATTACGTCGATCTGCAGCTAGGTAATACAGCAGGCAATGACCTGGTTGCCGATTACCGTTTAGGCTTCGACAGTACAAGAAAATTACAGTATGAAAATATCATTACAACAACTTTCAACAATATTTATTATCATGCCTCCGACGGCTTCGCACTAAGTATCCCGGATGCAGTATCTACCTTATATTTAACCGTCAGCCGCGAGCACTCCGGCTACTGGCAGGCAATACAAAGCGGCTTGTTTGACCTGCTGGATAATGATTATGTATCACTTTTAAACTGGCAGCTTGCAAGCATAGGGACTTCAGAAGATGATGCTGACAGTTTACGCTCGCAGGCATTATTTAAAGCGGTAGTCTGTACGGATGAGTCTCAGCCTCTTTCCAGAGACGATATAGTGGCAACCCAGTCTTCTTTTGAAAGCACTTCAACACTGTACGGCTTAGTCAGCTATTACAGCTCTTTTCTCTGCGCTGACTGGAGTGATCAGCGAGATCCGATTGCAGCCGTTGAAAATATGGAGCATGTTTTAGCCGGTCAGCAGATTCTTATTATCGGTGGTAAATATGACCCGGCAACACCTTATCAATGGACAGAAGAAATGGTGAACAGCTTCGGCAATTCAGCTTCATTGATTACTGTTGATCAACTGGTAAGCCACGCCTTCAGTTATACCGATATAAGCTGTGTAGATGCAAAAGCAACGCAGTATCTGTTAGACCCCGATACTAAGATTGAAAATACCAGCTGTTCAGGTACCCCGCAAAATCAAACATTTATGAGAGCACTCTCTAAACCCGTACATCCAGCCAGAAAAAATCCACAAGGTACTTATTAGGCAAGATAGAAAAGCAAGGTCCCTGGTTTTAAACAAAAACTTGGGGCCGTGAACTTTATTGGTTATTTAATATCAATTTTAGACAGTTCAAACAGCTGCTCCGCTACTGCATAAACTTTAATATGATTTTTTTCAAACTCACAGATAGTCAGATGAGGGGTCGGTCTCTTTTCGTTCGGCTGATGACCGCAGCCGCTGTCAATAAACAACAGCTGTTTTTCTAATCGCGCTTTACGTATCGGCGTATGACCGGAAACAATAAAATCAATGCCAGCTGTTAAATGGTCATGCCCGTTTCTCAGGTAATCCCTGCTCCACAGTAATTTATGCAGATTATCTTTATTTATATCATCTGCATGCATCGGCCACTTCTCTAACGGATACTGGGCATGTACAACCCCCACTTTACCGGCGGCAGTATCAACGCTTAAGGTAAGGCAGAAGTTTTTTGCAATAATATTTTTTGCCAGCAGTTTTTCCTGAACAGCAAGATTTTCCCACCAGCCGCCGCCGTTCTCATACCAGGAAAACTTCTTATACATATTATTATCGTCAATTTCCCTTAAAAACTGTTCGTGATTACCAACAACAGGGATAAACCAGTTTTTATTTGCAAGAAGAAGACAATAAAAAGAATCCTCGCCGCGATCAATAACATCACCAACGGAAAACAAACGGTCCGCACTATAATCAAAATTGATCTGCTCCAGAGCCAGCATCAGCAGAGTATGCTTTCCATGAATATCACCGACAAAAAAATCCCGTCCATTAGGGTTGGATTCATAATGATGATGGGCCGCTAAAGAATTCAAAATAAGTACCTCATGTAAGACAAACTAGATATTAAAACAGGCTGGCGGTTAGATTATTCAGCGGATAGGTACTGTTCCTGGAGCTGATACATACGTATTGCATCACAGTATTTTCCATTGATGAAAAACTCCTGCACTAAGCGCCCTTCTTCTATAAAACCAGATTTTAAGTAGAGGTGAATAGCCTTGCTGTTATCTTCGGAAACCAGCAGGTAAACTTTATGCAGATTAAGAATGGTAAAAGCATAATCCAGCGCTTTATGAATAAGCGCTTGTGCATAATTTTGCCCCTGAAAGTCAGGAGCAATAATTATCTGGAATTCCGCATTACTATGGATGTAGTCAATTTCAATTAATTCAACCAGACCAATAGATTCATTATCTTTATTTGTGCCGATAAAGCGCCGCTCAGTATTGTCGTGAATATGCCTGATATACAGATCTTCAAGTTCACCAAATGATTCATAGGGTTCTTCAAACCAGTAAGACATTATATTGCGGTTATTATCAAGCAGATGTACGAAACGTAAATCTTCTCTTTCTAATGCCCTTAACTTAACCTTATGTTTCATATGTTTCTTATAATAAAAAAATAATGATTAAGTTTAAAATTGCTGATTAGCTTTAACAAGTTAGCTGCGTCAAAGTATTCAACAAAAGTTAGATGTTTTTTTGATTAAGAGGGTGAAATTATAAAGTTAACCAAGTGATACTCAAGAAAACAGCAGATTTTCCTATAAGAAGTAACTCTATAGAAGAGCACTTCTTATATTCACAGCCGTTATCATTATCTTTTAATCAGCTTGCGTGGTACCACTTCAATACCCGGCTGATACTGCCCTTCTGCAGCCGCCAATGCCAGCTGCAGTGCTTTTTCCGCAATGACTTCATACTGCTGCGGCAGCGACTGAATTTTAATCGGCAGAAAATCCAGTAAACGGTTATCACCAAAAGTTGCTAACGCGGTCTTTTTTAATAATTCCGGGTGTGCCAGCAGGCAGTCTAAAACACCTTCAAATAAAGTATAAGAGGTAATTAAAAGTGCCTCAGGAAAACAGCGCTGATCCAGCCACTGCTGTGCTAAATCCTGCCCCTGCTGAATACTAAAATGATCGCCATATGCATATTTTACCTCAAGGATTCCGTTATGCTCCGCAACCGCTGCTTTAAAGCCCAGCTCACGCTCCTTCGATACCCCCAGAGCCGGTACTGCGCCGATCAGACCTATACTGCTGACCTCCTTTTCCAGCAGAGAACGGCTTAAATCCAAAGCGCCTTCCAGATCTTCGCTGATCACATTAGCAAAAATTTCATCATCCAGGCTTCGGTCTATTGCCACTACCGGCACACCTTTCGCTTGAATCTTACGGTAAAAAGTCGTATCCGCAGGCAGTGCACTGGCAACTAAAAGCACATCGATACGCCGGCTAACCAGGCTTGCCGCCACGCTTTTTTCTGTTTCCGGCTGATCATCCGAACAGGAAATAATCAACTGAAAGCCGGCTTTCCTCGCATCCCGCTCCAGCAGTTTAGCTAACTTCGCATAACTGGAATTTTCTAAATCCGGAATAATCAGACCAAATGTCCGGCTGTTACCGGCCCTTAAGGAACTGGCTGCATAATTTGGTTTATAGTTATGTTTTTCTACTACCGCCATCACCTTCAGACAGGTTTTTTCACTGATTCTATATTTCTCAGCTTTACCATTGATCACATAACTTGCTGTCGTACGAGACACACCCGCTAATTTGGCAATTTCTTCTAATTTCATGACTAACCCGCATTAAGCTGCCGGATAATTGCGATAAGCATCACAATTTTTGCGGCAGACAAATAATAACTGCTTAAAAAGTGATTGCAATTGTAGCTGAAACGGTTCAGCATAACAACTGAATCGTTTCAGCAAGTAAGTAAAGCAGCATTTATTCTTATTCCTGCAGAGTAATTCGACACAAAAAGTTCGTTTTACGGATTCATTAGAGCCGGATTAAGCTCTCAAATTTTTAAGGCACTTGTTTAATCCTTTCGGTTAAACATAAAACAAGACAACAGAAGCAAGGTGGTCAGCATGTTATCAATTAACAGCAGTGATATTGTTCTTTCACAAGCAGCAGAAAATAAACAACAGGCAATACAGTCAATTGCTAACAGCCTGGTCGAAAAGACCTATGTGGAAGCCGCTTACCTGGACGGCATGCTGGCACGCGAAGCGCAAAATTCTACTTTTTTAGGTAACGGCATCGCTATTCCCCACGGCACCACGGAAACACGTGACAAAGTAAAGCAAACTGGTGTTGTTGTGCACCACTTCCCGCAGGGCGTGGACTGGGGTAACGGTAATACAGTTTATCTGGCTATCGGCATCGCAGCTCAGTCGGATCAGCATTTAGCAATTTTAAAACAGCTGACTAAAGTGCTTTCTGCCGATGATGTCGAGCAGCAGCTGAAAGAAGCGCAGACAGCACAAAACATCGCCTCTTTACTGAGCGGCGAAGTGCAGAATGAAACTCTGTTTAATCCTGACCTAATTCAAATGAACTTCCCTGCCTCGGATCTGCTCCAGCTGACCGCTGTAGCGGCCGGCTTAATTAAGAACCAGGATGCAGTACAAAGCAGCTTTATTGCCGATCTGATTGCTAAACCAGCAGCTTATCTAGGCCAGGGACTGTGGCTAAGCAGCAGCAGTACAGGCATCAGCAAAACGGCAGTCTCTTTAGTAACCGCCTCAGAGTCTTTTCAGTTTCAAAATAAACCGGTGCAGGGCCTGCTGTGTATTGCCAGCAACAGCCAGCTGCACCTGAAAAACCTGAATATATTAATCAACCTTATCCACAAGCAGCAGATTGAACAGTTATTTGATGCTTCCGAAGAGCAGATAATTACTTTGCTGACTCAGGAAAAGCTCGAAGGTTCTCAACAGGTATTCACCATTAGAAATCCGCATGGCTTACACGCCAGACCCGGTGCAATGCTGGTTCATGTAGCGAAAAAATTTAAAGCAAAAATTCAAATGACCAACCTTAACGGCTCTGGTAAATCAGCCAATGCCAAAAGTCTGATGAAAGTTATGACTCAGGGGGTGCAGTTCGGCCACCAGCTGCAGTTTATTGCGCAGGGCGAAGATGCCGAAGAAGCGCTGGATGCTATCGGCCAGGCAATCAACGAAGGTTTAGGCGAGGCAATAGCATGAGTCATCCGTTAAAAGTCGTCACCGTCACCTTAAATCCGGCCCTGGATCTTACCGGCTCCTTAAATGAACTGGTAAAAGGAACGGTTAATTTACTTGATTCAGGCAGTCTGCACCCGGCGGGTAAAGGCATCAATGTTGCTAAAGTGCTTGCTGAACTCGGTGCTCAGGTAACCGTCACAGGTTTACTCGGTGCAGATAACCAGGAAGCTTTTGTACATCTGTTTGAGTCATTAAATATTAATGATCAGTTTGTACGCGTCGAGGGTGCAACACGTATCAATGTGAAAATAGTCGAGAGCTCAGGGCAAGTCAGCGACCTTAACTTCCCGGGTGTCAGCGTTAGCGAGTCACAACTGCAGCAGTTTGAAGATACTTTATTAGAGCTTGCCGACTCCCATGAGATTTTTGTTATTGCCGGCAGCCTTCCGCGGGGACTTACTCCAGAACGCTGCGCTAAGTGGATAAAGCAGCTGCAGGAAGCCGGTAAAAAAGTATTTTTTGACAGCAGCAACGGGGCATTAAGCGCAGGGGTTGAGGCTGGTCCATATCTGATTAAACCTAATGATGAAGAGCTTAGCGTATTAACCGCTGCAACACTGAGCAGCAGTCATGATATCCAGCAGGCGGCTGAAAAACTGCAGCGTCAGGGCTGTGAAAATGTGGTGATTTCGCTGGGAGAAAAAGGCGTATTGTGGATTGAACAAAACGGCTGGATAAAGTCTCAGCCGCCGAAAATGACTGTAGTCAGTACCGTTGGCGCAGGAGATACCTTAGTCGCCGGGCTTTGCTGGGGTGAACTACAGCAGTGGCCAAAGACTCAAACATTAAGTTTTGCAACCGCATTAGCCGCCCTTGCCGTCAGCCAGATTGGTGTCGGAGTGGCAGATATAGAACAAGTATTAGCAGTACAAAACAACGTACAGATAGAACAACCAATGGAGAGGATAGAAAAATGAAATTAGCTATCGTAACAGCCTGCCCCAGCGGCATCGCTAACAGCATTATCGCAGCCGGTTTATTGGAAAAAGCCGCCTCAGAATTAAACTGGGAAGCGCAGATAGAATGCCAGTCAAGTGTTATACCGGTACAGGCGCTGACCGAGCAGCAGATAGAAGATGCCGACTGCATTATTATCGCCAGCAATACTGAGATTGATAACAGCCGCTTTAAAGGTAAAAAAGTCTATCAGTCAGATATCAGTGAATGCTTGCTGGATGCTAAAAAGTATCTGCAGAATGCGGCTGACAATGCCTCTCCATTAACTCAGATTACACAACTGAGTAGTGCCGCGGCGGCAAGTAAAAAAATCGTCGCTGTCACCGCCTGTCCGACGGGTGTAGCACATACCTTTATGGCGGCGGCGGCGCTGGAAGATAAAGGTAAAGAGCTTGGTTATCAGGTGAAAGTTGAAACTCGCGGTTCAGTAGGTGCAAAAAACCAGCTGAGCGCAGAGGATATAAAAGAAGCCGATTTAGTTATTATTGCTGCCGATATCGAAGTTGATTTAGCACGCTTTGACGGTAAAAAACTGTATAAAACCAGCACCGGCTCAGCACTTAAAAAGACCGAACAGGAGATCAATAAAGCATTTGCAGAAGCACCGGTTTATCAGCACACGGCTAATGCAGCGAATAACAGCAGCGATAACCAGGTGCAGGGTTCGGCAGTCTATAAACACCTTATGACCGGTGTTTCACATATGCTGCCGTTAGTAGTTGCAGGCGGCCTGTTAATTGCCCTTTCATTTGTCTTTGGTATCGAAGCCTTTAAAGAGGAAGGTACACTAGCGGCCGCACTAATGAATATCGGCGGTGCATCAGCTTTTGCACTTATGGTTCCGGTATTAGCCGGATTTATTGCGTTTTCAATTGCCGACCGACCAGGGCTTGCGCCGGGTTTAATCGGCGGCATGTTAGCAAGCTCTACAGGAGCGGGTTTCCTTGGCGGTATCGCAGCTGGTTTTGTGGCAGGTTATGCGGCTAAATTTATTGCCGATAAGGTGCAGCTTCCAGACTCAATGGCGGCTCTTAAACCTATCCTGATTATTCCCTTAGCAGCCAGCTTAATCACCGGCCTGGTAATGATCTATATTGTCGGCGGCCCGGTATCTTCAGTAATGGCAGGCCTTACTGAGTTCCTCAGCAGCATGGGTTCAGCTAACGCAGTATTACTGGGTATTTTACTCGGTTCTATGATGTGTTTTGATCTAGGCGGTCCGGTTAATAAAACTGCATACACATTTGGTGTCGGCCTGTTAGCTTCCAGCTCTTACCTGCCGATGGCGGCCATTATGGCGGCCGGCATGGTACCGGCATTAGGTATGGGTCTGGCAACATTTTTGGCTAAATCTAAATTTATCAGCAGCGAAGCTGAAGCGGGTAAAGCGTCATTTGTATTAGGTCTATGTTTTATCTCTGAAGGTGCGATTCCTTTTGCAGCTAAAGATCCGATGCGCGTAATCCCCTGCTGTATCGCCGGCGGCGCATTAACGGGCGGTTTATCCATGTTGTTCGGTGCACAATTAATGGCACCGCACGGAGGATTATTTGTACTGCTTATTCCTGGTGCAATTACCCCGGTACTGATGTATTTGGCGGCCATTGCAGCTGGTACGGCGGTTACCGGTTTCAGTTATGCATTCCTAAAAAGAAGTGAAGCAAAACAGCTGGCAGCGGCTTAATTAACATTTATGATGAAAGGAAGCTAAACAGCGAATGCCTGTCAGTTAAAAACTGACAGGCATTTTTTATGAGCAGTCCAAACTATTTCAATATGCAGGAAGGTAATCACATGCATCTACCGTTATATGTGAATACCTAAAATAGTACGCAGCGACAAATTATTGCCTAGTCATGGTCGCTTTAAAGTGATTTTGAAAGATAGCAGGTTTGTTGTCTTTTCTTCATTCGCGACTGCTTGTATTTTTTGATCTTAATTTCCTGTTCGACAATTAAGCAATAATATATGGGCAGCCACATAGTAGTGAAAGTTAGGGTCACTATGCAGCATACTTTCATTCGAATTTAAAAAATCGCTCTTCAGCAGATCTGGTGAGTTACTGAGTTTTTTATTCAGTAACTATTCAGCCCTAGAAAAAGGATTAAGACAAAGCTGGCACTTCTTTTAACAATAATAGAAAAATATCGAGTAGCAGCTCTATTTTATAGACATAAAAAAACCGGGAAATCCCGGTTTTTTCTTTACAGTTTTGCTAAAACAGAGGCTAACAACTCCTCTGCTTATATTCATACAGCTACTGGCTGCACTCTTGGATTAATAGAGTAGCTTTACTGCTATCATCTGCATCAAGCGTTAACATAAAGCTCCAATCACCCTGTGCTAAATCTACAGAGTCATTACCACTGCCACCTTCGCCAGCTCCAATTGCATATTCAACATCAGCGCTTAAAGCAGCATGAACTGCATATTCAACACTCCAAGCTTCATTCGCAATTTTAAAAGTAGATTTAACTGTCGTATCAGTTAATACAACTTGGTAAATGTTATTACCTTTGTAAGTTAACTGATATTCAGGAGCAATACCCCACCCATTTAAGTCACCTTTAATATAAAGATCATCTGCTATTGGTGCAGTTTCAGTACTGTCTTCCAGCACTGAACAGCTTTTAACTTCTTCAGCCGTCACAGTAAGCGTTGCAGCGTCTTTATCGCTTGCATTAAACTTGAAGGTTACAGCAGAATCAGCCTCTAGTGATAGTTTTATGTTAGAAGATGAAGTTTCATCATATGCTAATGCTAGTGGCGTGTTCAAAACTGCTGGATTAAATGCACCGTAGCTAAGATCCACCCAGTTACCAACATTATCATCGCCAATTTTGAATTCATAATCGCCAGCATCTAATGTCATGGTAATAGAATAAACTCCATTTCCATCAAACGTCATCGCATCAGTTGTTCCCCAGTCATTCATACTACCGCGTAGATGAGGAATAGTTTCACCAAACGGAGGGATAGCTGATGTATCTTTCGTACTATTATCAACTGCAAGACCAGTCCCCTGAGCACCGGATTGTCCTTTAACAAATACCGCAGTAGTCAGCGCCGGTACAGTGAATTTCCCAGCAGCAAAACTAGCGGTTTTCACAACATCATCAGCAGAAGCCTGCTGTACAGCATGCAGTGTAAAGCCGTCAGCTTTAGCCACAGGCATAGACTGCTCACTTGTTGTCGCATTAACCACAATAACAACGGCATCATAGTTACTGTCCAGATCTGTCACTCCAGTACCGTCATCAACAGACATAACAACTACACCTGACACCTGATCGACACCGGTATTATGGAAGTCCACTCGCGCCATAACATCTGCAGCGCTTTCCAGGTTGAATAACGGACTAGCTGTACGTATTTTCAACAGTTCCTGGAACTGTTCAGCCGCCAGCTGAATCTGCTCTGCACTAGGCTGTGCTTCAGGATCAGCAATCACCTCTTTAATTACGTCGTAATTAGCACCGTCTTTATCTTCACGCGGCAGGCCGACGTTCCAGTTATTATGCAGATCCGTATTTTCCAGATCAAAATCTACACGGTTGTACCAGTCACCGGAGTCATAGCTGTCACGCTGCATAGATTTAGAACGCAGCAGCTCAGAGCCCATATGCAGGAACGGAACACCTTGCCCTAATAATACGGTACTTAGCGCAATATTATGCATACGTACGCGATCATCAGAGTTTGTGCCCTTCAGAATTTTGTACTGATTATTATCCCACAGGGTCTGGTTATCATGTTTAGAAACATAGTTTACCGTCTCCTTCGGCTGCTCAGAGTAGCCCGCTTTCTGCCCGTTATAATCAATATCCTGACCGCGTTTACTTTCACCCAGGTGATCTACAAGCATATAATCCTTCAGATTAGCGGCCATACCTAAACGTACTAAATCTGTCAGTTTATTCAGATCCGTTGTTTTAGTGTCGTCAGCAAAATCAGGTCCCGCATTAGCAAAACCTTTGTTATCACGTAAGCCTTCACCACTGTCAAAAGGACTGCCGCCGCGAACCGCATCACGTAAACGGTCACTGAAAGTACCTATGCCGGTACCAGCCATATTCCATTGAATCGCATTTTCACCGCGCTTACCGTCACCCACTTCACCGAAGTTCCAGCCTTCGCCGTAAAAGTAAGTGCTTGGATTAACCTTTTGTACTGCCGCTAGTGCTTTTTCCATATTTGACTTCATATGGTGACCCATTAGATCGAAACGGAAAGAATCAATCTTGTAGTCTTCAGCCCAGGTAACTAATGAATCAACCATCAGTTTTTCCATCATGGTATATTCAGAAGCGGTATTATCACAACAGGTGGACATCTCAACGGCACCAGACTCGCTGTTCAGACGGTGGTAATATCCAGGAACAACTTTATCTAATACCGATTTTTCATTATCACCGGAAGCATTGGTATGGTTATAAACTACATCCATTACTACCTTCAGCCCCATATCATGCAGCGCCTGTACCATCTGACGGAACTCTTCAATACGTTTAGAGCCTTCAGCATCACTTGCATAGCTGCCTTCTGGAACCGTGTAATGGTAAGGGTCATAACCCCAGTTAAAGCTGTCCAGCGCGCGCATATCATTCATCAGCGCCTGAGCATCTTTGGTATCACTTCCGTTTTCCTTATAAGCTTCTAATAAAGACAACAATGTCTGACTTGGATCTGCACTGCTGCACACGCCAGCCGTTGCATTTAATGAACATAATTTTTCAACGGTATCATTAAGATTAACCAGTTTTTCCGGATCTTCATTAACCGTGGCGATATCAAAAGTAGGCATCAGATGGAAGTAAGTCAGACCAGAATCTTTCAATGACTGCAGGTGCTTCATACTGGCACGCTCGGCTTCTGTGAAAGCCAGGTATTTACCGTTATTTTCCGCAGTGCCTAATGTATCGCTGTTACTAAAATCGCGAATATGAGATTCATAAATAATTGCATCGGTCGCTTTCGCCTGTGCATCAAACTGATAATCATCCCAGTTTGCTGGTTTTAAGCTGGCATCATCCATATCAACCACTTGAGAAAACAGGCTGTTTTCAGAAAGACTTAAAGAGTACGGATCCGTTACATCAAAAGTTTCCAGATTACCCGTAGTCGGATGATAAACCGTTACACGGTAGCGGTAATATTTATCCATTACACTACCGTCGGCAGCCAGTGTATAAACACCGTCACCGTCTTCATCACTCATCGTTTTCGGGTAACCTTCTTCAATCTTACCCGCATCAGATTCACTGAATAAAATTAACTCAACTTTCTGTGCAGTTGGTGCCCAGACATTAAAAGACACATTACCAGAATCAATAACTGCACCTAATGCCTGCGTATCGGCATTACGGCCTTCGTCAGTGCTACCGGTATAAAGAGCATCGAGTGCCCCCGGAATCTGTATTTTAGTCAGCGCTGTAATTTTGCCTTCTGTGTCACGAGCAACGGCAATAAGCTGACCTTTCAGTACATCTTTAGCATCTGTATCAGATGGAACGCTGAATGCAGCATAATCTTTAAGATGCGGGAATTTTGCTTTAACGGCATCGGTAGCTGTACCTTCAACCAGAGTAATAACTGTTCCGCCGGAAATGGTACCTTTATCTTCATCAAATTTTATATCAACAGTTTTAGAATGATAAATTTCCACTTTATCAGCTGATTTAGCCTGCTCCCAAAGCAGCGTATCGGCATCAACCCAGTGTGCAGAAGCACCTTCCAGGCTTACCGGAGTGGTATCTGCCGGGCTGTCTAACACCGCTGAGTAATCAGCAGGTACAAACCCCTGGCGATCTGAAATTGTAGCAAACTCCAGCTTCATATTAGGTGACTGACCGCCGGCACCGTCACGAACGATAAAATTAATACAATCTGTCGATTCCTGGCTGGTTAAAGGTAATATCCAGTAAATACCTGTTTCATCTGTATTATCAGCTTCAACACCTACATCCCACTGGTCATAGCCGGTAATTTTATCTGCGTCAAGCGCACTACATTCATCATTATTCCATACATGCAGAGTCTGCGGAATATCACTTTTTTGTAAAGAGCCGTTATTTAACAAGTAGATTACCGCTTGATTATCAGCAGCAGTCACATAATCTGGAGTAGGATCCGGAGTAGGATCCGGAGTAGGGTCAGGAGTAGGGTCAGGAGTAGAATCCGGAGTAGGGTCAGGAGTAGGCACTGGAGTCGGCGTTGGAGTCGGTGTCGGCACAACCGAACTGTCCGACGTCGAACTATCACAACCTGATAGAGTAAGAGATGCAACGATTGCCATTGCACAGATTCGAGGCATTGTTGCTAATGCCAGTTTATTAAGTTTATTTTGCATTTAAGTAACTTCCTGTATTTTTATATTTTTAAAATCAGTCTTACCTTATTCACAACCAGCTAATGTTGCGCCGAAAAATCATATTGGATTACGATAAATTAATAGTTGATCCAACCGAAATTTCTCAGAACAGAAAACCGCAAAAATACATTTTTTGTGAGCCGTATCGCCACAAAAATGCTTCATAACGACTCGAGCCAAAAAATACAATTTGTTACAAAAAATGACAAGCAAGCGCAGTGTAAACGTAACCAAACACACAAAAAACGATATCAAAACAAGCAGCTACAGACCACTGTCAAATAAGAACATAATTTTCATAATAACCAGTTCACACAAAAAAACACATATTCAAAGAGCAAAGCCCGAATTTTAAGGCTTCAATTTTAATGGAAGCGTTACCACTGTTCTTTGGTGATTTTAAAGAGCAAAAAAAGTCTGACAAGTACATCCATAAAAAGTCTCATAATGATAAGGAATAGAGGATGATTTATATCTACTTTAGCGCCATAAATTATGTCCTAAACAGATAGAAACTTTGACAAAAGCTTTTCTGTAAGGCTCAATTTTTCCCCTTGTTTTTATCCGATTATATTTAGAAAACGACATACACCAGACGCAATTCGACATCAAACATAGCGATTTAATGTTTTTTACAGTCGCTTATGCTGCCGCACTGATATTAACAGGTGTAGTTTTTGCTCAGTGGAAATGAAAGAGAACATAATATTTGACTGGATAATAAGCAGAACATTGATTTGTTTTGTACCTAGAAAAATAGAGCTGCGAGTGTGATTGAAAATGCACTATACATATTGAAATAGTTTGCATAGGCCGAAAAAAATGCCTGTCAGCTCTTAACTGACAGGCATTTTAGTTAATAACACCAGCCTCTATAATAAATAGAGAGAGCGGCTGTTCTACATCTCTTTTGCAGAAACAGGCAGACCAGCACCTTGTGATTTACCCTGTGCTTTAACAAACACAGCTGTCGTTAACGCCGGTACGGTGAATTTTCCATCTGCAAAAGCAGCTGTTTTCACAATGGGATCAACAGAGTTCTGCAGATCAGAATGCAGAGTAAATCCAGCAGCTCCAGCCACAGGCATGATCTGTTCACTTGTTGTTGCATTAATGACAATCACAACGGCATCATAGTTACTGTCCAGATCAGTCAGTCCAGCACCGTCATCAATAGACATAACCACTACACCTGACACCTGCTCCGTTCCCGTATTATGGAACCCCACACGCGCTATAACATCTGCAGCGGTTTCCAGGTTAAATAACGGACTGGTCGTACGGATTTTCAGCATCTCCTGGAACTGTTCAGCCGCCAGCTGAATCTGCTCAGCACTTGGTTGTGCTTCGCTGTCCTTAATAACCTCTTTTATTACATCGTAGTTATCACCGTCTTTATCTTCACGCGGCAGACCAACATTCCAGTTATTATGCAGATCCGTATTTTCCAGATCAAAATCTACCCGGTTGTACCAGTCACCGGAATCATAGCTGTCACGCTGCATAGACTTAGAACGCAGCAGCTCAGAGCCCATATGCAGGAACGGAACCCCTTGACCTAATAACACTGTACTTAGAGCAATATTATGCATACGTACACGATCCGCCGAAGTTGTCCCCTCCGGAGTTTTGTACTGATTGTTATCCCATAGAGTCTGGTTATCATGCTTAGAAACATAGTTTAGTGTCTCCTGGGGCTGCTCTGCATAACCTGCTTTCTGACCGTTGTAGTCAATATCCTGACCGCGCTTAAGGTCGCCTTGATAATCGACAAACTGATAATCCTTCAAATTGGCAGCCATGCCCAGACGCACTAAATCCGTCAGGCGGTTCAGCTCTGCTTTTTTACTGTCGTCTGCATAATCATCAGCGGCATTAGCAAAACCTTTGTTCTCTCGTAAATATTCACCACTGTCAAAGGGGCTGCCGCCGCGAACGGCATCACGAAGACGGTCACTGAAAGTACCTATACCTGTCCCCGCCATATTCCATTGAATCGCATTTTTACCGCGTTTTCCGTTTTCCACTTCACCAAAATTCCAGCCTTCGCCGTAAAAGTAAGTGCCGGGATTAACCTTTTGTACTTCTGCCAGTGCTTTTTCCATATTCGTTTTCATATGGTGGCCCATCAGATCAAAACGGAAAGAATCAATCTTGTAGTCCTGCGTCCAGGTAACTAATGAATCAATCATCAGCTTTTCCATCATGGTATGTTCAGAAGCAGTATTGTCACAACAGGTAGACTGCTCAACAGAACCTGATTCGCTGTTCAGGCGGTGGTAATAGCCGGGAACAACTTTATCCAGCACGGATTTTTCATTATCACCAGACGCATAGGTATGGTTATAAACCACATCCATTACCACTTTAAAGCCCATATCATGCAGTGCCTGCACCATCTGACGGAACTCTTCAATCCGTGTTGAACCTTCTGCATCACTTGCATAACTGCCTTCCGGAACCGTGTAATGGTAAGGGTCATAACCCCAGTTAAAACTGTCCAGCGCACGTATATCATTCATCAGAGCCTGTGCACTGTCCGTTTCCGGATCATAACTTTCCATCAGAGACTGCAGCGTCTGACTTGGATCTGCACTGCTGCACACACCGGCAGCTGCATTTATCGAACATAATTTTGCAACAGTGTCATTAAGGTTAACCAGTTTTTCCGGATCTTCATTAACCGTGGCGATATCAAATGTCGGCATCAGGTGGAAGTAAGTCAGACCAGACTCCTGCAGTGATTTAAGATGCTTCATACTGGCACGCTGATCTTCAGTAAAAGCCAGATATTTACCGTTATTTTCCGCATTACCTAATGTATCGCTGTTACTAAAATCTCGAATATGAGACTCATAGATAATGGCATCGGTAGCTTTCGCCTGAGCATCAAACTTATAATCATCCCAGTTCGCTGGTTTTAAAGCTGCATCATTCATATCAACGACTTGAGAAAACAGACTGTTCTCAGACAGGCTTAATGAATACGGGTCGGTTACATCAAAAGTCTCAAGGTTACCCGTAGTCGGATGATAAACCGTCACACGGTAGCGGTAATATTTATCTATTACGCTGTCATCGGCAGACAGTGTATAAACCCCGTCTCCGTCTTCATCAATCATGGTTTTCGGATAACCTTGTTCAACCTTGCCCGGATCAGCTTCGCTGAATACAAACAGCTCAACTTTCTGTGCGGTAGGCGCCCAGAGATTAAAAGTAACACTGCTGGAATCAACAAGCGCACCTAATGCCTGTTTATCGGCATTACGCCCCTCTTCTTCGCTTCCGGTATATAGTGCATCTAATACACCAGGAATCTGAATCTTAGTCGCAGCGGTAATCTTACCCGCCCCGTCGCGGGCAACGGCAACAAGCTGACCTCTTAATATCTCTTTAATATCACCATCAGCAGGAATGCTGAATGCGGCACTGTCTTTAAGGTGCGGAAATTTTGCTTTAACGGATTCACTAACACTGCCTTCAGTCAGTGCAAGCACTTCTCCACCGGAAATAATGCCTTGATCTTCATCGTATCTAATATCAACAGTTTCAGAATGGTAAATTTCCACTTTATCAGCCGCCTTAGCCTGATCCCAAAGCAGAGTACCGGCATCAACCCAATGTGCAGAAGCTCCTTGTAAAGGTGCTGGATCCGGCGCCCCCGAATTGTCTGACGTTGAATCATCACACCCTGACAAAGTAATAGATGCTGCAAATGCCATTGCACAGATTCGAGGCATTGTTGCTAATGCCAGTTTATTGAATTTATTTTTCATTTAAGCTGCTTCCCGTATATTTACACTTCGTTGACACAATTGACTTTATTTACAACAAACTAATGTTGCGCCGAAAAATCATATTGGATTGCTATAAATCAATAGTTGATCCAGGCGGAATTTTTCATAACACAAATATTCTAAAGCACATTTTTTGTGATCTTAATCACTGTAAAATGCTTTCCATAAATTCAATAAACAAATACATTCCGCTTACAAAAACACAGTGTAAACGTAACCAACCACAACCAAAATAACAACAAAACCAGCAACTTGGCATTAGCGCGGCAATTAAAGAATAATCACTACAATATTCTAGGCACATAAAAACAATCGTTTTAAAAGTAAAACCAGCAGCTGTACGGATCAGCAGTAATGAAAGCGTTACCACAGCAGTTTGCAATCGCCAGACAGTTCAGCAAACAAACATAAAATAATAATATAATGTACATGCAGAACATGCTCAAGACGCAGCCGCACCCATTAAATGAGAAATAAAAGTCACTTACTGATTGACAATTAATTCACTTAAACCGAAATAAAAACTCTTTTATTTCCCTGCTTGTTTTTAATAAAAAACATTGAAAAACACAAAGGACGACATCAAACAAACAGTCAACATTTTGAAGCCACGAGGTAAAATAAACTGAATTTTGATGCAGATAGACACAAAATTTTCGAACGAACCTACCGCCAGCATTATGATAAGACCATCCTTGCGCTGCATTCAGCTGTTAAGTACACAGCCCCTTCCCTAAAACCTTTATGCAGCAGCCCAGCAGGGCACCTGTAAAAAAGCCTGTCTATTTATGCCCCCTGGCGACAGAAGTGTATATTTCGATTTAAAAGCGAAAAGCCCCCCGCCCTGCTTTTTCAGCTGAAAATAATAAGCCACAAAAAACATAAAAGTTTAAAAACAAATCGTTACAACAAAAAATAGAAAGTAAAACAATCTAAAACAGCAGTATCTATAAGTAAAAACCGGCCTATTACCCAAAACAAAAAAAAATAAAAATATACACCACACCTAAATATCAACAACGAATGTGCTTATTTATTAAACAGCCTCTATGGCAAAGGGGCCACGGGTAATATCAAGCGTATTTACACAAACAATTCAACCTTCAATTGAGAACATTAATGTGCTCGAACGCTCATTTCCTGCCTTTTTATGTTTCCTAATTGTTAATATGGCGTACATTTATGCAACACAGAAAGTGTAATCTTAATTAAACATCACATACAGAGGAATGGATTATGACTCAAAGTAAACAACATACGCTGCTGGGACAGTGCATCGCAGAGTTTATAGGCACAGGGCTGTTAATATTTTTTGGTGTCGGTTGTGTTGCCGCACTGGTATTAACAGGTGCAAGTTTTGGTCAGTGGGAAGTCAGTATCATGTGGGGGATGGGAGTCGCAATCGCTATTTACTGTACAGCTGGTGTTTCTGGTGCACATATTAACCCGGCAGTCACTATCGCCCTGGCGGCTTTTCACGGTTTTGAAAAAAGAAAAGTACTGCCTTATATCCTGTCGCAGCTTTTAGGCGCATTCTGTTCAGCCGCTTTAATTTACGCTTTATACAGTAATTTATTTACTGACTATGAAATTGCCAACGGCTTCATGCGCAGCAGCGAAGCCGCATTATCCACTGCAGGTATTTTCTCAACTTACCCGCACCCGTCATTATCTATGCTTGGCGCATTCTCTGTAGAGTTTGTCATTACCGCTGTATTGATGTTTGCTATTTTAGCTCTAGGAGATGAAAGCAACGGCGCACCGCGCGGCGCAATGACCCCGATTCTAATTGGTGTACTGATTGCTGTCATCGGCGGCTCATTAGGTCCGCTAACCGGTTTTGCTATGAACCCGGCTCGTGACTTTGGACCAAAACTGTTCGCTTATTTTGCCGGCTGGGAGTTCGCTCTAAGCGGTGCGAAAGAGATCCCTTACTTTATTGTCCCCATCCTGGGGCCTGTCTTCGGCGCATGTTTCGGCGGCTGGGCTTACCCTAAACTGATTGCACAATATCTACCGGATGCCGGTCAGAGCGACACTATTTCGAATCAGTCTGAAGATGAACAAGAGAATAAAGATTTAGCAGAGGCCTAAGCATTAAATATTTAATTAAAAATGAGTATCAGTACAAATTACAACTAAACTTAAAGAGATAAAGGACAACGTCATGACAGATAAAAAGTATATTGTTGCACTAGACCAGGGTACAACCAGCTCCCGCGCCGTTATTCTTGACCACGATGCAAATATCGTCAGTGTTTCTCAGCGTGAATTTACACAAATTTATCCGCAGGCCGGCTGGGTTGAGCATGATCCTCTGGAAATTTATGCAACGCAAAGCTCGGTATTAACTGAAACGTTAGCCAAAGAAGGTATCCGCAGTGATCAGGTCGCCGGCATTGGTATTACCAACCAGCGTGAAACAACCATTGTCTGGAATAAAGAAACCGGCAAACCTGTTTATAACGCAATTGTATGGCAGTGCCGCCGTACCGCTCCTATTTGTGAGACATTAAAAGAGCAGGAAGGTTTAGAAGAGTATATCCGTGAAAATACCGGCCTGGTGCTTGATCCGTATTTCTCCGGCACCAAGATCAAATGGATCTTAGACAATGTGGAAGGTGCACGAGAAGATGCTGAAGCCGGAAAATTAATGTTCGGTACCGTTGATACCTGGCTGGTCTGGAAAATGACCCAGGGCCGTGTTCATGTTACTGACTACACCAATGCTTCTCGTACTATGCTTTTCAATATCAACACATTACAGTGGGATGAAAAACTCCTTAAAGCATTTGGTATTCCGCGCTCTATGATGGCAGATGTGAAAAGCTCATCAGAAGTTTACGGGCAGACCAACATCGGCGGCTTCGGCGGCACACGTATTCCTATTGCCGGTATTGCCGGTGATCAGCAGGCTGCCTTGTACGGCCAAATGTGTGTTGATAAAGGCCAGGCGAAAAATACTTACGGCACAGGCTGCTTCCTGTTAATGAATACAGGTAAAGAAAAAGTAACTTCTAAAAACGGCCTGTTAACGACCCTGGCATGCGGACCGAGAGGAGGCGCCGCCTATGCGCTGGAAGGTGCGGTATTTATGGGCGGCGCTTCTATTCAGTGGCTGCGTGACGAAATGAAACTGCTCGCTGATGCCAAGGATTCCGAATACTTTGCCACTAAAGTTGACTCTTCCAACGGTGTTTATGTGGTACCGGCATTTACCGGTTTAGGCGCACCGTACTGGGACCCCTATGCACGAGGCACCATTGTCGGCTTAACACGCGGCGTCAATTCCTGCCATATTATCCGGGCAACACTGGAGAGTATTGCTTATCAGACCCGTGATGTACTGGATGCAATGCAGGCAGACTCCGGCATTAAACTGTCAGCTTTACGTGTTGACGGCGGCGCGGTGGCGAATAACTTCTTAATGCAGTTCCAGTCAGATGTATTAGATACAACAGTGCAGCGCCCTGCTGTCACCGAAGTCACCGCACTGGGTGCGGCTTACCTGGCCGGTATCGCAGTGGGTTACTGGGAAGGTTTAGAAGAATTAGCAGATAAAGCTGTTATTGAACATTCATTTACGGCAAACCCTGATAAAAGCAAACGTCAGCAGCGTTACAACGGCTGGAAACGTGCCGTTAAATGTACGCAGGTCTGGGCAGAGCTTCATCATGAAGACAATGAGTAACGGCTAAAATCAGCCCTGTGCTTATTATATAAAGAGTGTCGTAAGACACTCTTTTTTTCGAAACTTATTCTCTTACTTCGCTCAACATTTCGAGTGTTCGCTGATAAAAGTACATCTTAAAAGTCAATTTGTTGTAATTCGAAACTAATATGCCTCATATCACTCAGCAATATTGTAATTTCATTGCTATTCATTACCGCAGCGGTAAACTTATTTCATTAAACTTCGGCACAGAACCAAGGAGCAGTGTTTCGTGAAGCAAACTACAAGACAGCAGAAAATCATCGATCTCGTACAAAAAAACGGCTATGTCAGTACCGACGACCTTGTTGAGCGTTTTAAAGTCAGCCCGCAGACCATTCGCCGTGATCTGAATGAACTGGCCGATGAAAATAAAATACGTCGCCATCACGGCGGCGCAACCACCCCGCTGAGCTCCGTAAATACCGCTTATAACACCCGTAAAGTGATGCAGCTGCATGAAAAGGACTGCATTGCAGAAGCCTTGGTAAAATATATTCCTAACGGCGCAACCCTGTTTATTGATATAGGCACGACGCCGGAGTCGATCGCCAAAGAGCTGGTGAAGAACCACAAAGATCTGCGTGTTGTGACCAATAATATCAATGTGGCGGCTATCTTAATGGGTAACGAAGACTTTAAGGTTATCCTTGCCGGCGGAGAAGTACGTAATAGAGACGGCGGTATTGTTGGTGAAGCAACCCTGGATTTTATTAAACAGTTCCGTTTAGATTTCGGCATTCTAGGTATCAGCGGTATTGACTATGACGGTTCACTGCTGGACTTTGACTACCATGAAGTACGGGTTAAAAAAGCGATTATAGAAAACAGCCGCAGTGTTTACCTGGCAGTTGACCATACAAAGTTCGGCCGTAATGCCATGGTGAATCTCGGTAATATTTCTGAACTGGATATGCTGATTACCGACCAGCAGCCGCCGGAAGAAATTGCAGCATTATTAAAGGAACATAATATCCCCTTTGAAGTGATTTCCCGCACAAGCTGAAACACTAAGCCATGTCTAGAAAAGATAAGCACTTAGGCAAAGACTAAGTGCTTATTATTAACTATCAGTCTGACTAGCTGCTTTTCTGAGCATCTAAAAAATCAACCGCACGATCCGGAAAGTCCGTAAATACACCGTCAACATCCGCTTTGTTATAGAAAATATCTAATAACTCTTCAAAGTCCTGCGCATACTCAGGTATTTTTCCTTCATCTAATCTAAATGTATAAGGATGAACCTGCATGCCGGCCTGATGCGCTTCCTTAACCAGAGAGGTAAAAACTAACTTACCTTTCTGCGATTCCGGTGCCACTACCATTGGATGCCAGGGGCCGACACCGTCCGCATATTCAGCAATTATTTCCATCGCTCCAGGCTTAAACATCCAGTCATAGTTATAAGCTTCAGGTTTGCCATCGACATACTGCATGGTTTCCCCCCAGCTTGTTTCAGCCATTAACTGCACTAATCTGATGTCCATGGAAAACTTTGGAAGCAGCTCATATTTGACACGCTTTAACTCATCAGCATCAAAAGACTGAAAGTAAACCAGATCCGTTTTATCAGTATAACCGTATTTTTTAAGCACTTTTAATACTGCCACACTGATATCTTTGCCCTCTTTACGGTGAAACCAGGGCGCTTTCACTTCAGGATATATGCCGATATTTTTTCCCGTACTGGTATTTAATCCCTGAATCATCTCGATCTCTTCTTCTAAAGTATGCACCTTAAAATCAGACTTCCAGATTGGAAAACGCCGCGCATAAACAGCGGTTTTCTCTCCATCCTTAAGGTTGAATGCTTCGGTCATTTTAAGTCTTTTAATTTCATCCAGGGTAAAATCAATAGCATAATACCTGCCGTCTTTACGTTTACGATCCGGGTAAACCTCGGCAACATTAGTAACACGGTCCAGATAATGATCATGTAATACCACTAAGAAATTATCTTTGGTCATGACCACATCCTGCTCAATGTAGTCAACGTCCATCGCATAAGCCATCGACTTGGCCTCCATACTGTGCTCCGGAAGATAGCCGCTGGCACCGCGGTGGGCAACAACGATCTTTTCAGCATGAGCAAAACCGGCCGTCGATGAGGTTATCAGCAGACCCAGCAGCAGCTTTTTCTGACCTGGTAATTGTTTGAACATAGTTTCACCACTTCTTATGATTAAATGTATTAGCCTGCTCAGATGCTTCAGCCTGACTTTCTATAAGTCATTCTAAGCAGGCGCTATTAAACTTTTATTAAATTGAGGCGGGTAAAAAACATTTAACTCGGATCTGACTGTTAATAGTCAGATCCGGCACTTTTTACCTTGTTTATACCGTGGCGGGATCCAGCTGTTCGTTTTCTTGATCAAGCTTGCGTTGTGCATGAATCTTATTTTCACCAAACATCGCCAGTATAAAGAACATAATAGACAGTACACATGAGGCAGTTAAAACTAAGAAGCCGCCGTCCCAGCCGAAGTGATCAACGGTATAACCTAACACTGCATTAGCCGCCACAGCGCCGCCAAGATAACCAAACAGACCAGTCAGGCCGGCCGCTGTTCCGGCTGCTTTTTTAGGTGCAAGCTCCAGTGCGTATAAACCAATTAACATTACCGGGCCGTAAATTAAGAAACCGATAGCCACTAAAGCCAGCATATCCACCATAGGATTGCCGGCAGGGTTAAACCAGTAAACCAGCACAGCAATAGTTACCAGTACCATAAATAAGATACCTGCAGGTGCGCGGCGGCCTTTAAACAGTTTATCCGACATCCAGCCGCATAATAAGGTGCCGGGAATACCAGCCCATTCGTATAAGAAATATGCCCATGAGGATTTATCCACCGAGAACTCTTTTACTTCATTTAAATATACCGGTGCCCAGTCAAGCACTCCGTAACGGATCATATAAACAAATGCATTCGCAATAGCGATGTACCATAGAAGTTTGTTGTTAAAAACATACTTAAAGAAGATCTCTTTCGCGGTCATCTCTTTTTCAAAGGACTCATTATAGTTATCAGGATAATCATCTTTATACTCTTCAACGGCAGGCAGACCACAGGACTGCGGCGTATCACGCATGGTCAGGAAAGTAAAAGCGGCAACCAGTAAAGCAAATATCGCCGGTACATAGAAAGCTGTACGCCAGTCATCATTAAACGCCCATAAACCTAATAAAAAGATCGGACCGATTAACCCGCCGCCGACGTTATGCGCAACATTCCAGACGGAAACAATACCGCCGCGCTCTTTATGAGACCACCAGTGCACCATGGTTCGTCCACAGGCCGGCCAGCCCATTCCCTGAAACCAGCCGTTCAGGAACAGAAGAATAAACATAGCGGTGATACTGCTTGTCGCCCAGGGCATAAAACCAAAACTGAGCATAACCAGTGCAGACATCACCAGACCTGCAACCATAAAATAACGCGGATTAGAACGGTCTGAAACATTACCCATTAAAAACTTCGATAAGCCGTAAGCAATAGATACAGAAGCCAGCGCCACACCAAGATCACCGCGGCTGTAGCCGTATTCTTCAATCAAAAAGGGCATCGCTAAACTGAAGTTTTTACGCACTAAATAATAACCGGCATAACCGACAAAAATACTTAAAAATAATTGCCAGCGCAGGCGTTTGTATACTGGATCAATCTTGCCTTCAGGCAGACGTTCAATATGTGCGACAGGTCGAAATAAACCGAACATAAGCAGTTCCTTAACAATGAATGGTGTGTATATTTTGAGCAGTCGAGCTCAAAACAAAATTATTTTAATCGTTTTCGCTCACAGAATAACTATTGCTGCGATATCTTAACGATTTTGCTGCGCCACTGTTGCGCGAATGAACAAATATTTCCACGAAGTTGATCACAAACGAAGATTTTATGTGCAAAAAAACGGACGCACTTAACAAAACAACGCATTAATTATCATTTACCCAGTATTAACAGCAACATACACAAACCACAACAGTTCATAACAAGCGCCTCACAAAGCCGCATGAGAACAGGGCAAGGCAATTATCCGCTCTTAAAACAGCACACACAGACTTCGGAAAAACACACGAAATGTTCGATACCGAAAATAAAAAGTGCATTTATTTAACAATTAATCTATATTGCATTTACACGCTCGAAAATGTTCGTTCGCCCAGCACAGATAATAAAAGTGAGTTTAATATGTATAATGGAAAGCAGGAACAGGAAAACAAACAAATTTTAGATCTGGTTGTTGTCGGCGGCGGCATCAACGGCGCAGGTATTGCGGCAGATGCAGCCGGCAGAGGTTTAAGTGTCGGGCTGTACGATGCATGCGATTTTGCCTCGGCGACATCTTCCGCCAGTTCGAAGCTTATCCATGGCGGTTTGCGTTATTTAGAACATTATGAATTTCGTTTAGTCTCTGAAGCACTGGCTGAACGTGAGGTTATATTAAAAAAGGCGCCTCATATAGCTAAACCTATGCGCTTCCGATTACCACACCGCCCGTTTTTACGTCCGGCATGGATGATCCGTATCGGTCTGTTTTTATACGATCATTTAGGAAAGCGCACAACCTTAGACCCAAGCCGGCAGGTTAACTTAGCAGAATCCGGTCTACTGAAAAAAGAGATCACTAAAGGTTTTGAATATTCAGACTGCTGGGTGGATGACGCGCGCCTGGTTATTCTTAATGCAATGGCCGCCGAGTCTAACGGCGCCGAAGTAAAAAACTACTGCCGAGTTGAAAAAGCCCAGCGTGTAGACGGTTTATGGCTGGTCACCATTTTTAATGAACAGACCAATAAACGTTTCCAGCGTAAAGCGCGTGCATTAGTAAATGCTGCCGGCCCATGGGTTAAACAGTTCTTTGACGACAGTCTGCCGGACAACTCTCCGCGCAATATCCGTTTAGTCAAAGGCTCACATATTGTTGTACCGCGCATTCATAACGAAGAGCAGGCTTATATCCTGCAGAACAAGGATAACCGTATTGTTTTTGTTATCCCGTATATGGATGACTTTTCTATTATCGGCACCACAGATGTTGAGTACATCGGTGATCCGCGTAAAGTGGCCATCTCAGACGAAGAGATCAGTTACTTAATTGATGTTGTTAACCAGCACTTTGTAAAACAGCTTAAAACAGACGATGTAGTCTGGACATACAGCGGTGTGCGTCCATTATGTGATGATGAATCAGACTCACCGCAGGCAATTACCCGAGATTACACCTTAGAATTAGAGCAGAAAGGCGATCAGGCACCATTACTGTCTATCTTCGGTGGAAAATTAACAACTTATCGTAAATTATCAGAGTCTGCGATGAAATTAATTCAGCCCTATTTTGCTAAATTAGGCGGTTCATGGACAGCCGACGTACCTTTACCCGGAGGTGACTTCAATTATCCGCGCAAACAGCTGGCAGAAAACTTAACCGCCCAGTACAGCTGGCTGCCGGTTAAAACCGCAAACCGCTATGTCAGCCAGTTCGGCACCCTAGCATGGCAGTTATTTGAAGGCTGTGAATCAGAAACTGATTTCGGCATTCATTTCGGAGCCGGTTTATACAGCCGTGAACTTGATTATTTTATTGAAAATGAATTTGCTAAAACCGCTGAAGATATTCTCTGGCGCAGAAGCAAATTAGGCCTGTACTTAAGCAAAGAGCAGCAGGTTAATGTAACAGCTTATATTAACGCTAAAGTTCAAAAAACAATGCCGGTTAAACTTGCTCAGGTCGGTTAACAATTATTTATGGCTGACATAAAAGGAGACTACATAGTCTCCTTTTTGTTTTTCGAGAGACGACTAACTGATTATTTTTAAACAATTTATCCAGTTTACGAACTTTTTTCAGAAAACAGACTCCAACCCACTCGCCAGAACTATAAAATTAGATAAATGCATATAAGCACTTTAAAACACAAAAAATACTATTACACTCTCTTAACTATGCTGGTGTTATTAATGTGTTTGTGCGGATTATTTAAAAATGCAGCGCAGCCGCAGCTTAAGCCGTTCACTATCATTTCCGCCCCACAGGCCGCTAATACATTTAATAACACGGCATCTCCCGCCGTCGGTATCTGCACCTTAGGAGAGCAGCTGTTAAGTTTTTCTTCCGGTTTAGAAAAAGAGCCGAGCTTTATTTTTCTCTGTATCATTTTCCTGAGCCTGCTGTTATTTAATAAAACAGCCGATCTCTTTTATTTCCCAAAAACACCTCTATATAAACCCCGACAAAAAATCCATTTAATGAAGTGTTTGTTTTTAGAGTAAATATTACGTTTTACCCTAAAAAATTCACTACACGGCCTATAGACAGAACTGTCTCATGCACTTAACGTTTTCTATATAGAAAATGTAAACTATTATTTTGGAATATTTAATGAACAAGACATTAACTCGGATTATTGTATTAATCAGCTTTATATTAACCTTTAACACTATCGTCCATGCCGAGCAGGAGACACAAACTGAGCGGCAGAAAATTACCAGGATCACAGAACTGCTGCAGCAGAATCCGCAGATGATTGATGATTTTCTTAACAGCCTGAATTATTACATAGAGCAGGATCAGCAGATCAAAGAAACACTGCTTAAGCATCAGAACTGGCTGCAGAATAATGCCTCACAAAGCAGTTTTGGTGCAGCTGAACCTGCACTAACCTTAATTAATTTCAGCGATTATAACTGCCCGTACTGCAAACGTTTAGATCCGGTACTTACAGCTTTAGCTGCAGAGATTCCGGAGTTGAAAGTGGTAAATGTATTTGTACCGCTGCGCCAGAAAAATCCGGCAGGATTAGATACAAACAGTGCTGAGTTCGCATTAAATGTATGGAATAATGATCCGCAAAGCTATCAACAGCTACATGATTATCTGATGCAGAAATCGGGATTACATACTGCGGCTTCACTTCAGAAAGCAGCCCGGCTGAGCGGCACTGAAAATTTATTAAGCGCTGATACGGCTTCACGAACAATACTGCAGAAAAATTACCAGATATTTTTAGAACTGGGATTAAAAGGCACACCGGCCATGATTATTAATAATCAGATTATTCCAGGCTATATGCCTTTAGATAAGCTTAAACCGATTGTTGAACAAGCACTGGCAGAGATAAACAAGTAACAGACAAACAAAAAGGAGACTACATTGTCTCCTTTTTTTAACTATTACCGTATTACTGTGGCCGTACTTCTACGGATGCTTGATAACCGACACACAAACATCATAAAGCCACTTGTGTAACAGACTGTTTCTATTAGATGTTTTTATGCAGTACACAAGCTTTAAAGGCACCTGGCAGGCTTTGTCAAAAGAAAAGTATTTAAGATCAGGTGTGATCACTACTTTCGGAACAAACATTACCATTTCAGAATTTTTAATCAGTTTAAGTCCCAGTGACAGATGATCAACTAATCCCCCATGAACAAAGTTCATGCCCTTGGCCCGCAGGTTTTCAAGAAAGCGATAACGCTGATCATTCCAGCCGGAAGTTTTAAGAATAATAGCCGGGTATGCAAGTGCCTGCTTCATATCAGCGGCGGGATGATCCGCTTTTAATGCCAGCACCATCTCATCATCTAACATGCGTTTCTGGTAAATATGCTGCGGTTTTTCTTCACTTAATATATGAATCGCCGCGGTTATCTGTGCGGATGCAAGCTGCTCCTGGGTTTCTCCCGTCCAGGTATAAAGCAGGATCTGCGCACGGGGAGCCAGCCGGGAGAGCTCACTGAACAGCGCAGCACCAAAACGTTCAATTAATCCCATAGAACAGGTTAACGAGATCTCCCCTGTAAATAATGCCGGATCAAAGGGACTGTTTTCTCCCAGGCTTTTTTCTAAAATTCCCTGCACCAGCTGCAGATCTTCAATAATTTCTAATAAGCGCGGGGTTACCTCACCTCCGCTTGCAGAGGCAACAAATAACGGATCATTATAAGTCTCCCTGAGTCTGGCTAAGGTTTTACTAATGGCGCTGGGTGTTTTACCAAGAATGCGGGCTGTACGCTTTAAACTCTTCTCTTTGTACAAACAGGTTAACACGCGAATATGTTTTAAGCCGATATCAGTTTCCATTTGCTCACCACTCGAAGTCCAAAAGTTCATCTAACCATCAAGTATAGTGACTTTATGGAAACACAAACGAGGTACGTTTCCAAAAAACAAAAAACTTGCGGCTCAAGAGGGAAAGTGGGTCAGTCAGTTAATCCGTGACTTTCAAATAAGGCAATCCCATGAAAAAATCTATTTTATCACTCGCTTTAACGTTTTCTTTCAGCCTGCACGCAGCTGAAATTACTCATGCATCCGATGCCCAGCTCCATGCTTATAAAGTGTTTCATCATGCTGATTATACACTTGATGTTGCCGATAAAGCCGGCGGCACCAATAAACTGATCCACACCACGATTTTACCAACTGAGGGCACGGATAACGTGGTAACACCGGCTCTGGATCATCTGTACAGCAAAGCGGTTATTGATTTAAGCAGCGGCCCGGTGATAATTGACTTACCTGAAGTTGAAAAAGACCATTATTTTTCTATTCATATTACCGACCAGGAGCATTACACCATATTTGATGAAATACGTCCGCAGGGCAAGTATGTCTTTATACATGAAGACTGGCAGGGTGAAGTTCCGGCAGGTAAAGTAATCAAAACCCGCAGTACTTATCCGCACCTGTTTATTCGTACGCAGGTAAAAAGCATAGATCAAAGTGGTTATACAGCAGCTTATGCTGTTCAGAATAAAATTCAAATTACCGGATTGTCCAAAACGCTGCAGGCTGAAGATGATTTGATCAAATTTACGCTCGACTCCCATTCTGCCTACCCCAAAAACAAAGCTTTACTTGAATCAATGATCGGTAACTATGACAGCGGCGTCCACCAGGAGATGTTTAAATATATCGGCCGGGAGTTTGTTAAAGGGGCGGCGAAAAGTAATATAGGCATTTTTAATGCTGAAGATAAAGGCGTTGATGATCCTCTAATGCGCGCTTTGGCTGTGATTGGTCATTTAGGTTTACCGGAAGAGCACGCCTATTACGCCGCTATGGCCTTTAACTGTTCCGGCACGCCGCTTAACGGTGATAATGTGGAGATAATGACCTTCCCCTATAATGCCGGTGTTGACGAGTTCTGGTCAGTCACTCGTTACAGCTCTTTAACCCGTAATACCTACCCGGGGAAAAATGATTTATATAATGCCTACAATACCAGACCGGATGCCGACGGTAATGTAACTGTTACCTTCAGCGCGGAAGATCCGCAGGACGGTACTTACTGGATGCCGGTTAATGCAGGAGAGCCCTATTATGTTGTCGGGCGCTATTACTCGCCGGATTACAATTCAGTGCGGACTATTGATGACTGCGGTACTCCAACCAACCCTGTGGCTGATTTTTATCAGGAGCATGCTGCTGTCTCAGCCAGATAAACTAACACTGCATAAAACAGAGCTTGTGCTTTTATCGGCACAGGCTTTAGCCGCAGATTTTAAACATCTGGCAGTCCTTAATAAATTCTTATAATTTCATAACTGCTCACTTTATCAGCGATTGAGACACTGACTTCATCTCCAGCTTCTCGATTCATTACAGCGCAGCCGAGTGGTGAGCCCGGAGTGACTACAACAATTTCTTTTTCTGCAAATGTCAGTTTTAAGCCGCCGGCAGCCGGTCCGAAAAAAATGTATTTTTCATTGTCCTGCATATCTAGCAGCACAACTAACGACCCTAAACGGACGCACGGCTTAACAGTGTCGGTACTGCTGCTTAATTTTTTAAAAGCGCAGAGATCAGCCGCGCACTCTTCCGCACGTAATGACTGCCCCTGTGCTAAATAGGATGCTTCCAGCGCTAAAGTATCATATTTGTTTTCTGCAATATTCTCATCATTGGTTGCCGTATCGTAGGCGCGGGAGGCGGCATCGACTGCACCTTGATAGGCTTCTTCTAATAGTCTAATAAGTTGTTCATGCAGCAGTTTTTTATTCATTTTCAGATCTTTTATTATCAGCAGAAAACGATCTTAATCAGCCCAGCCCTTAAAGTAAAGGCATGCATAAAGTACAACAGAAAGAACATAACGCCCATCTTCTCAATACCAATTTGTAATATCAGGTATACCTATCATTCATTATTCAACGGACCGCAATTGTTCGAAAATAGAGCAATAAATTACATGAGGTATATCTGTTTGTGCAGTCCGTACCTTGAATTAAATAATGCAGAACAACAGGTGCCCTATGAAAATACATGCAACAACTCTGTTATATGAAGAACTGCCTTCGGTATATAAGCTTTTAGACTCGCTCGGTTTTATGTGGTTTGTGGTATTAGTCACGGTGGGCATTATCTCCTGGTGCTTAGCAAAACTATGGCATATTCACTCAATTCCTAAACACCTGGCCAAAGAGAAAGGTCTGGCACAGGCCAAACTAGTATTCTGGCTGTGTATATTAGGCCTCGCCTGGAAACCTCTGTGGGTATTAGCGGTACTGGCTATCGTTACCGACTGGGACAAAGTTCAACTGTGGTTAAAAGGAGCAAGATCATGAAAGAAATAATGCTGCCGTATATTCTGCTCGTCTGGCTGTTATTCAAGTTTAATGTACTGAAACGTACTGCGGGTAACTATTTTATTACTGTCTTTGTCGGTTGATACTAGCGCTGGCACTGTTTTTCGGACACCGCTTTTATTCACCAGCTGATTTAACTAACTCAACAACGGTAAAAGCCCCGCATGCGGTTTTATCACCTGCAATTGGTCAGCATATTGACAAAATTTATGTAGATCACAATCAGCATGTGAAAAAAGGTGACATTCTGTATGTGTTAAAAGATGACAAGGTAACTTCTTCTATTTCAGAAGTGCACTCAGCACAGGTTGAAATTGAAAGAACCATTGATGCTAAAAAAGTCGTATTAGCGCAGGCGGCACGAGATCATAAACGTAATACCGGTATGCAGGAACATGTATCAATTAAAGAAAGAGAAGAATCCAGCGATCTGATTGAAACATTAACCGCCGATTTATTAGTGTTAGATGCCAGACAACAGGGTTTATATGCCAAATTAGACAGCCTTGAATTTGAATTATCACGCTTAACTGTCACAGCCCCTTTTGACGGCATGGTCACGCATATCTTTATTGCAGACGGATCTCGAATTGGTTCACTGCATCTTTGGGATACCAGCAAAAAGTTTATTGAAATGCGTATTCCTGATCAGGCTTATAAAAATGTTAAAACCGGCCAGTTTAGTGAATTCTTTGTGCATGCTTATCCGGGAGAAATATTCAGAGCTCGTGTTCACAGCAAAGTTGATGCAACAGGTGAAGCACAGGGCAGTTTACTGCCGCAGGAACAGTTTGTTTCCCGCCATATTCAACGCGGTGCTGCTCCCGTTGGTCGTACGGTTATTTTAGAAATAGACAGGGAAACCATGGATATGCTGCCTATAGGGGCAACCGGCTCTGCATGGATAAGTGCAGAAAAACCATGGTCACTGTTAGGTTTCTTAGACATTATCGGTGGTGCAACCGTACGCTTAACAGCTGCCAAGTCATATATACAAGCGTTATAAAAAACAAGCAGGAATAGGGATAGTTATCCCTATTCTCTGTTTTTAGATATATGTATTGCGTATATCAGCAATAACAATAAGTCATTATTCGAATCATCCGGCTTTCCATATTATTAATGCATTCAAATAAACATATTAAATATTAGAAAAAGTGCAGAAATAAGCCGCGGAGGTCATAACTTTAACTATGCCGGCTAATAAAAAAGAGTCATTCGACCTGTTTACCCATTGCCGCCAGATAGTGTCTTTATTTGGCGGCTTTTTTTATTGCCATCACAGCGTTTGCAGCTTTTTATAGCCAATCAGCCCTTGAAGGAACATTATGTCTTTTTTTCAACAATATGGTCTACTGATGAGCCAACTGGATTTAAATCTGTTAAAAGTGTTCAGAGCCTTAATTGAAGTACAAAATACCCGTAAAGCCGCCGAGCTTCTACACCTCAGCCAGCCGGCAGTGAGCCGCTGCTTGAGCCGCTTAAGAGACTATTTTGACGATGAACTGTTCATTCGTACTTCGCACGGGCTTGAACCGACTTCCAAAGCACTGGAAATTGGTGCCCGCCTGCCCGCTGCCATGGATCTGCTGATGGAAGCTGTTCACGGCAGTGATAATTTTGATCCAAGCTTTTATCACGGCAAAGTAACCATAGCTATTAACGGTTTTATTGCCCACTGGTTAGCTCCCCCGTTAATCAGCAGTATTGTAAAGCAGGCACCAGATATTGAAATTCAGATCACCAACTGGGAATCTACCACTCCGATACAGCTGACCGAAGGACAGGTACAGCTTGCCGTTAATTATTTCCCGCTGGATTTATCAAAGCAGCTGGTGCAAAAAAAATTAGGGCACGAAAAATTTGTGGTGCTGTGCCGTCAGGAGCATCCCATTAATACAAGGTGTATTCAACTCGAACATTTTGAGTTATTTCCTCTGGCTTCTCTGCTGATTCCAAACTGGAATGAAGTTAAAAACCGCACAGCTGAAATACTTAAAGAGTTCAATATTACCCCTAAAATTCAGCTGCGCAGCAGCCAGCTTAATGTTATTCTAAATGCATTATCCGAGACGGATATGTTGTTCCCCTGTTCAAAATTACTGGCAGGCACACTCGATACAGATAAGTTTAAAGTGCTGGAGGTCGACAGTAACTTTTATGATTCGATACCGCCGGGCGACTTTGCACTAGTGACGGCGAATAAATCTCGACGTCATCCGCTTAATCAGTGGCTGCAGAAATGTGTCAGCGATTGTGTACAGGAACAACTTCGTAATAGAGATAAGCTTGAAAAAAAAGAGACTCATTAGTCTCTTTTTGAACAAAACACGGACTGTTACCGCTTTCTCTGCTGCTGCGGTTTGTTTTTCTGGTTATTCATTTTATTAAGCCGTTAAGGTGATTTTACCTACTGCTTCACCAGACTCTAAACGTGCATGGGCATCTGCTGCCTGCCAGATAGTAAAATCTGAGTTATCAATTAACGGCTTAATAAGCCCTTGATCCACCAGCTCCGCTGCCTGTCTTAAAATCTTACCGTGAGAAGCCCGGTTAATTCCTTTGGTAAGCGGGAGAAGCATTAATACACTATGAAAGCTCAAACTTTTTAAAGCGACTTGTAAAATATTATCAACCGGCAGTGTAGCAGCAACTGCACCGTTAAAACGGACGGCTTCAAAACTGCGTTGAATATTCTCTCCGGCAATCGTATCGAAAACGGCATCAAAACCTTTACCACCAGTAAACTGCTGTACATAATCCTGCACTGAACAGTTATCCACATTGACTAAGTTATCAGCCCCTAAACCACAAGCCTGTTCAATAGTCCTTGATTTAGCCGTCGCAGTTACTGTGGCACCAAAATATTTAGCAAGCTGCACAGCAATATGACCCACACCACCTGTTGCACCGTGAATCAGTACGTTATCACCGGCTTTAACGGCTAATTTGTCATGTAATGCTTCCCACGCTGTAATAGCAACTAACGGCAGTGCCGCAGCCTGCTTCATGGTTAGTGTTTTTGGTTTTAATGCCATCAGATCCGCATCCACCAGCATAAATTCTGCTAATGCTCCATCGATACCCGCAATACCGCCAGCGCAGCCGTAAACTTCATCTCCGACTTTAAAATTATCGACATCAGCAGCGGCTTCAGTCACTATCCCGGCAACATCTCCATGTAATATTTCTGGTAAATTTGCCGACCAGGGTGTATCTACTGAACGCAGCATGGTATCTAACGGGTTAACACTAGTTGCTTTTACCTGTACGACTAAGTGCCCGGCTTTAAGCTGTGGTTTGTCTTTTTCTGCCTGTTGAAAAACATCACTGCCGCCGAGTTGTTTAATGATCATTGCTTTCATATTAATACCCTTTTATCCGTTTGTTTAGTAAGTGCGGGCATTGTATACATTGCATAAATGACCAACAACGCACCAAAAAACAAACTACTTTTGCTTTTTATGCAATAATGTATTTTTCAGTGTTTAATCCGCTTAAGGTAAATAAAATGAGTATGCTCACACGCCTGCACTATTTTAATTGTGTGGTAGAAACGGGGAGTATTTCCCAGGCAAGCCGCATTTTTGATCTGCAGCCTTCTTCAATATCACGACAGCTGGCGGCATTAGAAAAAGAGTTAGGTATCACGCTGCTCAACCGGACCACACGTAATATCGGCTTAACTGAAGCAGGACAGACCTATTATCAGTATTCGCAGCGTATTGTCGCAGAGCTTGAGCAGGCAAATCGTGCGGTCAATGACCTGCAGCAGAATCCTAAAGGAAATTTAAAAATCAACATGACAGTCGGCTTTGGTGAAAGCTGCGTGCTGCCGCTTATCCCGGCTTTTATAAAAAAATATCCCGATATCAAAATTGAACTAGAGCTCTCTGAGCGAGTGATTGATCTGGTAGAAGATAATGTGGATATCGCAATCCGCAGCGGACGTCTTCCCGACTCTAATTTAATTGCCAGAAAACTGGCGGATAATAACTTTATCTTATGCGCCAGCCCTGAATATTTAAGCACGCACGGCAGCCCTGAAAATACTGAATCACTGGCTGATTATGACTGTATTCGTTACGGTTATTCGGGCTGGCGGGACTGGTTTGTTATTAAAGAAAAAGCCCGAAAATTAGTTATTAAAGAGGGGCTGGTAGTCAACTCGGTTAACGGTCAGAAACAGCTGCTGTTGAATCATGCTGGTTTAGCATTAGTAGCCAGATGGGCACTTAAAGACGAATTAAATAACGGGACTTTAGTGCAGGTACTCGCAGACACTGTTTTCAGCCCCTATGAAAGCTTAAGCTCCACCTATGCAATATATTTAAAACGCGATCTTATTTCTCCCAAAGTGCGGGTATTTTTAGACTTCCTTAAAGAGAATATCGACAAATAGAAACAGGAGAGACCAAGCGGTCTCCCCTTTAATCAGCCAATGTCTTCCATATCTGCACAGGTTCTTCTCGGCGCTGTATCGCCAGTCACGCTGAAACCAGCACAGAAATATGATCTAACCGTTTTAAGACGGGAACAGCCTGCTTTTCAAGGTAAAAATGACTTGTGACACGAATAACAAACAACTACATTAAAGTTCAAGGATCAGTTATTTTAGGAAAAAGTACTTATGTCATACCGTATTTCAGAAATCCGTCCTGCAGACGATGAAACAATCTGCGCTATCATCAAAAATGCCGGTATCGAGCATGGAGCGTCAGGAGAAGGTTTCGGCCCTTCCGATCCGGAAGTACAGTGTATGAGCAGTCACTATAAGCAGCAGAACCACAGCCGTTACTTCGTTGTAACGATTGACGGCCGGGTTGTCGGCGGCGGCGGTATTGCACCTTTTAACGAAAGCAGTGAAATCTGCGAGTTACGCAAGCTGTTCTTACAACCCGAAAGCAGAGGTTTAGGTATTGGTAAAGCCTTAACTGAACAATGTCTGGATTACGCAAAATCGCAGGGGTATCTGCAGTGTTATCTGGATACCTTATCTAGCATGAAGCCTGCCATAAAGTTATATGAAAACGCTGGTTTTAGGCATTTACCGCACCCCCTTGCCGGCACGATTCACGGCGGCTGTGATATCTGGATGATCAAAGAGTTATAGCGGCAGTTGGCCCCATAAGCAGGAGAATATTCACCGTGCTAATAGGTTACTTAAGGTTTACAAAACAAAAAGAGACCGATCGGTCTCGTTTTGTACTGATATCATTCTTACGTAAGCAAAACGTCTAATGTTATTCGTCTTTGGGTCTGACCTGAATTTTATAATAAAACTGCAGTCCACCAACAATTACAGCCAAACCAAGCAGTAGTACATATGAATAATTTTCCATCTCTTTACCCCCTGTTGATAACATAAGAGTTTAATTTTTATCACGCACATATCCGTAATAACAAGGGGCAGATTCACAAGGTGTGAGAGAGGCGGGGTTTTACAGCAGGCAATACAAAAAACAACGGCTGCAGACAAGTTCGATGAATTACTGCCCCGCTTTTACTTTCTGCAGCTGCAGCATACGGTTATATCGGCCGCTCGCTTTTAATTCTGCCAGTCCGATGTTAAAGGCACTGAGTAAGCGCCTGGCCCGCTGATCCGGAATTTTCCGGGAGAAAATAAGCGAAATAGGTATCTCAGCAAAAATGCGCGGATCATAGGTAATGAGTCTGCCCGATTCTACTGTCAGGTAGCGATTAATAAGGCTGTTGCCGACGAGCAGATCCATAGGAAAAAGATCAATAACCTGTTTGTTTAAATTGCTGATATTTTCCGGATTATTATCCACATAGTTAATATTTAACAAACCATTTTTAACAGCATTATCAAATTCACTGCCGAACTTATAGGTACGGGTAACACCAATACGCAGCCCTTTGAGATCATCAATGCTGTTATACATAAAGTTTAATGACTTTAAATGAAAGAAGACTTTACGACTGGTGTAGATCGGATCTGAAAAATAAAAATCATGACTGCGCTGTTCATTCGGCGCCCAGCCTAAAGAGCCGTCAAACTTATTATCCCGGGCTTCTTTGTAACTTACTGCCCATGGCTGAAACTGATAAATCACATCAAAGCCCTGCAGCGCAAACGCTTCCCGTACAATCAGCGGTAAAATACCGTCATTTTCATAGCGATGTGAAATTAAAGGGGACCATTCTCCCGTTGTCAGGCGAACGGTTTGATCTGCGGAAACCTGCCCAGCACAAAACAAAGCGATAAGAATATAAAATATACGTAACATGTTTCCTCCTCACCCGAGTTTCCTGAATCACTGTTATTAGTATTGAGCAGTCCTAACAGCCAGTAAAGGCTGTCATTATCAGACAACAAACAAAAACTACAGCTCAATTTTTATTGTTACTGTTTCCTGCCCCTCCACTGAAGCAGGCAATGCGCAGCAGAGCAGAATTTCATTACCTGCAGTTTCGGCCGTTACTTCACTTTGATAGATTATTTTTCCGGCCAGTAATTTACGCTTACAGCTCCCGCAATGGCCACTTCGACAGCTGAAATCAGCTAATAAACCAAGACCTTCCGCAAACTCAAGTAACGTTCCGTCACCTTCTTTCCAGACCTGTTCGATTCCGGATACAGCGAAATTAACCACGGCTTGCCGGGCAGCAATTAAAGGCTTGCAGGCAGATTCAGGCATATTATCTTCCCAGTTAGTTTATTACGGATACAGACGGCATTAATCACAGTGCACAAGAGAGTTTTAAAAATGCATCACTGTACTTAAAGTCTATACCCGATTTTTACTTATGCAGAACCAATGTTATTTCCTGACTGCTTCACAAATCAATGTTTAGCGGCACTGGATGAAAAAATATTCTCACTTCCAAAAAGGATTTTTTTACATGACATACAGCGGTGCTTATAACGAGGATCATTAACGCGGGTTAACGGTTGAAACAAAACTTTATCTGATTTACAGCTGTAACAGAGGGCCTTTTCATTATCATCCGTTCGGCACTCCGGGTGACGTTCAAGATACTCGGCCAAAGAGGGTAATTTACGTAAATGACGGCCTTTCAGCTTAAAATAAAATACAAAATAAGCCGCAAGTGCGACGACGGCAGAAACCGCGCCGATCCATACCAGATCCATATATTCAACCTTCCCTGTTGAGCATTAAAATTTGTTTAAAAAATAAACCACAATTTACCTTTTTAGCACATACAGATCTGGATAAATTTGATAAATATCAGTTTATTGAACAAGCACCTTCCTTTAACTGCCTGAACAGAAAAAGTAATCTGCAATTGTGATGAACAAGACATTTCTGTTTTCAGATTTATCTATCTGCAGCGCCTAAAACTGTCCGGACAAATTCAGTTTCATATCTATATTAACCATCTCGGTATTAAATGAGCCGTATTCTGTGAAGCCCAATTTTTTATAAAAAGCTCTAGCCAGGTGGTTAGACTCCTGCGTTCCCCCCATTAAAACAAGACTTCTAAGGCCTTTGTTTAAGGCAAATTCAATAATTTTAAGCATAACCTGACTAGCAATGCCGCTGTTCTGATACTTATCGGCAATACAGGGAGCAAAGACAGGATCAATTTTACACTGAAGAGCTGTTCCATAGGAAAGGTAACGACTCTTTTCGTGCTCAAACAGATTAAAATCAAGTATAAAATAACCCGCGATTTCAGTATCGTTTTCAACAATGAATCGGCTTACACTTGTATCAGAAGCAGAGCACAGCTTTAATGCATGCTCTCTACTTAAAGGGTGCGGGCCGAATCTTGAACGTGTATCAGCCGATAAGTTTACAAAAAAATCTCCCAGTATCTGCGCATCATCGACCTGCAGTTCCCGAAACACAAATGTTCTATTATTTTTTGCAGTAATGATTTGTTTTTCCATGATGTGTCCTATGCTCCGCTGTTTGTTGTCAGTCGTATTTAAACACTGCGTACTACGGATAATTCATCACGATAAAACTGTCCGTATTGCAGAAAGTATTTAACCTGATTAATAACCTGGTTATTTTTCATCATAAAGGGATGTGTTACCGGCATAATCAGATGATCTTTCATGCCGGATAATCTAGTACTGTGCACAGAAACCTTACCGTCGTTCTGTCCCGGCAGTAAAGTTGACAAAATAGGATTAACACTGCGTTTTCCAGCGATAATACCCAGTTCAAAATCTGCCCTGCCGATACTGTTTACAAGACTGTCCGGTTCAGTGCCCAGCTGCATGCCAGCCTGTTTATTAAAGCGCCGGTTTTTAATCAGCCTGCCTAACAGATCAATCAGCTGAGAGCCCTGATTAGGCGGGCCTAACATCACCACCCGCCCAAGGTTATTAATGTGCCTATGCTGCAGATATAAACGCACTAAGATACCGCCCATGGAGTGGCTGACGAAATGCACTTTATCCGACTCAGGGCATAACTGCAGCGCCTGATTAATGGTATTTTCAGCAAGCATTTCCAGAGATTGTTTTAATGAAGGATAACGACAGTTAATCACTAAATACCCCTGCCTGGTTAGGTCTGCAGCAATCTTTTTCATACAAAAATCACTTTTAGCCAGACCATGCAGCAGAATAACCGCTTCATTAGTTACTTTCTCAGACAGATTAACTGTCATTTATAACCTCTCTAGCTTAACTGTAAAGCCAGCTTTTTAGCCTGACTGAAATCCGTTTTACCTGCTCCGAGTTTAGGGATCTGCTCTACTTCGAAGCAGCGCTTCGGGATCATTAACGGATTACAGCCGGCGGCTGACATATTCTTCTTTAAAGCCTGGCTGTCCAGCTCTCCTTGATGCAGTAAAATAATACTTTCACCTTTCTGTGCATCTGCAATGTTTACCGCGACCAGTTCGATATCGTTATCACAGGCTTTAATAACCGCCTGTTCGACGGCACTTAAACTGATCATCTCGCCGCCTAATTTTGCGAAGCGTGAGTAACGATCCAAAATAGTTAAGAAACCATCACTGTCTAAACAGCCTTTGTCACCCGAGATATACCAGCGCTCACCATCTATCTCCTTAATCACCTGTGCCGTTTTTTCCGGGTTATTTAAATAACCAAGCATTACCTGGGCACCGCCGATCAGAACTAATCCCGCTTCACCTGCCGGCAGCTCTACAAAACTTTCAGGATCAACTATTTTAAAGCTGCTGCCGGGTAACGGCATACCAACCGTGCCCTCTTTACCGCCAACCTGTACCTGCCACAGCTTTTGATCTAACTGATCCGGCATATTAACACTGGCAACCGGAGTGGTTTCTGTGGTGCCGTAACCTTCTAAAATGCGTTTATTAAACTTGCTTTCAAAATCGCTTTTTACCTGCGCATTAAGCTTTTCGGCTCCCGCTACTACAATACGCAGCGAATCAAACATTAACGGACTTACCTTTCTATTTTTCGCATATAAACGCAGGAAGGTCGAAGTACCGCACATAATCGTCGCCTGATTTTTTGCCACCGCTTTACCGATACCGACGGCATCAGTGGGATCGGCATGACAAACTAAGGGCAAACCTTCCACTAAAGGCAGGAACTGCGTTACCGTTAATCCAAATGCATGAAATAACGGTAAAGAGCCCAGAACCACATCACTCTCCTGGGTATTTAAAACATCGGAAACCTGTTTTAAGTTAGCCATAATATTGGTGTGACTTAACATTACTCCTTTCGGCGCCCCTTCACTGCCGCTTGAAAACAGAATAGCGGCAGCCTGCTGAGATTTTACTTTTGTTACATAAAGCGCTTTTAACAGCCACGCCGGTAAACATTTAACTAATAATAAACGTGCTGCTTTATGAGACTGCTTGACCTGTTTAAGTGTCTCTTCCAGGTATTCAACCTGAACATCCTGTAAAACATCAGTTAAGTCGATACCGCGCTTATGCAGTTTCTTCAAAAACAACTTTGAAGTATAAACATGAGTTAGCTGCGCCTGCTTAACAGCATCAGCAACAGCATCCCGGCTTGCAGTGTAGTTAAGGTTAACAATCGTTTTCCCTGCAATAACCGCAGCCATATTTGCAACCACACCGCCCGCACTGGTGGGTAATAACAAACCGACATTTTGTGTTTTACAGCTCTTTTTAATCAGTTTACTTAAGCTGATCGCGCCTACTAGACTCTGCTGAGCAGACAGTACAGTGCCGGTACTGTCAGTAATTGATGTTTGGCTTCCAACACGTTTAACCGCATCAATCCATGCACAGCCGATATTCGGCAGCTCGGCAGCATGTTTTTTCCAGGATAATACAGACAGATCAAACACCCGGCGTTTCACCTGCTCAGCACTGCTGCTTTTCGGCATCTCTTGTGCAAAAGCGACAACCAAATCACGGAACACCCCCTGTCTGCGCACCTCTTTTAACTTGTCCGATGAACGGCTGAATTTACTGCCCCATAAGCCGCGGATATAAAAAGGTACAATGGCCAGTTCCTGCTCCGCCTTTTTACAAGCCAGCTCAAAACCACGCTTAAACTCAGCCAGATGACCATTACGGCTGATTAAACCTTCGGGGAACAGCGCCACGACTTCACCCTGATCTAAAACAGCGGCTATCTCGGTTAATGAACGTTTACTTGAAGCCGAAGATTCAATTGGAATGCAGCCTAAGGCCTTAAAAAACCAGCATAGATACCAGCGGGAAAATATTTTTTTCTCCATCACAAAACGTACCGGACGAGGACAGGCAATCTGCAGAACAGCCCAGTCTACCCAGCTGACATGGTTGCCTAACAGCAGCACGCCGCCCTGCTCGGGAATATTTTTCATACCTTGAACAGACACTTTATAATGGCGTGATATCGACCAGTTAAGCACGATCCGCACTAAGCTCTGCGGTAGTTTATAAACAGTGTAAATACCGCCTAAAATCGCCACCAGCGCAGTAAAAGTCAGTAAAAAATGACTGTCAAAGCCGTAAAAAGAGAAACAGGCGGTGATCACTAAGAAGCTCGCCATACCGATATTCTGCACCCAGTTATTCAGTGCTAATACTTTACCCATTTCACCGCTGCCGGCATGGAACTGAATCAGTGCATTAAGCGGTACAATAAAAATCCCCCCCATTATACCGACTGCAAAAAAGCACACAGCCTGTGCTGCTGATGACTGCATAAAGGGTAAAAACCATAATGCGGCGGCAATGCCCGCGGCTCCCAGCGGAATCAAACCGGTTTCGATATGGTCTTTTGACCATCGCCCGGCCAGCCATGAACCAAGAGCAATACCGACACCTGTTGCGGCAATAGTTGCCTGAATAATTAAGGTGTTGGTTACCGAGAAGTTGGCTTTGGCATATGCAGGAAAACTCGCTAATAACATTTGTCCGATTGACCAGAACATAGCTAAACCAATAATAGAAAGGCGAATCACTTTACGTTCAATAAACGGACTTAAGCTTTCTTTAAGATAAGCGCCGGAGCGGTATTTATTCCAGTTAAAGGATTTATCTGCTTGTTTCTGCTCTAGATTTGGTAAGCGGTAAGCCATGATTAATTCAATAATCGAATTGATCACTAATAACCAGGCTAACGGCGCCATGCTCTGCAGTATCAATGCCGGATTTGAAAATTCAGGCTGATACAGTGACTCAAATAATAAAGAATACACCAGGGTGCCCGCTAAAATAGCAACAATGGAGACCGCCTGCACCAGTCCATTTGCTTGAGCCAGTTTCTCTTTACCAAACAGCGGTTTGATATAACCGTATTTAGCCGGAGAATAAAAGGTCGACTGTACAGCAAGTAAAAAGGTCATCGCAAAAGCAAACCAGAACAGGCCCAGGTAATAACAGACAGTGATCGCCAGTGTCAACACAACAGCCGCCCAGGCGCTGATCCGTATCACTCGGTTTTTAGGGTGTTTATCAGAAATAAAACCAGCGGGGGTCAGCAGTAAAATAAAGGGAATTAAAATTAAACCATTCACTAAAGCAGTCAGCAGTACCTGCTGCTGCCCGTCATAGCTTTTGAAGATAGTATTCTGAATGATTATCTTATGCCCTAGATCAACAAAGGCATTTAAGAAAACCGCAAAAACATAGGGCCAGGCCCCTTTTATCTTAGCTAACTTATCCATTTTAAAACTCCGTGTAGACTGATACAAAAATCATATTTAAGAATGATTATGATGAGCTTCAAAAATGACGCAAGCAGCATTTAATAAGTCTATCTATCTGCACCAAAAGGTATTACATTTTAATACTTTTTAAATGTGAAGGTCTCAATATGTCACAAACCAAGATTCTAATCGGTGCTTTGAAGGCGCAGTTAAAAGCCCACGGGAAAACCTATGATGATGTTGCAAAATATCTTCAGCTTAGCCAGGCATCGGTTAAACGACTTTTTAGTGAGGGAAATATAAGCCTAGCCCGCTTAGAGTCCATTTGTAATATGATTGAACTGCCGCTTGCGGATCTGGTTTTATCTATGACTATCGAACATAAAAAAATAGACAGTCTGTCGTTATTACAGGAGCAGGAGATCGCTGATGATTTATTACTGCTGCTTCTTACCGTCTGCGTTGTCAACGGTTTTACTTTTGACGATCTTCTCCAGGAATATTCGCTGACAGAGCTGGAATGTATTCAAAAACTGGCAAAATTAGACAAGCTGAAAATTATTGAGTTATTACCCGGTAACCGTTTCAAACTTAAAATCAGTACTAACTTTGCCTGGCTGCCCGACGGTCCCATTCAGCGCTTCTTTTTAAAACGCGTTCAGGAAGAATTTTTTAACAGTCACTTTAAGCTGCCCACTGAAAAACTGATCGTGATTAACGGATTGTTATCATTAAGCACCAATGCAGAGATTCAAAAGCAGATGCAGAAACTCAGCAGTAATTTTGCCGAATGCAGAAATGAAGATGCTTCCTTAAAAATGAAGCAGAAACACGGTACAACTATGGTACTGGCATTACGGCAATGGGACTCCAGTTTGTTTGATGAGATCCGCAGAAAATCCTGATCAGTCTTCTATATCGACCTATTGGGTAGCAAATATCGCTACCTTTTCATTTGCATTTTACCTTATTCCAATACCTGCTTATAACTTAGCTGTCTTTAGCACCTAATGGAGAAAGGTATGAGAATTTCAAACTGCAAAGCAGCTTTAGCATTCACTACGTTATTATTAAGCAGTACATTTGCTTATAGTGCCGGATTATTAAAACCCAGTAATGCCTCCTATCAGGATTTACAAATTAAAACACATGATGTGCATGTGATTGTTCAGGACGGTTATTCACGTACGGAAGTTGAGCAGACATTTTTTAATCCTAATCAGCAGGAGCTCGAAGCACTTTATTCCTTCCCTGTACCGCAGGGCGCCGCTGTGGGAGAGTTTACCTACTGGATTAACGGCCAGGCGGTAACGGCAGAAGTGGTGGAAAAAGGCCGGGCAAAACAGATTTATCAACAGCAGAAAGAAGCCGGTAATAACACCGCACTTGTAGAGCAGGACAGCTATAAAACTTTTGATGTAAAAGTATTTCCAATAGCGCCTCAGGATCAGGTCAAAATTCGTCTGGTTTATCTGCAGCAGGAGCAGATTGACACCGGACTAGGCCGTTATGTTTATCCACTTGAAGAAGGCGGTGTCGACGAAGCTCGAAATAGTTTCTGGACCCGCAATGACACGGTACAGGAGCGCTTTTCTTTTACCATGGATATCCGCTCAAGTTACCCCTTAGACGGCGTACGATTACCGGCTCACCCAGATGCGCAGTATACGCAGATAGATGATCAGCAGTGGCAGATTTCTATCGGCAGTAACAACAATGAACAAGAAAACTTAAACCCGGCACCTGAAAGCAGTCTAAAACTGGATAAAGATATTCTGGTTTACTGGCGCCATAAACCGGACTTACCCGGCAGTGTCGATTTAATCAGTTACCGTGAACCGGGTAAAAAGCAGGGTACCTTTAAACTGACCTTAACACCGGGTGACGACTTAGCTTTAAACCAGGGACAGCGTGACTGGATTTTTGTACTGGATAAATCCGGTTCAATGGCGGCAAAATACCAGACATTAATTGAAGGGGTGCGTCAGGCACTTGCTAAACTACCGGCAAATGACCGCTTTAGAATTATTACCTTTAATAATCAGGCACAGGATATCACCTCGGGTTATCAGGCGGTCACTGCCGAGAATGTAGAAAATAGTCTTAATAAACTGCAGGCTGCCGGTGTGAGCGGCGGTACCAACCTTTATTCTGGTATCGAAAAAGCGATTAAAAAACTCGATGCCGACAGGGCAAGTGCGATTGTACTGGTTAGTGACGGTGTTGCTAATGTCGGTGTGACCGAGAAAAAATCCTTCTTAAAGCTACTGGACAAAAAAGATGTGCGTTTATATTCCTTTATTATGGGTAACAGCGCTAATCGCCCATTACTAGAGGGCATGAGTAATATATCTAACGGTTTTTACGCGGCTGTTTCTAACTCCGACGATCTGATGGGTCAGGTGATGTTAGCCACCAGCAAAATGACTCATCAGGCGATGCGTGATATTAAGTTGAATATTGACGGCATCAAAATCAGTGAATTAAGCCATGAAGATTTCAACAGCCTGTACCGTGGTCAGCAGCTGACCTTCTTTGGTCATTATTACGGACAGGGCGCGGCTGAAGTTGAACTCACAGGTAAAGTAAACGGGCAGAAAGTCAGTTATAAAACTGAAATTGATTTTAATAACGGGCAGACATTACATCCAGAGCTTGAACGTTTATGGGCATACAGCAAGATCAAACAGTTAGAAAAGGAAATGGATTACCTGGGAGAATCTGCCGACAGTAAACAGGCAATTCAGGAGCTCGCAGTGAAATACGGTTTAGTGACTAACTACACCTCGTTATTAGTCGTGGAAGAACAGGTATTTGAGCAGTTTGCGATTAAACAAACGAACAAGCAGCGGGTGGCAAAAGAGCAGGCGGCACAACAGCAGAAAATACAGCAGCCTCCGGCTGACAACCGTGCAGACCATAAGCAGCCTATGTTCAGCTCACCTAAACCAAGCTTTGCCGGAGGCGGCGGTGCAGTGCATCCGCTGTGGATGCTGCTGTTAGTAATGCTGAAACTGCCGAGCCTGCTGCGAAAACAGTCTAAAAAGGCTTAAAACTCAAACCCACCGCAAAGGAGGCTAATCAGCCTCCTTTGTTAATTAATTTCTACAGCCGGAAGCAGCTCAAAACAACAACTGTAAAAGATCTATTTGTCATAATTTAATTTATTTCAGCTATTAAAAAGACATCACTATAAAAATAGGGGATAATCCGCGACTACTAAAAATCAGGCGTTCAATAAATAGACAATATTAAGCCCTGATAGAACCAATTAATGTTGCAGGAATCATTATTTATGTCCCAAGTCGGCACGCTTTATATCGTATCTGCCCCAAGCGGCGCAGGAAAATCTAGCCTTATCAATGCTCTTTTAGCTGAAAAAAGAGACTGGACAGTGCAGGTTTCTGTATCACACACCACTCGCACGCCGCGCGTGGGTGAAAATAATGGCGAACATTACCATTTTGTAGATGTGGATAACTTTAAACAGCTGATTGAAGAAAATGCCTTTTTTGAATGGGCAGAAGTCTTCGGCAACTATTACGGCACATCCCGCGTAACCATTGAACAGGCACTGGCACAGGGTATCGATATCTTTTTAGATATTGACTGGCAGGGAGCGCGTCAGGTACGAGCAATGATGCCTCAGGCAAAAGGTATTTTTATTCTGCCGCCTAGCCGTAAAGAGCTGGAACAGCGTTTAAATAAACGCGGCCAGGACAGTGAGGAGATTATTGCCAAACGTATGGCGCAGGCGCAGTCTGAAATGTCTCATTATGATGAATATGATTACCTGATTGTTAATGACGACTTTGAAACAGCAGCTCAAGAATTTTCTGCTATTGTTAAATCACAGCGAAATGCGCAGGCTAAACAGGCTGTCAAACATCAGGCAACCATTAAAGAATTGTTAGAACAACAATCTTAAGACGAAGTTGCTGGATCAAATCACATTTAGGACTATACCCAAACCACCTCAATATGCAGATTCAGAGCTTCGCCCGGATGCTGGAACAAGGCGCAATATGATGAGAATGGTATTCCCTTTTCAAGTATTGCAACGCAGTACCAGCTTTTGGGCGAAACTCCCGAAGGGCAAGCCTGGAAACAATGAGCTTCGTTGTTAGAAGGCTTTGATTTAGATCCCTAGATCATCAGCCTTCTGCCTAGAATCTCATCATTTCTCGACTTGCTGATTCTTGCATCTTGGGGTGGCTTGGGTATATAATAAGCGCCCTTTTTTGTGTAATTAACTTTTTGGAGTTCAACAATGGCACGTGTAACCGTTGAAGATGCAGTAAATGTAGTCGGTAATCGTTTTGATCTTATCTTAATGGCATCTCGTCGAGCTCGTCAGCTTGCTACTCAAGGTAAAACTCCTTTAGTTGAGCCAGAAAATGATAAAGCGACTGTTATCGCTTTACGTGAAATTGAAGAAAATCTAATCACTAATGAGCTGATGGATATTCAAGATCGTCAAGAGAAGCATGAGAAACAAGCTGCTGAATTAGCTGCTGTTGCTGCAATTGCTGAAGGCCGCGGTTAATAACCGACCTTATTAAAGTATTTTAAGAAACGCCGATCATGCAGATGCTCGGCGTTTTTTTATATTCAATGAATATGGAGTTTACTTATTGTGATGAGCTTATTATTACCCGCCCTGGCAATTATTGTCGGCTTTGCGCTGCTTATCTGGAGCGCCGATAAATTTGTTTTAGGCGCATCAAATACTGCACGCAGTTTTTCAATTTCCCCTCTGATTGTTGGTGTCGTTATTGTAGGTTTAGGTACCTCAGCTCCTGAAATGCTGGTCTCAGCTATGGCGGCTGCAGATGGAAAAACCGGGTTATCAATCGGTAATGCAATCGGCTCCAATATTACCAATGTGGGTTTAATGCTCGGCCTGACCGCAATCTTTTATCCGCTGCAGATCCACTCTAAACTGCTCAAACGAGAGATGCCGGTACTGCTGGTAATTATTGGACTTAGCTATTTTTTACTGTGGGATCAGCATCTTAGTTTTTTAAATGGTCTGGCTTTATTAATTATGATGTTTGCCATGCTGGCCTTCACGGTCTACGAAGCTAAAAGCCATGGTGAAGATACGCTGCCGCAGGAAATTTTAGATGAGATGCCGGAGGAAGTCGGTAAAAGCGAAGCGCTGAAATGGCTGGTGATCGGTATTGTTGTTCTTATTGTTTCATCGCGAGTTCTGGTCTGGGGCGCAACTGAAGTTGCAGAATACTTTGGTGTCAGTGATCTGATTATCGGCCTGACTATTGTTGCTATCGGTACCAGTTTACCAGAGCTGGCGGCTACCGTGGCAGCGGCGCGCAAAAAGGAGTTTGATTTAGCAGTTGGTAATATTATCGGCTCTAATATCTTTAATATCTTAGGGGTAATGGCATTTCCAGGTCTGATCCATCCCGACAAATTTGATATCGAGGTATTAACCCGCGACTATCCGGTAATGATCTCCTTGACCTTAGCACTGATGCTCTTTTCAATCGCCTGGCGTAAAGGTAAAACAGGGCTGCTGGGACGCTTTGAAGGCTTTTTATTACTATCGGCTTATATTGGTTATATGTTCTGGCTGTTTAAAGATATGCAGGCTTCTGCAGGGGCTTAAATTTCAGCAGATATTACAAAGACAGCTGTTATACCCAAGCCACTTGAAGACAAAGGAATCAGCAAGTCCGGAGGTGAACAGATTCTAGGCGTAAAGTTGAAGATCTAACCGGTATATGATCAAAAAGGCCCCGTGTTTACACACGAGGCCCAATAGTTTGATAACTTGTTTAAAAATTACTTAGCGCTTAATACAGCTTCAGTGTTAACTTTTTCATCCTGCTCAGTATCTAGAGTTGCAGAAGTCTTTTTATGCGTTAGGTAAAGTGGAATAGTGGTAAATAATAAACCGCCAACCAAGTTACCTAGAATGGTTGGAATAAGATTGAAGTTCAACCAGGTCGCAATACCAAAATCAGCACCTAGAATCATACCTAGTGGAAACAGGAACATATTGACCACTGTGTGCTCGAACACTAATACAAAGAAGATGAAGATTGGTAACCACATTGCAGCAACCTTGCCGGCAACAGAACGAGAAGTCATGCCGCCTACAACACCTAAGCACACCATTAGATTACAAAAGATAGCGCGGACAAAACAAGTAATCCAGCCGTCTGCACCTAGATTTTCAAAACCAACTGTACGCGCCGTTGATACTGCAATAAATTTCTGCGCAACTGCGTTTGTATCGATTGTAAAGTTCATTGTCAGTGATACAGCAATCAAATAAGCCACAATCAGTGAACCAATAAGATTACCTAAACCAACCAGTCCCCAGCAGCGTAAAACACGCGGCCAGTCTATACCAGGGCGGTTTTCAAATTTAGCCAGAGGCGCTAAACCAAACACACCTGTCACTAGGTCATAGCCCATCAAACTTAAAATACAAAAACCGACAGGGAAAACGAGTGCCCCGACAAGACCAATCCCAGTTTGAACGATTGCAGTAATTGCAACAACAACAGCAAGCGACAAGATAATGCCCGCCATTGTGCCGCGTAAAATAAGATCACGAGTACCAGTTTTTGATTTCGCTTCACCAACATCGATCATAGTTTGAACAAAGTCAGCAGGTTTAATGTAAGACATAATTACGTCCCTATAGGTTAAAGTTAAGGTTAAAAGTTAATAGTGAAAGGCTTCCTGCTGCTCATTTATCACAGTGCGCTGATAAATAAAAAGCAGGAAGCATTTAAGCTATTAAATCTCAGCGCTTACAAGTGCACTTCAACAAAACCATCAGAGACACGGGCTTTATAAGCCTCTACTGATACTTCACTGTTTTCCAAACATGAACCATCTAATAGATTAAAGCGCTGCTTTTTAAGCGGTGATGCCACCCATAACTGCTCCTGATGCTGACAGATAAGGCCGCGGGATAAAACATTTGCGCGCGCAAACGGGTCCATATTATTAATTGCGTAAACCTGTTCTTCGTCACTCGGGCGGAAAACAGCAACCTGCTTACCGTCCACCAGCGCGCACACACCAGTTGCAGGGTAAATATTTTTCAGTTCACAAACTTTAATCCAGCTGCTCATTACACTTCCTCCAGAGAAATATTGTATGTCGGGGCTTTTTCTTCGATAAAGGCAGGACGTTTCTGCTCTCGCTCAGGTGTGAATACAACATTATCATCCTGCTGATCACTGTTAATAAAGTGTGCGAAACGCTGCAGCTGCTCCTGATCTGAAAGAGTTGCTGTCCATTCACACTGGTAATCGGCAATTGACTGTGCCATCTCTTTTTCAAGCTGCTCGTTGATACCTAGTTTATTATCAACAATCACTTCTTTAAGGTAATCAATACCGCCACTTAGATTCTGCAGCCATACAGAAGTACGGGTCAGCTTGTCGGCAGTACGCACATAGAACATCATGAAACGATCCAGGTATTTAACTAATGTTTGTTTATCAAGATCTGAAGCAAGCAGCTCGGCATGCTGTGGTTTCATACCACCGTTACCACAGACATATAAGTTCCAGCCGGAATCGGTGGCGATAATACCCACATCTTTACCCTGGGCTTCAGCACACTCGCGTGTACAGCCAGACACACCAAACTTCATTTTATGCGGAGTGCGCAAACCTTTGTAACGGTTTTCCAGTTCAACACCAAGGCCGACACTGTCCTGCACACCAAAACGACACCAGGTGCTGCCGACACAGGTTTTCACCATACGCAGCGCTTTAGCATAAGCCTGACCGGTTTCAAAACCAGCCTCAATTAACTGCGACCAGATATCAGGCAGGTCGCTTTTATGTGCGCCAAACAGACCGATACGCTGTGCGCCGGTAATTTTGGTATAAAGCTCATACTGCTCGGCAACTTTAGCCACCGCAGCCAGACCTTTTGGTGTTACTTCACCACCAGCCATACGCGGAATAACCGAATAAGTACCGTCTTTCTGCATATTACCCAGGAAAATATCATTAGTATCCTGCAGACCATTATTATCACTGCTTAAGATATAATCACTCCAGCAGGACGCTAGAATGGAGCCGACAGTAGGTTTACACACTTCACAGCCGTAACCTTTACCGTATTTTTCTAATAATTCTTTGAATGTTTTAATGCCTTCAATACGGATCAGATGGAATAACTCCTGACGGGAATACTCAAAATGTTCACAAAGGTGGTTTTTCACTTCCACGCCCTGTTTTGCAAGTTCAGCATTTAACACCTGAGTGATCAGCGGTACACAGCCTCCACAGCCGGTTCCTGCACCAGTTTCCATTTTTACTGCGCCAATCGTAGTATGACCGGCAGCTACCGCATCAGCAATATCACTTTTCTTAACATCAAAACATGAACATACCTGAGCCGTTTCAGGCAGAGCGTCGACACCTAAACCGCCGGTTTTAGCACCGGCATGTGCAGGTAGAATTAATGAATCAGGATGTTTAGGTAATTCAATATCATTAAGTGTGTACTGCAGTAAATCACTGTAGCTTTCCGTATCACCTACCAGTACGGCACCTAATAAACGCTTACCGTCTTGTGAAACAATAATACGTTTATAAACAGAACTGTTTTCATCCAGGTAAACATAACTTTTACAGTCCGGTGTGCGTCCATTGGCATCGCCAATACTGCCCACATCAACACCTAACAGTTTTAATTTCGCGCTCATATCGGCGCCGCTGAACTCATTATCACGTCCAAGAATATTATCCACAGCAACTTTCGCCATGTTGTAACCCGGTGCAACTAAACCGAAGAACTTTTCATTCCAGGAAGCACATTCACCAATCGCATAAATATCAGGATCTGAAGTTTCACACTGGTTATTAATACTGATACCGCCGCGGCGGGCTGTTGCTAAACCGCACTGTTTAGCTAGTTTATCCTGCGGACGAATGCCGGTTGAGAAAACAATAAAATCAACTTCTAACTCACTACCATCTGCAAACTTCATGGTATTACGTGATTTTTCACCGCCTACAATAATCTCTTTAGTGTTTTTACCGGTATGTACGTTAACACCGATACTTTCAATTTTCCGGCGTAACATCTGTCCGCCCTGCTGATCTAACTGCTCAGCCATTAGTACAGGAGCAAATTCGATAACATGTGTTTCCACACCTAGTGCTTTAAGTGCACCGGCAGCTTCTAAACCTAATAAACCGCCGCCGACAACTACACCGTTTTTACTGCGCCGGGCAGTTGCTTCAATGGCATTAAGATCTTCAATAGTACGGTAAACAAAACAGTCTTTGCTCTCATTACCTTTGATATCCGGAACCCACGGGTAAGACCCGGTTGCCATCACTAATTTATCGTAATAAACCGCACGCCCAGTCTGTGAATGGATCACTTTTTCCTGACGGTTAATGGTTAATGCACGTTCGCCGATTAATACATTAATATTATGCTTTTCATAAAAACCTTCTTTTACTAAAGAAAGTTCATCTGCGGTATGATGGGAAAAATATGAGGAAAGATGCACACGGTCATAAGCAACACGAGGCTCTTCACAGAAAGCAGTGATTTCAAATTTATCCAGATCAGCCTTCTCGACAAAATCTTCGATAAAGCGATGACCTACCATGCCGTTACCAATGATAACTAATTTTTGTTTGCTCATATTTTCCTCTAAGACTAAGTGAATTTAATCGCGCGAAGATTAACTAAAACCAACGAGATAGTCTTGATAAAAATCAATGAGAATTACATGTTTATTACAATTTCATACGTACATGACCAAAAATACTCACAAAGAGAGGTAAATTTACTAACAAAATACCCACATAATGTTAAAGGATTTAACAATAGCCACACAAGGCAAATGGTTAATAGTTAAGATATAATTCGATAAAAACGCTCACTGCAGGAGTACAAAATGCACAGATTAAATAACCCGCCCGGCCCTTACAAAATCTTAATAAGTGCCTGTTTATTAGGTGAGCGGGTTCGTTATGATGCGAAAATAAATAAAATAGAAGATAAGCTGATCGACAGCTGGCTTCAGCAGGGAATATTACTAAGTGTCTGCCCTGAAGTATGCGGCGGTTTAGCAACACCGCGTCCGGCAGCAGAGATTCAAAGTGACGGATCGATTAAAACTCAAGCGGGTCAAGATGTCAGTAATGCATTTACAACAGGAGCAGAAAAAACCCTGCGGCTTGCTTTAGAAAATAATATTAAAGTCGCGATTCTGACTGAAAAAAGTCCCTCCTGCGGCAGCTCGCAAATTTATAACGGTAATTTCGATCGCACTCTAATTAGCGGGCAGGGAGTCACCACACAATTATTACGCCGGCACGGCATTAAGGTATTTAATCAGTTCCAGTTAGCGCAGGTACAAAACTATTTAGATGATTTATAAAAGCAAATATATTCAGCTTGGCGGTTCTTCTGCTAAGCTGCATTTGTAAAGCTCCACAGTAGCCCGCTAGTTTAACAAAAACTGCCAACACACCAAAAACCTCATTAATTCAATGCGTTACATAAGCATTCACATTTGTTGAGTTTAAATCACACTTCTTGATTCTACAAACCATCACACTCTTATTATCATTCTTGAAAATTTACAAATCATTCAATCATTTAATAAACAGGGTGTAATCAGATGAACACTTTTATAAAACAATCCGCAATACTCGCCGGCATCACATTACTCTCCGCCTGCGGCAGTTCTAGCGGTGGTGATGCTCCGGCAATAAAAATTAATCCATCTAAAGCTAATATCGAGCAGCCTAAAATTAATGATATTCAGATACCAGTATTACCTGCTGACAATATCTCATTTAAGGTCGGCAGTCAGAAAATTAACCAGGATTATCTGCCGCTGAGACTGCATGTTAATAATATGCGTAATGAGTCGGTAAAATTTGCTATCAAAAACCCTTCAACAAACGCTTTGGCTCTGCAAAATGCTTCATTTATCTTTGTTCCGGCAGAGGGGCTAAAGTTACAGCAGTCATGGCGCAGCGGTTATGAGCACAGTATTCAAGTTCATAAAAGTAAAGCAGACACTAAGTTCGCAGCTAAGATAAGTGATAATTCAGGAGATATTCCCTGGACAGTCGAAGGCGATATAGACGGTATCGATGATGCGGGTTATATTATTGTACTGCCGAAAGAAACCGATATTGACGAACAAGAGCCTGTCGCATTTGTCGAAGGCCTGGATAAAGAAGATCCAGCCGGCAGCTATATCAGTTTTATCAATCGTTTTTCAGACAGCAATTTAAGCACCAAAGACTCTGATATCTGCCTTGCTGTTGTTGATGAAAACAACATTTATCCGATCAGTGAATCCTTAGAGCAGGCAGACACAACAGCTCTTATTAACACGGCCGCCTTAGGCAGCTCTATGAGCAAACACTTAGCGGTAGTAACCCGTGCAGCTCTAAACGCTCAGGATGATAAACATAGCCTCACAGCAGAACAGCTGCAGAAAATTAGAAGCGTATGCCCTTCACACACCGTAGGAAACGGTGAAACAATGCAGATAATTGATACAGCAGTGCAGATGTCATCAATGAGCGCGGTTGTTATTTACAGTCCGAATAATGGTGAAATAGGTAAAACGACAAGAGATGCAGACTTAAAGTCATTACGCTGGAAATCAGAAACAAATGCAGGCTTAGAGGTATTAATCAGGAAGTCGAAGAAATAATCACGATTTATTAAATCCGTTATCTGAATACTCAGGTAACGGATATTTCAGGCACCAGAAGAAAGCTACTCTGGCTGCTTAAGCAGATGTTCGACAAGTGCATCAGGCCTTAACAGGGCCGGTTTATCAGCCTCTTCTTTTAAATAATTAACTGCTAAATAGTACTGCAGTGCTTTTTTTAATCCGGGAAATGATACCCGCTCAATTTTCTGTAACATTAAATAGGATTTCTCCGACTGCCCAGCCAGTGCATAAGCGGCGGCTAAGGTTAGCTCTGTTTCAGATAACAGTTCAGGTGCCCCGCGCTGTAAATAATCTAACGAATTGAGCAGATACTGGCGCTCTTGTGTTTTAATATACATATGTAGAAGCACCCGGCCGTAGGCACCATATATTAAAGGACAGTCAAGGTTACATGTCTGAGTAGACTGTTCAATTTGTTTAACAATAACAGCATCCTCAATAACCTGGTCACTGTATGCATAGGCTGCCAGTTTCATCCGGTCAACAGCCAGCTTAGGATCATTAGGCTGTTTAAGCCACTCGAATAAAACCGACATAATACGTTTATGATTCAGCTCATTAGTGAATCTTTTAACCAGATTAATCAGCAGTTCATCAAGCTCCTCATCTAAGTAACTGAAAGATAATTCCGAGGTTTGCAGTTCGAAAGCGTTCTGCTTACCATCAATCAGCAGGTTAAGTTTTATCTTGTTAGGTCCGTAACGGATCATCGGCTTGATTTCCACTACCTTAACCGGATTATAGCTGTACTGTTCAGCACACAGGGCTTTAGATGCTAATGTAGTACAGTTAAAATGAACCTCTATATCTTCATTTTCAAAGGATTTTTTAAGGCCTGTATATAAAAAACCGGCTACGGCATAACTTATCGGGTCAGCCGGCAGCTCCCCGTGTTTAGTCAAAACCGGCGCAGGTGAAACGACAACTCGAATTTTATTTGAGGGCCAGAGCTGATAACCGAAAAAAACACAAACAAGCAGAAAAATTAACAATAATGCCCCTTTTATATTGAGTAATGAAAACTGCTTTCTCTTTTTTTGTTCGGTGCTCTTTTCAGCTTCACTTAAAATTTTTTCAGGTGCATCGGCGGGAGCCTGCACTTCATTTAACAGAGTCACAGGCTCAATTAACGAGTAGCCCTGACGGGGGATTGTTACGATAATATGCGGAGTACGGCTGTCATCTCCCAGTAACTTTCTCAATTTACTTATTGACTGATTCAGGGAGTTAGGAGCTACCACTATACCCGGCCAGATGCTGGAAAATATCTCTTCCCGCCCCACGGTTTTTCCCTGCTCACTGGCCAGCAGAGTTAATAGCTGTATCAGCTTGGGTTCGGTTTTTTGTTCATTATCAAGGGTGATTGTCTGCTTGACCGGATCAACGATGATCCGCTCTCCGATCCGGAAGGGGCGCGGTGATATAAATAGTGATTGCTGATCTAACATAGTGATGTCGCTAATTCAGATTTCTGACGTTCAGGCATAAATAGGTACTCTACAGCCCGTTATAAGTATTGAACAGTAACACATAAATTTAAAGCTCTTATACAGATAGATCATAATCTGCGATCGGATCGATCTGCATCAAGTCTGCATGAATAAAACGGTAATCAAGCAGCGATTTCAACACTTCATTGCTTACCACTTTATTAAGCCCGCTGTTTTGTGTACCTAAGTCTGGTTTATCCAAACCTAAAGCAGCGGCATTATAGGTATAAAAATCAGCTTTAGCCGGATGGGTATCGGCACAAACATTTAACACCTTTCCCCAGACAGCTTTTGCGATAATCAAAGAAATAATCTGCAGACAGTCATCACGATGAACTAAATTGACCGGTGCCAAAATATTTTGAATCTGCTTAGAATTAAAAAACCGTCCGGGATGGCGCTGCCCGCCGATTAAACCTGCACAGCGCAGAATAGTTGTCTGGAAATTTTTATTCTCTTGCAGAAGCCGTTCTATCTTCACCAGCGGATGAACAATATCTTCTAAATCATCATCTTCTCTACATATGCTGTTTTTTTCAGGATAAACAGAAGTGGAACTGATGAATATCACTTTCTTCACGGGCGACTGCTCAATCTCTTTAATCAGATGTTTAAATGCTTCAATATTTTTACTGGTTATTGTGATCAGTAAAATTTCTGACTGTAAAAACAGCTGAATATTGTCGCTAATGCTATCAATATCAACAACAAATGCCTTTAAATCCGGCTTCTTTAACTCACGAGCTTTAGTAACTGAACGAGTCGAAATATTTACGCTGGTGAAGTTATCACTCAACTTAAGTGCAGCGGCTAACCCTAACCAGCCACTTCCTAATACACTAATACTTATACCCATTTAATCTCCTTTATAAAGCTGTCAGCGTAGGGTTATTTCCCTATCTCTATTTAATAGATGTCATTCATGACAATAAAGACAACTAATAGTCAAAATAAAACCCATAACTACCCGGCCGGGTAGTTACATATTAAAAAACCTTCAACTATGATGAATTTCCTTAAAAGTGAGGATTCGCCATGAGATATTTATTTTCAACTGTCACACTGCTTCTGCTGCTCAGTTTATTATGGATAAATTACGCTGCAGTTCAAGCACCAAAAATAACCGCAAAACAAATAAACACTGAAATAAGCGGCCTGGAGGGTAAGCTGACACTCACTGTTAATGACCAGACACTGTCACTACAAAATGACGGCAGTTATGCATTCAGTTTATTTCTGCGCAAAAAAACACCGTTAAATATTGAAATAACAGAACAGCCTGCAGGCCAGAAATGCAGCCGGACTAAATCAGGGCTTCGCTCAGCAGCGGACACTTCAAGTATCAACATTACCTGCAGCACTTTACCAGGTTCAGTATCCGGACTGGTAAGTCATTACTATAACGGTACTTTGATCAAAAATGCGCAAATAAAGCTGCTGCAGAAAGGCAAAGTTATCCGCACAACCACCACCAATGAGCAAGGGGAATACTCTATCCGCGGAATAGGTATCGATAAACGTTTCACAATATCTGTTCAGGCGGATAATTTTGCAAAACTATCGGAAATATTCTCTACCGGTAAACTGGATATTGAAAAAGATCTTAGTTTATTACCGGCCCAAGTATCTCAAACTCTTTTGAGCGATCAGAAAACTTCATTTTTTATCAATCAGAAAGAGGTACTGCGCATTGATTTACGCCATCTTGTTCGTGAAGACGGAAAATCATTGCAGTTACCGGTTAAAGCCATTATCACCGCCATTGATCCGCCTGCTAATGCCGGCCTTATTCCCGGCGGCCTTGCTGATACAACTCAAACCGTAGTCAACCCGGTTTCAACGGAATCGTCCGGTGCAGTGTCTGTGGATTTATTTGATGACTCAGGCGCAGTCGTTAACCTGGATAAAGGTAAACGCGCAAAAATAATGATTCCTTTAGCAAGTCACCTTAACGCCCATAATGCACCGCCGATTATTCCGTTATGGTATTTTGATGAGCAGCGTGGTTACTGGATAGAAGAAGGGCTCGCCTATTTAAGCAGAGATGAAACGGGGAGTTATGCTTATAACGGCCATGTGGCGCACTTTACAACCTGGAATGCCGATCAGATCAACTAGCAGCATTTTTATTACAATTAACCGGCAGAATTGCTGCTGGTTATTTGATCCTGTCATAGTCTTTTTTTCTTTGTTCATGCAGCCGCTGTTCATTTTCTTTTCGCTGTAAACATAAAACATTAATTTCCTGTTTGCGAATATCACTCGCCTGCCCCCACTCTTTTATCTCCTGCAGGCTGCGGAAACATCCCATACAAATATCAGATTGATCAAGACAGCAGTTACGGATACATGGAGAGGTTATTTTCGTCATGGTTTTTCTTCTTAATCATCTGTCGTTAGATAAGTGCTGTTAACTTTAATGATAAGCATAGTTAAGTTACACTGCATTGTAGTTAACAAAATGGTAACAAAAAAGAGGTTTATATGTTTATTATCCGCTGGATTTTAGGGCGAATTATTTTATTACTTAATTTTATTTTTACACCGGCCAAGCGTCACCGTCCTGCTGCAGAGCAGTCTGCCGTTGACTCTCAAACACAAGCAATGCAGCTTTATCAATATAAAGCCTGCCCTTTCTGTGTAAAAGTACGTCGGGTTATGCACAGTCAGTCTATTAACATAAACACTATTGATGCCAAACAGGCTGACCATAAACAGGTATTAGAAAATGAGGGCGGTAAAATACAAGTACCTTGTTTACGTATTGAAGAAAATGAAAAAGTAACCTGGCTGTATGAATCATCCGCAATTATTGACTACTTAAATGAACGTTTTGCTTAGACAGATAATAACCGGCCCCTCATAAACGGGGCCGCTTGCTTACTGACTGTTAAACTGCAGTAACTGCAGTTTATTTTCATCATATAAGTACAATTTATTATCTGTAACAGACCATGATTTAACTTTAGTTAATGAGGTAAGATAGTATTTTTCAACTTCCATTCCTGTGTCGCAATGTTTTGCCGTTGAAATAAAATTATTTAACAGCAGCGAATGCTGTTCTATCTTGTAGCCTCCCTGGAACTTATTACACCCTCCACTGCCGACAACACTGCCTCTACGCATATCAAATATAAGGTATGGTTTATTTTTAACTTCACTATCCAGCACCCAGTATTTGCCCGCTAACAAAGCGGTGGTATCTAACTGCACAGGCTCCGGGGAGGCTTCAGTAGTTATTTCCGGCGCTTTAACCGTAACTTCAGCTACTGCCTTAGGTTTCGATTCAGGCTTAGCTTCAGATTTAGCCATGGACTTAGGTTCTGCTTTAGGTTTCCGCTCAGCCTGCATTATAATAGTGACGGCCTCGGTCAGATCTTTACGCGTTAAAGGAAGCATATTGCGAGTTATGAACAGTGTCTTACCATCTTTTACAACCTCTGCACGCAATTGATATAAACCGCTCCGAGAGAGTGATTTTTCTAATACCGACAAGGTAAATTTCTGCGGAAATGCAGTGAAAGCATTATTTTCAGAAGCAGAGAGAATGACGAATTTTGTATCTCCCTGCGGACGGGACTCAAGGCTTAGCCTGAAAACAGTACCAGGCTCAACCTTAATAATCTGCTCATAAGTTAATTTTCCGCTGATATTTTCTGTTTTAGGTATTTTGTAAAGCGCATAAGTTTCAGCAAGTAACACCGCTGTAATAATAGCAATAATTGTCCAGTACAGCTTTTTCATCGTATCAGTCCCTTTATCATCAACTTATTAGAGAATAGTTGACGAATGGCAATCCAACTAGTGAATTGCCGTCCGACTGTGAACCAGGGGATTTTTCTGTACTTAAAACTTCACGGCTTAATGGTGATGATGCTGTTTTAAAAGACCTTTAGGTAATAATTCAGCAATAAAAGCCCGCGCGCCGCGGCGCAGTAAAGAGGCAAAATATAAACATAAAATAAGCGCTAAACTCGCATATTGCCACCAGCTGTAACCGTCCTGATGATGCTCTAACCACGGCAGAGTAATGACTTCTATATACTGGTTAAGCACCAGGCCAGTCAAGAATGCACCGCCTGACATCAGCATAGCTAAACTCATAGCGGCAAAGACTCCCTGCTGTGTGCGAATATTTTTCAATAACTCCAAACTGATAGTCGGCGCAATTAAGAAAAATGCAGCCGCGGCACCAGGTGATAAACCAGCAATCAGTAAAACAGCAATAACCGGGGTAATACCCGTTGCACATAATGCAAACGGGAAAGCGACAACAATCATAACCAGTACCTGCAGCCATAGAGCCTGTTCAAAAAACGCCCAGGCTGAAGCGGCTGACAGTGTGGCGGCTAACGTCCAGCCTAATAAAACCCAGGGAGCAGTATGATCTAACTGATGCTGATACCCCTGTTTTATCGCAGTAAGGAAACGCGATGTTGATGCGCCTCCCTGACAGCTTGAAGCGGCGGCCGAAGAGATCGGTGCTTTAAAATGACGGCCTAGTAACCAGGCAATAGATAATGCAAACAGAGCTGCTGATACAATGCGTAATAACAACATCTGAGTACCTAATAACGGCAATGAAATCAATAATGCATCAAAACCGATAATCGGGGTCGCAATTAAAAATGCAGTTGCAAAGGTCTGATTTGCCCCCATGCCTAATAACTGCTGATGCATTTTAGCTGCGCTTGGCGAACACACTGGTAAAGGCAAGCCGTAAACAACCCCTTTTAATCCGTCCTGCAGATATGTTCTACTGCCCTGCATAGGTAAAATTGAAAACTTGGGTTTAAAATAATGCATCAGTGCGCTTAAAAAGTATGCCAGTAACAACATAGGGGCACTGTGCAGTGCGATATTAGTGAAATTGGCCAGAGTTAATGCAGTATTATTTTGTCCGTGAGCACTATCAATATCTTGTGAAGCAATCGCGCTATGGTCATGATCTAGATGATCTTCTCCTACGCCATGAGTAATATCGTCATGCCCATGCTCTTCATGCGCCTCTTCTTCATCATGAACGGCGTGCTCATACTCTGCATGCGGCTGTTCTTCATCATGAACAGCGTGCTCATGCTCTGCATGCGGCTCTTCTTCCCCATGAACGGCGTGCTCATGCTCTTCATGCTGTTCTTCTATTTCCTGAGCTGCGTGACCATGAAGTGGCTGTGAATACAGACCGTCAGCTCCATTAACTGTATCAGTATCTATAAGAGCTGCAGCTTCTGCAGTCGGACTATGATCATGGTTATGTTCAATATAACCCAGCCAATGCGGCAGCAGCACAGCAGCTAAAACCAGAACCCCAAAAATACTGCCGATACCGGCCGCATATTTATTCTCCTGATCTTCTTTTATATCATTGTGCGCATGCGAATGAGAGTGAGCATTTAAATATGGGCGATGCAGCACTACGTGCATAATTGACCCCATAACAAACGCCTGGAACCAGGCTAACCATTGCCCGTCAAGCTGACCGAGCGAGTGATCCGCAAATAATGCCCCGGCTAATGTCGCCGCAGACATACTCAGTAGAATAACCAAAGGTAACAGGCGCCCATACTGTGGACGTAATAACCACCAGACCGTTAAACCAACCGGAAAGCGGTGTAATAAAACACCAAGAGCAAGCAGCCAGGCGGTATGATCACCCGCTTCAACAAGCAGCGCAGATCCGTCAATACTGGCATGCAGAACTAAACCGAATACACCTAAAAACAGAGTTGCCTGATGCGCCTGGGAAGCAGCTTTATGAAAGTACTTTTCTATCCAGCTTGGTGCAAGAAGACCAATCGCCATCAATACCAATACTATCAGTCCACCGCTGTGCAGAACTTCGGGCAGGATATGAAACAGGACAAGACCTGAAATCGTGACAAAAATAAACGCATCAAGCAGATCCAGCCAGCCGGGCTGACGCTGCAGCAGCCGATAGGTTAACGGGCCTAAAAAAAGCGCCAAAATGCTTAATAACAACAACATAAAATAGAATCTCAATAAGGTTAACAGATATTTATTTTGTTATAGTATAACATTTTATAAATACAGACCAATCTTATATGAGATTCATTCTCATTTATAGCTAAATAAAAGGTTAATTTATTCCTTTAAACTTTTATCCAGAGCAGTTAAATAGTCTCGATGGCAGGCATGAGTAAAAGCGTTCGGGCGAACAACTTGAATACGTTTCATTAACGGCACTATTGCCTCACCACGCTCTAACAGAATTTGGGCACAGATAAGTCCGGTACGTCCTGAACCGCCTTTACAGTGCACCGCAATACTTTTTCCCTGTTCAAGCAGAGCATGTACTGCAGGCCCGGCATTTATCCAGGCTTCTAAAAACGGTGCTTCAGGAGCATGATCATCAATAATAGGCAGATGAAACCAGGACATACCAGCCTCCATTACCGATTTACCGATATCGGATAACTCATTTTTATCCAGCTCCTCCTGGGTCATAAATGTTAAAACGGCCTGGGCACCTGATTCTTTAATCTGCGCTAATGAGGTGGTTAAATCAGTCCCTTTAGTACCAGGACATGGAGTCAAAATAATTTCTGCATCGCTATTTTTGATGCAGATTGGAAAAAGAGGATGTACTGACATGATAACTGCCTTTTAAATTATAAAAAAAGCAGATGGGAAACCACCTGCTTAATTAGATTTTATCACTGTAAAACTACATTTTTATGACACAGCAGAAAGCAGTCCTTTACGATAATAATTCTGCGCTTCCTGCTCGCGATCGTCCTTTTCTAACAGATCTGCTAATAAAACAAAGTCATCAATATCGGCAACACTTTCCACGCTGATAATCAGGTGCTGGATCACCGCTGCATAGTTATTTTCTTTTAATTTTAACTTCGCCAGAGCCTGATGAATCAACCCTGTCTCAGACTCTTTTTTAAGTTTTTTCTCTAATAACTGGATTAACGGATAATGATCATTAATAGTCAGTTTATCGATATAAGGAACAAGCGGTAAGGAAAATTGTTTATTTAATTTTTCTAATAATAACTGCTCAGCAATTTTATCATTACCGCTGTTTATCAGCGCATCCAGTAAAATTTTCTGATATGCAAGCTCTTTACGCATCCAGCGGGGACATGTATTTTCCCAGTAACTGTGCAGTGCAGCTCCTTCCTGAAGCGCCAGCTGGGTAAATAGATGTTGATAAGCATCAAGCTGCACAGCTTCAAACTCGCTTTCCGTATAATCTAGAGACTTGCGCTGCTTATGCAGTACATCGATATATTTCTGCCACTCCTGCAGTGCAGGATAAATCTGCAGATATAACTCAACTGCGCGTTTCTTTTTCGGAAAGTTTGTATCTAACTCATTAAGTGTTGCCAGTGCATTTTCATACTGCTTGGCTTCCAGCTGCAGCTCAACCCAGACAAGAGCAACAGCCACCCGGCAGCCCTGCTGGCTTTGTGTTGCCTGCTGCAGGTATTCATCACGCAGATCATACTGTCCCTGCTGCTGAGCAGCCCTAGCCGCTGCAATATAAGTTAAAGCAGGTGCCTCTGTGCGCTCCGCTGATTTGGCCAGTAGCTTCTGCGCCTGTTTTGCATCGCCTTCAAAGAGTGCCAGCATACCCAGCAGGCTGTTTTTTTGTGCTTTTTTAGTTTTACGCTGTCCAAACCAGCCGCGGGTAACAGAGCTCATAGACAACAGTTTACGTAATAACCATTCAGCTAACAGCAGTAAAAAGTAAAAAATAACAGCCATAAAAACGGCATTGATAATAGTTGTTTCATAGGTTGTATAGGTATCCAGAGAAACTAGAATATAACCTTTGTTACCGCTAATTTCCGGAGCAAATATCAGCCCCGCCATAAGTACTGCAACGATAATAATAATTCGTATCATAAGATTCCCCTCCTACTCAACACGTGAACTGGCTAAGGATTTTTTTACACGTTTTTTTATTATACTGTCCAGTAACGGCGCACTTTTTAACTGATCAGGATAATCACTGGTGATTTTGCGTTTACTGAGACGCTGAATTGATTTATAAAAATGACTCGTATTACTGTCACTTAAATCGTAATAACCGCTAAGCAGCTCAGAAGCACTGTGTAATGCAGTATCGTAAATTTTCTGCTGTTCTCGATAAACGGCAAATTCAGCTTTGGCCAGATCATTACGTAAGTTTTCTCTTAAATACCAGCTTTGCTGTGGAGAAAGTAACGCTTGAACAGCACGGTCGCGTCTATTAATAACAACAATGCTTTCTACAAAGCTGTCCCAGGATTTAGTTAAATTTTCCTGCCAGTCGTTAATATCACTAGAAATGTCAGTCTGAGTGTCTTCATTTTTTTCAGGAATAGTTAAACCGGCCACAACCAGTTTATCTATACGGCGCTCTAAACTGGAAAGTGCTAAAACCACTCCGTCAGGATCGCGTTTCGGAAGAGCTTCTAACCTGTTGATATCTTCAAGCAGAGCAGATCGTAAAGGACTCAAGCTGGCATCACTAAGCTCAACAACGCGCTGATCAGCAGCAAATAATAAAGCGATCGCAGTAGCAGTATCTTTCTCTAACCAGATCTTTCTGCCGGCAAGCTTAACCAGATATTCAACTTCAGCTAAAATCCAGTCATTAGGGTGGCGAACAGTCGTTTCAGAAAAGCTGCGCTGCAGGGCCTGCACATCACTGCTGTATAATTTATTTTCATTTTTGACTTTCTGCAGCTGCTGGTTTACCTGCTCGACTTGTGCTTCGAGTTGATTTTTCAACTTTAAAGCAGCTTGTGTTTGCTTATTCTGCTTGTCCGCCTGTGATGATAACTTTCCAGTCAACTCAACTATTTCTGCCTGCTGCTGCTTACTTAGTACTTGATACTGCTGATAGAAATAAGTCCCCAGAGCTGTCAGAGAAAGTGAAAATACTAGTGCTAGAAGGCCGATAAAAATTGCGGTTTTACTGCCTTTACTCTTTTTTTCTTCAGGTGCTTGTTCAACTAGCTGCGGCGGGTTTTCATCACCAGAACTGCTCGTTTCTATTACTGCTTCGTTATTATTTTTATTGTCTGTCATAACCACCCTCACATTTTTAAGCCTACCAGGCTAAATACGAACAAAGCGTTTATCCGCTGTTTATTTAAAGTAATCGACGATCTTCTGATCTGATATGCCCGGAAGAACTTCCGCAGCAGACCAGCCTAATGATACTGCATGAGCAGTTATTCGTTTGCTGGGCGCATAGATGGTCAGACTCTTTAACCATTTATGTTCAACTTCAGGTACAACAACGAGTAACCGCTCAAGTAATTCAACACTGCTGATAATAACACCATTAATATTCAGCTGCTGCCATTTTTCAGTTAACAGCGGCCCGCTTAATTCAATGGCGACGCGCTGATAGGGCTGATAATACTCAACCACTGCCCCGCGGGCAGTTAATGTTTCACTGAGTAACTCGCGTCCGCCTAAACCGCGCAGAATAAGAATTCGTTTACCCTGTATATTCGATAAATAAGGTAAGGCAAGCAGTCCTTCACTATCATAACGCTTATCCGGAATAGAAACACTTTTTCCAGTTGCTGACGTTAACCTTGCCTGTGTCCCTTTGCCCACTGCAAAATAAGACGCATCAGGCCAGGGATTATCACCAAGGGCCAGCTTAGTATAGTCGACAGCATTAGGACTGACTGCAATAATATAATCGTAACGGTCTGCAAAGAGTACACGGATATCATTAAAGTCAGCTGTTTGTTTCACTTCCAGCAAAGGCTGTGCAAAAGCAGCTGTGCCCTGCGCATTAAGCAGATTAGACAAGCGTACAGCATGGGGAGCAAAACGTGTTATCAGCAGACGCGCTTTTGTCATTATTTGTAGACTTTAGCCAGAATTTCCTGCGCACCACAGTCAAGCAGCTGCTTAGCCAAATTAAGGCCTAGTTTCTCAGCATCATCATGATGACCTTTAATTTCTTTACGGATAATCTGCTTACCGTCAACACTGCCGACCAGCCCGCGCAGAAAGATCTGATCATTATCTAGAGTCGCATAACTGCCGATCGGCACCTGGCAGCCGCCTTGTAATGCAAGGTTCATGGCACGTTCAGCGGTCACACGTATCCGGGTTACAGTATCTTCAAGAGGTTTTAATAATGCTATGGTCTGCTGATCATCTAAACGGCATTCGATCCCCACAGCACCTTGTCCAACTGCAGGAAGGCTTATTTCAGGTTCGATATAAGCAGCAATACGATTCTGCATCTCTAAACGAATTAATCCGGCAGCGGCTAAAATAATGGCATCATATTCGCCGTCATCTAATTTACGTAAACGAGTATTAACATTGCCGCGCAGATCTTTAATAATCAGATCCGGACGTAATTCACGAATCTGACACTGGCGCCGTAAACTGGAAGTACCGACAACAGCCCCTTGGGGTAACTGCTCAAGAGAATTAAAATGATTGGAAACAAAAGCATCTCTGGGATCTTCCCGTTTACAAATAACCGTTAACCCCAGACCTTCTGGGAAATCAACCGGCACATCCTTCATAGAATGCACTGCAATATCTGCACGACCTTCCAGCATCGCAACTTCTAATTCCTTAACAAAAAGACCTTTTCCGCCCACTTTAGCTAACGGAGTATCAAGAATCTTATCACCTTTGGTTTTCATCGGTAATAATTCAACAGTTAAGTTCGGGTGATATTTTAAAAGTTCTGCTTTAACAAAGTTTGCCTGCCACATTGCAAGAGGGCTATGACGTGTAGCAATACGGATTATTTGAGGAGTCATTTATCTGTTATCTCGTTAATAAACTAATGATTTGATGCTACCAAAGATAACAAAATTTAGCATGCCTAACAGAGATAAAATCGGGATTGTTAATAAAAAAGTTTAATTGATAAAGAGTTGTTGAACAGGATATGTCAAATAGAAAGGAAATGTGGTGCTGATAGGCGGATTTGAACCGCCGACCTCACCCTTACCAAGGGTGCGCTCTACCAACTGAGCCATATCAGCAAAAGGGGATCTGATAATGACCTACTCTCACATGGGGAGACCCCACACTACCATCGGCGCAACTGCGTTTCACTTCTGAGTTCGGAAAGGGATCAGGTGGTACCACAGTGCTATGATTATCAGAAAAAATTTTTAAAATATTATAATTATTAATATAGAAAACCCCAGTCATTAACTGGGGCTTAAAATTTGGCGCTTGGCGATGACCTACTCTCACATGGGGAGACCCCACACTACCATCGGCGCA
>NZ_AUAM01000019.1 GCF_000428725.1 Psychromonas aquimarina ATCC BAA-1526
TCCAACTGTTGTCCCCCACAACAAGGCAAATTCCCAAGCATTACTCACCCGTCCGCCACTCGTCAGCAAGATAGCAAGCTACCCTCTGTTACCGTTCGACTTGCATGTGTTAAGCCTGCCGCCAGCGTTCAATCTGAGCCATGATCAAACTCTTCAATTTAAAGTTTAATTTGCACCTAAGTGCGGCTCAATATTACTGACTAAAACTAATCACCGAAATGATTGGTTATTCTGAATTAATGAATTAATTCGTGTGTCACTAAGTATTGATGTTGCCTTACAAGTAAGGTCTTTGATTTTTTTGAAATCACATCAACAATAAGTGTCCACACAGATTGTTTGATTAAATTGTTAAAGAGCAAATCCTTTATCAGGATTTTATTACAAACATGTGACTGACGTCCCGTGTCTGTGGGGTCGCATTATAGGGACTGCACGAACATTGGCAAGTGTTTTATTGCATAAAAATGAGTTATTTTTACAATTAATTTTTATACCTCCCTTGCAAACAGCTTACCCACAAAAAAGGATTAGTTATCCACAAAGTTGCTCTTTTTTATAATTGTTCAACAACTGCAGCTAAGTCATCAAATACTGCTGTGGCAAGTTCCCGGCCTTCTGCCGTTATCTCTTTGCCTGTTTTTACTAAATAATTAGTTTTTACCCCGGCTGCAATCCCTGCCTGGATATCTGAAACTTTATCGCCGACTAATAAGGAATTGCTTACATCTATATTAAGCTCTTTAACCGCACTAAGCAGCATGCCTGGTTTAGGTTTACGACAGTCACAATCTACTTTAAATTCACCGATACCTTTTTCAGCATGATGAGGACAGTAATAGATGCCGTCTAAATCAACACCTCTATCCGCTAATGACCAGTCCATCCATTCAGTCAATGTATGAAACTGCTCTTCAGAGAAATAACCTCGAGCAATGCCGGACTGATTAGTAATAACAACTAACAGGTAACCTTTTTCTTTGAGCTTTTGACATGCTTCGATAACGCCTTCAATGAATTCAAAATCATCAACTTCTGCAACATAACCGTTATCGATATTTATTACGCCGTCCCGATCAAGAAAAACTGCACGTTTTCCATTAGTTACTATCATATTATTTCCTTCTTTGTTTCAGGTCTTTTAAAAAATGCTATTATGCCACTCATCTCTATCTCCTACTATTTATAAAGAGTCTCTTATGAAACGTTCTCTTATTGTTCTCTGCACTCCTTTATTATTAAGCGCCTGCAGTAATTTTGAATTTTCTTCTAATTTAGACAAAGAAAATTTCGACGAATATTTTAAACCCTCACAAGTAACAGTTTATGAAAAGTCACAATTAGACAATCTGGATTATGTCTATATAGCAGGAGTTGAAGGGAGCAGCTGTCAGGAAGAAGAGATAGATCGCCCGGCTGATATTAAACAAGCGAGGACCAATGCACGTATAAAAGCCGCGGAGTTAAATGCTAATGGTATTGTGTTTCAATCCTGTATCACTTTTGAGCAGGACGCGGCCTGTGTATCAAACATTATATGTTACGCCAGAGCCCTTGATGTTACTTTACCTGCAGATGAATAATCATGACATTTGAATCTATTGCAGTGCTTCATTCTCCTTATAAGGAAAAATTTGCTGTACCGCGCCAGCCTGGGTTAGTGCCGAGTGCTAAAGCACTGCTTGAGATCCTGCCCCCCTATGATGATATAAATGCTTTCAACGGATTAGAAGAATTCAGCCATCTATGGCTGATGTTTATTTTTCATAAAAATGTACAAACAAATGACTGGAATCCCACTGTCCGCCCGCCTCGCCTTGGCGGCAATAAACGTATGGGAGTATTTGCCACTCGTTCACCCAGCAGGCCGAATCCAATTGGTTTATCCTTAGTCGAATTTCATGGTATCAAGCAGGAAAACGGCAAAATCTATCTGCAGCTGAGTAATATTGATCTGGTCGACGGCACACCTATTGTGGATATCAAGCCTTATATTCCCTATGCAGATGCAAAACCACATGCGTCAGCGGGTTTTGCTCAGCAGACACCTGAATCATTAATGGATGTGCAGTTCTCAGCAGAAGCCCAGCAAAGCATAAAATGCCATAGAGACACCCAGCCAGAATTAAAACAGCTGATTGTCGAAGTGCTGCAGCAGGATCCTCGTCCGGCGTACAAAAAAAATAAACCAGACACTAAAACCTACGCAGTGCACCTGCTCGATTTTAATATCTCCTGGATTAATGAAGGCCTGGTGACAAATGTACTGTCTATCGAGCCTCGGATTTAGCAAAGTAATAACCACTCAGCGCTCCGGCGAGCGCTCCCAGCAGATGACTTTCAAAAGAGACTCCCGGCGTTGTTGGTAATACGCCAAATACCAGCCCGCCGTAAAAAAACAGAGTGACTAATGAAATAAGAATGTGCATAAATTTTCTACGCACTAGGCCGTAGACAATAAGGTATCCCCAGAAAACATAAATAACCCCGCTGATACCGATATGTACACTGTTACTGCGTGCAAATAACCAGACTAACAGACCGGTACTGATGATATGCACTATAAACAGGAGCCAAAATCGTTTTACATTATGTAAACCAATCAGTCCCCCGAATACTACAAATGGGAAAAAATTGCTCAATAGATGCTGCCAGCTGCCGTGCAGAAAAGGAGCAAATACAATACCGGCTAAATGCCCGGTTGAACGCGGTACAATTCCCCACTGATTGAGATTAAAAGGTAAAAAGATATTCAGCACAAAAACTGCGGAGCACAGCAGCATGATGTAAAAGCTGTATTTAGCGGCCAGTAGATTTCGTTTCATTTTTAGTCCTTAAATTCTTTATATAGAGGCACAAAATAACCGATAGCATCAGTAAAATTAAATTATATTTTATAAATAACGTAAGAAACCTTTAGAAGTAACAACTCCGCTGTTAAAATCAGCCCTTATTTTATACTGATGTGATCAATTAAGGATTTCTATGCGTACCACCAACTATTTACTTTCAACTCAAAAAGAAGCACCAAGTGATGCGGTAATTGTCAGCCACCAGCTGATGTTACGTGCAGGTATGATCCGCAAACTCGCATCAGGTTTATATACTTGGCTGCCCACTGGTTTACGTGTTTTACGTAAAGTTGAAAATATCGTTCGTGAAGAGATGGAACGCGCAGGTGTTATTGAAATCTTAATGCCGGTTGTTCAGCCGGCGGATCTTTGGGTTGAAACCGGACGCTGGGATAAATACGGCGGTGAGTTGTTACGTGTAAAAGATCGCCATACCCGTGATTTCGTTTTAGGACCAACCCATGAAGAAGTTGTAACAGAGCTGGTTCGCAAAGAAGTAAACAGCTATAAACAGCTGCCGTTAAACCTTTTCCAGATTCAGACAAAATTCCGTGATGAAACACGCCCGCGTTTTGGTGTTATGCGCGCCCGTGAATTTACTATGAAAGATGCATACTCTTTCCACCTGGAGCAGGAATGTTTAGAAAAAACCTACCAGGGAATGTTTAATGCCTACTGCCGTATTTTTGAACGCCTGGGTCTTGAGTACCGTCCGGTAATTGCCGATACCGGCAGCATAGGCGGCAGCGCTTCACATGAGTTCCACGTGCTTGCACAAAGCGGTGAAGATGCAATCGTATTCTCAAATGAAAGTGACTACGCGGCTAATGTTGAAAAAGCAGAAGCACTGGCTCCGGCATTTGACCGTCCGGCACCAGCTGCAGAGCTGTCTGTTGTTGACACTCCTGATGTACATACCATTGAAGAAGTTTGCGCCTGTTTAAATGTTGAAGCATCTCAGGTAGTTAAAACACTGCTTGTTGAAGGCTGTTGTGAAGAAGGTCAGCAGGCGCCGGTTGTTGCACTTGTATTACGCGGCGATCATAACCTTAACGAAATCAAAGTGGAACATATTGAAGGTATTGCCAGCCCGCTAACTTTTGCTAACGCACAGCAGATTGAAGCAGCCGCTAATTGTGACGCAGGTTCAATCGGCCCTAAGGGTCTGACTATCCGCACTATCGTGGACCGTTCAGCTGAAAAACTAGCTGATTTTGTCTGTGGTGCAAATGAAACCGGCAAACATCTAAGCGGTGTTAACTGGGATCGTGATATCAGCGCTTATGAAGTTGCTGATTTACGTGATGTTGTTGAGGGTGATCCTAGCCCTTGTGGTAAAGGTACGCTTGCTATCGCTCGTGGTATCGAAGTGGGTCATATCTTCCAGCTTGGTGATACATACAGCCAGGCAATGAATGCAGCGGTACTTAACCAGCAGGGTAAAAACCAGACACTGACCATGGGTTGTTACGGTATCGGTATTTCCCGTATTGTTGCGGCGGCGATTGAACAGAATAATGATAAAAACGGCATCATCTGGAATGATACACTTGCACCGTTCTCTGTAGTTATCGTACCGATGAATATGAAGAAATCACACCGCGTTGCTGAACTTGCTGAAAAATACTACGCAGAACTACAACAGGCAGGTATTGAAGTCTTATTTGATGATCGTAAAGAGCGCCCGGGTATTATGTTTGCAGATGCAGAGTTAATCGGTATTCCGCATACTCTGGTTATCGGTGACCGCAGCCTGGATAACGGTGTAATCGAATATAAAGATCGTTTATCCGGCGAGAAACAGGAAGTTAATATTGAAGAAGTTATCGACTTTATCAAAGCTAAACTTGCTTAATTTCAGGTAAACAAACTGACAAAAAAGATAAAGTCGCTGTTTAACAGCGGCTTTTTTTATTGAATATGCACAATCTGCTCGGTATCGGCATTATTAATCTGTCTCTCAAGCTTTTCGATATAGTTTTTTTGAGAATCGAGATTAAAGCTGTTCTCTACACCTTTCCACTGCAGTTTCTGATTCTCTACTGTCAGATCATTAATCTGCGACTGCTGAAAAATCGTTAAACTGATCAAGCCGCAGAATAAGATAACTATCACTAAAACAGCATCAAGATGAATACTAAATTTTTTCTTCACTAATTAGTCCTTTAATTTTATAAACCATGAGATACTTTCATTTCACTAGAATCTCATTAAAATGGCAATCTTTAAATCTAAAAGTAAGAGAACTGGGATTTCATAAATGAGAATACAAAAAATCTCGATACTACTGTTTTTTTCCTGCCTAACCCTCAGCACAGTTACTTTTGCGGCCGCCGATATGCTTAACAACACTTTCCAGCTCAGCAGCGAAAATCAGCTCGACGAAAACTTTAATCCAAACATAAATGATTTTTGGAAAAAAAGTGCCCAGTCAGGCAGCTTTACAGGGACTGATAATAAACAAATTTATACGATCAGCATCAAAACAGGTAATAACCAGGCGATTGTCATTAGTCAGGGACGTAATGAAAGCACCTTAAAATATAAAGAACTTGCTTACGACCTGAACCGACAGGGTTATGATCTATATTTAATTGATCATCGCGGCCAGGGTTTTTCTGAACGTTTAGGCGGCGACAAATATCGCGGTCATGTGAATCAGTTTCAGGATTATGTTGATGATTTTAATGCCTATGTATTATCACTTGATTTACAAAAAAACTACCAGCACAATTATCTGTTGTCGCATTCAATGGGCGGTACAATCAGTGCGTTATATCTAGAACAATACCAGCATCCATTTCAGGCATCCCTGTTTTTCAGCCCGATGTTTTCTATAAATTTAGGCGGCATCCCGGAGAGTATTGCAAAAATAATTGCCTACAGCAGCGATGAAATATGCAGCTGGTTTAGTGATTCGCCCTGTTATATTTTCGGCAGCAGCGGTTATAAAAAGAAATCATTTTATGATAATAACTTAACCTCAAGTAAGTCACGTTTTAACTCTGCATTTAATACCTTTGAGCAGTATCCTGAAACTCAGCTTGGTTCACCGACTATGCGCTGGGTTACAGAAAGCATTAGTGCGGCTCAGCAGGCAAGAGAAAATGCCTCAAATATTACTATCCCGGTATTAGTGATACAGGCCGGTGAAGATTCAGTTGTTACAGCCGAAGGGCAGAAGGAATTTTATCAGAACATAACAGAATGCAGCTCGGCACAGTTTATAAATATCCCCGGTGCGAATCACGAAATATTATTAGAAGCAGACCAGTACCGGGCGCCAACTTTAAACCAGGCTCTACAATTTTTAAACAAATCACAACAAGGTAAACTGACATGTACAAAATAGCAGTCTCAGATCTTGATGGAACATTACTAGGCGCAGATCATCGGATCTCCGCCAATACTAGGGACAGTATTCAGCGTTGGGTTGATAAAGGGCGTAAATTTGTTATCGCCACAGGCCGGCATTACATCGAAGCTAAAAGCCTGCAGCAGTCTATCGACATCCCGATTTATCTAATTACTTCAAACGGTGCTCGAGTACATAACCGCGAAGGTCAGATAATTCATCAACAGAACCTGGACAGTGATATCGCCCAGGGAATTTGCGATACAAAATTTGATGACGCAGTGCAGATAAACCTGTTTACTGATCATAACTGGTATGCAAATTACTGCATACCAGAACTAGACGCAATGGGCCTGGATGCAGGATTTGACTGTGCAGCCGCAGATTTAAGCGCACTGGATAAAAGCAATACGATTAAAATATTCTTCTGGGCTGAGCCGGAACTCCTGCAGCCTATTTATGAACAGTTAAACTCCCGTTACGGGGACCGCATTAACCTTACTTTCTCATTAGAGAAATGTTTAGAGGTGATGCATGCCAGTACCAATAAAGGGGAAGCCGTCAAAGCAGTGTTAAAAGACAAAGGTCTGCAGCTTGCAGAAGCCGTTGCCTTCGGAGACGGCATGAATGACGTGGAGATGCTCAGCGTAGTTGCTAAACCGGTATTGATGGCAAACTCTCAAAAAGCTTTACGCCGGGCATTACCTGATGCAGAGCTGACTCTATCTTCAAAAGAACACGGCGTAGCAGTAATGATGAATCAAATTTTATCAGAGCAGGATACAACTGAATAACCTGCATATTTTTTCATCTATGCGGCGCGCCTGAAATGTGCGCCGCATATTTAACATAGAGACATCATCAAAAAACTCTGACATTCATTTATCTGCAGTATTACCAGATCAACAGCAAGCCCGATTAACTGCCGTCAAAACAAATTAACAACAGCCGCGATTTATCAGGAAAATTCTAAGTAAATCATCAATTACAACTTTATTCCCATAAATAATTCACGGTTAACCGTTCTGATAGTGAAATATAAAAAACCGCTGTTATACTTCAGCTTATCAGCATTATTTGTCAACAGCTTACTGTATTTGAAATAAGGTTTTTTATGCGTATCTCGAACTTATTATTATTAAGTGTCCCGCTTTTTCTTACTGCAGCCTGCAGTACAGCACCGCAAGAGCCTCCTAAGCAGGACCCCGAACCGGATCCGGTTATTAGAGAAGAGTTCGCCAAAATTCTGGAAGGCAACTTTAGAGGGCAGCTGAGTTTAGGTGACGGTAAAGGTTACTTTAAACCCTGTGATACCAATAAAGAATTTCCCGTGGATGCCAGTTTCGCACTTCGAAATATATATGAGCAGATCTCAGCCTCAAAATATACTCCTGTTTATGTCGAGTTTACCGGCGAAATAATCTTTCCAGACAAAAAAGATAAAAAAGCGGATGCGGCAATGCGTATTGACCGCGTACATCATATGGCATTAGCAAAAGCTTCACTGCAGTGTGCCAAACCCGTTGATACATTTCTATTCAAAGCTAACGGCGATAAACCTTACTGGCGCCTGAATATTAATGATCAGCAGCTGTTTTTTGCCACAAAAGCAAGAAATCAGGCTTACAGCGTTAAAAACTCAAACTTTCGCACAACACAGATTAATAATATCAACACAACCAATAAACAGGGCGAGAGGCTTAAACTGATCATCAAACCAGGACATTGTTATGATTTAAAAAACAAAGAGTACTGGGGATATACCACCAACGTAGAGACCGTCTGGGGGGATTTCAACGGCTGCGGAGAACCCGGCTGGCCGAACAGTGATCTGGTATTTACCGGCTTTTATTTAAATAAAACAGCATCAAAAACAACTGACTTAACCTTAAACAGCAATTTTACCGTTGAGTATAAAGAGACAGTCGGCAAGCAGAGCACCATTAAAACAGGCTTCTGGAAAAGCAACTCTCCAGATCGTCTGGTCATCATGCTTACCAGAAAAGGCGATAAACAGATACGTGAAGAGATAAACTTCAGTCGTTCAGGTTTAACTCTGAGCAGTTCTAGAATAAACACCAATAATATCATTACAGAGTTTGCACCACCCGGCCTCATATTCAATAAAATGAATGCACCGGAAGGTGACGAAGAGATTATAGATAAGCGCATAAAACGCACCTTTACTTCACAACGAATCGGCCCGCTGCCGGAGGTTGATCTAGAAATGCAGAAAGCAGTTAATCAATACTTCAAGATTCATCGTACCGATCCTAAGAACACCAAATTCAGTTCAGTAAAATTCGATCTTAACGGAGACGGTATTAAAGATGCAGTTGTACTGCTTGACTGGTGCTCTAAAAACGGTTGTGAAATGCTGATATTTGAAGGCACGGAAAAAGGTTACCGTTTCTCAAGCCGCGTATCGCGCATCCAGGCGCCTATCATAGTTGCACAGAGTCAGCATTATTTATGGCAGAGTCTGCTCACTGAAAAGAACGGCGAATGGTTAAAGCTAGATTTTGACGGTATCAGCTACCCGATTCATACAGGTGAATTAAAAAGTGTCGATAAAGAAACCTACTCCACCGGAGTGGTTCTATTTAACCAGGGCACACCAACAAACTGGTTCCCGATAAAAATGTAAAAGCAGGCAGAAAAAATAACAGCTGATTAATGCCGTTCAAGATAATGAACGGCATTTTTTTAAGGGTTCAGGTTTAGATAATACAGCTGTTACTTTTCGTCCCGGTAAAACACCAGCTCAGTTGCAGTGGACTCACTTTCAACAAAATAATAACCATCTACATCAAATGCCTGTAACTGAGTTAGTTCAGTTAACTGCTGTTCAATAATATAACGCGCCATTAATCCCCGCGCTTTTTTGGCATAAAAACTAATAATTTTATACTGACCGTTTTTTTGATCTTTAAACACAGGTGTAATGATCTGCCCGGCGAACTCTTTTTTCTTTACCGATTTAAAGTACTCATTAGAAGCCAGATTAATCAGTAGATTATCACCTTGTTCCTGCAAAGCGGCATTTAGTGCATCAGTAATAATTGAACCCCAGAACTGATAGAGATCAGCACCACGTTTATTGTCTAATTTAGTGCCCATTTCCAGGCGGTATGCCTGCATTAGATCCAGCGGTTTTAACAGGCCGTATAAACCAGATAATATACGCAGATGATCCTGCGCATAATCTAACGACTGTTCAGTTAAACTCTGTGCCTGCAAGCCGCTGTAAACATCACCTTGAAATGCAAATACCGCCTGTTTAGCATTATCTAAAGAAAACGGGGTATGCCACTGTGCAAAACGCGCAGCATTTAATCCGGCAATTTTATCACTGACTTTCATCAGCGAAGCAATATCCTGCATCGCCAGCTGCACACAACGGCTTACCAGTAACTGACTTTCAGTTAATAACTCAGGTTGAGAAAATGTACAGAAAGGTGCAGGAGTTTCATAATCAAGTGTTTTAGCCGGAGAAAGTACAACTAACATAGTGAGTCCTATCAGAATTAAATAACGGATAATAAAAAAGCGGCTTCTGCCGCTTTTTACTGAAAACTAAACTGCCTGAAAATAACTGAGCAGAAATTAATAATCTAAGGTGACATCATCCAGCATGCCGGAGTTTAATGAGCTCTTGCCTTGAGTTGAATTAAGTTTAATCATCAGGCGAACATCATTTGACGAGTCAGCATGTGCCAGTGCTTCAGTGTAACCGATAATATTTCTTTCATACAAGCTAAACAGTGCCTGGTCAAATGTCTGCATGCCGTGTTCCGTTGAACTTTTTATAATATCTTTAAGGTGATGAAGCTCACCGGTACGAATCGCTTCCGCCATTGTCGGAGTATTATATAAAATTTCAAATGCGGCCCTTCTGCTTTTCCCGTCAACGGTTGGAATTAACTGCTGAGCAACAATCGCCCGTAAATTCACCGACAGGTCAAATAAAAACTGACGATGGCGTTCCTTTGGTACTAGATGCAGAATACGCTCCAGTGCCTGATTGGCATTATTCGCATGCAGTGTTGCCATACACAGATGCCCGGTTTCGGCAAAGGTTAAAGCAAACTCCATTGTTTCCTGCGTTCGAATTTCCCCAAGCAGAATCACATCCGGGGCCTGACGCAGTGAGTTTTTTAAAGCCAGATCAAATGAATCTGTATCAATCCCCACTTCACGCTGGGTGATCACCGAGCGGTCATGCTCATGAACAAACTCGATCGGATCCTCAATGGTTATAATATGACCAGAAGCATTCTGGTTACGGTAACCAATCATAGCGGCTTGTGTGGTTGACTTACCAGTGCCCGTCGCACCAACAAATAAGATCAAACCACGCTGTGCCATGCAGGTTTCTTTTAACTGCTCCGGCAGATATAACTCCTCAAAACTGGGAATCTGACTTTCAATACGGCGCACAACCATACCCGGCTCTTCTTTCTGCATAAATGCGCTGATCCGGAAACGTCCAGCATTAGAAGAGTGCAGCGCATAATTAGCCTCTTTGCTCTCACTAAACTCAGCAAAACGCTTGTCGCCCATTGCATCCTTTAATAACGCGTAAACCTCCGTTGAGGTCAAAGGGACTTTAGTTAACGACTCTAAACGCCCGTTTACTTTCAGCGTAGGAGGCAGACCAACTGAAATATACAAATCAGAAGCTTTTACTTCAACAGCCTTGGCTAACAGCTTATTTAACATTTGCGTTCCCCTTAAAATGTTTTCGGATCAGAGGCTTTTTGAGCCGCATCAGCATGAGAAACAAGCCCCTGGCTTACTAAATTACGTAAACACTGATCAAGAGTCTGCATACCATGTACCATCCCGGTTTGAATAACAGAGTACATCTGCGCAATTTTATCTTCACGGATCAGGTTACGAATAGCGGGAATTCCCATCATGATTTCATGAGCAGCAACACGGCCGCCGCCGTTTTTCTTGAGCAGCGTTTGTGAGATAACGGCACGTAATGACTCCGACAGCATAGAGCGCACCATGCCTTTTTCAGCGGCCGGAAATACATCGATTACACGGTCAATGGTTTTAGCAGCAGAAGTTGTATGCAGAGTACCGAATACCAAATGCCCTGTTTCAGCAGCAGTTAAAGCTAAACGAATAGTTTCCAGGTCACGCATCTCCCCCACTAAAATAACATCGGGATCTTCACGCAGCGCACTTCTTAGTGCGTTATCAAAACTTAAGGTATCTTTATACACTTCACGCTGGTTAATCAGTGATTTTTTAGTTTCATGTACAAACTCGATAGGATCTTCAATAGTTAATATATGCTCATGACGTGAGTCATTAATATAATCAATCATAGCCGCTAAAGTAGTTGATTTACCGGAGCCCGTCGGCCCGGTTACCAGTACTAAACCACGTGGAAATTCAGAGATTTTTTTAAAAATATCCGGAGCACCTAAATCATCCAATGTTAAAACTTTACTTGGAATTGTACGAAATACCGCACCGGCACCGCGTTTCTGGTTAAATGCATTAACACGAAAACGGGCTAAATCAGGAATTTCGAATGAGAAATCGGTTTCTAACTGCTCTTCAAAATCTTTACGCTGCTTGTCATTCATAATGTCATAAATAAGACTATGCACCTCTTTATGCTCCAATGCCGGCACATTTACCTTACGCACCTCACCATCTACCCTGATCATTGGAGGAACTCCTGCAGAAAGGTGTAGATCTGACGCGTTATGCTTTACACTAAAAGCCAATAATTCTGTGATATCCATAATTTAAAATCCTATTTATGATGACTAATATTTTTAAACAAATAACAAGCGTTAAACAAAAAATAGTTCATGCAGCGACGCAAGTACAACGTAATGCTGATGAAATCCAATTACTCGCGGTCAGTAAAACCAAACCTGTCGCCCTGATTAAAGAAGCATACCAGTCCGGTTTGCGCCATTTCGGCGAAAACTATGTACAAGAAAGTGTAGAAAAAATTCAGCAGATCCGCCTCGATAATGATTTCGATGAACCTGTAATCTGGTATTTTATCGGTCCGCTGCAGTCCAATAAAACCCGCCCGGTGGCGGAAAATTTTGACTGGGTGCAGAGTGTTGACCGCTTTAAAATCGCGCAGCGCTTAAATGATCAGCGTCCTGCAGAACTTGCCAAGCTTAATATCTGTTTACAGGTTAATATTAGCGGAGAACAGAGCAAGTCGGGTACTACTTTATCGCAAGTTATTGAACTAGCTTCACAAGTTCATGATCTACCGCATTTAAAACTGCGCGGTATTATGGCAATTCCGGAAAAAACCAGCGATAACGAACGTCTTGAAAATCAATTTAAAGATCTCCATATCATCTATCAGAAACTTCAGCAGCTTTATCCGGATGTTGATACGCTGTCTATGGGCATGAGTGGAGACTTAAACAGTGCCATCCGCTGCGGCAGCACTATGGTTCGAATCGGTACCGATATTTTCGGCTCAAGAAGTTAAAGCAGTGCGCATAAATAGATGCGCTGTAACTGCTAGTAATCAGAGGATACAAAATGCTACATAAAAAAATTACCTTTATCGGGGCCGGTAATATGGCCGGCAGTATTATCAGCGGCTTAATTCAGCACGGCTATCCTGCTGAGCTTATCTGCGCATGTGATCCGGCAGCGGCAAACACGCAGAAACTGAGTGAATCATATGCAGTTAAAGGCAGTCAGAACAATGCTGCATCGGCAGACTGGGCCGAGGTAGTGGTACTGGCGGTTAAGCCGCAGATTATGGCATCGGTCTGCCAGGCACTAGCGGATCAGGGAGTCGATTTCACTAACAAGCTGGTTATCTCTATTGCTGCCGGCATTTCTGTGCAGCGCCTGCAGTCTTTATTAGGTGCAGACAGCGCGGTTATTCGTACCATGCCTAACACCCCGGCTTTATTACAAAAAGGCATGACAGGCTTGTTTGCTTCAGCGCAGGTAAATGCTGAAGATAAAACCTTTGCCGGTGAATTAATGGAAGCGGTCGGCGAAACAGTCTGGGTTGAAGATGAAAACATGATCAATGCAGTGATCGCGGCATCCGGCTCAGCACCCGCTTACTTCTTCCTGTTTATGGAGGCGATGCAGGCAAAAGCCGTAGAGATGGGGTTTAATGAGGAGCAGGCACGTTTATTAGTTTTGCAGTCTGCACTGGGCAGCGCCGAAATGGTCAGGCAGAATCCGGATATCAACCTATCTACCCTGCGTGAGAATGTCACTTCAAAAGGCGGTACTACTGCAGAAGCATTACGCACCTTTTACGAGTTAGATTTAAGTGAAACAGTCGCGAAAGCGATGCAGGCGGCCTCGGATCGCGGTGCCGAGATGGAAAAATTATTTTAACCCAGCGGAAATAACAAAAGAGAGAGTTTTATGAATTCAGTTACTTTTTTAATTAATACCCTGTTTGATCTGTATCTCATGGTCGTTCTGCTGCGCGTCTGGCTGCAGGTCGCACGTGCAGATTTTTATAATCCCTTCAGTCAGTTTATTGTCAAAGCGACGCAGCCCGTGGTTGCCCCTCTACGCAGAATCATTCCAAGTATAGGCGGCTGGGACAGTGCCACGATTGTATTTGCGTTTGCTGTTGCCTGCCTGAAAATTGTCGCATTAAGCCTGATTATGGGCGCTTCATTTAACTTGATGGTGGTCCTTATTTCCGGTCTGGTTATCATGTTAACCGCCGTCTTTAAACTGATTTTCTGGGTATTAATCCTGCGTGCAATTTTAAGCTGGATAAGCCGCGGCCATAATCCGATTGAAGCCGTAATGATCCAGCTGACCGAGCCTTTATTAGCGCCGGTACGCCGCTTTGTTCCACCTATCGGCGGATTAGATCTGTCGATGATTGTAGTTATCGTCGGTCTACAGTTCTTAGAGATTCTAGTAAACGATCTGTTAAGCAAACTGTTTTAATGTCCGCAGTGTACTTACAGCATCAAGGCGAAGATCTTCTGCTTCGCCTTGTTTTACAACCTAAAGCCAGCCGCGATCAGTTTGTCGGCTTATTAGGTGATGAGCTTAAAGTGGCTATTACCGCCCCCCCGGTTGACGGCAAAGCGAATAATCATTTAATAAAGTTTTTAAGTAAACAGTTCAAAGTAGCTAAAGGCGCTGTGATCGTAGAAAAAGGCGCATTAAACCGCCATAAATTAATACGCATTAAAAGTCCCAGACAGATACCTGACTTTTTTGCCGACGAGCTTTAATAACCCAGGAATAATAAGGAGCAGTCATGTGTAAAATTAAACAGCTAGGTCAGATCTTCTGCGCAGCTATTTTACTGACTTTCAGTGCCTCGAGCAGCGCAGAGCAATACCAGGAGTTCTCTAATTTACAGGTTCATTATATCGCCCTGCCGTCAACATTCCTGCCGCCGGCCGTCGCTAAAGAAAACGCTATTAAACGCAGCAGATACAGCGGTCTGGTTAATATTTCAGTACTGGATAAAAAAGACTCATTAAAAGCGCTTAGTGCAGATATTTCCGGCACGGGTAAAAACCTGATAGGTCAGACAGAACAGCTGCAGTTTAAAGAAATTAAAGGCGGAGATTCAGTTTATTACATAGCGGTCTACCCTTTTACTAATGAAGAAATTGTAAATTTTAATATTCAGATCAAAACGCAAGATAAAACCAGCACACTAAAATTTCAACACAAGTTTTATGTAGAATAAGACGATAAAGATAAGTGAAAATACAATGAAAAAGCAATGGGTATTAGCAACCGGCAACAAAGGTAAAGTAAAAGAGATGAGCGAGCTGTTAAACAGCTTCTCAATCGAGGTCTTGCCGCAAAGTCAGTTCAGCGTGTCAGAAATACCGGAAACGGGCACAACTTTTGTCGAAAATGCGATTATTAAAGCACGCCATGCAGCTAAAGTAACAGGCTTACCGGCAATAGCCGATGACTCAGGGTTAGAAGTAGACTTTTTAAGCGGTCAGCCGGGTATTTATTCTTCGCGTTTTTCCGGTGAAAATGCCACTGACCGGGAAAATATCGATCTGCTGTTAAATAAGCTTGAAGGTATCGGCAGCGGACAGCGCAGTGCACGTTTTCAGTGTGTATTAGTTTATATGCGTCATGAGCTGGATCCGACACCAGTCATCTGCCAGGGCACATGGGAAGGCAGCATCACCGAATCCATACAGGGTGAGAACGGTTTTGGTTATGATCCGGTTTTCTGGGTTGAAAGCGAACAGGCAACCTCAGCACAGCTGGACAAGCAGCGTAAAGGTGAGCTGAGCCATCGCGGTAAAGCATTAAAAATGTTAGTTGAACAGCTTAAAGAACAGCTGGCTTAATTAACAAAGTTCCTGCGCAGAGCGTGGGAACTAACAGTAATCCCCTTCTTTTTCCCGACAGTTCAACAGGTTTATCTTATGCTCCAGCTGCCGCCGCTTAGTCTTTATATCCATATTCCCTGGTGCATTGAAAAATGCCCCTACTGCGATTTTAATTCACATAAATTACGCGGTAAAATTCCAGAGCAGGATTACCTGCAGGCCCTTGTTGATGATTTAAGCAGTGATCTGGTTTATGTACAGGGGCGAGTGCTGGAAACAATATTTATCGGAGGCGGCACACCGAGCTTAATATCCGCATCGGGTATCGGCTGGTTATTAACGGAAATTGAAAAGAAGATTCCTTTTAAAGAGGATATAGAGATCACTTTAGAAGCCAATCCGGGCGCCATTGAAAACCAGAAGATTGCTGACTTCAAAAAGTCGGGGATCAGCCGTTTCTCATTCGGTGTGCAGAGTTTTCAGCAGGAAAAGCTGACCCGGCTGGGGCGAATTCACGGTGTCGAGGAAGCGAAAACAGCGGCCGAACAAGCACATGCAGTGAAAATGAAAACCTTTAATCTGGATCTTATGCACGGTTTACCCGATCAGACACTTGACGATGCATTACAAGACCTTCAAACCGCCATTGATCTTAACCCCACGCATCTCTCCTGGTATCAGCTGACTATTGAGCCGAATACCCAGTACTTCTCGCATCCACCGAAACTGCCTGAAGATGAGCTGTTATGGGAGATTCAGGAACAGGGACAAAAACTGCTGGCCGCTAACGGTTATCTGCAGTATGAAATTTCAGGTTACAGCAAAGCCGGATTTGAGTGCCTGCATAACCTTAACTACTGGCGCTTCGGTGACTACATCGGCATAGGCTGCGGCGCACATGGTAAATTTACTCTGCCCCTGGAAAATAAAATAATCCGCACCAGTAAAATAAAACACCCTAAAGGCTACTTGGACAGATCCCGCCCGTTTTTAGATGAATCAAATGTAGTTAATAAAGAAGACCTGGCATTTGAATATATGATGAACCGCCTGCGCTTATTCGAAGATATTCCCTTCAGCGAATTTGAAGCCTATACAGGTTTAGGCCTTGACAGTATTAAACAGCCGCTTCAAAAAGCCGTTACGAAGGGCTTGTTAATCGAAAACGATAATAACTGGCAGATAACCGAGTTAGGCCACCGTTATCTTAACGAGCTGCTGGAAATGTTTATGGATTGATAGAATAGACACATTGAAGATAAAAAAGGGCCCGCTGCAAAACAACGGGCCAGAGGGCACTACTATTAACTACATACAACTAAATACTATATTGCGTAAGCACAAAAACAGCATACATCCTTAACAAAATAAATTCTATTACACTCTATTACACCAGCTGCTGAAACAGGCTGAACTTTCTCTCTGCTGCGGCAAAAAGCAGCCGTCTGTTTGTTTAATAAGCGCCTGTAATTAATTTTATATTTCCATTAAAAACAAAGATATATATATTGAAGATAAGAATATTGAGCTGAGGTCAGCTGCACAAACGCAGCAGAATAAAGATTGAGCAGGTACATGCCCTGCTCATCTAATGCACTCCTTATTTAATGAACTATCTCATTTTAAGGGTTTTATTTTCGTTTATTACGCTTTTATAATACTTCTGCAATGCTTTATCAGCAGCTCTTTTTTCCGCTAAGCTGGCGCCGTTGCGAGCTTGTTCGCGAAGCAGTTTCTGATAATTGTTAAAACGCCTCTCCTGCAGCTCTCCCGATTCAATAGCAGCCTGCACTGCACACTCAGGTTCACTCTGGTGCAGACAATCACCGAATTTACACTGTTCTGCCAGTTCAGTGATCTCTGAAAATGTCTCAGCAACCCCTTCGGCGCAGGCAGTAAGCTGTAGTTCACGCATCCCTGGAGTATCAAGCAGCAGACCGCCGCTCGGCATCACATGAAGTGACCGCCCAGTGGTGGTATGCTTTCCCTTGCTGTCATCTTCACGAATGCCGCCAGTCTGCTGCGTATCATCACCTAACAGAGTATTGATCAGTGTTGATTTACCGACTCCAGATGAGCCAATAAAAGCGATAGTTTTTCCAATTCCGCACCAAGGAGCAAGTGCTTGTACGCTCTCACTATCGAGTGCATTAACCGTTTCGACCATTAACATCGAGTTGATACTGTGAATCTGCTGAATATACTCATCAGGCTCCCGGCACTGATCTGCCTTAGTTAAAACAATAACAGGCTCGACACCTGCTTCATTGGTTAAGGCAAGGAAGCGCTCAATACGGCTTAAATTAAAATCGTGATTAAGTGAGCTGACAATAAATGCCGTATCAACATTAGCAGCAATAAGCTGCGCTTCAAGCCGGCTGCCGGCGGCTTTGCGGCTGAATTCAGACAATCTGTCAAAACAGCGTATAAAGTGATGATCGTTATCAAGCAGTACCCAGTCGCCTACCGTAATTTGCGGCAGAGAAGGAGAGGCGCTCAGTGTGATATCCCCTGTTTCAGATGCAAGCTTAAAACCAGAGCGATGGTGCTCTTTAATTCGGGCAAACACTGTGCCTTCATACTCTTCTAAAGTAAGCTGCTGTTGAAAAAATGGTCGCCAGCCAAGCTGACTAAGTGTTAAATGTGTGGTCATAATTTGTAACCCCGGACGCAATTCTTCTGGAATGAATTACATCAAAAAGATAATTTTATAAGGGGTATTTGAACCATCTGCAGAAAGCAGACAGATATAGCCCCGGTGTCAATACCGGGCAGGAAAGATGTTCGATTTATCGAATTAAGCGTTTCGTGCCCAGTTAACAGTTTTTAATACAATCATCATTTATTCCTTTTTGCTTATTTAAGATACAAAAATAATAGCAGATCTTTTCCTGAAAAAACAGACACAGTTAACACGCTGCCGGGCATATCCTCAGAGTTATTTATCTGCGTATTATAAGAACAGCAGAAGCCCCGTAAACAGGGACGATCAGTATCCATCCATGCTTAGCTATGGACTTGTGCGCCAGTATGCAGTAGCATCCCGGCTCAAACCAGCGGCAGTTTTCGATAACAGCCGCTTGTTTCCCTTCGTATAACCCCGGTGATATGGACCGGGGGTATCTACCAGGAACCAGTAATTCCTGATTACGAAGAGTTTAGTGCTTTGGCGCTTTTCTCTTTGTATTGTCAGTCTTGTTATTCAAAAGAAAAGTGCTTAGTAAAATTTATATTTATTAAGAGCTTAGCCATGAAAAAATTTATCCAGTATTTACCTAAAGTCGAACTGCATCTTCATATTGAAGGCACGCTTGAGCCTGAGCTTATGTTTGAGCTTGCTGTGCGTAACAATATCAATCTTCCTTTTAACTCAATAACTGAAGTGAAACAGGCATATAATTTCCATAACCTGCAGTCATTCCTAGACATTTACTTCCAGGGAGCGAACGTGCTGATCAATGAGCAGGATTTCTTTGATCTCACCTGGGCTTATTTACTGCGCTGTAAAAACGACAATGTAATGCACACGGAGCTTTTTTTTGATCCGCAGACACATACTGACCGAGGTATCGATTTTAGCACCGTGGTTAACGGTATTCATCGCGCACTTGTAAAAGGCACAACAGAACTAGGTATCAGCAGCAGACTGATTATGTGCTTCTTAAGGCATTTAGATGAAGAGTCCGCATTTAAAACACTGGAGCAGGCACAAGCACATAAAGATAAAATTACTGCAGTGGGTTTAGATTCCACCGAAATCGGCCACCCGGCGGGCAAATTTGAGCAAGTATTTAAACAAGCTCTTAAGCAGGGCTTTTTAACTGTTGCTCACGCTGGTGAAGAGGGACCTGCAGGCAATATCCACGACGCATTAAACCTACTGCAGATCACCCGCATTGATCACGGCGTCCGCTGTACGGAAGATCCGGCCCTGATAAAACAATTAGCGGCGGAACGCATTCCCCTTACGGTTTGTCCGTTATCCAATATTAAACTCAAAGTATTTAATTTTATGGAAGAGCACAACATAGTTGATCTTCTTCGCAGGGGCTTGTGTGTAACCATTAACTCTGACGATCCCGCCTATTTCGGCGGTTATATGACCGATAACTTTTTAGCGGTAAGTGATGCACACTCTTTGGATAAAGCTGAAATAGCTCAATTTACTTTTAACGCTATTGAAGCAAGTTTTATTTCTGAAGATGAGAAAAAAGCACTAGAAACAGTAACTCAGAGATATTTAGAAGTGCATCAATAACGATTACTGCAGAAAGTGAAACGTCTTCACTTCTATGCAGGCAGAGCCAGCTAATCAGGCTCTGGCTGCATAAGTATTATAAAACAGCAGTTTTCTGTTTTCTGCGTCTTGCTATTGCCATAACAAGTATACCTGCCGCAAGCAGTATGCTTGTCTGAGGCTCAGGAACTTGCGTCGGTTCCACGGTTAATTTTGCTGACAGATATTCAGCAGTATTCCGGTACCACCCGTGCAGATTGTTATCATAAGAAGTGAATTGAAGGTTTAACCTAAAGTCATCCTCTAAATTTAAACCTGAAATAGTCATTGAAACATTTCGGTTATTATTAGGGATTGGACCACCGAAGGAAACATTAGCTAAAGCTTCAAGCCCCTGCCATGTGGTGTACACAAACTCGTCGACAATATCACCGCCAAGTTCGCCGTTAACGGATTCATTAAAAGCAAGTGTTTCAAAGAAACCTGTTGGTGTATTTATGTCTGCCAGATCCAGATCATCAAACCACAATGTCAGTGATGTGCCCGTCATTCCCGGCGCTATATCAAAATATAGGTACATATCTAAAGTTGCACTGCCGAGAGGCGTGCTGCCGCTGTCAGACGACAGACCATAACCGTCAACTCCGTATACTCCGTCACTCATTGTATTATCTATAGGGATAAAATATTTTACCGCACCAGTCGCCGCGTTGTAGTAAGAGGAGTTAACTACAGCAGTTGTTCCTGTGGATGTAGTGGGAGTTCCAATAATTGGAGATGCATAAGCAACCGCAGGGAGCGTACTCACTATAAAGACAATGCATAAACGTCCTAGCTGTTTGTTCATTAGCTTTCACCTATATCAATGAGAGGTACTTATTATATCATAAATAGCTATACCACAATTAATAACCAGTAAAATCAGCAACTTAAGCAAACAACATGTTCTAAGTGTAAAATATACTGACACTTAGAATATGTATTACTGAATTGAGCTTGAATTGCATTTTTATGCAGCTATTAATGTTAAATAAAATCAGCCAAATACAGTACCTAAGATCAGCAGTGTAAAAAAATGCTGACAGTTTTTATGCGATAATGGGCTCAGCAGATTAGTGATGTAAAAAATTATTAACACTTTGTATGCGGCAGTGAAGCAGCCAGATTAGTAGTGTAAAAAGTATTGACACTTTTTATGAGGCAGTGGGAAGACGTTTGCTTTTTAAAAGAAAAACGGCAGCGGAATTTCCGTTTACATTTTTATAAAGCGAACGCCGAACGACGGCTTTAGCAAATGAAAACATGCTGCGAACTGAGTGCTAGTTCTGCTTTATACGCGGACAGGCTCTGCCGGCCCAATGAACAGTGCGCCGGCAGAGTGTTATAAAAGAAACACTTGTGGTTTTAATTTTACAGTAGTTAAAAATACATAAATCGCTCTAACTGCGTTTCGTTTTCTCATCATCCACAGACCGTTTAAGAGCCCTCAAACTCGATGCGGTTAAAAATTTTTATTTCTGGAACTGATTTACCTGATTCTGCAGACGGATACTGATCTCGGCTAGTTCCTGGCTTGACTGAGCCGTCTGCTTCGCACCTGAAGCTAATTCCTCAGAAGTGCTGAGAATATTAGTAATATTTTGATTAACCTCTTCCGATACCGCGCTCTGCTGTTCTGAAGCACTGGCAATCTGAGTACTCATCTGATTTATCTCATCCATCGCTTTTGCAATCAGTTCTAATGCATCTCCTGAACGACTGGCATAGTCTACCGCGGCTTTTGACTGCTCACGGCTCTTATCCATTACAACTACAGCCTGCTGAGAGCCGTTCTGCAGTTTCTCTATAATGCCGTTGACCTCTTCGGTTGACTGCTGGGTGCGGCTGGCAAGCGTGCGCACTTCATCAGCAACAACAGCAAAACCACGCCCCTGCTCTCCGGCTCGAGCGGCCTCAATAGCCGCATTTAAGGCGAGCAGGTTGGTTTGTTCCGCGATTCCTTTGATAACATCCAGCATTGAGGTAATAGCGCCGCTTTGCTGCTCTACTTCGGAAACAGCTTGTGCCGATGTTTCTAACTGCAGGGCTAATTGATCGATCTGCTCTATCGTCTGCCGCACAACGATTGTGCCGTCATTGGTCTGTTCATTTGCATGGGCGGCAGAACTGGCGGTGACCGCTATATTTGATGCAACATCACGGCTGGTTGCAGTAAATTCATTCATGGCAGTGGCCACCTGATCTGTCTCGCCGCGCTGCACTTCAACTATCCGGCTGGTTTGACCTGCGACAACAGAAACCTCTTCCGCAGCGGCCGACAACTGGGCAGTCATTTCTGAAATTTCCGAGAACAAATTGAGAAGCTTTTCACGCATGCCGTTCATCGCAGTAAGCAGCTCACCTATCTCATCTGAACTTTTTACTTCAATGGTCTGGCTAAGATCGCCTGATGCGGTGACAATCGCCGCCCGGATCCCGTTAATTATGGTACTAGTAGTATACCAGCTCGTAACAATACCAAAAACGATACTTACAGTAGCGATAATAACAAGCATAGAAATCGCGGAGTGTTCATAATCCTCTGCATACCTGGCACTAGCCTCGGTAAACCGGCCTATTTCAGTCAGAAGCTCTTCCAGTTCACTATTAAGCTGCTCTTCCTCATGATGGACCTGTTCAGCCATTTTTTCTGCTTTATGTAAGTCCCCTTTGCTCAGCATAATAAATACGCTGTGAGCATGTTCAACAAAATCTTTATGCTCGCTTTCAATATTTTTTAATGCCTGCTCTACTGACTGAAATTCTTTCAGTGCCTCTCCAGAGGCCCCTTTCATTGCATCTTCAGCCATTGATTCTGCGGTAAGCACTTCTTCATCAATCTTTTCAGTGCCTTCATCAAATTCCCGGACAGCCTCCTGGAAATGTCCGACGGCATCATCCTCCTGCAGTAAAAGAATGCCGTAGTACAGAGCCCGCTCAAACTGAATCGACTGCTCCAGCTGATGAGTAGTGATCGCAGTAATTTTTTCTGTAAGCGGGATATCCTGCTCGGCGACAGCTGTCAGCTCCCGGCCGATATTATTCATCGAATATATAGCGTAACCGGCACTGAACATAAGCAGAGCGATCAGTATAGCGGCACTGCCCATTAGTTTGGCTTTTAGCGAAAGGTTATTCATTTTATTTTCCTTATCAAAACCCTGTTATTCTGAAAGCAGCATAGTCCGCCAGAGTACTTCCTGCAGAGGGCGGGCATTAGCACCAATCAGCTGTGCAAAACGGCTAACCTGCTGATCCGATACCTCCATTGTATTTTTCATTACCAGCCAGTTAACATTTTCACTGCAGGGGGGCGTGGTCAATGAACCTGTGTAATGAAAGTACAGACGGTTATCAGGCAGGAGATCCGAAGCATTAATCGAGCTCCCCGTTACCAGGTTGACCCTGTTGATTGTGCCGGAAACATTATCGAGCACTTTCTGCAGTATCTGGTTCTGCGCACCGCGTTTCAGCAGAACGCCTACCACAGCTAAGTTTCCATCGCCGCTCTGGTGCACCAGATGAACCTCCATGGCGTAGCGTTCGCCCGTAACAGCATGCTCACTAGGCGTATGAAAATGAAACTGCAGCAGTTTATAGGGTACATCGCCCAGCATCAGCTTACTGTTATAAACAGGTTTTGATTTAATCGGGAAAGATTTTCCAGCAATGCTGACCGTCTTTTGCTGTACTGGACTGTCATAATTAACCTGCAGGGTATGCCCGTTATTCACGACTTTCAAAGGAACCTGCTGATATTCAAAACGCAGCGGATATAACTCAGCGGGGTAGTCATACTCAATATCAACTGGAGACTGGCGCATACCGCTGCTGCAGAGAGCAAACTCCTTTGCGATACTGCCCCAATGCTCAGGTCCGGTTGAACCAGAGTAGCTCCAATGTATCGAATGACTGCTTTTATCATTATTTGAACTGGACGCAGAGACCTGCTGTGATGCAGGAAAAAGAGTTACAGCTAAGAGACCAGACAGGATGCCTGCGCGTAGTATGTTTATCGCTTTCATCTGTATTTCCTTTACAATTTTTACTCTGAAGGAATAAGCATACTAATAAATCTAGCCCTTATCTGACTTCTGTCCAGCGAAACTCAAGGGAGACAGAGATTTTGTAAAACAGTCCGTTTATTAATAATTTAAGAGAGCCGAAGCTTTTTGGGCAGGCAATAGTACTAAGGCTTTCTGCAGCTCGGGACGGTGCCTTGCTTTTCCTTTGCTATTTATAAAGTTGTAATGCAGCAGTTAATTACAACTGCATTATGTGCTGAGCAGATAAATTTAAAATTAAACCTGTTAAACAAATAACTAATTGTTGTTCTCTGGATACTGATATTATAACGATACTTAATGTGGCCGGCAGGAAGGTTCAGCTCCCGCATCCCCATAGCAGAAAAGCAATTTACGGCACAGGGTAAAATTGATGCGTACTTAATAATCCCTGCCAACATACGGCTCACTATCCTTAATGTAGTTGTCGACTATTTGCTGATATGAACCGTCCCTTTTAAGCATATCTAAAACATTCTGCATCTCTGCAATCAGATCATCTGATGTATTAATATGAAAGGCAAAATAGAGTTCTCCGGTTGATAACCCGTACTTCATTTCATACTCATCAGGGGCGTAACCATTATTTTCAAGTATCCACCCCGCGCTAACCTCATCATATACCCAGGCATCGCTCCGCCCCCAAATTAATTTCTTTATAGAGAGTAAATTAGCATCAATGCCCCCGGCGGCACGATCTAGACTTTTCAACTCAATACCCGCTTTAACTAAAAGCAGTTCAGACGCATCGCTGCGGGTAGTACTCAATCTATAGTTTTTAAGATCGCCGATTGAATTAATCATAATATGACTATCCTTTCTAGCAATAAGCCCTATGTTTATTGGAATAATCGGCCCCACCCATTTAAATAGATTCTCTCTTTCCTCCAGTCTCATCATAGAAAACAAACAGGTATTACTTTTGGTCAACAGGTACTGATAAGCGCGGGCCCAGGGTAATAAAGCAATATCACTTCTGCTCTGGGTTGAGTCTAACTTTTCTAATATCAATGCCATAAGATCAATAGATATCCCCTTTAACTGACCATTTTCTTCAAAGTTATAGGGAGGATAGTTTTCTGTCATCAGATAAAGCTGATCAACCTCTTTAGAAAAAGAGGCAGAAGAGATAAGAAGCGGAATAAAAAAACATAAAATAGTTTTTACTGCACTCATACAACCTCTCTGTAGTGATGGATTTTTTACAACCAGACCGCACCTGTTAGAAAGTAGTGCGAGTCATAAATTCCTCCTTATATGAGGCATGTACAATTTTAGTTTATCTACTCCTAATAACAATATTCACACAGGTAATGATGAAAATGTGCACTCAGGTCAAACATTTAGTTTACAAGATTAAAGAGCCGGACTGACGGCTTGAAAGCGGCAGAAGAGCCAAGCTGCTTAGCGCTAAAGCTCATTCCTCAGAGGTTTGATTATATTATTCCTTAAGCAAAGCGTCGAAAAATCATCTATCCGTAAAATTCGAACGAAGGCAATGTATACGCACAAAGCCTTATTCTACGGGGGAAAAGCAGTGGTCTGATGAAAACAGCTCGAAGACAAGTGTAATGCTATGAATTTATATTTCCTTAGGATGACTAGGCGGCAGCAGTCCGGCGCAACAATAACGCTTTTACCTTTAACAACTAAAGATAAACAGCCTATTTTTTTGCAGCCATCACTTCTTCTAACCTGAGACCGGTCAGGTCACGAATGGTACGCCACAAATAATAAAAAACACCAAGCATCATCAACATGGACGGCAGTGCAATCATCGGGTAACTATATAACGTCAACTGCCCCAGCTGTTCATTAAATTCAGGAGTTCCCGCAGGGCTGGTCACAAGCCACTTGGCAAGTATGTAATTCATTGCGGCTGAAAAAGCAAAAGAGCACACCACAAGATAGGTGGCCTTCAGCAGACGTTTTTCAAATGCGCCCGTACTATTATGCTCTGCTAACCTTTGCTTTATCTTTTCTACGTCCATCACATCGGGGTTAAACAGCAAAGCTCTTACTAAAGGGTAAGGCGTAAAAGTAGAAACTAAAACAGCCACACCTATCACAGCAGGAATGGCGGCTTCTTTAATTGCTAACCATTTGTTGTCCAGCTCAAACAAGCCAATGCCGCCCGTCAGTAATACACTGAGTAAACCCAACAAAGCGATGAAATTAAACTTTCTATATTTTATTAACTCAAAAATCCCCCAGCCAAGTGGAAAGGCAAGTGCGGCGATCAGGCCGCCAGTCGCTCCTAAATCGTTTTCACCGCTTAATTTCATTAGTATAAATGACGGGATAGCGATGCTGACAATAAGATCAACCATCGGGCGGGGTTTATGTGTCGATGTACTATTCATGATATTTACTTATTTGTTACAGATAATATAAGGATGGTTATAGCTAATTCTCTTCAATAATACAATAGGCCGGCAGCTTGCAATAAAACAGATAACCGAGGAACTTTTTACTGCAAAACAACGGCCAGATTTACTTGAGCACTCAATCCCCACCACCATAAACATAAAATTACTTAAGGTTTTTCTGTAGTGCAGCCAAACGAATAAAATCTATTTTATTTAAATACAAACAGTTAGCTAAAACAGCCAAAATATTGGCTTCGTTTAATTCAAAACGTCTTTATTTTAATTTCAGCAATACAAAATCAAACATCCTGCCCGGGGCTCAACCGCTTGACCATGTCCACTAGAAGCTCCCCCAACCAGCCGGTTACATCTAAAGCTTCACCGATAAAGTATAAACCCTTTACATCGTAACGTTTTTACAGAGATCAGACAGGTACCAGTACCGCCTAAGGTCACTTTCACTGTGCGGCAACCCTTAAACATCAAAAAATACTCAAGAGCATTTGAAAGCAAAAAAACAAACAACACAAAAAACTTTATTTAATAAACAGTTAGATCCTCATTTAAAATGCAAACAAAAAGGCATATCATCATTAAATACTTTACAAATAAAGGAAGTACAACCTTCGAAGTATATGCAAGCTGAATATCTCAACATTATAAATGAGACTTATTCACATAATAAAAATGAATATAAAAAATAAGGATATAAGAATGAAAAAACTATTGAAGCGTTCCGTTTGGCCTATGGCCTTACTTTCGCTTTCCGTAGCGGCTGCAGAACACACTGACAGCAATATTTTTGATAAGAGAATTATACGTTTTGATCAACAGACCGACGTAATGTCAGCGCGCTCAGGCGGCGTAAAAACAGGCCCGATCAGCCTAACAAAAACAACGAACAATGGTGCTGAGCTGCAGGCGAACTTATCCTGGTTAACTCTGGGTAAAGTGAAGCTTAAAGACGGTATCGTTTACGATAGAATATTAATACCAGACGCAGGCGGCCCGCTAGAGCCGGGTGAACCCAATCTGACAGGATATCAGCAGATGATCCGTATACCTGATGGTATGCAGCTTGAGGTAGTGATTGATGAAGTTACATGGTCAGACAGCTTTGAGGAAATGACCATTGATCCCGTGCAGCTACCTTTTCCTGATGTCGTCACCGCTGACGGTGAGCGTCCGGATCAGCATCTTCCTTTTGTTAAAAATAAAGAAGCTTACGCACTTATGCCGGAAACTGAAACCGTGCCTATTAAGATCAGCAAAACGATCCGCGTCAGGGGCAAAAGCTATGCCGTTATCTCTTACCAGCCAATTCAATTTAATCCAATTGAAAAAACCGTAAAATTTGCAAACAAAGTTCGTTTTCACGTGAACTATATTCACAGCGAACAGAAAAACTCAAATGCACGGCGTAAAGATCCTTTAAAGTTTGATGATCCGGCATCAAACTCTGCCATTGATATTCGTTCAGATGATGTTAAAGAGACAGACGACGGTGCTCAAAATATTATGCAGCGGCGAAGTGATACGAAGCTTACTGCATCGCAGCAGGCTGATTACCTGATTATTACAGCAGACCAGTTCAAGGATGCAGTTGAACCTTTAGCAGCCTGGAAACGCAAAATGGGCTATAACGTTTATACTGCTCCACTGTCTGAAACAGGTGCTTCACAGGAAGAGATCAAACAGTATATCAAAGACGCCTATCAGCAGGGCGTAATGACCTCTTATGTTTTGTTTGTTGGTGACCATGAAGATCTGCCCGGCTGGGCAGTTACGGGACACGGCTATCATGGTAAGGATCATGTCTGGCATACGGACTTTGATTATTCACTGATTGATGGTGACGACAAATATCCAGATATCGTTGTCGGCCGTTTTCCGGGAGACACAGCAGAGCAGATCACAACGATGGTGAATCGTACTCTTAACTATGCAAAAACACCTGTAATATCAGATCGATACAAGCACATTCTGGTTGCAGGACAGTTTCAGGACAATGACGGTAATCTAAAAGCCGATCGTATGTTTATGGAAGATCTTCATCGTGTTGCTGATTTTTTAGGTCCAGATTATGACTTTTTTAACACACCCGGCGATCAGTTTAATAAAGGCTACCAGATCCATACAGCACTTCAATGGAGTGCCGATTTAAGCGAAGACCTTACCTATGGCGGCTGGGATTACGGTACAGCACGAATTACTCCGCCAAACAACGTTCCTCAAGTATGGAAAGACCAGGGTAATGGTGACCGCGTACAGATAGCAGAAGCGATCAACGATGGTGTCAGTCTGGTTCTCCATCGCGATCATGGTTACGGCGACGGTTCAGGCTGGGCCGACCCGCACTTCACAGCAGCTGAAGTTAATAACTTAGTAAACGGCAATCTAGCACCGGTAGTACTTAGTTTAAACTGTGCAACCGGCTGGTTTGACAATAAAGACTCATTTGCAGAATCCTGGATGAGAAACACTAACGGTGGTGCAGTCGGATTTACCGGCGCTGTTCGCGTCAGTTACTCCGGATATAACGATAATCTGCACGCCGGCATTATGGATAGTTTTTGGGACGATTACGATGGTACCTGGTCTAGCGACATTTACCCTGTCTCATGGAAACCAGCAATGGCGTTAAACCGCGCTAAAGAACGTATGTTTAATCACTATGGAACACAGGGAACAGCACTCTCTGAAGCACGTTTCTTCAGCTGGTTTGGTGATCCGGAAATGGAGTTACGTACAGATCGCCCGCAGGCGCTTACTGTTACCCATCCGGAAAGTTTACTACCCGGCAGCCAGGCAGAATTTACTGTTGTTGTACGTAAAGGTAATGCTCTGTTAAAAAATGCTCGTGTTGCGCTTGTTTCTCAACAAGGCGAAACTCAGGTTGTATTAACGGATGACAATGGTCGTGCAGACTTTGATTTTTTTGTTAAAGATGCAATGACAGTGACGGTAACCGAACATAATGCAACTCCTTACGAGAACAGCATCAGTGTATCAACGGCTGGACCTGCAGCTAAAATTACAGCCGACAAGCAGGCGGCATTTCGCCAATGGTTAACCTTAAGCGGGGAAAACTCTACCAGCAGCAACAATATTGTCAGTTATTTATGGGAGCAGACCGCAGGCCCGAAAGTAAGAATTGAAGGCGTAAACAGAAGCTATGCTTATGCGGCAACACCTTCCGTTAATACTACTCTGCAGTTTAAATTAACCGTAACAGACGATAAAGGTAAGAGCAGTTCGGCTGTACATACCGTTATTATTAAAGATAAACAAATTCCAAATAATCAGGCTCCTGTCGCAGCGATAAGGGCAGAGAATACGGCTTTATTTAATAAGTGGCTTGTTCTTGACGGCAACAGTTCAAAAGATACTGACGGCAGCATTACATCCTACAAATGGGAGCAGGTTGCAGGTCCTAGTGTAAGAATTGAAGGCACAGCTCGAAGCTATGCTTATGCGGCAACACCTTCATTCAACACAACACTGCAGTTTAAATTAACCGTAACAGACGATAAAGGTAAGAGCAGCTCTGCTGTACATACCGTTATTATTAAAGACAAAGAAATTCCGAAAAATCAGGCACCTGTTGCCACGATAGCAGCAGAGAAAACAGCTTTATTTAATAAATGGCTTGCTCTTGACGGAAGAAATTCAAAAGATACTGACGGTAATATTACATCCTACAAATGGGAGCAGGTTGCAGGTCCTAGTGTAAGAATTGACGGCGCAGATAGAAGTTATGCTTATGCGGCAACACCTTCTGTTAATACGACTCTGAAATTTAAATTAACCGTAACAGACGATAAAGGTAAGAGCAGTTCGGCTGTACATACCGTTATTATTAAAGGTAATAATATTGCGAATAATCTGCCGCCTGTTGCAAAGATAACTGCACAGAATACAGCTTCATTTAATAAATGGGTTCGTCTTGACGGAAAAACTTCAAAAGATCCTGACGGTACGATTACATCTTACAAATGGGAGCAGGTTGAAGGCCCGCAGACAAGAATTGCTTACGCAGATAAAAGTTATGCTTACGCAATGACGCCGAATTTTAATACAACACTAAAATTCCGCTTAACAGTCACAGACAACAAAGGTCTGCAGTCATCAACTGTCACCGAGCTTAGCGTTAAATAAAAAAGACTAAGAGAAAACTAATTAAGCGCATGCCTTGAAACTCACGGCTGCGCTTTTTTATTAAACTTCATTCGTTTGCATTCCGATATGAAATTAACTTTTTCTTCCCTGTTTTTTGTTACCTGCCCGATGCAGAAAATCATAAAAAGCAATAGTGGCAATTAAAGGCCAGATAGAAGCCGTGAACAATGCTCGGCAGCTCTTTCCAGGCTTGTTATGAAAATGACAAATAGATCAAAAACAAGCACACCACAATAATTAAAAACTAACTGTTATTTAATAAATATAAGCAAATAAAGGATTTGTTATGACTATTAAAAAAAGATATTTATGTTTACTAATCAGCTCGCTGCTAACAAGCAGCACGTTAATAGCTAAAGAAGGGAATTTACATCAGCAGGCTCCAGCAGATGGTATTACAGACAGCAGCCGTCTCCAGCCAGTCAAAAAGCTGAAGGCTTCCGCCCCGCTCATCGCTCCGATTACTATTCCAGCTCCAACGGATGAACAGCGCCTGCGATCGTCAATAAATAAAATAACAGACGCGGATGCCATTGAAGCCGGTTGTCACGATTACACTGAGTTTGCTGCTTTAACTGGGAATGCGTTGTTTAACTTCATTCAAAACACCTCTGCGGAGTGTATTAGTGAGTTATACCGCCGTAATGATGACACAGCTGTCACTGTCTATCAGGCAGACAAAGTGATTGATATTGCTCAACGAGCAAAAAATATAGCCGAGACTTATGATTCAGCTTCTAATGACGGCATGTATAAATTATTTTACTTCCTACGCGGTGCATTTTACGTTGAACATAACAGCAGCCAATTAACCTATAAAGATCAACGAGTGAATAAAGCGATGCTTGCTTTACTCGAAACATACAGCCGTAACCCGCATTTTTCTGACATTACGCCGACGCAGGGAGATACCATGACTGAGTATTTTACTGCATGGGACAGCAGTAAAAATTATATGCAAAGCAGCCGAAGTATTACTCGTTATTTAAATGACTTTTCTCCTGAACATCTGGCCGAATGGTCACACCGCGGCGCCCTGACTAAAGCACTTACGACACTTTACCGTGCCGGCTGGGATGCGGCGTACACCAAAGCAGCAGAGGATCATAGCGCTCTGCGGGCGGCCCTGCTTAAAGTAGCTAATTCGGAATATATCTACAACTCTGAATATAACTATCAAGCATCTGATGCTCTTAAAGAATATGCACGCTTTCTTGAATACCAACAATACTGGGGACTATCCGAAGCGTTAAAAACAGAGATCAACAAGGGCATAGTCGATTTTATGTCACGCTTCGAACGTAACACAAAATTATGGATAAAAGCGGCTGGCTCATTAGAAACCTATAACCCAGGGCAATGTGAACAATTTAATATCTGCGGCTGGAAAGAGCAGTTGAAAAAACAGGTATTGAGTATTCACTACACCTGCAGCGATACCATCAAAATAAATGCTCAAGATATGACTCAATCTGAACTTCAACAGTCCTGCGAACAGATTTCTGAGGAGGAATCCTTATTCCACAAACTTCTTAATACTGGTAACCAGCCTGTAAATGATGACCTTAACCGCGATCTTGAAATCAATATTTTCAACTCTGGTGATGACTACAAAAGTTATGCTGGAACACTTTTCGGTATCAGTACTGATAATGGCGGTATGTACCTCGAAGGAGATCCGTCAGTTGAGGGTAATCAGGCGCGTTTTATCGCCCATGAGGCCACTTGGCTCGACGATATTCTGGTTTGGAACCTGCGCCATGAATATATCCATTATCTCGACGCACGTTTTAATATGTATGGTCCATTTAACTACTTCAAAACTAATTTCGACAAAGTGGTCTGGTGGTCTGAAGGCCTTGCTGAGTATATATCGCATCAGAACCGCTATGATGAGGCAGTTGAAATAGGCCAACAGCGGCGCTATAAACTGAGTGAAATATTTAATAATAACTACAGCAGCGGTGAAGAAAGAGTCTATCGCTGGGGTTATCTGGCCGTACGTTTCTTATTTGAAATGTCCCCTGAATCAGTAACAGAGCTAATGCAGTACGGCAGAGAGGGAGACGTGGACGGATGGGTTAATTATATTAATACCTCAATTGGTACTTCTTTAGACTATAGCTGGGATAACTGGCTGCAGACAGTGCAAAGCGATGACTCTAAACTTGGAACTAACAACGGCTCCATACTTGTTCCTGATAGCTGTAAAGTTCAAGGGCCTTTAGCAGACGGACAGATCTACAATAACCGCGCCGTCTGTATCAATAACGATCAGGCATATTATTACTTCTATGTAGATACTGATGTTACCCGTATTGATATCAACAGTGCCCATGGTGACGGTAATGTTGACTTGTTCTACAGCCCGTCCAGCTGGGCCCAAAGCACCCAGTATCTGTTGAAATCTACAGAGCCTGGAAATACAGAGTCAATTACCATTCACAATCCTGCTGCCGGCTGGCAGTACATAACAGCACAAAGCGAACCGTCAAGCAGTGGTGCAAGCCTGAAAATAAACATGAGTAAAGACAAAAGAGGCGAAATCATTCCTGATACCTGTAAAACGAATGAGCCTTCAGTAGACGGGCAGATCTATAATAATCAGACTATCTGTATCAACAACGGCAAGGCGTATTACTACTTCTATGTAGATAATGATATTACTCGTATTAATATCAACAGTGCCCACGGTGACGGTAATGTCGATTTATTCTACAGCCCATCCGGCTGGGCCCAGAGCAGCCAGTATCTATTAAAATCCACCGGCCCCGGAAATACAGAGTCAATTACTATTAGCAATCCAGCCGGCGGCTGGCAGTACATAACAGCAGAGAGTGAAGCATCAAGCAGTGGTGCAAGCTTAAAAGTAGAGATGATTAAGTAATTCATCATCGCTCTGATATATAAAGCCCGCACCTATTTATAGCGGGCTTTATATATTTTTCCCCCGCGAAGTCGCAACGAAGTCAGGAAGAACCAAGCAATTAGGCTGCGTAATCCCTTCTATTTTAAATTGAATAAAATTATTAAGTTAGCTTTATTATAAGATGTATTTATAGTTGTTATGTAACTCTAGATTGAAATTAACGGAGGCATAAATGTATAAATACTCTGAAGAAATTCATAGTAAATCATTACTAAACATGGGATGTATCCGCATTGGAACACTTCAGAACTATAGGGACTCAGAACACAAGCGTGGTATAGCAGATCCTAAAGAAGGAAAAAAACTAGTATATCATCATATTGATGACGCTCTAATTAACCTCAATGATCCAAATGACAGAAACAATCAAATTGCAAAATCATTTGGAGCTATGGGAGGAAAAGCTAAAGTCCATTGTAAAGGTGTTCTTTTCGGAAAAGACATTGAATCGCCTGATTGTTATATTCTTTGCATGTCAAACAAGCTATCTCAATCTGTAATGAGTGAATTGGATGAGGCTGATACGTGTGTTGAAATTGTAAATCACACCCTTTTTTTTGATCAATTAACTTTAGCTATTAGTGATATTACTCCCGTTAATTTTATAGGTGTTTATGAAGTAACTTATCAAAATAAACAAGAAGTTTGGAACGGAAATAATTGGGGACGTAATGCTGCATTAATAAAAGATCTTGAATTTAAAGAACAATATGAAATTAGAGCAATATGGGTCCCCCAAAATAATATACAAATAAAACCAATTATTTTAGGTTCTGCCGAGTTAGGGCTGGCGTGTAAATTATCTAAATTATAAAAAGGTAAATAGAATTATTGACAGGCAAGCTGTCAATAATCGCATAATGTGGTACCTATATTAAATACTACGGTCATAGGAGTCCTATTTTGCTAGCAGCCTATACACCCACGCAAAGCGTGCGTAAACAATCAAACATCCTGCCCTGCAGCCCAGCCGCTTGACCAGGCCCACTGGAAGTTAAACCCGCCTAACCAGCCGGTGACATCTAAAGCTTCACCGATAAAATACAAACCTTTTACGTTTTTGCACTCTAAGGTTTTTGAAGAGATAACATCAGTATCAATGCCGCCTAAGGTCACTTCGGCTGTGCGGTAGCCCTCAGTGCCGTTAATCTGCGGCGCCCAGTTGTGGAACAGTTCTGAGATCTGTTTAAGCTGCTTTTCATTGTATTGTTTCAGCGGCAGGCTTTCAATTTCAGCGGCTGCTAATAAACACTCAACCACACGCTTAGGAAGCTGCTGTGATAATAAGGTTTTTAATGCCAGATCCGGGCGGCTCTGTTGAGTATTAATCAGCTCGGCATATAAATCTAAGTTAGGCAGAAGATCTAAAGTTATTTTTTCTCCCGCCTGCCAGTAATTTGATATCTGCAGAATAACCGGGCCGCTTAAACCTCGATGGGTAAATAACAGTGCTTCGGTAAAGCTGATCTGTTTTACTTTGTTACGCTGATCTTTAATTTCACAAAGTGCTGTTGCCGGAAAGCTGATACCGGATAACGGCGTAAATAACTCTTTCTGCGCCTGATGCAGGGTAAAAGGCACTAAACCTGCGCGGGTTGCTTTAACAGGTAACTGGTATTTTTCTGCAACTTTATACGCAAACGGGGTAGCGCCCATTTTTGGCAGCGATAAACCGCCGGTAGCCACCACTAAAGAATGACACTCAAAACTATCTTGTTTAGTCTGGATATAAAAATGGTGATCTGACATTTGATGATGACTAATGATTTCAGTCTGCAGCTGAATTTTAACACCCGCATCACGCGCTTCATCTAATAACATCTGCACAATCTGTTTAGCACTGTCATCACAAAACAGCTGGCCGTGATCGCGTTCATGCCAGCTGATCTTATGTTTATCCACCAGCGCGATAAAATCCCATTGCGTGTAACGGCTTAGCGCTGATTTAACAAAATGCGGGTTATCACAGAGGTAGTTATTCGGCTCAACGTATAAATTAGTGAAATTACAACGCCCGCCGCCGCTCATAATAATCTTTTGTCCCGCGCGCTTAGCATGATCCAGTACTAATACTTTACGGCCACGTTTAGCCGCTTCTATGGCACACATTAAACCGGATGCGCCCGCACCAATGATTATTACATCTAACATATTCAACCCCTTAAAATTATGCGCGTAAGGATACACTAATTAATGCTAAAATCCGGGAATATTAAAGACAATTAATACAAAACATATGACTGACATTTACTTAATTCGCCATGGTGAAACAACCTGGAATAAACAAGGCAGGCTGCAGGGCCACCTTGACAGTCCGTTAACAGCAAAAGGCAGAGAAGATGCACTGCAGCAGCTCAATTATTTCCAGGATATAAACTTAGATGCGATTTACAGCAGCGATCTCGGACGTGCAGTAACCTCTATTACGCCGCTTGCACAGGCCAAGCAGTTAAAGGTTAGTCATAAAGCAGAACTGCGGGAGTTAAGTTACGATCACCTTGACGGCAAACCTAAGCACAGCTTAACCAGCCACGATAAAGAGCAGTTAGCAGCACTATTTTCAGCACAATTAGGATACCGTATCGGCCGGGGTGAAAGTTTACAGGCTTTGCAGACACGCCTGAGTCGATGTCTGCACGGGATTGCATCTGCTCATACGGGTCAGAAAGTAGCAGTTATGAGTCACGGGCTGGCGATTGTGATGTTTTTAAAAGAGATCTTATATATTCCAGTGGATGAGCCGCGCACTATGGATATTCATAACGGCAGCGTAACACATCTTACTTTTGACGGGCAGAACTGGATGCTGCAGAGCTTATACCATTCTAAGTAAATATCTGATCTTTTATTCTGGTTAAAATTAACCATCTCTGCGTTATAAGCTTTATAAAGGGAACAACCATTTACTGCAGCTCATGCCTTGATATGATTAATTTCTCCTGCGCCTAAATTGACCACTTACTTAATCAATTTGGTATTACAAAGGTAGTTTTATTAAATTACAGGCAAAAAAAAGACCGCACCAGGCGATCTTTTTTATAATAAAGAGAGAATATTACTTAGCAGCTACTTCGTCAGCAGATGCAATCTCTAATAACTCAACTTCGAAAACCAGCGTTGCGCCAGGAGGGATAGAACCCGCGCCCTGTTCGCCGTAACCAAGTTCAGCAGGAATAACGAACTTGTATTTTTCGCCGACACTCATAAGCTGTACACCTTCAGTCCAGCCTGGAATTACACGGTTAAGCGGGAATTTAGCTGGTTCGCCGCGTGCTACAGAACTGTCAAACTCAGTGCCGTCTACTAGTGTTCCAACATAATGTACTGTTACAGTATCTTCAGCTTTTGGTTTAGGACCTTCCGCTTTAGTGATTACTGAGTACTGAAGGCCAGATTCAGTTACTGTTACGCCTTCAACTTTTGCATTTTCAGCTAAGAATGTTTTTGCTTCTTCAGCCGCTTTTGCCGTTTTTTCAGCCATTACTTTTTCAGCTGCAGCTTGTACTTCTGTATCGTAAGCTTTCAGCGTTTCGATCATCTCTTCATCAGTTAACTTAGAGTTACCGCGCAGCGTATCTGTAATACCTTGAAGAATAATTTCTTTATCTAATTCCAAACCAAACTCAGCCTGTTTTTCAAGCGTTGTTTCAACATAACGAGAAAAAGATGAACCAATTGCGTATGCCGCTTTTTCCTGGCTGTTTGCAAATGCTGCAGCTTCTACTACAGTTTCGGTTTCAGTTGCTGGAGCTTCCTGCTCTGCCTTTTCATTACAACCCACAGTAAATGCAACAGCAGCTGCTAATAAAGAAACTTTAAATACGTTTTTCATTGTTACTCCAATATTTTATTCTGATTTATTAAGTGAAACATGTAGCGATACTGTTTTTGTCGCACTAGACGCTCAAAAGCATGTATCAAAATTCGTAACATTATACTAACCTTAAAGCTAATTTTTACCTAAAGTTAATTATATAATGTCATTAAACATCCATTTTAAATCACTTTTTTTATTACTATGTCTCGTTTTTGTAACTGCCTGCGAGCGCTCTGATAAACCTCTGCAGCAGTATGAGCACGCTGTAGAGGGAGCATTTGCGGCCGAGATATCTCAAAATGGTGATTACTCCATCATATCCTCAATTCACCACGGCTTAAGCCTGTGGGATAACCGAAACAATAAATTACTCTTTCAATGGCAGCATCATAATGCGCAGCGAAATGATATTTATATTGTTCGGCTTTCAGCAGACAACACTCATGCACTTTCTGCAAGTCGTGACGAATTTGCAGTCTGGGATATGCAAAGCGGTCTGTCACTGGGGTTTTATCAGGTAACTGATTCACCGATTCGGGACATCCGCATATCCGCAAACGGACGATACGTTGTCTATGGACAAGTAAACGGAAAAATAGTTCATATTGATTTAAAAACAGGCCGCCGTCTGGAGATGCCGATTCATACTGAAAAGGTAAACAGCGTTGATTTATCGGCAAACGGTCTTTATGTCTTGTCCGGCGGCAATGACCACAAAGCTTTTTTATGGAACAGCCAGACTGCTCAAATTATTAAAAAATTTAATTTCAACGAGCGGGTTTCTATGGTGAAACTTGAAGATAACGGCCGTTACGCTTTTGTTGCTGATAATCAGAAAGCATCACAAATATGGGATCTAAAAACCGGTTTACTGCAGAGCACGCTGATTTACACTGCACGCCAGTCAATATTTTCCTCAGTACGTTTTATTAATAACGGTAAACAGCTGTTAACCGGCAACGGTACAAAGATAGTGCAGTTATGGGATGTGGAAACAGGTATTAGCCAGCAAAGATGGACAGTAACACCAAGAAAAGAAACACGACCGAAAACAGCTGTAGTATACTCTGCGACATTATGGGATGGTGATAAAATAGCGAGTGAAAGCTCTGCCGGGTTTTTAGAGATCTGGCCAGTTAATAAATAAGACAGAGAAAATAATGGATCAAGAAACACGTATCGAACAACTTGAAATGAAAGCCGCATTTCAAGAAGACAATATTGAAACTTTAAACGCTGAGATATTCGAGCAGCAGCGTAAATTACAGCTGTTAACCGAACAGGTAGCATTACTTGCCGTAAAATTAAAAGAGGCACAGCCTAACCAGCTGGCATCCGAAAAAGAAGAGATGCCGCCGCCGCACTATTAAAAAGACGGATAAAATTTTATAGCCGCGGACCTTTCCTGTCTATTCACAGTATGGTCAGCGGTTATAAATTTACGCGCTTACATCTGACCTGACTATTACTGTTACCAATAAAATCAAAATAATCAAAGCTGATATTCTGTGCAACACGGATATGACTCAGGCTGACCGTTTGTGCATCGCTGCGCGACATTCTTACCGACAGCTTGCCTTGTGTTTCCTGCGAACGATGATAAGTTAAAAACTGCTGTGTCGTTGGATTTTGTGCATCTACTATTTGTAAATAACGCATTTTTCGCGCTTTATAAACCGTCGGATATTCAACACTTGAAGAAGTAATAGGCAGTGTATTTTCCACCTCAATAAGTTTCTCGCCAGTCCATTGAAAAGTTCTTATTCTATTATTTGTGCGGCACAGATCTTTGGCAAAGATACACAGCAGAAACGCCGGATATAAGCTTAAATCCATTTTTTTTAAAACCTCAATAACATTCTCTGCATCTTTTAATAATGCTAAAATAATCTCTCCGCGGCTTAAAAACGGCCCCTGTGAACTCTGCATCTGCTGCGCCTGATAAAAATTCAATAAGGCTATAGACAAGCCGCTGTTATGCACTGCCAGCCAGGTCCCCTGCCCGACAGGATCAACGGGATAAACTGCGTTGAGCTGAGTATCTGCAGCAGGAGGAAGCGCACATTGACGAGTGCGCTGTTCATCACGATTGAAAAACAGCTCGTAACCTTCGTCGCTCAGCAGATAAGTTAATGTGCACATTTTTCTGAACGTAAAAAAGTTGCTGTGGCAGGCGCAATGCCGAACTGCTCCGGTGTCGATGACTGCTGCGCTTTGGCAATCTGATCAATCATCGCAAAATGATGAATGGCATGACTTCCCGCAAACACTAACTCTCTGGCAAGCGTGGTGGTGACAATTTCAACTTGCTTTTCAGTGACCGATACTTCTGTTGAAAGTGACATCGGCATATTAAGCTGTGAACTGGAGAGAGATAATAGAAACTTTTTTATTTTTGCTATTTCAGCGAGTGCCGCACCGGGGTCAATTTCAATATCTCCGCCGCGGCTGCGTTTATCATAATCAATAAACTGCTCATTCATTCCAGAAATAAGTGCATTATAATGATCTAAAATGTGACGCATATGCGCCCCGGCAGAGCTGATAAACAACGGCTGTACAATTTTCGTATATTGACAAGAAGTTACAGACTGCAGATAAGCTTCTGCCTGCTGTAAAATAGTTACCTGGCTGTTAATCATGAAGCATACAGTCCTTTTTTTTAACAATATGATTACAATAACATATGATAATAAAAACTGTTCTAATTTAGGGCCGTTTATCTCTAATAAGCAGCAGAGGTTCACGTCCGATCACTCAATAAATAAAGTTTGTAAATCTGGATTATTCACCAGTTCAGGATTATCAACTCTTCCATAACTTAACCAGCCGGAGGTATCAGGATCATCGGGTTCAAGCACATCACGCGGATGTCCTCCACCTGCCGAATGCGGCCTGGCAGCTTTAAACAGTTCACTATCATAAATAACAAATGCGCCCTTTTTATAACCCATTTTAGGCTCAAAATAGATAATATCGTTCGTTTCAAGTAAAGAAATAATAATAGCGGCAGTTAATGCAGACTGGCCTCCGCCGCTGTTAAGTAGTAAAACTAAATTAACCTGCTCAGAATAAGTAAAAGTCTGCAGCTCACCCTTAGCATCACTCCAGGATATTTGTAATTCCACATCGCGGATATCAGATCCTGCTTTAAAAGAATCATCCAAAGGAGTAATAAGCCAGTGTAAATCAAATGAATAACCGCCGTAAGACACATTCTCGTCAGTATCATGTAAAGCATCAACAGCGGCTGATGAGTCAAGCAGCAGTACCAGCTCAATTTTTTCAGCCGCAAGTTGAATAACCAGACTATGCGCAACATTATTGCGGTTCTGCTCAATAACCATTTTCTGCAGTCCGGCTACACTGACAGCGGCAAAACTGACCACTAATAACGATACCAGTATTTCAACCAGAGAGAATCCATACTGTTTCATTAGAAATCCCTCCAGCTCCCTTCTACCTGCTGATAACTGCTGCCGACCACCGGCATACCTAACTGAGAATAAAGTAAGTTGAGCACAGTCCGGTCATAACGGACAGAGAAATGCTGTTTAGTGCCCTTATGATCACTTTTATCATAACCGTCAGCCGAACATTTATAATCGCTTAATAATGCCCCGTTTACGCGGACAGCCCCCATATCGACACTGATATCCTCTACCAAGCGTTCATTTCCATATTCATCTACTAGGGAATCGCCGTTTTCATCTACTGCTGCATGTTTACCAGGTAAAAAATACAGCATGCCGATAATAGATACGCCGCTGTTAGGCTGTGTAATAAAGGTTCCCCCTTGCATAAAAACTATTTTGGGGTGTGCGCTGGAGCCGACGGTAAAGCGTTTGTTTTCGGAGGTGACACTCTGCTGGGTATCGTTTTGTTCAATATTGCAGTCTCCCTGTATATAAATAACTTTATCTTCATCACTGATATCTTTTAACTGCTCTGAGCAGCTGACCGCACCTTCAACAGTCATATCTATATCTGCAGCGTAACTTTTAATAATCTGCATATTAGTGTCGTTTTTTTCAATGGCGAATGCCGCTTCAAATAAGCTCTCGGGAGCATCGTTACTCGTGGTTAATGTCCCGAAGATATCTACACCGGCAGGCACCGCGCCCTTCCCCCAGTCACCGCCGTTATCTATCACCCGCTTTTCACTCTCTCCGTAAAAAACATTGTCAGCAAACAAGTTACTGCCGACATTATTCTCGTCACCGGAACATAATTCACTATATTCACTTTCTGCACCGGGGTTGCTCAGCAGCATAACATCGGCAATATTACCTGGAGATAAACATTCATCTAAACTCAGCCCTTCACAACCGTCATTCACTGTTGCCGATGCATCTAAATTGAGCTTGCCGTCACTGGAAAGCGGCGCGCTAGGAATGGGGTAATCAAGGGAGAAATTGACCTGCAGGTGAATTTTACGTTCAGCAGTGTCATCCATAGATAAGCCGGATGAGATGATTTCGAGTGTATTTGCATTCACCTGAGTAACCTGAACAGAGTAATGAGCTGTGGAAGGTAAATAGCTGTAGGGCAGATTTGTGAGCATCTCTTCGGCTATAGACGGGCTGTCTAATTTACTGAGTATTAAATTAATACCCGATTCGGCATTAACAAAAGCTTCATTATTACGGTAATAGTTGCCGATTACCTGATTATCAATTAACTGCGTAGAGACCATGCTGGCTGTAAATACAATGCCGGCAATAGTTAACAGCACAACAGAGGTCAATACTGCGAATCCCTGCAATTTCCGTTTACTTAAAGACATAACTAGATCCTTAAACAGCGCACCAGCATACTCAAAACCTGCGCTGTAGTTTGCATCCTTGCGCCACAAGTCTAGAAAACATCACCCAAAAGTAAAATTAAAAACACAAGATAAAAGTACTACTTTTAGGCTTAAGTTATAGGCCTATGTTTTTATTGACATTGATCCCAAAAACAATTTTACCCGCAAAATGCATTAACATTTATTTAACAACCTTGTGCATCTCACAATTTATTTATTTATGATGTTTTACACTGGGTGTTTATTTATTAGACAATTACAAGCACTTGCTGAATCAGGTGGTTGTTTACTTTACTACGTGGAGCTAAGAATGAGTGAAAAGCACATTTATCCTGTATCAGCTGATCTTGCGCAAAAAAGCCTGCTTACTAATGAAGAATATCTAAGCCAGTATCAGCAGTCCGTTAACGATCCCGAGGCTTTCTGGGGAGAAAAAGGTAAAATACTCGACTGGATTAAGCCTTACTCTAAAGTCAAAAACAGCTCCTACGATCCGGGTCATATCAATATCAAATGGTTTGAAGACGGTCTGCTTAATGTCTCGGCCAACTGTCTGGACCGCCATTTAGCGGAAAAAGGTGATAAAACCGCCATTCTCTGGGAAGGTGACTCCCCCGATCAGCAGCAGAGCATCACCTATAAGCAGCTGCATCGACGTGTCTGTCAGTTTGCCAACGTACTGAAATCACAGAGTGTTAAAAAAGGAGACGTGGTCTGTTTATACATGCCCATGACACCGGAAGCCGCGGTAGCAATGCTTGCATGTACGCGTATTGGTGCCGTTCACTCTATTGTTTTCGGCGGTTTCTCACCGGAAGCGATTGCCGGACGCATTATCGACAGCAGCGCAAAAACAGTAATTACAGCAGATCAGGGACGCCGCGGCGGCCGCTTTGTACCTCTTAAAGCAAACGTAGACGAAGCCTTAGAGAAAGAAGGAACGGACTGCGTTAAAAGCGTTATTGTCTTTAAAAATACTGGTGGTGAGGTGAACTGGGTTGAAGGCCGAGATTTTGACTGGCAGACACTGCTGGAAAAAGAATCAGATGAATGTCCGCCGGAAGTCATGAATGCAGAAGATCCGTTATTCATTCTTTACACATCCGGTTCAACGGGCACGCCTAAGGGTGTACTGCACACCACCGGTGGTTATCTTGTTTATGCAGCCATGACCTTCAAGTATGTATTTGATTACCAGGATCAAGATATTTACTGGTGCACAGCCGATGTGGGCTGGATCACCGGCCATAGTTATCTGGTTTACGGACCGCTGGCTAACGGCGCAACCACCCTGCTTTTTGAAGGTGTACCTAACTACCCGACTCCTGCGCGCATGAGTGAAGTTGTTGATAAACATAATGTTACTCTGCTTTACACCGCACCGACTGCAATCCGGGCATTAATGGCTAAGGGCGACGAAGCTGTTCAGGGTACCAGCCGCTCATCACTGCGAATTTTAGGCTCGGTGGGTGAGCCGATTAATCCCGAAGCCTGGGAATGGTATTACGATAAAATAGGTAATAAAAACTGCCCTATCGTTGATACCTGGTGGCAGACTGAAACTGGCGGGATTTTAATCACGCCGCTGCCGGGAGCGACAGACTTAAAACCGGGATCTGCTACACGCCCTTTCTTCGGTGTTCAGCCTGCCTTAGTTGATAATGACGGTACTATTCTGCAGGGTGCGGTTGACGGTAATTTAGTAATGCTTGACAGCTGGCCGGGTCAGATGCGTACCCTGTATGGTAATCATGAACGCTTTGAGCAGACATATTTCTCAACTTTTAAAGGCATGTACTTTACCGGTGACGGTGCGCGTCGTGATCAGGATGGATATTACTGGATCACCGGCCGTGTTGATGATGTATTAAATGTATCCGGACACCGTATGGGCACAGCAGAAATCGAAAGCGCCTTGGTAGCGCACCCCAAAATTGCCGAAGCTGCGGTTGTCGGCGTACCTCATGAAATCAAAGGTCAGGGGATCTACGCTTATGTCACGCTGAATTCCGGCGAATACTCTTCACCGGAGTTATATGCCGAGGTGAAACAGTGGGTACGTAAAGAGATCGGCGCGATTGCAACGCCGGATATATTACACTGGGCAGAAGGTCTGCCTAAAACCCGCTCGGGTAAAATTATGCGCCGTATTTTACGCAAAATTGCAACCGGAGAAAGTGACTCTTTAGGTGATACATCAACACTTGCGGATCCAAGTGTGGTGGAGCAGTTAATCAAAGAGAATCTGGAAATAAGATAAGCATATATACCCATGATACTTCAAGATGCAAAGTCAGCAAGGCCAATTGTGCCGAGATGCTAGGCATAAAATTGAAGTATAGTTATTCTACATAGAGATTTTATAACAACGCAGATTGGCGTAAGTTGCCTTGCCCTACGGGGCATTAGCTCGCAAACCAGCCCTGCGTTGCAACAATCGAAAAGTGAATAACAATTACCTCATGTTGTGCCTTGCTCTGGTATCCGAGCGAATGCCTGACAAAGCACCTTGAGGTAACATGGGTATAGAAAACTAGCCAGCAGATGCCTGAAGAGATAGACTCTCAAAATCAATATTAATCAAGGTTTCCGGGAGTCTTTTTTTATGGCACAGAAAGTATTAGTTTTAAATGGACCTAACCTCAACTTATTAGGCCAGCGAGAACCAGAAGTTTACGGCAGGCAGACACTTGCAGATATTATTGAAGATCTCAGCGAGCAGGCATCCCAGGCAAATATTGAGCTCAGCCATCTGCAGTCAAATCGTGAATATGAAATCATCGAAAAAATTCATCAGTCATTTCAGGATATCGATTTTATCATTATTAATCCGGCTGCTTTTACCCACACCAGCGTTGCCATTCGTGATGCACTGTTAGGCGTAAATATTCCTTTTATTGAAGTTCACCTTTCTAATGTGCATGCACGTGAAAGCTTCCGTCATCACTCCTACTTATCAGATGCTGCAGTGGGAGTTATCTGCGGCCTGGGTGCGAAAGGCTACTCTTACGCACTTCAGCATGCATCAGATCACATAAACAAAGGTAAGTAGGTCTTTCCACAGATAATTTGCAAAAACTACCCTGACGGGTAGTTAACTAACAGCTATCGTTAAGGCACTCTATAGTGGCCTTAGGGATTAAGGCACAGTAGTAAACCCACTTTTTAGCCGTTTAAATGGACTTTTATTGTTATTAATTAGGTAATAATTCGAGACCTGTTACAGGCAAGCCTAACTTTGTTAGGCTTTTTTTTATCTAAACTCACAGCCGAAATCAGATATGGATAATAAGCAAGCAGTACAAGAATTATTATTGTCGAGATGGCAGAGCCTGCGAATTTATAACATTGCAATTTTAACTGCATTTCTGTTTTTTTATAGCGCCGGTACAGTGCATAGCTATACCTTTTTCGACTCGCCAGCCTCTTTTAATTTACCTTTTCTGATCCCGTTTTCTGCGCTTTTATTAAACGCATATCTGCTCAGCTGCACTACCCGAAAAAAAGACAGACAAGTTATTATACTGCTGCCGCTGCTGACCCTTTTTACCACCCTGTTTATTACCATTAACAGTCACTTTGAAACACAGACAACGCAGAATAGCTTCCTCTATTTTACCCTGCTGCTGCCGCTGTTCTATGCCTACCTGCTGGCCTATAATTTTCAGCTGTTATTAATTAATAATCTGACTGCATTTATAAGTTATACATTTACCGCCGTAGTTGGTGATACAAGCGCCTTAGTGTTTATTTTAAATACCTTTTTTTTAATGACTTTGGCTTTTTTAACTATTTACGGGCATATCAGAAGCACCTCTAAACTGCGCCGGAAAAAACAGGATAATCCCCCGGACAGCCCGCAGCTTAATAACAGCGGCAGTGATTACCTGAACAAAATAATTCATGATATTCGCCAGCCGTTAAGCAGTTTATCTTTGTACAGCGGCCTGTTAGAGAAACAACTGCAGCAGACACAACAACAGGAGCTGATGCAGAATCTGAAAAAATCATCAGATGAACTGGAACGCCGCCTGTCGACATTAAGCGACCTTAACCGCCTCGACGCAGGTAAAGTGATCCCGGAGCTCAGCACTGCAGCAGTAAGAAGCACTTTTCAGCCGCTGATTAAAAAATACCAGTATCAGGCAGAGCAGAAAGGTTTAATTTTAAGGGTACGCTTTATTGACTTAACTATGCTTACCGACACTAAGCTGACTACCGATATCTTAGACAGCCTGCTCAGTAATGCATTAATTCACGGCGATCAGTCGACAGGTTCATCAATACTACTCAGTGCACGTCATTCGCAAGGAGGCATTAACTTACAGGTCTGGAATCAGGGCAAAAGAATAGAAGATTCATCTGTCACCTATCTGTTTAATGAAACCTTTCATACACACAACCCGCTTCATGATAAAAGAAAAGGTTTAGGCCTCGGCCTGGCGATTGCGCAGCGTAAAGCACACCTGTTAAAAACACAAATTACCGTTAAAACCTCTAACCAGGGATCATGCTTTTCCTTGCGCATAAAGAAAGGTCAGCAGGCATCAGCAAAGCTGCACAATAACAGTATAAACCGGGAAAATAATGAGCATATTTTACTCATTGATGATGATCCAAGTATATTAGGAGCGCTGGCAATGCTTCTGGAGGGGTGGGGATATCAGGTATACAGTGCCGAAACAAGCGGACAGGCCTTAACAGCTTTAACTAAAAACAGTTTTGCATTAATTATCTCAGATTTCAGACTGCCGGGCGGACAGAACGGTATTGATTTAATTCACAGCGCACAGCAGCACTCAAACATACCTGCAGTCTTATTAACCGGAGAGGTCGATCCAGAGAAATTAAACGGGGGAAAAACAGCTGACTATAAAGTTTTACACAAACCGATAAAACCCGCGGCATTACGAATTTTATTACGCCGTTTATTAAGTTAATGTGCTTTTAACAAACCGAGCTGCAGTGCTTTCTCTACCGCTTTAGCGCGGCTCGATGCACCCGATACATCTAATATCTGATACAAGCCCCGCTGATGAAATTTTACCGTATCCTGAGAAATACATAATTTATCAGCGATCTCCCTGTTACTCCTGCCGTTATGAATTAACTCAAGAATCTGCGCCTGCCGCGGCGATAAATGATACTGTTCCTTATTCTTTTTATCCTGCAGAACCAGTGAATTTAACTGCACCGCAATTTCCGGCGGGATAAAAATATCTCCGCGCAGCACGCGCTGCAGACCGTCCAGCATGTCCTGCGGTGCATAGGATTTAGGAATAAATCCCATTGCGCCTTTCTCAAAAGCAGTGAGCACATCTTTATAATCTTCACATGCGGAAAGCACAACAACAGGCGATAAAATATTGCGCAGTGCTAACTGCTCCAGCATAGCAATGCCGTCCATCTTCGGCATATACAGATCCATAATAATAATATCAGGGTGGATCTGTTCGATCTCACTAACCGCAGAAACAGGATCATCAAAAACCCAGACTTCATTATTGTCACTTTCTAATGTTAATTTTAAACCATGAAGAAACAGCTGGTGATCATCGATAATCACAATTTTATCCATTAATCATTCCTTTTACTGACCCGGCTATAGTGTTGCTTTATGCTGTTCAATTTGCAATCAAATTTACCAACAAATGTTAACCTCCATTAAAGTTTTAACTTATTATCATAGACTTAAACAAACCTAACTAATGCTTTCCCCGGCGGCAGGCAAACTGTCTGCTGGATAAAACCGTTCAGAACAGTTTTGGGTCTATATTATTGCCTTTATCCCCTGTATTCTTGCGCCATCATACAGACAACCATCCCGACAGAGGGGACAAATCATGCCTTGGATACAATTAAAGTTAAATGCAACTTCAGAAAATGCTGAACTGATCGGCGAATTATTAATGGAAAGCGGCGCCCTTTCAGCCACTTTTACAGACTCACATGACGTGCCGATTTTTGAACCAGCTCCCGGTGAAACACGCCTATGGGGAGATACTGATATAACCGGCCTTTATGATGCGGCAACTGAAATGACGCCAGTGCTTGAACAGCTGAAACAAAGCCCGCTTTTAAGTGATAACTTTGCACTAAAAATAGAACCTCTTGAAGATAAAGACTGGGAACGTGAATGGATGGACAATTTCCACCCGATGAAGTTCGGCGAGCGTTTATGGATCTGCCCGAGCTGGAAGCCGGTTCCAGATGAAAATGCGGTTAATGTCATGCTTGATCCGGGCCTTGCATTCGGCACGGGTACTCACCCGACCACAGCTTTATGTTTAGCCTGGTTAGACGGACAGGATCTGCAGGATAAAGTCGTTATCGACTTCGGCTGCGGTTCAGGAATTTTAGCAATTGCGGCTCTTAAATTAGGTGCAAAACGTGTAATTGGTATCGATATCGACCCGCAGGCAATCACTGCCAGCCGTGATAATGCCCAGCGTAACAATGTTTCTGAACAGCTTGAGCTGTATTTACCTGATGATCTGCCTCAGGGAATTTTAGCTGATGTGCTGGTTGCAAATATTCTTGCCGGACCGCTTCGCGAATTATCAACAAGCATCGAAGCCTTAATTAAAAATAACGGTTCATTAGCATTATCCGGCATTCTAGAACAGCAAGCTGATGAATTAATTGGTGTTTATGGCCAATGGTTCAAAATGGATGAAGCTTCAGTCAAGGAAGAGTGGGCACGCCTTTCCGGTGTAAAAAAGTAATAAAATGAAGTGCGGCAGCACAGTTTTGTTACAGTGCTGTTGCACTTTAAAAAAAGCGAAACTCAAATTCGCCTAGTTTGCAAGCAAAATAATTTTAAAATGGTTAATTATTAACCTTTATTCTGCTTGTAAAAATGCGTACACTACGCCGCCTTAACTTAGAGAATGCTTAGAATATGCGCATTGGGCAACATCAATTAGATAACAATATTATTTTAGCACCAATGGCAGGGGTGACAGACCGCCCCTTCCGCGAACTTTGCCGCTCGCTTGGTGCAGGACTTGCGGTATCAGAAATGCTGTCTTCTAATCCGCGTGTATGGAACAGTAAAAAGTCTAAGTTAAGAATGGACTACCATGATGAATCAGGCATTAGATCCGTGCAGATTGCCGGCTCAGAGCCAGCTGCAATGGCGGCGGCTGCGCAGTTAACCGTGCAGCAGGGCGCTCAGATTGTTGATATTAATATGGGTTGTCCGGCCAAAAAAGTGAATAAGAAAAAAGCAGGCTCTGCACTGCTGCCTCATCCTGAACTTGTGCAAGCAATTCTTGAGAGCGTAGTGAATGCAGTTGATGTTCCTGTTACCTTGAAAATTCGCACAGGCTGGGATCCGGAAAGCAGAAACGGTCTTGAAATCGCACAAATTGCAGAACAATCTGGAATCCAGGCACTTGCAGTGCACGGCCGTACCAGGCAATGTTTATACAATGGACTTGCTGAGTACGACACAATAAAAACAATTAAAGAAAATGTAACGATCCCTGTGATTGCTAATGGTGATATTACTTCAGTAGAAAAAGCAAAGTTTGTGCTTGATTACACTGGAGCAGACGCCATTATGATTGGAAGAGGCGCACAAGGTGCACCTTGGATATTCAATGAAATTAACCACTATCTAAAAACAGGCGAGCAATGTGCTCCTCTGGAAAAAATGGAAATAACCCAGATTCTTCTTGGTCACGTGCAGGCACTGCATGAATTCTATGGAGAGGTAATGGGTCCCAGAATTGCTAGGAAGCATGTAGGGTGGTATTTAAAAGAGCAAGATCAGTCAGGTTACTTTAAACGACAATTTAATGCGATTGACAGCCCTATTGAGCAGTTAAACACATTAGAAACTTATTTAAATCATCAGTAATTAAAGAGTTAATACCCATGTTTGAACAAAATATTTCTTCAGAAGCACTTACAACGACAACCAGTATTCCTGCTACAGGGCAAATAACTCAACGACCACTTCGTGATTCAGTACGTCAGGCTGTTTCAGGATATGTAGCACAGCTTAATGGTCAGGATACAACGGAATTATATGAGCTTGTTTTATCAGAAGTTGAAGCACCGTTGTTAGATATCATCATGCAGTACACGCGTGGTAACCAGACTCGTGCGGCAACTATGCTGGGTATCAACCGCGGTACATTACGCAAAAAATTAAAAAAATACGGCATGGGTTAATTTCCAACCTTATTTAATGAAGAAAGCGGCTTCTTAGCCGCTTTTTTTATGCCTGTAATAAAACCCTGTAGCGGGGATATAACAGCAGCTAAAAGCGTTCTCAGCACTATTCTCCTGCTCAATTAATAAAAATACGGCTGATTTTTCTACATTTATTACAGCAATTAAAAAAAAAACAGGACTTTTCTACAGCTTGCTATAAGCTTCAGGCACTTATCTATTACTGTACCGGGAAATGTATGCTCTTATTACCAATCAACGAACAGCTGAAAAACTTACAGTCATGGCAGCAGAGTGTTTTCTGCATGGCACTAGCGGAACATACGATTTTACATTTCCATCTGTTCTGCGAAGCGGTTGAAAGTGAAAACGGGCAGACTATTCATAATATCCAGCAGTTATTCTGGGAAAAAATGACAGTTAAAGGTGCAAAGATTAATTTCACCATTCAGCAGGAACATTTCGAAGAGATAATTCCGGACTCACGAGACTTTGATTTTTATGGTGTTTATCCTGCAATCGATCACTGCGTTATTATGAGCTGTGCTTTTAATTCTTTTTTAACTAAATCGGCAGATGAAGCACTTAATGCCAGTCAGACGGCATTCGCTACAATCGCAAGTTTTATTGAACTGCAGAGCGGTGATGAGCTTGATGAAAGTACACTAATGGATGAGCCTCTTTTTCAGGAAGAGCTGGCATTTCAGCAGACATTACTGGAAAAACTAGATAATGAACGAAGCCCGGATCTTATAAAATCTATCCGCCAGTTAGTTATAGAGCTCGGTATGACTAACCTCGGCATCGCTTTTAACGATTAAATAAACTACCGCCGGGAAGTACTGATGCTGCCGAGTTGTCCATGATTTTGTGATTATTAACACAATAAGGACAATTAAAAGCAATAAATCATACTTTTCTAAGCGTTAGTCTTTACTTCGCCTGGTGACTTGCAATACATTATTTGCTGTCATTAAAGGCCAACTCTAATAACCTATAACAATGGAAATACTAAGATGAACAAAACTCAACTTGTTGCTGATATTGCTGAAAAAGCAGACTTAACAAAAGTGCAGGCAAAAGCAGCTCTAGAACAAATTCTTGCAAGCGTTACCGACAGCCTTAAAGACGGTGAACCTGTACAGTTAATCGGTTTTGGTACTTTTAAAGTAAATCATCGTGCAGCACGTACCGGCCGTAACCCGCAAACTGGCGAAGATATTCAAATCCAAGCAGCTAACGTTCCTGCTTTTGTAGCTGGTAAAGCACTTAAAGAATCTGTTAATAAATAATTAAAACCTGCTTATTCAGGTCTAATTTAACAGCATAAAAAAACACCTCCGGGTGTTTTTTTGTTTGTACTTTTTGCCAGTCCCCTTTCCATAGCCACTCTTTTTATATCCATTATTCCAATTTTAATAGACCTCCTAACTTAACGAAACAGCTGTTACCTGCACTTTAAATGTAAGTGATTATCACTACAGCGATTAATCTTCAGCAGCCCGTTGAAACATTCTAAAAACCTATCTCAGATCAATAGTTGAGTAAATCACTATGGTATTTTCCATTTTGAATTCGGCGATTTAACATACTGATAACCTTATGTTACATATGGTTATATTGCCATTTAAGTCATTATAATTAATAAGGTTATTTATGTTTTGTATTCAATGTGAACAGACTATTCGAACTCCGGCTGCTGACGGCTGCTCTTATTCTCAAGGTATGTGCGGTAAAACAGCTGAGGTTTCCGATCTTCAGGATGTACTGATTTATGCGCTTCAGGCGGCCTCTTTTTATGCTGAAAAAGCGCGTGAATTTGACATTATCAATGATGAAATTGATGCCTTTATACCAAAAGCATTTTTTGCCACCCTCACCAATGTTAACTTTGAAGCGGATCGTATTGTTGATTATGCCTACCAGGCGCAAAGTTACCGGGATCTGTTAAAAGAAAAATATGAAGTCGCCTGCTTAACTGCCGGTCAGAACCCTGCAGATCCTACTGAAGCAGCTTCATTCACATTAGCAGACAACCGTGCCGGACTGTTATCTCAAGCGGCTGGTGTTGCCGTAAACCGTGGTAAAGAGCTGGTAAGCGAAGATATTATGGGCCTGCGCCTATTATGTCTGTACGGCCTGAAGGGAGCGGCGGCCTATATGGAGCATGCTTATATCTTAGGGCAAACGGATCCGCTGATCTGTGCTGAATTCCATCAGATCTTTGCATGGCTGGCAACGGATTCAGACGATATGGCTAAGCTTCTGGAAACCAGCATGGCAATCGGTGCGCTTAACTATAAAGTAATGGAGATGCTGGACTTAGGTGAAACCACTAAATTCGGCCACCCGCAGCCTAACCAGGTTAATGTTAAATCAGTTGCCGGCAAGGCTATCTTAGTTTCTGGTCACGATCTCTGCGATCTGGAAATGATCCTTAAACAGACTGAAGGAACCGGCATTAATGTTTACACTAATGGTGAGATGCTGCCGGCCCACGGCTACCCTGAACTGAAAAAATACCCGCATCTGGTTGCCAACTACGGCAGCGCCTGGCAGAACCAGCAGAAAGAGTTTGCCAGCTTCCCCGGGGCTATTGTAATGACTTCAAACTGCCTGATAGATCCGAATGTCGGTCAGTATTCAGACCGTATATTCACCCGCAGCATCGTCGGCTGGCCTGGTGTATCACATATCGAAGGTGATGATTTCAGTGAAGTCATTGAATGTGCTCTGGCTCAGGAAGGTTTTAAATACACAGAGATCCCGCACGAGATCACCGTTGGATTCGGACGCAATGCACTGATGAATGCAGCTCCTGCAGTTATTGAACAGGTAAAAGCCGGTAATATTCGTCACTTCTTTTTAGTCGGCGGCTGTGATGGTGATAAAGAAGAACGCAGCTATTACACAGATCTTACTAAAGCGATTCCAGACGACTGCCTGATCCTGACCCTGGCCTGCGGTAAATTTAAATTTAACAAACTCAACTTTGGTGATATTAACGGCATCCCGCGCTTATTAGATGTTGGTCAGTGTAATGACTCTTACTCTGCTATTCAGCTGGCGCTGGCATTAGCAGAAGAGTTTGACTGCGGTGTTAACGACCTTCCTTTGAGTCTGGTTTTAAGCTGGTTTGAACAGAAAGCGATTGTGGTATTATTAACATTATTATCACTTGGTGTTAAAAATATCCGTGTTGGCCCAAGCAAACCTGCCTTTTTAACAGACAACTTATTAAATGTACTTCATGAGCAGTTTGGCCTGACATTGATTACCGATGTCCAGTCTGATTTACAAACCATGTTAGCGAAGTAATTTTTCACAGCCAGCCGCTTAAGCACACTACTCAAGCGGCTTTCCAGTAAGGAAATAATTTTTATGCAGACAGAATCAAGCCCGTTTGAACCGCTAATCTGTATTAATCGAATTGATGAAACAGCGGACGCCACTACTTTTGAATTTAAAAAAATAGATGACAGTTTATTCGAATACAAAGCCGGCCAGTTTTTAACCTTTGAAGTTGATGTGGCAGGTGAGCTGGAATACCGCGCTTATTCTTTATCTTCAACGCCCTCAAAACCTGAAACAGCAGCGGTAACCATTAAACGTGTTGCCGGCGGTAAAGTTTCTAATTATCTTTTAGATAATTTACAGCCCGGCTTTGCACTGCCGGCAATGGCGCCTGCGGGAGAGTTTACTCTGCAAGATAACCAGAGCACCACTGAGCTGTTATTAATGAGCGCAGGAAGCGGAATCACGCCTTGTATGTCCATGGCGCGCTGGTTATTAGACACCCAGCAGCAGGTTAATATTCACTTTATCTACAGCGCACGCAGTGAAGCTGATGTGATTATGGCTGATACATTAGATGCTCTGAATGAGCAGTATGACAACTTCTCGTTAACTCGTATTTTAGAGCAGACAGGCAACCCGAATGATATTCAAGGTATGTTAGATGCGCCGCTTTTTGAAAAGTTAATACCCGATAACCGCGGAAGAACCATCTTCACCTGCGGCCCGGCGCCTTATATGCAGGCTGTTGAGCATCTGGCAGAATCCATGGGATTTGATATGGCTCTGTTCCATAAAGAGAGCTTTGTGCCTGAAGCTGCTGACGAAACGTCAGAATCAGGGGTTAACTATCAGGTTGCAGCACCACAGTACGGTAAAAACTTTGTAGTTGATGAAAATCAAAGCCTGCTTGATGCATTAGAAGCTGTCGGCGTACCTATTATCAGCGCCTGCCGCACCGGTTTTTGTGGTGCCTGCAAATGTAAGGTAACAGGTGAAGTAGAGAGCAGCAGCCAGGAAACATTAACACCGGAGCAGATAGAGCAGGGTTATGTTTTAAGCTGCAGCGCAAAAGCAGGATCTGATTTAGTCATTGAAATTTAACAGGCAGTTTCAACTTTCTGTGCAGACAAAAAAGCCGATGAGATTAATCATCGGCTTTTTTATAACAAAATTAAACTTTATATTTATTTATTTTGTTCACGAGCAATAGCACGGTAGGCAATATCATTACGGTGGAACATACCGTCCCAGCTGATCTGTTTCGCTAACTGATAAGCTTTCTGCTGCGCTTCTGTGACCGTATTACCCAGCGCCGTTGCACAAAGTACACGGCCGCCGTTAGTGACCACTTTGCCGTCTGTTTCAGCAGTACCGGCATGGAATACTTTCAGGCCTTCCATTTCTTCTGTCGGCAGCCCGGAAATCACTAAACCTTTCTGATAATCAGCAGGATAACCGCCGGCAGCTAATACAACACCAATAGCCGCACGTTCATCAAACTCAGCTTTCATATCCGCAAGTTCACCATTCACTCCCGCTAAACACAGAGTCACAATATCAGACTTCATACGCAGCATAATCGGCTGGGTTTCAGGATCGCCAAAACGGCAGTTATATTCAATTACTTTCGGCGTACCGTCAGCCATAATCATCAGACCGGCATACAGGAAACCTGTATAAGTGTTACCTTCAGCCGCCATACCTTTAACAGTCGGCTTGATGACTAAATCCATAACGCGCTGGTGCATTTCCGCTGTGACCACAGGAGCCGGAGAATAAGCTCCCATACCGCCGGTATTCGGGCCGGTATCGCCGTCACCTACACGTTTGTGATCCTGGCTGGTTGCCATCGGCACAATATTTTCACCGTCGACCATTACGATAAATGACGCTTCTTCACCGTCTAAGAACTCTTCAACAACAACACGGTGTCCCGCTTCACCAAATGCATTTCCCGCAAGCATATCCTGAACCGCATCTTCCGCTTCCTGCAGAGTCATCGCGACTATCACACCTTTACCAGCAGCCAGACCATCCGCCTTGATTACAATCGGCGCACCTTTTTCACGCACATAAGCAAGTGCAGGCTCGATTTCAGTAAAGTTCTGGTACCAGGCAGTCGGGATATCATGACGTGCTAAAAAATCTTTAGTGAAGGCTTTAGAGCCTTCCAGCTGTGCTGCACCTTTGGTTGGTCCGAAACACGCAAGTCCGGCATCCATAAAGGCATCAACGACACCGATAACCAGCGGCGCTTCCGGACCGACAATGGTTAATTCAACACTGTTTTCTTTAGCAAATGCTACTAACGCATCGATATCTTCAACGCCGATATTTACATTGGTCACCTTAGCTTCAAGTGCACTGCCGGCATTACCCGGTGCCACAAAAATATTTTTTACCTGTGCATTCTGAGCAGCTTTCCACGCAAGAGCATGTTCACGTCCGCCGTTACCAATGATTAAAACGTTCATAAAATTCCTTAAGGGTTAATACCAAATCCACTAATTTTCTATTCATTTATGCTGGTTAAAATGGATGCTAGGTTCGTTCTTGATTTTGTAATTAGAATAACTAGTTACTGCAATCAACGCCTTGCTTTCATCCATTTTTCCTACGCCTAAATAGAGCATTTAATTAATGGAATTGGTATAATTTATTTTTTAATTAACAAAAAAGGAGCCTCGGCTCCTTTTATTTATTCACTTGTAATTAGTGGCGGAAATGGCGCATGCCGGTAAAGACCATCGCCATGCCGTGTTCGTCGGCGGCGGCGATAACTTCATCATCGCGCATTGAGCCCCCCGGCTGGATAACGCAGCTGATACCGGCTTCGGCAGCCGCATCAATACCGTCACGGAACGGGAAAAATGCATCTGAAGACATCACAGAGCCTTCAACCACCAGGTTTTCATCGGCGGCTTTAATACCCGCTACTTTAGCACTGTAAACCCGGCTCATCTGACCCGCACCAACACCAACTGTTGTACAGTTTTTAACGTAGACAATGGCATTTGATTTAACAAATTTAGCAACTTTCCAGCTGAACAGCAGATCTTTCAGCTCTTCTTCGGTCGGCTGACGTTTAGAAACAACCTTAAGGTCTTCTAAATCCACCATGCCCTGGTCGCGATCCTGTACTAATAAACCGCCGTTAACACGCTTAATATCAAACTGTGTCGTTTTAGCAGCCCACTCGCCGCACTCTAATAAACGTAAGTTTTTCTTAGCGGCAACAATTTGTGCGGCTTCAGAGCTTACTTTAGGGGCAATAATCACTTCCACAAACTGGCGGGAAACAATCGCTTCAGCAGTATCTGCATCAAGTTCACGGTTAAACGCAATAATACCGCCGAATGCCGATGTCGGATCAGTTTTGTAAGCACCTTCATAGGCTTCAAGAATATTTTCGCCTAGTGCCACACCGCATGGGTTTGCATGTTTAACAATCACGCAGGCCGGCTCGGCAAACTCTTTAACACACTCAAGCGCCGCATCGGTATCAGCAATATTGTTGTAAGAAAGCGCCTTGCCCTGAAGCTGTACGGCTGTTGCAACCGATGCTTCCTGTACGTCACCTTCAACATAAAAAGCAGCGGCCTGGTGAGAGTTTTCACCGTAGCGCATATCCTGCTTTTTCTCGAACTGCATGTTGAATGTACGCGGGAATTTAGACTCAGCATCACCTTCTGTGTTTTCACCGTAACTTGGCACCATAGTACCGAAGTAGTTAGCGATCATGCCGTCGTACTGGGCTGTGTGTTCATAAGCGGCAATAGCCAGGTCAAAACGTGTTTTGTATACCAGGCCGCCGTTATTTTCTTTCATTTCATCGAGAATGCGTGAGTAATCACTTGAGTTAACAACGATGGCAACATCTTTATGATTTTTAGCCGCCGCACGTACCATTGTCGGGCCGCCGATATCAATATTTTCAACTGCATCTTCTAAAGAACAATCCGGACGGGCAACTGTTGCAGCAAACGGATAAAGATTAACAACTACCATATCGATAGCTTCAATGCCGTTATCAGACATAACAGTTTCATCTATACCGCGGCGTGCAAGAATACCGCCGTGAATTTTAGGGTGTAAAGTTTTAACACGTCCATCCATCATTTCAGGAAAACCGGTGTAATCAGACACTTCTGTTACTTTAATGCCGTTATCAGCAAGTAACTTACATGTTCCACCGGTAGAAAGGATCTGCACACCTTTCTCAGTCAGCTCTCTGGCAAATTCCACAATACCTGTTTTATCAGAAACACTTAACAGTGCTCGTTTAATCGGTCGGCTATTTTCCATTTTCTTCCACATTCCTCGGTTAATGAATCAATAAGCAAAAACCAAAATTGGTTTTTTTCACTCATACAATACAATTTCTTTGAACTCGGACGGGTATTCTACCCGAAAATGCCGGGAATTTGAGCTGTTTTATTGAATTTATGCATATTAACTATGGTTCATCATCCAACCTATCGGGCGTCCGGGCTGCAGTGCGCCGAGGATACAGCCTGTGCATTTTTGCGGCTAATGTAAAGCCAATATCTTATCCAGATATTCTAACGACAGAAGAAAAATTTAATAGAAACGTCACGACAAATGATTCAAAGCCATAGGGCGGTGATGTTGAAACCAGCGGTTAAATTCGCTGCTGGACAAGGGTTCTGAATAATAATAGCCTTGTATGATATCAACCTCTAAAAAACGCAGTTTAGCCAGTTGTTCTTCATGTTCAACACCTTCAGCAACAACAGATAGCTTCAATGCATGCGCCATATTGGTAATTGCCGTTACCAGCGCTTCCCCCTGCTGATCTTTACTAATATCAACGATAAATGCCCGATCAATTTTCAAACAGTCAAAGGGGTACTTTTTCAGATAATTTAACGACGAATAACCCGTGCCGAAATCATCCAGGGATAAACGCACACCACGGTCAACTAATTGATGCATAGTATTTAATACCGACTCCTGATTACCAAGCAGTAACCCTTCGGTTATCTCCACCTCTAAAGATGAAGGCCTGACTCCGGCAGCCGCCAGCGCCCTGTCAATCACATTCACTAAATCTCCGTATAAAAACTGCCTTGGAGAGACATTAACAGCAAGATAAAAATCATCTCCAAATTTTTTCTGCCAGATTTTCAGCTGCAGGCAGGCCTGCTCTATAACCCAGCTGCCTATACTGACTATTTCGCCGCTTTTTTCTGCAACCGGAATAAACTGATCCGGATAAACCTGTCCTAAATGATCGTTATACCAGCGGATTAATACTTCAGCTCCCATTAAACGGTCGTCCAGACTGCTGACAAAAGGCTGATATACAAGGCTTAGTTCGGAATTTGCAAGTGCTTTAGTTAAATATTTTTCGATGCGCATATTAGCCTGTAATGACTCTTCAAGCTCACCGCTATAAATCTGCGTTTGTTTCGAAGATGATGATTTTGCGGCATGCAGAGCAATATCCAGTTTTTTTAATAGAGCTTCAGTGCTTAACCCCTCATTGGGGCTGAATACAATGCCGATATTAACCGTAAGTTTAAGCTCAACATCCTGCAGCCTGACAGGAAATTCAAAAAAAGAGTGCAGCCGCTTAATTATTTTATTAAGAGCCTGCTGCGAATTTACCCTATGCAGAACAAAAGCAAATTCATCACCATTATAACGGCAGAGCATCGACAGCTGATCGCCGATCATGCATATTTTCTGCGCGGTATACTTTAAAGCCAGATCTCCAATTTCATGCCCAAGGGTATTATTAATTCGTTTGAAATCGTATAAATCAACAATACAAACTGCAGCGCTGTGATGCTCTTTAACGTTATTAAAATATTTTGTTAACTGGTTAATAAATACATTACGATTTAAAAGCCCGGTTAACGGATCATACTGCAGAAAATGTTCAATGGTTTGTGCGCGTTTTTCTAATCTGCTTACCTCTTTACCAATAATAACCAGCGAGCTGTTACTAATACTTTGTGAAAGTTTAAACTGGGAAAACTCAAATTCGTGCACCTCACCATGTGGATCGATAATCTCTTGTATGTAAAGAGGTTTCCCACTATTTCTTGCAGTAAAGCGGCTTAGGGAATTAACTAAAGCATGCGGGAATATATTCTTAGCACTCTTTCCAAGCACCTCGTCACTAGTCTGCCCCAGTAAATCACATAATAATTTATTAGCGATGATAATTTCATCATCGCTGTTTTTAACAAACACGATGTAGGGGATATGCTCAATAATAGTCCTCAACATCTGCTCCTTACCCTGAAGGAGCTCAAGCATCTCCTGCTGCCTGCTGATATCCCGGATACAGCCCTGCAGCTCCGGCCCGGCTGAACTTTTATTACTAACGGTACGGATCTCAGCCCAGATAATCGTACCATTTTTACAGATAAGCCTGCTTTGCTGAGAATGGGCTTGTAAATTTTCACGTTCGCTCTGTTCACTAATCGAATTAAAATCACCGGCATCATAAAATAATGAAGAGAACGGACGTAATAACAATTCTGCTTCGTTATAACCCAGAATAGATTCACTAAGTGCTGAAATAAAAGTGATACTGCCGGCAGGGTTCAAATGAAATAACACATTACTGGAATCTTGAATAAGCGCTTCGGCGATCTTTATTTCATGCTGTTCAAATGCTTCGCTCTGTTTTCTTTTGAGCTGCAGGGTAAAAATTTGATAACCCCAGAACAATGTGCTGAAAACAAGTAAGAAAATCATTTCTATCTGATTAACTTCTTCATTGCTGAGTTCACGGTTTAATAACGATGGAGATAGATTAATATAAAAGAAATAACAGGAAATAAGTATTAAAAAGTAACGTATGAGGATCGTCGCAGCATGGTTTTTTAACATAAGCCCCCCGAACTATTTATTAAATAAGAGTCGTAACTAGTTATAGTAAAAACCATCAAAAACCCAACAAAATAATGTCACATTTTTTACATTCAGGCAAAAAAAACCATGCAGAGCATGGTTTTTATTAAAGAAAGGAGGAAATTAAATATGGTATGGGGTGCTTAGCTCATGAACAGCATCAATAAATACCTTGGCGTTTTCAGGCGGCACATCAAGATGAATACCATGACCTAAATTGAAAACATGCCCGTTTCCTTTGCCGAACCCCTGCAGAATAGACGCGACTTCTTCTCTGATACGCTCGGGTGATGCATATAACATTGAAGGATCCATATTACCCTGCAGTGCTACGCGGTCACCGACACGCGCTTTAGCGCTCGCCATATCAATCGTCCAGTCAAGACCAATAGCATCACAGCCGGTATCAGCAATAGACTCCAGCCACTGCCCGCCGTTTTTAGTAAACAGGGTTACTGGTACTTTTTTGCCGTCATAGGTCCGCTGCAGACCGTCGACAATTTTTGCCATATACTGCAGAGAAAAATCTTTATAGTCACGCGGAGATAAAACACCTCCCCAAGTATCAAAAACCATCACAGACTGAGCACCGGCGGCAATCTGCGCATTTAAATAATCAATAACCGAATCTGCAAGTTTATCCAGCAGTGCATGTAAAATCTGCGGATCAGCAAAAGCCATTTTTTTAATCTTGGTAAATGCTTTTGAGCTGCCGCCTTCAACCATATAAGTTGCTAAGGTCCACGGACTGCCGGAGAAACCGATCAGCGGCACTTGACCTTTTAATTCGCGGCGAATAGTACGTACCGCGTTCATAACATACTGCAGCTCGCCTTCAGGATCCGGCATAATCAAATTATCAACATCCTTTCTGCAGGTAATAGGACGTTCAAATTTAGGGCCTTCGCCTTCTTCAAAATAAAGCCCCAGTCCCATTGCATCAGGAATTGTTAAAATATCAGAGAATAAAATAGCGGCATCTAAATCAAATCTACGCAGCGGCTGCAGTGTCACCTCACAAGCAAGCTCAGCATTACGGCATAACGACATAAAGTCACCGGCCTGAGCACGGGTTGCTTTATATTCTGGCAGGTAACGCCCTGCCTGACGCATCATCCATACCGGTGTTTTATCTACCGGCTGTTTTAATAACGCGCGAATATAACGATCATTTTTTAATTCAGTCATACTTATTTAATTCCATCAAAATTTAGATATGTTGCAAGTATGCTATCACTTTTAACATCTTTTATATTCAATAATTATTTATCAGGGCACAAAAATTTTCATTCTGATAACTAACGACACTGTTCGATTAATTTATCGATAAGTTTTCGTGCAAGTGTGCCGGGGTTCGGCAGCACAGGTAGATTATCAATATCGTACCAGGCGGCAGAGCAAAGCTCTTTAGGATCAATAGAGATATTTCCCGCTCTATATTCCGCGGTAAACCCCATCATCAGGGAGTGTGGAAACGGCCAGGGCTGGCTAGTAACATATTGAATATTTTTTATTTTAATACCAGACTCTTCATAAACCTCCCGTTCAACACAAGCCTCTAAAGTTTCTCCCGCTTCGGTAAAACCAGCCAGCGTTGTATAAACGGGGCGGTTATCTTTTTTATGACGCTGGTGCAGTGCCAGTAGAATTTGTTTTTCTTTACGGATGCCGACAATAATACAGGGGGAAACTCGCGGATAAACGCGGTGCTGACAGTGATAACATTTCATTGCAGTTTCCCAGTTAATGACCTGCATTTTTTGTCCGCACTGTCCGCAGAACTGATGTGTCTTATAAAACAACGATATTTGAAAAGCGCGCCCGGCCATATCGAATAAAGCATCATCTACAGTGCCAAGCAGTGAACGTAATTGAGAATATTCCCCCAGACCAACATCCGTCTTCTCCGGCAGCTCTACTAAATAGCAGGGGCTTGACTGATAATCTCCAATTTTTATTTTACCGGCAACCAGCTGCGCTGAAAAAGTTAAATCATCAAGACAGCCGTAAGGCACAAAGCTTCCCTGCGGCTGCAGCACAATTTCTCCCTGAGCAAGAATAAACCACCAGGCATTTTCCTGGTGGTTAATTTTCATATCTATTGATTTCATTTAAATTCCTTAACTGCTCGGATTACTTTTAAAAAAATAATATCCCATAAACAACAATCAGAAAGTCAATAATTCTGCACACTTAAATGGGCCTAGTAACAATTGACGGGATTGGCTGAAGCTCACAGTTATACAGGAAGATTATCTTCAAACTCAAATTCAAGTTGACGATCAGGAGAATTTTCTTTAGTTTTTAGTTTATGAAACCGATGTCTACTCAAAAGGAAGCTGTATGCTGACCAAATTAGAACAAGCAAAAGAAGAGTGGGGCGGCACCCTTACTGTTATTGACAACTGGCTGGAAGAACGTCAGAACCTGGTTGTTTTATATTGTGAATTAGCAGGTTTACCACCTTATCAGCAGGCAACCCGCTGTTTACCAGAACAAGAAAAAATAACTAAATTCTGCCAGCTGCTGCTCGACTACGCATCAACTGGACATTTTGAAGTTTACGAGCAGATCATTTCTCAATGTAAATTAGACGGTGAAAACAACCTGAAAATTGCACAGGAACTCTATTCACGTATCACCACCACAACCGATACCGCCCTGAACTTTAATGACAAATATGCGGAATCTGCCAATGACAAAGCACTGCTTGATTTTGACAGAGATCTGTCGGAATTAGGGCAGATTATGGAAGGTCGTTTTGAACGCGAAGATCAGTTATTAGAAGTTGTGCATCTGCACCATACTCTGGCGTAGAATAACAGCCGCCTAGAAACAAAAAAAACCAATACCGTAAAGCTGTATTGGTTTTTAATGTGTGCAGAAAATAACTATCTAAACGTTTACCGGAACCTGCGAATCCAAACTGTTTTTAAGTAATAAGAAATATTCTTCAATAAATTCAATTTGTGAAGCACTTGCAGGTTTGTCCCACAAACTTCCTAAAATCTGCTCAATATCCTCGACCAGCTTGTCACCTTCTGCAATAACCACAAGTCGAGTTTTATTACTCAACTGCGGCTGCTGCTGACAGAAACATAGAAGCATATCTGCAACTTGATCAGAGACAATATCTGAAATCAACTCGCCCTTATCAGAGCCCTTCTGTCCTTCAAAAATATCTAAATTGTCAGCAAAATAACTTATACAAGCATCATATGCATCGCTTTTTAATAACATCTAACTATCCTAATTAATTGGCATAATTACAATATAGTCATATTTACATAATTCACAATAGCCGCATGAAGCACATTAAATAAAATTTATATCTGCTTAAAGTTGTTTTTTATCATAATGAAGCGTAAGTCTGCGACATCTCTTTTAAGAACAGATCGCGGCGCTTAACAAAGGCTTTCTGCTGTTTCTGCGGCACTTTCTGTGACAGCGGCAGATCCACCTTCATCGCATTAACCGGTTTATTATAAACATGGAATTCGTAATGTAAGTGCGGTCCTGTAGATCGCCCGGTATTGCCTGATTTAGCAATTAAAGTGCCCATTTTCACACGCTGACCTTTACGCACCAGTATTTTACTTAAATGCAGGAAGCGAGTGGTATATTTTCGGCCGTGTTTAATCACAATATAATTACCAGCAGCCGGATGATAACCAGCCCGTATTACCACACCGTCACCAACTGCATATACTTTAGTCCCGGTGGGAGCGGCAAAGTCAGTACCGTTATGCGGACTGATCCTTTTGGTTATCGGATGCAGCCTTTTGTTATTAAAGGGAGAACTAATACGGTATTTTCCGTTAAGAGGATAACGGCGATAAGCCTTAGTTAAACCGTTACCTTCTGTGTCATAATAACGGCCGTCTTCATTTAAAAATGCACTGAAAGTCTGATGACGGGTCTTAATTAAAATCGCTAAAACTTCACTCTCAAAACTGTATTCACCGTCAATATACTTTTTGGCAACTAAGACATGAAAACTGTCACCGGGGCGAAGCTGACGGTTAAAATCAAACTTATCCTGCAGTGCACTGGATACCTGCTGAATCTGCCCGGCAGATAACCCCGCTTCTTTCGCATCAATATAAAAGCTGCCGTTGACACTTCCCTGGAAAGAGCTGTTTCGCCAGTCTCCTGGTTTTGTTTCTAATAAAGAAACATACTGCTCATCTTTTAAAGTGAAGGTTAAGGTGTTGGCACGATCGATAATAACTTTTAAAGCAAGCAGCTTATTTTCCGGACTGATTAACAGTTTTACATGCTGCCCCGGCAGTAAATTACCTAAACGCAGGTATTGTTTATCGACTTCTAATAATTCCTGCAGTAAAGCGGCTGACAAGCCTTCTTTTTGAAAAATCCCGCTCAAAGTATCACCGGCTTTAATTTCAACTTCAACTTCCTGATTGCCGGAAAAATCAGGCAGTGCTTTATCATATTCGCCTTTGTCGGCAGTTATCGGCTCTGCCACGGCATAATCATCGCTAGGGACAACCGCAGTAGGTAAAACCAGCTGACGTTTAATCGTTTTTTCTGCCGGATCCCGGGCAGGAATAAAGGAGATAACCAGCAGAAAGACAAAGAGAATAATTAAAGCAAAAAAGTGTTGTCTAGGCATATTGTTAATAAATGAAATAAACGCCTTTAAACGAGTCAGAAATAACATAATACAGCTCAATACAGTAGTCAGAATAGGAGATCGAGGGATCTAAAGCGGCCTAAGTATATCTTAAATCGACAGCTTTTTTTATAAAAAGTAATAAACATATATATTAATTAAATACGACTATTTATCCACCAGGATTTTCAGAAAACAGCTCATTTCTGCTTATACAAAAAAATATTATAGTGTTTTTCATCACAAAAAAATGTAAGATAGACGTCTAGATGGAAAAACATCTAAATCTATTCAAGCTATTATTATTTTAGGAGCTCACATGTCACGTGACTTATTTACTTCAGAATCAGTATCTGAAGGTCATCCGGATAAAATCGCCGATCAGATTTCTGATGCGGTACTTGATGCAATTTTAAAACAAGATAAAAAAGCACGTGTTGCTTGTGAGACTTATGTAAAAACCGGCATGGTGATGGTTGGTGGTGAAATCACCACTGATGCATGGGTTGATATCGAAGAGATCACTCGTAAAACCGTGCGTGATATCGGTTACACCAGTTCAGAAATGGGGTTTGATGCAGACTCTTGTGCTGTATTAAACGTAGTAGGTAAGCAGTCTCCGGATATCAACCAGGGTGTTGACCGCAGCGATCCGCACGAACAGGGCGCCGGCGACCAGGGGTTAATGTTTGGTTATGCAACGAATGAAACAGATGTTTTCATGCCTGCACCAGTTACTTACGCACACCGTCTGGTTAAACGCCAGGCAGATGTTCGTAAAAAGAAAATTCTGCCGTGGTTACGCCCGGATGCAAAAAGCCAGGTAACCTTTGCTTATGACCATGGTAAAATTGTCGGTATCGATGCAGTGGTACTTTCAACGCAGCATTCTGAAGAGATTAAACAGGATGATCTGATTGAAGCGGTAATGGAAGAGATTATCAAACCTGTACTGCCTGCAGAACTGCTGACTGAGCACACTAAATACTTTATCAACCCAACCGGCCGTTTTGTTATCGGCGGACCAGTGGGTGACTGTGGCCTGACCGGTCGTAAAATCATTGTTGATACCTACGGCGGCACAGCACGTCACGGCGGCGGTGCTTTCTCTGGTAAAGATCCTTCAAAAGTTGACCGTAGTGCGGCATATGCGGCACGTTACGTTGCCAAAAATATCGTTGCAGCCGGTCTTGCTGATCGTTGTGAAATCCAGGTTTCTTACGCAATTGGTGTTGCAGAGCCTACTTCTATCAGTGTTGAAACATTCGGCACAGAGAAAGTTAAAAAAGATCTGATCATCGATTTAATCCGTAAGCACTTCGATCTTCGTCCTTACGGCCTAATTGAAATGTTAGATCTTATTAAACCAATTTACCAAGAAACAGCAGCTTACGGTCACTTTGGTCGTGAACAGTTCCCTTGGGAATCACTAAATAAAGTTGAAGATCTAAAAGCAGATGCATTTTAATTTTTAATTACTTATTTCAGTTATTAAAAATACATGCTTAGTTTAGATGATAAGAAAGCACTCCAAGTCAAAGGTGAAGATTGTTTCATTCTGGCCGAGTGCTTTTTTGATCGCCCTTTTAAACGCCCTGCTTACCTGTTTAATCAACGAGGTAAAAGTGCCGGCACAGCACATCTGCAGCGTAATCTGATTAAATTCAATCCTGTCCTGTATAAACAGAACCAGGATGAGTTTCTGCAGCAGGTTGTTGCTCATGAAGTTGCGCATCTGATTACTTATCAGCTTTTTGGAAAGGTTCGCCCGCACGGCAGAGAGTGGCGGCAGGTGATGATTGAAGTATTTAACCGCCCGGCCAACACCACCCATAACTTAGATATTAAAGATGTTATCGGTCAGCAGTTCGAATACCGCTGCTTATGCACCAGCCACCAGCTGACGATCCGCAGGCATAATAAGGTATTAAAAGGGGCAGAATACTTATGTAAAAGCTGCAGAGGCATTTTGAGACCAAGCAGCTAGCTAGGCATACAAATCCATATCGGCTTAATTCAATCTATCCTAGCGGTTAAAATTATCTAAAATAATACCCGCCGCCGTCGTCGCGTTTAATGACTCTGCCTGATCTGAATTCAATGGGGGACGGGATTTTATCTCTTAACTAGCAACGTTTGAAATTATCTAAAATAATACCCGTCGCCATCGCCGCGTTTAATGATTCTGCCTGACTGAATTTAATGAGGGATAGTAATTTCCCCCTTAATTATCAGCGCTTAAAGTTGTCTAAAATAATACCCGTTGCCATCGCCACGTTTAATGATTCTGCCTGACCAAAGCTGGGAATGGTTATCTTATTTGTAATGAATTGCGCGACCTCATTTGAGATTCCATGTGACTCGCTGCCCATAACAATAAAAGCACTCTTCGCTAATGCTGTTTTATGAATATTATCACCTTCCAGAAAGGCACCATAAACAGGTTTGGACTGCTTAGATAAATACTCAGTTAAATTTGTAAAGCTCACCTGTACGCGGGCAAATGAGCCCATACTGGCGGCAATCACTTTCGGATTATAAAAATCTGCACAGTCGGGGCTGCAGACAACCTGTTCGATACCATACCAGTCAGCAACACGAATAATCGTACCTAAGTTTCCCGGATCGCCAACCTGATCTAATACTAAAATCAGCTCGTTACCACGAATCTGCGGCGATTCGCTTTGTTTACACTCAACCACAGCAATAACACTGTTATTTGAAACTAACGTACCGGCTTTTTTAAGCTCTTCTTCTGTTGCTTCAACAGTAACAGCAACCAGCCCTTTTTCTGCCAGCAGTTTAGCGTGTTCATTAATGTAACTGCACGTTGCAAAAATCTGTTTTACCGTAAAATCAGAGTTAAATAATTCACCGACATTTTTTTCTCCCTGCACTAAAAACAGGCCATGTTTTTTGCGCTGTTTTTTCTGCTCAAGAGCATGGATTAGTTTTAACTGATTTTTAGATATCATGATTTGTTTCCAATTTTTTAATAAAAGTACTGATTATTTAAGATAGCAGCACATTATAAGCGCATCTTCGCGGCCGTTTTCACTTGGGTAATAACCTTTGCGCCGATCTACTTCAACAAAACCCAGCTTGTGATACAGACTTAATGCATTCTCATTTGAAGCACGTACTTCCAGCCATATCTCCTGCTCATTATTAGCCAGCGAAAAATCCAGCAGGTACTGCAGCAGCATGCCCCCTAAGCCTTTACCCTGATGGTCAGGAGAAACAGCAATATTCATTAAGGTCACTTCCCCGGCAACCGAGCTTGCAACAAAATAAGCAAGCACCTGATTATCAGCTAATAACACATGATTAAAGTAGCGTTTTCCGAAATTACTCAGGAACAGTTTTTTTGACCAGGGGTGTGTATGACTCTGCTGCTCGATATTATGAACAGCCTCAATATCCTCCAGACTCATTGCTAAAATCTGCAGGTTATTTTTATTAATTAAAGGCACAGAATTGTTTCCATAGGGCTTTTTTATCTTCAGGATTGTCAGCAAGGCGCAGTAAAGAGGGAGAAGTTAATAACTTATGCCCATGGGGCTGATTGATTTCACCAACTGTTGTCCATATATATTCCGGTAAGTCTCCCTGCTGATCTTCAAACTCACTCATTGAGCAGTGATACACATCGTCCGTTTTAAACTTAAAAGCAGTAAGTATCTTTTCCATTAACGGATGCTGAAAATCTTCATCTGAACAGATCACTAATAACGAATAACGGCTTAAATCAACTGGATCTGCATTCTTAGAGCGGGGAAATAAATCTGGTTTACGGATCTGCCAGCGGGTGATTCCCATTTCTTGTAAATAAACAGCTTGTTGGTGCTTCATAGCAAGTCCAGTAAAAAATTCAGCGCGATTGTTCCGGCAAATATAACATTGAATAGGAGCTAATCGAAGTATTGATAATAAATTAACGGCTGTTAAAAACAACAAAACCGCAACGCACTGATGACGATGCTTCTCATGATTTGATAGATAATAGTTTACAGGTTATCAGAAACGAAAAAGGCTCAACAGTAAACTGTTGAGCCTTCATCTAAATGTGGCAGGGGTGGAGAGATTCGAACTCCCAACATACGGATTTGGAATCCGTCGTTCTGCCGTTGGAACTACACCCCTGTTGTTGAGCGCAATAATACCGAAACAGAAAATAAAGTAAAGCCCCCTTTGCAATAAAACGAATCAACTGCTTAGAAATACAGCAATAAGACAAAATACTGCTCAATAGACATTCAATTATTATCAGGCTCACTAAAATAGGAGTTATTCATAAATATGCGTAAGCACATCGGCACTTAATGTAAACAGCTTTTCTTTACGCTCATCACCTTTGTCAAACAACAGCACCATGGTTCTATAACCTTCCCCTCTCTGCTGATATTTTTGTTCAATACTAAAAGTAGCATTTTCATGAACGGCAGTGTCACGCATTGCTTTAACTGTCATCTGCTCTTCATAATCCTGATAATCCGTTGTTATATAGCTGTTATCAGCTATTTCACTGTCTTGAAAAGAAACAACACGCCAAGGCAGCTCACAGCTAGACTGATCAGCCGAACAGCGGTACCAGGTAAACTTAGCTTTTTGAAACTTTTCATGATCCACAGGATCGTTTAAAGATTCATTGGATAATTTCGCCGTCATCTGCGGATATCCCTGCATTTCAGTTAACGGGTCCAGATAAAATAAAATATCGATCAGATCGCCCTCGTATTTCCCTTCAAGTCCAGACCATACCCACTGGAAGGTCGATGTCTCAGAGTTCCAGTAACAGCTGACTTCTTCTGCTGTACATAAAGCCCAGCTGTCCTGCGCGGGGATACCATAATAAGCTTCAATCTCAAGTAACTCCTGAGGCCATATCGCAGGAACTTCCTCTTTTGGCGGGAGGGGAATGCCAGGTGTTACATCGCCGTCATTTTCAGGAAGCTGTACAGGAGGCTGAATTTCAGCAGGCGGTGTGCTCTCTGAATCACAGCCGCTTAAAGCAGCAGACAGGGATAAAAGTACAACAGGAGATATTTTTTTAAACATAGTGTTTTCCTTATATAGAAATTTTGCATATAGATGTTTAATTCACTCCGATTACAATAAACGATTAAAATCCTTATTTTGGAATATTAAAAATTCCTAAAAAAGATCCCCAGCTCTCTATCTTCGCTATTAATTTTCCGGGTAATGAAAAGTCCCAGAAAAATGATTATGAAAAATTTCACCTTTAAGTTAACTACTCGTAGCCAGCAGCTTCGCTCTGGTGTATTTTTATACTCTTACTACCTGAAGCAATTTAATAAGGATGTGACGCAAATGAGTAATCCAGCACCATTAATCAAACCAGCGAATCCTAACTTTTCATCGGGGCCATGTGCAAAACGCCCGGGTTATGATGTTAATAAGCTGGACATTTCAACACTAGGGCGATCGCACCGCTCGGCTGCCGGTAAAGATGCGCTGCACAAGGTGATCAGTGATACTGCGGAGCTGCTGCAGTTACCAGAAGGTTACCGCGTGGGGATCGTGCCGGCGTCGGATACCGGAGCAATGGAGATGATCATGTGGTCTATGCTCGGTGCCCGCCCGGTTGATATCTGTTACTGGGAGTCATTTGGTCAGGGCTGGTTTGCAGATATCACTAAACAGTTAAAGTTACAAAATGTAAATCCGTTAAGTGCTGATTACGGTTTACTACCTGATCTGTCACGGGTAAATCCTGATAATGATCTGGTCTTCACCTGGAACGGCACCACCTCCGGCGTGAAAGTTGAAAGCGGTGATTTTATTGCAGATAATCGCCGGGGCTTAACTATTTGCGATGCAACCTCTGCGGTATTTGCCATGCAGATGCCCTGGGAAAAACTAGATGTAACAACATTCAGCTGGCAGAAGGTATTAGGCGGCGAAGGCGGACACGGTGTTATTATTTTAAGTCCGCGTGCGGTTGAGCGCTTAGAGAGTTACACACCAAGCTGGCCGCTGCCGAAAATATTCCGTTTAACAGCAGGCGGCAAACTAATTGAAGGTATCTTTAAAGGCGCTACCATCAACACCCCTTCTATGCTTTGTGTTGCTGATTATCAGGATGCATTAAACTGGGTAAAAGAGATCGGCGGGGTACAGGCAAGTATTCACAAGTCTTTGAATAACCTTGCGGTATTAGAAGCTTATGTGTCACAAAACAGCTGGATTAATTTCTTAGCAGAAAACCCGGCAAACCGCTCCAATACCAGCGTCTGTTTATCGCTTGATTTAGATGACACTCAAATTAAACAGTTTATAAAACTACTGGCAGATAATCAGGCTGCCTATGATATCGGCGCCTATAAAGACGCACCAAGCGGATTACGTATCTGGTGCGGCAGTACTGTACAAGAAAGTGACTTAACAGCACTTTTACCATGGCTTACCTGGGCTTACCGGGAAGTCTCAAAATGAATCAACAAACCTGATAAAAGGTTGGAGCAAACATGAGCGAGAATAATTTCGATTTCGACTATATCTGTATCGGCGGCGGCAGCGGCGGCATCGCTTCTGCTAACCGTGCTTCTATGTACGGCGCTAAAGTCGCGATAATTGAAGCAAAAGACCTTGGCGGTACCTGTGTAAACGTCGGCTGTGTACCCAAAAAAGTAATGTGGCACGGCGCCCAGATCGCAGAAGCAGTCAACCTGTATTCTGAAGATTATGGTTTTGATGTAGATGTGAAAGCCTTTAACTGGGCGAAACTGGTTGAAAACCGCCAGGCTTATATCAGCCGCATTCATGACTCCTACGACCGTGTATTAGGTAACAATAAAGTAGAAGTTATTAAAGGTTTTGCTAAGTTTGTTGATAAAAACAGTGTTGAAGTCGATGGTAAAATTTATAGCGCAAAACATATTACCATTGCCACCGGCGGGCGTCCTACTATTCCTAATATCCCCGGTGCTGAATTTGGTATTGATTCCAACGGCTTCTTTGATCTAAATGAACAGCCGAAACGTGTCGCTGTGATCGGCGCTGGTTATATTGCAGTGGAAATTGCCGGCGTATTACACGCCCTAGGCACAGAAACACACCTGTTCTGCCGTAAAGAATCGGTATTACGCAGCTTTGATACAATGATTATTGAAACGTTAACCAAAGTGATGGCTGCAGAAGGCCCGACCTTACATACGTATTCCGTCCCTAAAGAAGTCGTTAAAGAAAGCGACGGCAGCTTAACCCTGCACCTTGAAAATGGTGAAAGCCAAAACGTCGACACCCTCATTTGGGCAATCGGCCGCCATCCGGCAACGGATGTGATTAACTTAGCGGCAACGGGTGTTGAAACCAATGAGCGCGGTTATATTAAAGTGGATGCTTACCAGGAAACCAATATCCCTGGTATCTACTGTGTGGGCGATATTATGGAAGGTGGTATTGAGCTTACCCCAGTGGCCGTTAAAGCGGGTCGTCTGCTTTCAGAGCGTTTGTTTAATGGTAAAACTGACGCAAAAATGGATTATGATTTAGTCGCAACCGTGGTATTTAGTCATCCGCCGATTGGAACTATAGGTTTAACTGAACAAGATGCAGTTAAACAATATGGTGAGGATAATATCAAAGTGTACCAGTCTGGTTTTACTGCCATGTACACTGCCGTCACTAAACATCGTCAACCATGTAAAATGAAATTAGTCTGCGCAGGCCCAGATGAAAAAGTGGTCGGTTTACACGGTATTGGTTTTACAGTGGATGAGATGATCCAGGGATTTGCAGTAGCAATGAAAATGGGCGCTACAAAAGCTGATTTTGATGCAGTCGTTGCTATACATCCGACCGGATCAGAAGAGTTCGTTACCATGAGGTAATTTCTCTGCACATAAAAAAGCCCCGCCTAGAAAACTAAGCGGGGCTTTTTATTATCAGTGCCTTAACTAAACTGCAAAGGGATATTTAATAGCTTCGTGATGTTCATACCCCACCACCTCAAAGTCATCCATGGTTACCCAGGTTTCTAAATCTTCTAAGCTTTGAATTTTTGGATTAATTTTCAGCTGCGGTGATGCAAACGGCTGACGTTTTAACTGCACATCACGCATCAGCTCCAGCTGGTCTTCATAAATGTGAGCGTTTACTATCTTATGGTAAGCCGTACCAGCCTTTTTACCGGTGATCTGCGCCATCAGAGCCAGGAAGGTAAATACCTGTACCTGGTTAAAGTTAAGACCCAGCGGCACGTCACATGAACGCTGATAGCTAGTCAGGTGCAGCGTATCACCCACTAATGAGAAAGTATGGGTATGCATACACGGGCGTAAACAGCCCATATCAAATTCGCCGGGATTATAAAAAGTAACAATCTCAGCACGGTCATCAATCCCTTTGCTTAAGTTATCTACAACTTTACGCAGCTGATCGATTGTCTGGCCGTCCGGTTTTGCCCATGAACGTCCCTGGATACCGTAGACACGGCCCATATCATCTTCACCTTTACGGTATTTATTATTCAGCCATGCTTCATTAAGATTGGCATTTGCATCCCAGGTTTTAGTACCTAAAGCGCGAAAGTCAGCGGCATTATCATAGCCGCGGATATAACCTAGAAACTCAGCAATCGCCGATCTATAAAAACTCTTACGCGTGGTGATCATAGGGAACTTGTTATTTTTTACATCATACTCAAGATCCGCATTAATCACGGTTAAGCAGCGTTTACCGGTACGCTCGTTCTCAATCCAGACACCATCATCAATAATACGCCGGCATAAATCTAAATACTGTTTCATCTCTTCTCACCTAAATTTGTTTAATTATGCTTTTTTAGCCCTGTTCTTTTTTTCCTTACTCACTTCAGGCAGCTTGGCTTGTTTACGATATGCAAAAGTGATTAAAGCCAGGCCTGCAATCACCATCGGCAGGGAGAGGATCTGTCCCATACTTAAACCAAAAGTTAATAAACCTAAATGTGCATCCGGTTCACGGGCAAACTCAATAATTATCCGGAAAATACCATAACCTAATAAAAATAATCCCGCCACTGAACCGGCCGGACGAGGTTTACGGATAAACATAATTAAAATAATAAACAGCAGTACGCCTTCAAGCGCAAATTCATAAAGCTGTGACGGATGACGTGGCAGCGGTCCGGCATTATGGAAAATGATACCAAACGGCGAATCAGTTACCCTTCCCCACAGTTCTGAATTGATAAAGTTGCCAATACGCCCGGCCCCAAGTCCTACCGGCAAAAGAGGAACAATAAAGTCACCCACAGCTAAAATTGAGCGCTGATTTTTTCTGGCATAATAAACGATAGCTAATATCACACCGATCACGCCGCCGTGGAAAGACATGCCGCCTTCCCAGATTCTAAACAGGTAAACGGGATTATCTAAAAACCGCGAGAACTGGTAAAAGAACACATAACCGGCACGGCCTCCGAGGATCACCCCCATAAAGCCGTAAAAAAGCAGGTCGCTAGCCTGTTCGCGAGTCCAGACACCGCCTGATTTATCGCACTGACGGTTCGCCATCCAGAACGCAAAAACAAAACCAACCAGGTACATTAATCCGTACCAGCGAATATCCAGAGGTCCAATGCTGACGGCAATTGGATCAATATTTGGTAAAACAAAATTTGATGCTGACATTTATCTACTCATATCACTGTGCTTTAAACGAAACAGCATCATAACCCAATCAACAAACGATACCAATCATCACCTTGCTTCACAGCAATAAAGACGCTAATCTGGTCGATTCTTATTCACCGGACTTTAACCTCAGAAAACATAAAACATGTCATTCTGACTGCTAAAGAAAGCCATTACACCTTACATGAGGCCTGATATACTCATGTTCTTGTCAGGCGTGATGCTGCAGGTGCTTAAGAACTATTAAGTCATTAATAACATCACAGAATTGAACACAACTGTTCATTTTATGTACAAAACTAGTGCAAAGTTAATCAATACTCCTTACAATGCACGCATAATACCAATGACGGTATGCTAAACACTGCAGGACAATAAACGGAATTATTGCCGAACAATAAACGGAAGTATTGCACTTGCAGTCCTATAATTTAAAACAGGTTTAAAATATGAATCCCACGCCCAATCTTCTGCAGCGTTTGTTAAACGTTAGCTTAGTTGTACAAATTGTTATCGGTATTGCTGCTGGTATTTTAGTCGCTTCTATCTCACCAGAGAGCGCATCCGCTATCTCTTTTCTTGGCTCTCTATTCGTGAGCGCATTAAAAGCTGTTGCCCCAATACTGGTTTTTGTTCTGGTTGCATCATCCATTGCCAACCAGAAAAAAGGCGCGCACACCAATCTTAAACCGATTATTAACCTTTACCTGCTTGGTACCCTGTTAGCGGCTTGTACCGCTGTTTTCTTCAGCGTACTTTTCCCTACCAACCTTGTTCTCGTAGCAACGGATATTCAGGCGGCGCCGCCGGAAGGTATTCAGGAAGTATTAAGTACTCTGCTGTTCAAAATCGTTGATAATCCAGTCAATGCACTGGCTACGGGTAACTTTATCGGTATTTTAGCCTGGGCTGTTGGTTTAGGTTTAGCACTGCACCATGCTAATGACAGCACTAAAGCTGCACTGCATGATGTTTCAGGCGCTGTCTCTAAAATCGTACATTTCGTTATCCGCTTAGCACCAGTCGGTATCTTTGGTTTAGTTGCCAGCACTTTTGCTTCTACAGGTTTTTCTGCATTAGCAGGGTACTCTCACCTGTTAGCGGTATTACTCGGCTGTATGGTTTTCATTGCACTGGTCGTTAATCCGACTCTTGTTTACTTGAAAACAAAAGCTAACCCGTACCCGTTAATTTTCCAGTGTTTACGTGAGTCTGGTGTAACTGCATTCTTTACCCGCAGCTCGGCAGCTAACATCCCGGTAAATATGGAATTATGTAAGAAGTTAGATCTTCACGAAGATACTTACTCAGTTTCAATTCCTCTGGGTGCAACCATCAATATGGCCGGCGCGGCAATCACCATTACCGTATTAACGCTGGCAACAGTAAATACTCTGGGTATCGAGTTTGATATTGCGACTGCTATCCTGTTAAGTGTAATTGCAGCTGTTTCAGCCTGTGGAGCGTCAGGTGTTGCCGGCGGTTCTCTACTGTTAATCCCGCTGGCATGTAGTTTATTTGGTGTGCCGAATGAAGTTGCTATGCAGGTTGTGGCTATTGGTTTCATTATCGGTGTTGTGCAGGACTCTGCAGAAACAGCATTAAACAGCTCAACTGATGTAATATTTACAGCGGCGGCATGTCGTGCTGCGGCAAGAAAAGAAGAAAAAACGCTGCAGACGTTAAATGTACAAAATTAAGTTAGTCACTTAAACAAAAATGCCGAGTTTTTATACTCGGCATTTTTATATCTGTAAAAAAATAAGAGTCTATTTACCTGCCCGGGTAAATCCGCCTAAACCCTTACGATCCAGGTAATTAACAAAAATAGCGCGGATCTCAGTACCGCTGTTTGCTTTCAACGCCAGATCACAACAGTTCTCTAATTCGTGCAGAGGCACGGCATTAATTAAATATTTTATCTTGCCCATATTGTTGGCATTCATACTCAACTTGTTATAACCCAGACCTAACAGAATTAAAGCACCGATCGGATCCCCAGCAAGCTCCCCGCAAATACTCACTTCCAGATCAAAACTACGGCTGTTATCGATAATTAATTTTAAAGACTGGATCACCGCAGGATGGTAACTGTCAAAAAGAGAAGCGACACGGCTGTTGTTTCTGTCTATGGCTAATAAATACTGAATTAAATCATTGCTGCCGATGGAAATAAAATCGACGCTTTGTGCTAACTGCGGGATAATAAAAATTGAAGACGGCACTTCAATCATCACACCGATTGCCGGCAGCGGAAAATCATCTGCCGTTAAGCCGAACTCATATTTAATCTCTTTCCATGCCTGGGTGATCAGACGTTTAGCTTCATTTACCTCTTCAATTGCGCTGATCATAGGCAGCATAATACGCAGATTACGGTGTTTTAAACTAGCGCTGAGCATGGCTCGGATCTGCACCAGAAAGATCTCCGGATGATCCAGCGTTAAGCGGATACCGCGCCAGCCGAGAAACGGATTCTCTTCAACAATAGGGAAATAACTTAACTGCTTATCGCCGCCGACATCCAGGGTGCGCATAGTGACCGGAAATTCAGAATACTGATCTAATAATTTTCCATAGGATTCAGTCTGATCCAGCTCGGTTGGAAAAGAATCCGTAAGCATAAAGGGCAGTTCACTGCGGTACAAACCAATACCGTCAAAATGGCCTGTCACAGCACCATGCTGATTAGCATTCAAACCAGTATTAAGTAGAATTGAAATACGCTGTCCGTCAAGTGTAACGGCATCCTTACTCTTGCCCAGCTCAACTAAATTTTTAAGCTCATTTTCTTCATCAAGCAGGACCTGATAATGAGTTAATAAGGGCTGATCAGGGAAGAGAATTATACAACCCGCATAACCGTCGATAATCAAGGTTTTGCGGTTAATATTATCTAGTGACAGCGACAGCCCCATTACCGCAGGAATACCTAATGCGCGGGCTAAAATAGCGACATGCGAGCTGACTCCGCCATGTACGGAGACAATGCCCTGCAGCTTCTCAGTAGGAATACTGGCAAGCATGGACAAAGTCACTTCAGATGCCACCAGAATAAGTTTATCGGGCAAGTTAACATCATCCTCAACCTGCTGGGTAAGATGATACAACAGGCGCTGTGCAACATCGCGAATGTCTGATGCCCGTTCACTTAAATAACGGTCGCTCATCGCTTCGAACTGTTTGATATAAGATTCAGCAACCACTTTAATCGCACTGGAAGCCGTTAAATGAGCTTCATTAATCTGACCGCGAATAGCATTTAAGAAGGTTTTATCTTTTAAAACATGTGAATATATATCAAACAGAGCAAAGGCTTCTTTTGACAGCTGTTCTTTTAGTGTTAATGCAAGATTAGAAAATTCATCACTGCATTTTTTTACTATCATCTCAAACAATAAAATTTCTTTACTGCTTGAATAGCTTTTCTCAATATTGACTTCAGCCAGAGTTAAAATCGGCCGTACCACATATGCTTCTGCTATTGCAATTCCAGAGCTGGCCGGACATCCCTGCAGGTGTATTGAAGCAGCCGGCTGATTAAGCTTATCAAGCTCTAAACGCAGCCCCGAGTTAGCTAGAACACTGGCAAGATGCATCGCTAAGGTCACCAGAAAAGACTCTTCTAATTCACTAAATAAACGCGGCTTCTTCTGCTGCACCACTAATACGCCTAATACCTGGCGTTTGTGGATAATCGGTGTACCTAAAAAGGAATTAAACAGTTCTTCCTGACTAGCAGGCAGGTATTTATAGTGAGGATGGTCGCTGACATTAGCAAGATTTAAAGGCTCACCTTTTTGATGCACCAGACCAACAATACCTTCCCCGAATTTAAGACGGGTTGCACCGACAGCCGTGCTGGCAAGTCCTTCACTTGCCATTAAGTTCAGCTCCTGCACATTAGGATCAGTAATAAAAATAGAGCAGCAGTCCACTTTCATGGTTAACTTTGTCTGCTGAACAAGCGTGTCCATAGCAGCCGTTAAACTTTTTGCATCTCCGACCTCTTCCACAATCTGACGCAGCTGACTTAACATGCCTGAATCCCTTACTCTAAAGAACTGAAAATAAAAACTTTTATATTCGTTAAATTAGTTTATCTGTTTTTATAAAAAGAGGCGCGCCGCCGCCGGGTGTTCTTTTTCTTTTCCGAATTACTTTTCATTAATGAAAATGCGGCTGTGGAGAATTCCTTTAAAGCTTTACGATAAACTTCACGCTTAAAGGATACAACCTGACGCACAGGGTACCAGTAACTCACCCAGCGCCAGTCATCAAATTCAGGATGCCCACATGCCTCAAATTCAATTTGCTTATCATCAGAAATCAATTGTAATAAAAACCAGCGTTGTTTCTGCCCGATGCACACAGGCTCGGGCGAATCCCAACGGACTAAGCGTTTGGGCAGTTTATAACGCAGCCAGTTACGGGTACTGGCTAATAATTTTACGTGTTCAGGTTTTAAGCCGACTTCTTCATGCAGCTCTCTATACATAGCCTGTTCAGGTGTCTCACCCTCTTTAATTCCTCCTTGAGGAAACTGCCATGAATGCTGTCCAAATCGTTTTGCCCATAAAACCTGTCCATTTTGATTACAGATGATGATACCTACATTTGGACGATAACCGTCAGTATCAATCACTAAAGCGCCTTTTCAGAGTTAAGATTCATTACATAGTTATTATGGGTTGTGCCCAGTTTATTAATGGTAATGAATACAAATTTAATCAATGACGCATTCTTTCACAGATCACCCTGCCCATCAAACCGATAAACCTAAAATTGTAGACTAACCAGCATGCTCAATTCGCAGAAAAAATGCAGTTGTTACATATCCACGTAAACTGTGCATAACTTTGTGTATAATAAACTCTTTTATCTATAACAGAGATTTATCATCTTACTGCCGATCTTTTACCTCTTCGATATATATCAATTTATCACATAAATAACAGTTAGTTACAACAAAGCCTTAATGTCAGAAAATTTAGATCTGTAATTAGATCCAGTAGTATTAATTCACAAACAGATGTGCATATCTACATAGTTCAAAAATTAACCACCTGCACTATATTGGACGATTTCAGGCCAATTATTAGACACAGATCTTGTTTTTGGTATTATTTACGGATAATAAATCTCACAGATCTCTTTTTTATGAATAAGTATTTAGTTATCCACTATAAAAGTGGATAACTCTGTGTAAGTTCCATGAGAAAATACTGAATAACCCTGAATATAAAATAATAAGGTAAGATACGCTTCAGTTAAATGAGTCTACAATCGCTTAAAAATGGTAATAAAATGATTAATCCTCCGCGCTCAACCACAGAACTCTTAAATCGATGCGAACAGATTGCAGGTTACTCCCTGTGTGAGTTAGCCGAATCAGCCGGGATTCCAATGGCAAAAGATCTGCGTACTAACAAAGGCTGGGTCGGACAGTTAATTGAATGGCATTTAGGAGCGACTGCAGGCAGTAAACCGGAGCAGGACTTTGCCCATTTAGGTATTGAACTGAAAACTATTCCAGTCGATCAGTCCGGCAAAGTGTTAGAAACTACCTTTGTCTGTTCCGCACCGATTTTAAATACAACTAATTTAACCTGGCTCAATTCCAATGTACGTAATAAATTAAGCAAAGTCTTGTGGGTGCCGGTACAGGGGGAGCGTGATATTCCCCTGGCAGAGCGTATTGTCGGCAGTGCTTTTCTATGGTCAGCAAGCCCGGAACAGGAACGTTTATTAGCCTCGGACTGGAACGAAATAATGGAAAAGATATCACTGGGGCAGATCGAATCAATTAGTGCACGGGACGGACAAGTTCTGCAGTTAAGACCTAAAGCGGCCAATGGACGCTGTTTAACCGATGCTTTTGGTGAAGACGGACAACTGATTAAAGTGCGTCCACGCGGTTTTTACTTAAAAAAGGCCCTTACCCAGGCAATTCTTAACCATCAATTTGATCTTTAATTAAGAAACAATTAAACTTGGTTAAAATTTATTCTAGCTTACAGTAGATTAACTAGCTGTCTTTTAAGGAGTTTATAATGTCTATCAAGAAGCAGTACTTGAAATCTAAACCTCAAGTCAAAGTTACTTTTGAAATTGAGAAACAGGACGCGCAGGATGCAGAGAATATTTCACTGCTTTCTGAACATAATAACTGGGTTGCTATTGAACTTAAAAAGTTTAAAAACGGTAAGTTCAAAATAGCTGAAAATATTTCCACCGAAGAGCGGGAAAGTTTTCAGTTCATTTACAAAGCAACAGCGGCAGACGGTCGAGAGTTTACCATTTTACCAGATGATGCCAGCAGCTATGTTGATAACGGCATGACCGACGGCGGTCAAAATGCAGTCCTGCAGATAGCACAATAATTTATCAAAAAAATAAATTATAAAAAAACCGCTAATCAGCGGTTTTTTTCTGTCTTTTAAATCTCATACTTGGAGCGGTCTCCCAGGTCATAATAGAGCGGCATTTTAAATTTTTTCCAGGCCATATATAAATATAAAAGAGCGGCCATAAAAAAACCACCAGCAGCCCATTCCCCTAAAGAGGCAACAACCGCCCCCCAGCTGCATACTAAAATAACCGGAACAAGTTTAAGTGTCGTTAATGAAAAACAGAAGCTTTCTTTAAAAGCAATACCCGCTAAGGTCACCGATAACAACCCCAGACTTAAATAAGCCAGCAGCAGGCCGCTTAAGGTAAAACTAACAGTCAGCAGCCATACCCCAAGCCAGCAGGCATTCACTAAAAGCAGCCGTACTGCTTTGTTATAAAGATGTAAAGATGAGGCCTGCATGAGCGTCGCCAAAGCTAAGAAAATCAAACTTTCTCTAAACCACAAAGGATAAAACAGCTGCTGCAGCGCTAAACCAGATAAAGCCAAAAACGTTAGAAACATACCGGAACGATACAAGGAGATAGTTAATTTATCCCAGCGGTCTAAATTTTCCTGAATATGCGGATCTGCCATTCACTACCCTCCGTAATAATCATCTATGCAGTCAAGCGTATACTATAATCTGTAGTTTGCCGGACATTATTTGAAAATAACAAACTAAATCAAACAGATAAATTGAGTGAAAAGACAAGTAAAGCACAGCAGTAAATTTACGTGTACTGTTTTAATTTACAGTATACAATTCTCCTGTTACCGTTAAACTTTATCTGTATACCAAAAGTCCAAATGCTGAGGAAATCATGAACAATATCGAAATTCGTGGCGCGAAAACCCACAACCTGAAAAATATAGATCTTTCCATTCCTCGCGATAAGCTGATTGTTATTACCGGCTTGTCCGGCTCAGGAAAATCATCTTTAGCATTTGATACTTTATATGCAGAAGGGCAGCGTCGTTATGTAGAGTCATTATCAGCTTACGCCCGCCAGTTTTTATCGTTAATGGAAAAACCGGATGTTGAACATATCGAAGGATTATCACCGGCAATCTCTATTGAACAAAAATCCACCTCTCATAATCCCCGCTCAACTGTGGGTACAATTACCGAAATTTATGACTACCTGCGTCTTCTGTTCGCACGTATCGGCGATCCTCGCTGCCCGACCCATAATGTCACACTAAACGCGCAGACAGTCAGCCAAATGGTCGATTCAATTTTAAGCAACCCGGCAGGCAGTAAAATGATGCTGCTTGCGCCGATTATTAAAGAGCGTAAAGGTGAACACGTTAAAACCTTTGAAAGCCTGGCCGCACAAGGTTTTTTACGGGCACGAATTGACGGTGATATTTGTGACTTAAGCGATCCGCCGGTATTAGAACTGCATAAAAAGCATACCATTGAAGTAGTGGTGGATCGTTTTAAGGTGCGCGATGATTTAAAACAGCGTTTAGCTGAATCGGTTGAAACTACACTAAACTTAAGTCACGGCTCAGCAGTATTAGCCTTTATGGATGGAGAGCAGGAAGAGCAGCTTTTCTCGGCAAACTTTGCCTGCCCGCACTGCGGTTACAGTATTGCAGAACTAGAGCCGCGTATTTTTTCCTTTAATAACCCGGCCGGCGCCTGTGAAACCTGTGACGGTTTAGGTATCGAACAATACTTTGATGCGCAGTTAGTAGTAACAGACAAAACCTTAAGCCTTGCTGACGGCGCTATTGAAGGCTGGAGCAGTAAATCTAACTATTATTTCCAAATGCTGTCGGCGGTTAGTGACCATTATGGTTTCTCTGTGGACACCCCCTTCCAGGAACTTTCTAAAAAACATCAGGGTTATGTATTAAACGGCACAGGCAGGCAGAAAATATCGTTCTCATACAGTAATGATAAAGGCGATCAGGTCTCGCGTCTGCATGCTTTTGAAGGCGTACTGCCTAACCGTTCCCGCCGTTACCGGGAAACAGAGTCAAGCGCGATGCGTGAGTACCTGAGCAAATATATGAACCGCCAGCCATGTTCAAGCTGTTCAGGTTCACGATTAAAAGAAGCCTCCCGCCACGTATTTGTTAATGATGTCAACCTGCCCTACATCGCACAATTATCAATTGCAGAAGCGGAATCCTTTTTCAGTACCCTAAAACTGCAGGGGCAGAAAGCCAAAATAGCCGATAAGATCTTAAAAGAGATCTTAGAGCGGCTTAGTTTCTTAGTAAATGTCGGGCTTAATTATCTAAGTTTAGAGCGCAGTGCTGAAACTCTTTCCGGTGGTGAAGCACAGCGGATCCGCCTTGCCAGCCAGATTGGCGCAGGTTTAATGGGAGTAATGTATGTCTTAGACGAGCCTTCCATTGGTCTGCATCAGCGCGATAATGAACGCCTGCTGAAAACCCTGACTCACCTGCGTGATTTAGGTAATACAGTGATTGTGGTGGAGCATGATGAAGATGCTATCCGTCAGGCGGATCATATTATTGATATCGGCCCGGGCGCAGGTATTCACGGCGGAGATATAATCGCTCAGGGTGATTATCAGGACATTATTAATGCAGAAAACTCATTAACTGCAGATTACCTCAGCGGGCGCAAAGAGATAGCAGTCCCAAAACAGCGCACCGCTTTAACCGATAAATGGATTAAATTAAGTGAAGCTTCGGGTAATAACCTCAAATCTGTGAATCTGGAAATACCCGTAGGTGTCTTAACCTGTATCACCGGGGTCTCCGGCTCGGGTAAATCCACCTTAATTAACGATACGCTTTACCCGCTGGCGCAAACTCAGCTCAATAAAGCCACCACGATTCAACCGTCGCCCTATAAAAAAATAAGCGGATTAAGCCATCTGGATAAGGTGGTTGATATCAACCAGAGCCCAATCGGGCGCACACCAAGATCCAATCCGGCAACCTATACAGGAATATTTACCCCTATACGCGAACTGTTTGCGGCTACACCGGAATCTCGCGCTCGAGGTTATAAACCAGGACGTTTCAGCTTTAACGTAAAAGGCGGACGCTGTGAAGCCTGCCAGGGGGATGGTGTAATCAAGGTTGAAATGCACTTTTTACCCGATGTTTATGTGCCCTGCGATGCCTGTAAAGGTAAGCGTTATAACCGTGAAACCCTATCAGTTAAATACAAAGGAAAAAGCATCCACCAGACACTTGATATGACAGTTGAAGATGCCTTTAAGTTTTTTGAACCCGTGCCTGTTATTGCTCGTAAACTAAAAACATTAATGGATGTAGGTCTTTCCTATATTCGTTTAGGACAGGCGGCAACAACACTTTCCGGGGGGGAAGCACAGCGTGTGAAGCTGGCAAAAGAGCTTTCAAAACGTGATACAGGTAAAACCCTGTATATTCTTGATGAGCCGACAACCGGTTTGCACTTCCATGATATTGCTCAGCTTTTAAAAGTCATTCATACTCTGCGCGATCATGGTAATACCATTGTTATTATTGAACATAATTTAGATGTTATTAAAACAGCAGACTGGATTGTTGATTTAGGGCCTGAAGGCGGCAATGGCGGTGGTATGATAATTGCAGAAGGTACTCCAGAGGATGTTATCAAGGTTTCCGGCAGCTATACAGGAATATTCCTGAAACCTATTTTAGAAAAATAATAATATCTAGACTACTTAATAATCGTGCTTAACAGGCTGATTCGAAGAGCTTAACAGCGTACAATAGGCAGGCAGCAGCTCTATTGTCTGCTGGCTCTCAAACTAGCTTTCAGCAGTATAAATCAACAAGCAGCTAGTTTAGGTATATAAACAGGAAAATAAATGGATTTACAACAGAAGTTAACACGGGCTTTTCTTATTACCTTTGCATTATTAATGGGCCTTGGCGCCCATTATTTTCAGCATAATCAGGGAGGAAGCGGGCTTGAATTAGCACAAAACAATGTAGTATGGATCTTTTTCTCCACTTTGATTGGTTTAGGTTTATGGAAAATCACTGTTCAGCAGAAAATTTACTATTCCCGTTTTACTCTCGTATTTTTAACTGCAGTAGTACTATTTTTAATCCCTCTATTTTATCCCAATAATGAACTGGCGGATCAAAGCTATACCCGTTTAATAGGACTGTGCGCCGGTTTTTTGCTGTTTGTTTCTCTGCAGCAGTTTCAGTTTAAGCGTATTCATATAGAGCGCCTGTTATTATTAATCGTACTTGCAGGTTTTATACAGTCCTGTTACAGCCTAATGCAGGATTATCTTTTACCTGCAGCTAATATCTTTGGTTATGATGTAGGATATGGTCGCCCCTATGGTATCTTCCAACAACCGAATGTACTGGCTTCTTTTATGGCAACAACGCTGATATTAGCAGGTTATCTGCTGCAGCTGGTTAACTGCAGAAAATTACAGTTTTTTTTGCTGCTCACCGCCCTGCTTAATATGTGGGTTATTACTGTCACCATGTCGCGTACAGGTTACCTTGGCGCACTAATCGCCCTGCTTGTATTTATTCCCTGGGCGTGGCAGAGTAATAAAAAGAAACTGGGGGCTTTTATTATTGCTATTTCCTTAGGGCTTGGTTTTGCAATGATCAAAGGCGAAGCTCTAGATACACGAAACATTGACAACCTAAAAGAAGCTGGCATTCGAGTTACTATATACGAACACAGCTGGAAGATGATAAAGGACAAACCACTGTTAGGATACGGATATGGTGGATTCGAAAAAAATTATTTAATCACTCACGCAGAACAAGTTGCGGATAAACTATCTCGCCCAGGGCTAACACATTTAACCCACCCGCATAACGATATGTTATTCTGGGCAGTGGAGGGTGGCCTAATACCAATAGTGGCGATTTTACTGCTGGTTATCTGTTTTATTCGTTTAATGCGGGCTTTCAAATTACCCCATGCATTAGCTTTAACAGCGTTAGTTATCCCCATTGCTATACATACGCAGACAGAGTACCCGCTTTATCATTCTGCTCTGCACTGGCTGGTGCTGATTGTATTGGTGTTTTATATCGATTATGAATCGGAAACGATACAGGAAAAAATCTTCAGGCCGACCTTTGCACTGCAGGTTTTCGCTCTGTTAATTCCACTGTTTAGCACTGTTTTTATGGTTACAAACCTGTATACCATATCTAAAATCACCAACTATGAACGCAGCAAGCAACCCGACATTCGCTTATTAATGGATATTATCAACCCTTTAGTTTTTGAAGATAGATTTGAGTTTCATCTTAATTATTTCCGTTTGTCCATGGCGATCAGGCTTAATAAAGCAGAAGAGATTCAGTCGGTTATAGACTCAACCAAGAAAGTACTTGAAGTTAAACCAAAGTCATTCTTTTATATTATTTTGTATCTGGCTTATATTAATAACAATCAGGTAGAAAAAGCCAAAGAAGTGTTAGATTATGCGCGCTATTTATACCCACGAGATAAACAATTAGCAGATATTGATAAACCGGTTAAACAAACTGAAAGTAGTAGTTCAGCTCAAAAATCAGCTGCTAGTTCGAGCCAGATAACAGAAAGCAGAGCATTACAAACTCAATAATAAATCAGAGTGTAAATTTATAATGAAACGGATTTTCAGATATAAAATAGTTAAAATTGCACCACCGCTATTCTTCAGTCTATTGCTGACTCATAAAGTGTGCGCGGACATTTATATCTATATCGACCGTAGCGGTAATCAGCATTTCTCACAGCGTAAAGTGAATGATAATTACCGTTTATTATTACGCAGTGAAACGAATGAAAATCCAGGCAGCTTTAAAAACTGGAAAGAAAAAAGTTACAGCAATATCAAAATACCAAACAGCAAAACACTGCAGAATAGATACCATGATTTAATTGTCCAGGCAGCCGGTAAATATAATTTAGAACCGGAATTTATTCACGCAGTGATCACTGCAGAATCAAGTTATCAGCGTAAGGCAGTCTCCACAGCGGGAGCAAAAGGGTTAATGCAGCTGATGCCGGTCACAGCTAAACGCTTTGGTGTTGATGATCCCTTTGACCCTAAACAGAGCATTCATGCAGGTGCGCTTTATTTAAATAAACTGCTGAAAGAGTTTAAAAGTAAGAAACTAGCCTTAGCTGCTTATAATGCAGGAGAAGGGACGGTAAGACGTTACAATCGGCAAATTCCGCCCTACCCTGAAACACAAAACTATGTAGCAAAAGTAATGCGCTTTTACCACTACTACAAAGATAATCTATAAAAATACGCCAGATACAAAAAAGCTCCGGCAAATGCAGGAGCTTTTAGTGTTTACTTAATTAACTTAAGTAATTCTTAGAAGTATACACGGCCGCCGAACATCCACATATCATCTTTCTTCGTATCGTAAATACCGTCACCGCCTAGATCAAACTGGTAACCAGCGTAGCCAACAACGTTTGACAGGAAGTTGTACTCAACCTGCAGGGCAGATGTGCTGCTAACTGTCTTGTTTAATTTGTCATTTTCAACTTCTTCAAAGTTAACACTGAAGTTTAAGCTGTTTGCAAGCGCATAAGCGGCAAGGAATTCGTAGTTATTAGTTTTCTCGAAATCACCAATAAATTCATTCTGTGCATAAACACCGGCAATGTATAAACCTTTACCGTAACTACCGTAAGATGCTGAAATAACTTGAGCTGTTGCATCTTCCTGTTTACCAGAAAAAGTAACATGACCTGTGTTATAAGCATAGTTTAGGGAGAAGTCCATTACTTTATAGCTTAATGCGATCTGTGCACGCTCACCGTATGATGTGATTGAACCAACAGTATCACTATGAGCCCCCTGCCAGCCTAGACCAATACTTAAAGCACCAGAATCACCAAAGTCTACACCGTTGCGGTAGCTAACCATCTTATCAGCACGGCCTGTACCGATATTGCCGTGATCTGTGTATAAGAATTCATTTGCAAAAGCGATTGGTAAATCCGCTACGCCGGCTACATCGTAATACGGCGCCCACTGAGTACCAACAACTGTACGACCGTAAGCTTCATGTGTCAGGCCAAGGTAACCAAGACGAGTAGTAAATGAGTTATCACCACCATCCAGCATATCCAAAGCCCACTCTGCTTTTGCATCAACAACAAAACCGTTGCCAAGGTCACGAGTTGCTTCGATATTAATACGTGGAGAGACTGAGTTTACTTCAGTATCACCTTCTTCAGATCCTGCTAGACCAGCAGATACGTGTCCACCAACAGCAAAAGTATTTACTTCATCGTTGTATAGTTCAACAGCAGATACTGCATTTGCAAATAAAGCAGCTGGTACTGCAACAGCTAATAGTGTTTTTTTCATAATCAATTCTCTTAAGTCAGTGGAATAATTTAATTAATTTGAACTTTATTGGACATTGTTTGTCAATGGGTAGAACACTAACAAAATCAAAACGACATTAAAACATAAAACAAGTCAATTATTTATAAAAATTAAATATTCTCGATGATGAAAACAAAGAGTTGCGGTTACTTTAAAGGCCATTTCTGCATAAAATGGCCTTTATGAGGATTTGATAATAAATTAAGAGATTACTGGATCTGCTTGTTCGCCCAGTCTGCAAACTGCTTTCTGGTTTCGTCATCGGCTTCATTCCACCAATAATAAAGCTTTTCTTCTGCTGTATTCGGCTTGCCCGTTAATGCACTGGTTTCCTTTAGCGCCCGCCCTTTTACCTCGCTGTCATGTTTATCAATCATATTACCGATCACACCGCGATCAACTTCAACAGATAACTTCTGAGAATAAGAAGCGAGCTTACCATGCTGATCTGTAACTTTAACCTCAGGGGATTTAGCAAAGGCCTTAGCTTTGCTAAGAGAAGTTATTTTTTCTGCTGAGGAAAGCTGGTACTGGCCGCCGGTGGTTACCTGCAGAGAAACTATAATAGGCGAGGACTTAACCGGCGTAAATCCGTTGCCTACGTCATCTCTCACAGTCTCTTTGTATTGTATCGCCACTTTCTGCAGACCAACGGGCAGGGTCACCTTATTTATTTTATTAAACAGCGAGCTTGATACCTCCTTACCATTCACGGCAATAAATTCAAATTCTTTAGATATTGTCAGTGAATCTGCCCATATATTAGAACTGCCCAGCAGCAGTAAACTTACAGCAATAAATTTTTTCATTGTTTACACCTTAAAAATATCTGTATACAGATTTAATAATAGAGAGCCGTCAAACCACATGGGTTAAATGGGCGATAGAGTTTCATTGGCTGATTTAAACATATTCATATCAGAGTTGAAAACAGTTTAAGCACTTCAGCGAGTTAGAAAGGAATAATCGAAGTGCTTTATTTGAAATGGGTATAGATTAAAAACTAATCGGTTTACGGGCTTTCTTTACTTTATGCTGTTTTTCAGATTTCTTTTGCGTTTTTTCGGCAGCGGTCTGCGTCGCCAGATAAGAGGTTTCGACACGATCTTCCTGCTCAACAAACTCATAATCTGCAGTTTCACCTTTTAAAGCGATTTGATAATGCTGATCATTAAAGCTGATCAGATCCCCTGCATACACTTTTTTGCGCTTTTGAGTTTCAACCTGACCATTAACAAAAACATAACCTTCCGCGATCACCTGCTTCGCTTCTCCGCCGCCGGAAACCAGGCTTTCGAATTTTAATATCTTATATAATTCAGTCGGTTCCTGCTTTATTTCTACCAAGGTAGCGTAAATTTCCTGCTCTTCTTCAAACTCGTGGTCAGTCATATCAACTTCTCTTCTCAATTATTTTGCAGTTAAACTATGATCCCAGTCTTTCCAGACCACTTCATAACCCTGCGCTTTCACCAATTCTGCCATCTGCGCGGGGGATCTGTCATCAGAAATTTCAAACTGTTCAAGGGCTTTTTCAGCCTGCTGTGCATAACCGCCCGGCTGAGTACTGGAACCCGCACTTAATGTGGTAATACCTAACGGTAACACATGATTTCTAAAATGCTCTGATTCACGTGTAGAAAGCGACAGCTCTACTTCAGGATTGAATAAACGATAAGCACAAATAAGCTGCACCAGCTGCTTATCATTCATTTCAGACTTTATTTCCATACCACCTTCACAGGGGCGCAGACGCGGAAATGAAATCGTATAACGGCTCTGCCAGTATTTTTTCTCAAGATAACTAAGATGGGCCGCCACATAAAAACAATCGGTGCGCCACTCTTCCAAACCGATTAAACAGCCAAGCCCCATTTTATGAATGCCCGCTTTGCCAAGCCGGTCATGTGTATCGAGGCGATAGATAAAGTCAGATTTTTTACCTTTAAGGTGATGCTCTGCATAGGTAACTGAATTATAAGTTTCCTGATAGACCAGAACCGAATCAACACCATAATCAATTAACACTTCATATTCATTCTGCTCAAGGGGCTGTACTTCGATGGTGATATGAGAAAAATGCTTTTTAATAACAGGTAAAGCCTGCTTGAAATATTCAACACCGACCTTACGTTCAGATTCGCCCGTCACTAATAAAATATGCTCAAAGCCCATTTTTTTTATGGCCAGACACTCATCTTCAATCTGCTGCATATCTAAGGTGGTACGGCGAATAGCATTGTGCATTGAAAAACCGCAATAGGTGCAGATATTACTGCACATATTCGACAGATACAGCGGGATATAAAACTGCTGGGTTTTACCAAAACGCTGCTGGGTGAGACGCTGAGATTTCAAAGCCATCTGCTCTAAAAAGGGCTCAGCAGCCGGTGAAATTAATGCTTTAAAGTCTTCTAAATCTAAACGCGATTTAGATAAAGCCCGCTTAACATGCTCTGCATTCTTACTATATATAGAAAGACGAATATCGTCCCACTGATAGTTTTTTATCTGCTCGCTAAAGGTCATTCTATTATTCCGCTTCTAAAAAAGCCGTCAGCGGACTTGATGCAACAGCATGGTTTACCTGCCCGGCTAAACCGGAAAGATAAGCCTGCCGTCCAGCCTGGACCGCTTTAGCAAATGCTTCACTCATAGCAACCGGGTTGGCGGCCACTGCCATCGCAGTATTTACCAGTACCGCATCGGCGCCCATTTCCATGGCTAAGGCAGCATGGGAAGGACTGCCTATTCCAGCATCAACAATCACCGGCAGATTAGCCTGCTCAATAATAATTTCTAAAAACTCCATGGTTTTTAGTCCTTTATTTGAACCTATCGGCGCACCTAAAGGCATCACGGCGGCACAGCCGGCAGACTCTAAATGTTTACATAAAACCGGATCGGCATGTACATAGGGTAAAACCACAAAACCATCATTTGCTAAGGTTTCAGCGGCCTGCAGCGTTTCTATCGGATCCGGCAGCAGATATTTAGGATCCGGATGAATTTCTAACTTAACCCAGTTTGTCTGCAGTGCCTCCCGTGCCAGCCGGGCGGCAAAAACAGCTTCTTTGGCATTACGCGCTCCGGAGGTATTAGGCAGTAAATTCATGCCGTTCTTAATCAGCGGAGCAAGAATATCATCATCTTTGTGCTGCATATCAACACGTTTTAACGCCATAGTGACTAATTCCGACTGCGAAGCCTGCAGTGCATCAACCATGGTCTGCTGATCGTTAAATTTACCTGTCCCGGTGAACAGACGCGAAGTGAAGGTTTTATCCGCAATCACCAGCTGGTCATTATCGACCATTTCATTAAATAACATAATCAGCCCCCTGCTATTGCCTGGAAAAGGGATATCTGGTCCCCCTCCTGTAAAAAATAATCCCCCCATAATGAGCGGCTTAAAATATTCTGGTTAACTGCAACAGCTGTGCCTTGTAATGGTTTATCCAGCACTTCCAGCAGCTCCTCAATATTACAGTCTGGTGCAACCTCTAAGGCTTGTTCATTTACAAATATATTCATCTGTTTTTCCCGCACACGCTGCATTCAGAATCTTTTTTGACGGCAAAAGTCTGCCAGTCAAGCGTTTTACCATCAAACAGCTTGAGTTTATTTTTTACACCTGAGGGTAACCCGACAAGATGTTTAATCGCTTCAAGCGCCTGCATAGTGCCGATCGTACCAACTACGGGCCCCAGTACGCCTGAATTACTGCAGTTAAGAGCCTGCTCGTCACTGTTAGGAAATAAACAGTGGTAACAGGCAGAATCAGCCTGGCGATGATCAAAAAACATTAACTGCCCTTCTAAACGAATGGCGGCACCGACAATCAGCGGTACTTTTGCTTTTACACAAGCTGCATTGATCATCTGACGACTCGCCATATTGTCTGTGCAGTCCAGCACCAGATTGACCATCATCAGCTCCATCAGAAGCTGATCTTCTGCCATCTCCTGATTAATACTGCGCACCCGAATTTCCGGGTTAATCATTTCCAGACGATGTTTCATCAGCTCAACTTTATCGCCGCCGATATCACCGGTCTGATAACCGATCTGGCGCTGCAGGTTACTCACTTCCAGGCAGTCAAAATCACATAAAACCAGTGAACCGACCCCTGCACCTGCCAGATACATAGCGGCCGGAGAGCCTAATCCGCCCATACCAATAATCAGCACTTTGCCGTTTTTAAGATCTTTCTGCCCCAACTCACCAACATCTTCTAATAACAGATGACGGCTGTAACGTAACATTTCCGATTCAGTAAGCATGCTTCACCTCAATAAGATTAATAAATCAGTTAGTTTAAAACTACTGCATCACTTGATTAAACGAATCAATCACAGTTTCGGGATCATCACTCAAAGTTATTGCTGTTACCACAGCAATGCTGCCGACCCCGGTTTTCCACACTTCAGGCGCACGCTCCAGGTTAATACCGCCAATCGCCACAGTTGCAGTACCTGCAAGCAGCTGCGCATATTTAGCTAAACGTCTTAATCCCTGCGGATCCGACGGCATATCTTTGGTCTGCGTGGCAAAAATATGGCCGAGCGCAATATAACTTGGCCTTAACTGCTTAGCACGCAGCATCTCATAATAACCATGGGTGCTCAGACCTAAACGTAAACCCGCATCGGCAATCACAGCAAGATCCGCAACATCCATATCTTCCTGACCTAAATGCACACCATAGGCCTGATGTTTAATCGCCAGCTCCCAGTAATCATTAATAAACAGGCGGGCATTATATTTTCTGCCTAACGCCACAGCATCAATTATCTGCTGTTCAACCTGCTCCGACTGCTTATCTTTAATACGCAGCTGCACTGTTTTTACGCCCGCCTTTAACACTTTTTCAATTAACGCAATACTGTCTAATACTGGGTATAGTCCCAGCTGCTGCGTACCGCAAGAAGCAAAACCCGGTCCCGCCTCTAAAGTACCGGTTAGATCTAATTCATAACCAATTTTAGACTCCGGCAGAACAACTTCTGGAAAGTCTGCTTTATTGCTCGGCCAGCCGATATGTGCAACCGCACCTTCGCCTTTGCCAAACGCTTTTGATGCTTTTAAGCCTTGATTTAGATAGGCTTTGGCAATGACTAAAGCATCTTCGATAAAATAATCCAGCGCCATGGCGGCGGTAAGAGCACTGGCTAACGTGCAGCCGGAACCATGAGTATGTACATTAGTTAAACGTTCACTGCTTAAGGCTATTTCACGTTTACCATCGGTCCAGTAATCCAGCGCAATTTCATCCACCAGCGGAAAATGCCCGCCTTTAATCAGCACGCTTTTACAGCCCATTGAGATAAGCTTTTCAGCGGCACCTTTTAATGATTCACCACTGATTAAAGCATGGCCGGATAGAGTAAGTACTTCACTGGCATTCGGCGTTAACAAATCCACACAAGGCAGTAGGTCAGATTTTATGACCTCATTTATACCTTCTTCAACCATACTGTCACCCGTTGATGCCACGGCAACCGGATCGTAAATAACAAAAGGAGGATTAGTCCAGGTTTGTTTAAACTCGGCTAGTTTTTCAGCGAGGATCTGTACGTGTTTAATACTGGCGATTAAACCAATTTTGATAACCTTGGCGGGCATATCTTCGGCTAAACGCAGCAGCTGCTCACTAAACATCTGTTCAGAAACGCTTTCTACTAAACTCACAGACTGTGAATTCTGCGCAGTAACAGCACTGATAACACAGCATCCGTCTGCACCTAATGCTTTAAAAGTATGAAGATCGGCTTGAATACCTGCACCGGCACTCGAATCGGATCCGGCTATTGTCCAGACAATATTACTCATTTTTTACCTGCTGATTTGAACAGTCTGCACTGTTTAATATATTAATGTTTTCGGATACAGTAGCTTAGCTGTGTTTCAGGAAATGAAACACAGCTAACAAGCAGAAAATTAAACCTTATCTAATACCGGAGGCTGATAAATTTCAGCGCCAGAAGCATTAAATTCATCGGCTTTATCCGCCATACCCTGCTCAGCAGTCATAGTAACGGTTTCATCCAGCAGTTGAATAGAAATTTCACCACTGTCTAATTTATCTGCAAAAGCACGCACATCCTGGGTAATTTTCATAGAGCAGAATTTCGGCCCGCACATGGAGCAGAAATGCGCAACTTTACCGGATTCCTGAGGCAGGGTTTCATCATGGTATTCACGCGCAGTGACCGGATCCAATCCAAGATTAAACTGATCTTCCCAGCGGAATTCAAAGCGTGCTTTGGATAAGGCATTATCACGGATCTGTGCTCCGGGATGTCCTTTTGCAAGATCAGCCGCATGAGCGGCAAGTTTATAGGTAATCAAACCGACTTTTACATCATCTTTATTCGGCAGGCCTAAATGCTCTTTTGGTGTTACGTAACATAACATTGCGCAGCCGTACCAGCCGATCTGAGCAGCCCCGATACCGGAAGTAATATGGTCATAACCCGGCGCAATATCCGTAGTCAGCGGGCCCAGGGTGTAGAAAGGCGCTTCAAAACAGTCTTCAAGCTGCTTATCCATATTCTCTTTGATCATCTGCATTGGAATATGGCCCGGGCCCTCAATGATAACCTGTACATCATATTCCCAGGCAACTTTAGTTAACTGACCTAAGATTTCTAGTTCCGAATATTGTGCCTGGTCATTTGCATCTGCAATCGACCCCGGGCGTAAACCGTCACCTAAAGAAAGCGCAACATCGTACTGCTGACAGATCTCACAGATTTCACGGAAGTACTCATAGGCAAAGTTTTCTTTATGATGAGATAAACACCATTTCGCCATAATCGAGCCGCCGCGGGAAACAATACCGGTGACACGCTTGGCAGTCATAGGTACAAAACGCAGCAGTACACCAGCATGAATAGTAAAGTAATCCACGCCCTGCTCAGCCTGCTCAATTAACGTATCGCGGAACACTTCCCAGGTAAGGTTTTCTGCCACACCGTTAACTTTTTCTAAAGCCTGATAAATTGGAACAGTACCGATCGGCACCGGCGAGTTACGCATGATCCACTCTCGGGTTTCATGAATATTACGACCAGTGGACAGATCCATTACCGTATCGCCTCCCCACAGGGTTGACCATACTAGTTTCTCAACCTCTTCTTCAATTGAAGAGCTCACCGATGAATTACCGATATTTGAATTTACTTTCACTAAGAAGTTACGCCCGATAATCATCGGCTCTAATTCAGGATGGTTAATATTGGACGGGATAATAGCTCGGCCTTCAGCAACTTCTTTACGTACAAACTCAGGGGTAATTGTCTCCTGCAGATCTGCACCAAAACTATGACCAGGATGCTGAAAATGTAACGCTTCACATTTTACACGGTCACGTCCCATGTTTTCCCGAATTGCAACATATTCCATTTCCGGAGTGATAATACCCTGGCGTGCATAGTGCATCTGAGTAACACATTTACCTTTTTTAGCACGCAGCGGTTTGGGTAAATCGGCAAAACGCAGTTCATCTAATGTCTCATCAGCTAAACGTGCTTTAGCAAAATCAGAACTTACATTAGCTAAGGTTTCAACATCATCACGGGCAGAGATCCAGGCTTCGCGTAATTTTGTTAATCCGACATGCACATCAATGTCACTTTTTGGATCAGTATAGGGACCTGATGCATCATAAACCGGAATCGGCTCATTTTTTTCAAAAACTGGGTGATCGGAGCTTCCGCCGACAAAGGTATCGGCCTGATGAATCTGACGCATCGCAACTTTAATCGGGTGAATTTCACCATTGATAAAGATTTTTTCAGAATTCGGATAAGATTCATTATTTAAATTCTGGATATAATCCTGCGCGGCCTGGCGGCATTCTTTACGGGATAAGTCTTTACGACTGGTGGTTTTTAAATTTGAGTTTACTTGATTAGACATAGCATTCTTTACCTTAATTATTTAAGAGTGTTTAAGAGTGCTTGTCGAAAATTCAGTGGAAAGAGTAAAAAAAACGGATCTGTTTTCTTTATGCTTGTTCCCTTCGCAGGTATTAACCCAATCAGGTTCCACGGATTCCACATCAAGATATAAACTGTTTTATTTATATCAGTGGTCTCAGCCCTAGGGCGCTCCGACAAGAAGCAGGCAGTATAGAAGAAAAAACTTTAAAATCAAATAGAACAATTAGCATTTTTTATGAAGTTCAGCCTGCGCCTAACAAATACTCAGTTAACAGTGCGATAACAACTTCTGCTTCAGCATGCTTTGAAACATAGCGACAGGCATGTAGTTTTTGGACTCCATGAAGAACTAACCACGGCCCTAAAATTAAGACATAAAAAACCCTGATAACTTTCATTACCAGGGTTTAACAACTTTAAAATAGCTTCTTATTTAAAAGAAATTATTTCTTAGCAGCAGCTTTTTCAGCTTTAACTTTCTCGGCAACAGCTTATGCTGCGCCTTTCTTTGGGCATAGAGACAAGGCATGCTGTCTGAGAATCAGGCATAAAAAAACCCTGATAACTTTCATTACCAGGGCTTAACAACTTTAAAATAGCTTCTTATTTAAAAGAAATTATTTCTTAGCAGCAGCTTTTTCAGCTTTAACTTTCTCGATAACAGCTTCTGCTACTGAGTTAGGACAAGGCATGTAGTTTTTGAACTCCATAGAGAACTGACCACGGCCTGAAGTCATTGTACGTAGAGAACCGATGTAACCGAACATTTCTGAAAGAGGTACGTCAGCTTTAATACGAACACCAGTAGCACCAGCTTCCTGACCTGCGATCATACCACGACGACGGTTAAGGTCACCGATAACATCACCAACGTGATCATCTGGAGTGAACACGTCTACAGACATGATAGGCTCAAGAAGCTGCGCACCCGCTTTAGGGATAGACTGACGGAATGCACCACGTGCTGCTAATTCAAATGCTACTGCAGATGAATCCACGGCGTGGAAACCACCATCGTAAAGTTCGATTTCAACGTCAAGTACAGGGAAACCAGCTAGTACACCAGTATCCATCATGCCCGCAAAACCTTTCTCGATAGCCGGGAAGAATTCTTTCGGTACGTTACCACCAACAACTGTTGATGTGAATGCAAAACCAGTACCTGGTTCACCAGGCTTGATACGGTAATCAATTTTACCGAACTGACCAGAACCACCAGACTGTTTCTTATGTGTGTAAGAATCTTCAATTTCCTGCGTGATTGTTTCACGGTAAGCAACTTGAGGTTCACCAACAACTAGGTCAACACCGTAAGTACGTTTTAGAATATCTACTTTGATATCTAAGTGAAGTTCACCCATACCAGACAGGATTGTTTCACCTGAATCTTCATCCGTTTCAACACGGAAAGTCGGATCTTCTGCAACCATTTTACCAATCGCAATACCCATTTTCTCAGTTGAACCTTTATCTTTTGGTTGAACAGAGATAGAGATTACCGGCTCAGGGAATACCATTGCTTCCAGGATGATTGGATCTTTTGGATCACATAATGTGTGACCAGTTTGAACGTTAGTCTTCATACCAACGATAGCGATGATATCACCCGCTTGTGCTGAAGTAAGCTCGTTACGGTCATCTGCCTGCATTTCACACATACGGCCGACACGCTCAGTTTTACCTGTAGCCGCGTTCATGATCGTATCACCTTTCTTAAGTGTACCAGAGTAGATACGAACGAAAGTCAATGAACCGAAACGGTCATCTGTGATTTTGAATGCTAACGCTTTAAGAGATTCTTCAGCATCAACAGTTGCTACACGGCCAGTTGGTTCACCTTCTTCATCTGTAAGAGGCTGCGGATCAACATCTGTAGGACAAGGCAGGTAATCAACAACAGCATCAAGGATAAGTTGGATACCTTTGTTTTTGAATGCAGAACCACAGTAAGTCGGGAAGAAGTCCATTGTACGTGTACCTTTACGGATACAACGTTTGATATCTTCCATAGACGGCTCTTCGCCTTCCATGTAAGCTTCTAATAGATCATCATCCTGCTCTAGAGCAGTATCAAGCAGCATTTCACGGTATTCTTCAACTTTATCAACCATGTCCGCAGGAACATCTTCAACTTTATAGTTTTCTGGAAGACCTGTTTCGTCCCAAACGTATGCTTTACGAGTTAGAAGGTCAACAACACCAACGAAATCATCTTCAATACCGATTGGTAGAACCATTACTAGCGGGTTAGCAGCTAGTACGTCTTGAGTCTGCTTAACAACGCGGTAAAAATCAGCACCCATACGGTCTAATTTGTTTACGAAGATAATACGTGCAACTTCTGAGTCATTCGCGTAACGCCAGTTAGTTTCTGACTGAGGCTCAACACCACCAGAACCACAGAATACACCGATACCGCCGTCAAGTACTTTAAGAGAACGGTAAACTTCAACAGTGAAGTCAACGTGTCCAGGAGTATCGATAACGTTAAAACGGTGGTTATCCCAGAAACAAGTTACAGCAGCAGACTGGATAGTAATACCGCGCTCAGCTTCCTGTTCCATGAAGTCAGTTGTAGATTCGCCGTCATGTACTTCACCAGTTTTGTGGATCTGACCAGTAAGTTTCAGGATACGCTCTGTAGTTGTGGTTTTACCCGCATCAACGTGCGCGAAAATACCAATATTTCTGTATTTAGTTAAATCTGTCATTTTTTATACTCTGTATGTAAAAAATTGAAATCAATATTCCCGGCGCATTATACAATTTTTACCGTTAAACAGAACACAGAATTAACAATAAATAGAAAATATGTCGCTTTTTTCACCATTATTTCGATTGATTTTTAAAAAAACATCAATTATCGACCGCTTAAGCGCAAAATATTGCCGAAATCTCCTGCTCAAATCATTTTTACAATAGAAAATTTACTCTTAATTAGCGGGAATTAATACCAGAGCAAATAAGATACAAAAGACAAAAGTACTTAAAGCGGTATTTTTTAACTCGCGATTAAACAGCTCTCCATCACGAAGATCTTTGAAAACCGCTTCATATAAAGAGAGGCAGCTTTTAATCAGCGGACTTAAGGTCAGCAGAAACATAAACTGCCAGATCTGCACATTTTCAATATTGAACAGATAACCCGCAGCTAATAAAGGTGCACACAAAACCAGGAACAGATGATATTTAAAAGCGGCTTTCCTTCCCCATATAACCACCAGCGTGGTTTTGTTGGAGTCTTTATCCGTATACATATCACGGATGTTATTAATATTTAAAACCGCGACCGATAACATACCGACACTGCATGCCGGTAATAATAACCACCAGTTAAAGGTCAAAGCATAAAGGTAATAACTGCCTGCAACCCCTAATAAACCAAAAAAGATAAATACCGCCAGATCCCCCATTGCCCGATAACCATAGGGCAGCCTGCCCATGGTATAGGTAATGGCGGCGGCAACAGAGAGCACACCAAACAGTAAAAACAGCAGCCAGCTGTGCAGATCCGAGCCTAATGCGGCTGCCAGTAAACTGAAACCTGAGATAAAGCATAAAACAGTTACTGCAATAATCGCTTTTTTCATACTCGAACGGCTGATCAGTCCCGTCTGCATGGAACGCTTAGGTCCGACACGCTTTTTATTATCTGCACCACTGACTGCATCTCCATAGTCATTAGCAAGGTTAGATAATATTTGTAATAACAAAGCGGTGATAAGTGATAATACAAAAATCAGCAGATCAAATATTTGTGCCTGAACAGCTAAGCCTGCACCTAAAATAATCGAAGAGGCCGCCAGCGGTAATGTGCGTAAACGCATGGCGCTTATCCAAACTTTAATTTGATTCACGTAAAATCCTAAACAATGATTGATTGTCTATTCCACTAGGAATAAGGTTATTTTCGCGTTACATTAACAAACCTAAATCTATAAATATATAAGCAGCCTATGCCTGTAACAAAACCTATTTATAAATCGATGATTAATTTTATTACCGAGCAATTACAACAGTTTGCAGAAAAGCAAGGTAACAAACCAAGGTTCAATCTCGATATTTCACTTTCCGCCTTGAATTTATTAAGTTTATTAAAAGGTCAGTCAGCCGCCGATGTTCCTATTTTTCCTACTATTTACTGGCAGGACAAAGAACAGCAGGAGACAATAGCCTGCTTCGGCTGCATAGATGAAAGAGACAGTATTCCATTACCTGAAGATCAGGCCCGCTATTTTGGCGGCCTCGCCTTTCAGCAGCATGGTCAGCAGTGGCATGATTTCCCGGCAGTACGTTTTATCCGTCCAGCACTGGAATTTAAGCGGCATAAAGAAAGCCTTACTTTGACCTGTCACTTTAACGGTCAGAACAATATTGAAGAAACAATCGCGCTGGTCAAGCGGCTGCAGAAACCGCTTCCCATTAACAGTGTTAATAACCATATAATTTCCCGCAGTGATCTGCCCGATCAGACACAATGGGCCGAGCTGGTTGATTTAGCCATTGAATATAAAGCGTTATTACCTAAAGTGGTATTATCTCGTCAAACTGAGCTGATTTGCGAACAAGCTGTTAACCACTGGGATCTGCTCAGCTGCTGGCAGAGCGCTAACCCGAACAGTTTTCATTTCAGCTTTCAGTTTTCCGAAAAACATGCCTTTATCGGCTGCTCGCCGGAGCGCCTCTTCTCACGAGAAAATAATCAACTTAAAACCGAAGCACTGGCCGGCACGGTTAACCGCGGGCGTAATGACAGAGAAGACAGCATATTATTGCAGAGTCTGTTAAGCGATAAAAAAATAGATCGTGAAAACTACCTGGTGCAGGAGTTTATTATCGCCAACCTTAAACGCTTAAAAGCACAGGTCAGCTGCGAAGAACCGCACGTAATGCAGCTGCAGCATGTACAGCATTTATGTGTACCGATAAATGCGGCATTAGATGCTGATACCAGCGACGCGGACTTATTATATAAGCTTCACCCCACTCCTGCTGTAGGCGGCTCACCTAAGCTGCCCGCCTTACAGTTTATCAATGATAAAGAACCCTACCTGCGCGGCTGGTATGCCGGAGCGGTCGGGTATATCAGCAAGCAGAAAAGTGATTTCAGCGTAGCTATCCGCACCGCCCTGATTGCCGGCGACCATATAAAGTTATTTGCCGGTGCAGGCATTGTAACCGGCTCTATCGCAAGTCAGGAGTGGCAGGAGTTAGATAACAAAATAAATACCATCTTAAATATTTTATCTGCCTGAGGATTTTATAAGCATGAGAGAATCATTTAATAAAGATTCCAAGTTTACAGAGCAATATTCAAATATTAACCTGTTATGGGCGGCACTTATTATTGAAGAGCTGGTACGTAACGGTATTACTGATTTCTGCATTGCACCGGGCTCCCGTTCAACACCGTTAACTCTGGCGGCTGCCAATCATAAAAAAGCCGTCAGCCATATACATTTTGATGAACGCGGTTTAGGATTTCTAGCCTTAGGCATTAGTTTAGCCTCTCATAAACCTGTGGTTATCATCACCACTTCAGGAACCGCGGCCGCTAATCTATATTCCGCAGTTATTGAAGCGAAGCAGAGTGAAGTGCCGTTAATTATACTATCAGCAGACAGACCGCCGCAGTTAATTAACTGCGGGGCTAACCAGGCAATCAATCAGCATGGCCTGTTTTCTGATTACCCGAGCTTTTTTGCACAAATCCCCAGTCCGACAGAGCAGATTAAACCGAGCTATCTGCTAACAACCATTGATCAAGGTCTGGCTAAGCAGAAAGAGCAGCCGGCGCCGATCCATTTTAATCTTGCTTTTTGTGAGCCTTTATATCCGGATAATAATATTATCAACTACCAGGACTATTTATCCCCTCTGGCTCAGTGGTTAAATGCAGAGCAGCCTTTCAGCAGCTATATTCACAAACAGAGCAGCAGAGTGAATTTTGAAGCTTCGCTGGCAGATAAAAAGGTATTAATAATTGCCGGACGCTTAAATGATAAAACTCAGGCGTTACAAACTGCACAGTTTGCACAGGATTTTAACTACCCGATGTTTGCCGATATTCAGTCATCGCTGAGCGGCAGTAAAAACAACATTTGTTATTATGATCTGTTACTTCAGGATGCATCTTTCCAAAAAGAACTGCAGCAGGCTGATATCATCCTGCAGTTTGGTGATCAGCTTATCTCAAAACGCTTAAGCCGGTTTATAGAGCAGTTTGCCGGAGAGTACTGGCTGGTCAAAGAAGGCTGTCGCCGTATTGATCCGAACCACCGCGTAAATAAACGCTTTACAATGAATGCCGGTGAATGGATTCAGGAACAAAAGAAACAGCTTCCGCAAATAGAAAAAAACTGGTTAATTAGACTTAAAGAATATAATCAGCAGATATCAAAACAGATCCTAACCCCGTTTTTCAACAATAATTGTCTCTCTGAGATTTCCGTTGTTCACAGCTTAGATAATTTACTGCCTGCTGATAAACCATTTTTTATCGGCAACAGCATGCCGGTGCGGATCGCAGACATGTTTATGAAAAAAAACCGCTCTCAGGTCTTCACTAACCGCGGGGCAAGCGGTATTGACGGCCTGACGGCAACCACGGCGGGTGTCAGTAAAGGCAGCAGTAAAGTCACCACCCTGTTAATAGGAGACACCTCCTTTCTCTATGATTTAAATTCTTTAGCATTATTAAAACAGCTCAAGCAGCCCGTTATTATTATTGTTATCAACAACGACGGCGGCGCAATCTTTAATCTTTTAGCCGTACCAGAAGCTCAAAAACAGGACTATTACCAGCTTCCACACGGTCTAAACTTTGCAGACAGCTGCAGGCAGTTTTCTATCGATTATTATAAACCTGCTAAACTTGATGAATTTGAACAGAATTACCAGAAAGCTTTACAAAACTCGGTCTCTTTAATTGAGATTTGTGTCGAAAACAACCAGACTAACAGTCAACTTGAAACACTTAAAGAGCAGATAAAAAATGCCACTTTTTAGTCAGACCCAGGGTAACCCGGCTCATCCGGCTTTAGTTTTTTTACATGGTTTTCTAGGCAGTCACCAGGACTGGTTTGAAACCATCGAACAGCTGAAAAACAACTTTTATTGTATCAGCCTGGATCTGCCTGGACACGGCCACTCGGTTACCACAGTAAGTCCTCTGCAGGGAGGATTTGCAAGCTGTCACCGTTTAATTAAAAATGCACTGGATGATCTGCAGCTGCAGAAATATGTCTTGATCGGTTATTCGCTTGGCGGAAGAATTGCACTTGATTATGCCCGCACCCAGAACGATACAAGAATCCAAGGCCTGCTTCTAGAGTCCTGCCATAGCGGATTAATAAGCGGCAGTGAAAAAGAACTTCGTTATAAGCATGACCTGCAGTGGGCAAAGCGTTTCGCTACACAAAGTGTTAGTGACAGCTTATATGAGTGGTATGAACAGGATATTTTTAGTGACCTTTCAACGGAGCAGAAAGACAGAGTGATTGAGAAACGCAGTCATAATTACGGCGTCTGCTTAGCAAATATGCTCCTTTCAACCAGTCTCGCTAAACAGAGCGATGCACTGCCGTTTATGCTCAGCTGCGGCCTGCCGGTCTATTACTGTTTTGGTGAAAAGGATAAAAAATTTAAACAGTTAAGCACTCGCTTTAGCGCCGCGAATATTCAGGTAACAGAATTTTTTGGTTTAGGTCATAACCTTCATCAGCAGGACCCGTTACAATACGCACAGTTTATTCAGCAGCACTTTAGTGAATAACTTTTTAACAATACACCTACTAATAATAAGAAGAGAATCAGATGGCTGACTTAGATTTTTACGCGCCGATTACCTGGCAGAAAAGTGAATTAAACTTTACTGATATTATTTATGATAAAGCAGAAGGCATTGCCAAAATCACCATTAACCGCCCGCAGGTTAGAAACGCCTTTCGTCCGCAGACCGTTAATGAAATGATTCAGGCACTGCATGACGCTCGTTATGACGATAAAATCGGTGTCATTATTCTTACCGGTGCAGGAGATTTAGCATTTTGCTCCGGCGGCGATCAAAGTGTTCGCGGTGATTCCGGCTATAAAGATGAAAGCGGCGGACATCACCTTAACGTCTTAGATTTCCAGCGCCAGATTCGTACCTGCCCTAAACCTGTAGTGGCTATGGTTGCCGGTTACGCCGTGGGCGGCGGTCATGTTCTGCATATGATGTGTGACTTAACCATAGCAGCGGAGAATGCTCAGTTCGGCCAGACAGGACCTAAAGTGGGCTCCTTTGACGGCGGCTGGGGTGCAAGTTATATGGCGCGTATTGTCGGTCAGAAAAAAGCACGCGAAATCTGGTTTTTATGCCGCATGTATGATGCACAGGAAGCCGTTGATATGGGACTGGTTAATACTGTTGTGGCGCTGGCTAATTTAGAAAAAGAGACGGTAAAATGGTGTCGTGAAATTCTGCAGAACAGCCCGATGGCTCTGCGCTGCTTAAAAGCGGCCCTTAATGCAGACTGTGACGGACAAGCCGGCCTGCAGGAATTAGCCGGTAATGCCACTATGCTGTTTTATATGAGCGAAGAGGGCCAGGAAGGCCGCAACGCATTTAATGAAAAGCGTAAGCCTGACTTTTCTAAATTCGGCCGCAATCCTTAACTAATAATTACGGGTGACAGCCCTGTCACCCTTTATTTTCATCTCCAGCCTGTCGCAATAGATAAAAACTATCAATTTAATTGGTATAAACAATTCGATTCTGTCTATAATTTCCCGCATGCTATAAACATAAAATAGCAGACCACAGTGTTATTAACTTATTCTTATTTAAGAGGAAAATCTCATGGTATTAGTAGGCAAGCAAGCTCCTGACTTTACTGCAGCGGCAGTACTAGGTAATGGCGAAATCGTAGACAGCTTTAACCTTAAAGAGTTCACTCAAGGTAAAGAAGCGGTTATCTTTTTCTACCCTCTTGATTTTACTTTTGTATGCCCTTCAGAGTTAATCGCATTCGACAAACGTTTTGGTGATTTCCAGGCGCGCGGTGTTGAAGTTATCGGTATCTCAATTGATTCACAGTTCTCACATAACGCATGGCGCAACACAGCTATCAACGATGGTGGTATTGGTGCAGTTCAATACCCGCTTGTTGCTGATGTTAAACACGAAATCTGTAAAGCATACGATGTTGAACTGGAAGAAGCGGGTGTTGCACTACGTGGTTCATTCTTAATCGACAAAAATGGTGTCGTTCGCCATCAGGTAGTAAACGATCTTCCGCTTGGCCGTAATATTGATGAAATGCTGCGCATGGTAGATGCACTGCAGTTCCATGAAGAACACGGTGAAGTTTGTCCTGCACAATGGGCTAAAGATAAAGCCGCTATGGACGCTTCTACAGAAGGTGTTGCGAAGTACTTATCTGAGCATTCAGACGATCTGTAATTAAAGACTTCAGTTAACCAGCTCTCCAGCCAATTAACTAAGAATAAAACGGCCTCTTTATCGAGGTCGTTTTTGTACCTGCTGTAGGTTTGGATGAGCTGCAGATAAAACGGCTATGGATGATTCTACAGAAGGTGCTGCAGCTGCGTTAACAAAGAAAGCCTATCTGAGCACTCAGACGATCTGTAATTAAAGACTTCAGTTAACCAGCTCTCCAGCCAATTAACTAAGAATAAAACGGCCTCTTTTTAGAGGCCGTTTTTGTCTCTGCGCAGCAGAATAAAGTCAGAGATAGAATTAGCTAACTCAAAAAACACTATCAGTGGAAATACCGCTCATAAATGTACTGTACATTTATTTAAGTGAAGAATAATAAGCTG